>CAKZSI010000041.1 GCA_937918935.1 uncultured Chloroflexales bacterium | reverse complement strand
CACTTTGCACATCTCGACTGCTTGCAGGACGAACTCGAAGCCGTGCTTGCGACCTACACTCCCGAGCGACTGCAATCACTCAGTGGCTACCCCTACCTGGTGCAGACCGAGCTTGCGATGACCTCCTAGGGAATTGGTATTAGCCATGGTTTTGCAGCGCGGACCTCCACCTACCCGTTCGAGGGAGGCGCTCATTCACCACGCCCCTCCGCGATGGCCACCTCGTAGTGAACCATGTCTTACTGACCATTCCACATGCTGACACAGACCGAAATCGCCGCGCTGCCGGCCGAATATTACGTCAACCACATTCGTGTCGCCCCAAACATCACGCTGGCGCCAATGGCGGGCGTGACCGACAGCACCTTCCGGCGCATGATCCTGCGGCTCGGCGGGTGCGGCCTGGTCAGCACCGAGATGACCAACGCCGCCAGCGTTACACCCAGGGCACTGAAGCGCCATCACCTGCTCGACTATCTGCCCGAGGAGCGCCCGCTGACGATGCAACTCTCGGGTAACGAGCCTGATCTGGTGGCCACCGCAGCGCGCACGGTCGAGCAACTCGGCGCCGATATTGTCGACATCAACTGCGGCTGCCCCTCGCCGAAGGTCACTGGCGGCGGCCACGGCGCCTCGCTCCTGCGCGACCTGCCGAAGATGCACCGCCTGCTCAAGGCGGTGAAGGCTGCCGTGCAGATTCCCGTGACGCTGAAGCTTCGCGCCGGGTGGGACGAGCAGAACCTGAACTTCATCGAAACCGCAAAGATCGCCGAGGACGCCGGCGTCGCGGCGATTGCCCTGCATCCGCGCACCCGAGAGCAGGGCTACAAGGGCCATGCCGACTGGGGCCGCGTGGCCGCGGTCAAGTGCGCTGTCAGCATCCCGGTGATCGGCAGCGGCGACGTGAAAACCGCCGAAGACGCCCTGCTGCGTATGCGCGACAGTGGCGCCGATGGGGTGATGATCGGGCGCGCGGCAATGGAGAATCCCTGGATCTTCTTGCAAATAGCTCAGCTTCGCCGTGGCGAGGCGGTGTTTCAGCCCGGCCCCGCCGATAAGATGGAGTTCCTGCTTAACTATCTGGAGTTGTGTGAGGCCGAATTGCCCCCCCGTCTCGCACTGAACAAGATCAAGCAACTGATCGGCCAGTTCGTGGTTGGCCTGCCCAGCGCCTCGCACCTGCGGGTCGCCGTACACCGGTCCACCAGTGTCGAGGCCGCTCGTACCGCCATCGAAGCCTACTTCGAACCGTTTGTCTCCTCGCCGGTCGCCTGACAGAGGCGCGCGGATGCGGGAGGGTCCGGGAGGGCTGCGCCCTCCGGCTCAAGCACATCCGCATTGACGTAAACCACTATGCACGACGGTTATCTGTTCACGCTGGGCATTTGCGGTAGCGCCAACGACGGTGGCCCGGCCCGCCAGTGCCTGGACGCCATGCTCGCGGCCCTGCCGCCGGTCAAGCGCGCCGCATACCTGGGCGAGGTGCTGATCAGTGCCGATGCGCCTTCGTTCGACGATCCGTTGATGGCGCCGTTGCTCAGCGACATTGCCGATGCCGAGGTGCTCCTGGTGGTCACCCCACTGCCCGGCGGCAATGTGCCCCCGCGCCTGCGCAGGCTGTTCGATGCCCTGGCCACAGCCCCGCCGCCCGCGCGCCGGCGCTTCGTGGCCCTCGTAGCCGTTGGCGATGGCTCCACCGACGGCCTCTGGCCGCTGCGCCATGCCCTCGAGGCGGTTGACGCGGAGAATATCGGTGAACTGTACGCCGGCACCGGCACCGACCTGGAGGACCTCCTGGCCGAAGCGGTGCAACTGGCCCGCAGCGCCTTCAGCCGCGCCCACTTCGCCCATCCCCACGCGCTGATTTGATGATGGGCAACCATGATTAGTCCGTGAACGAAGTTTCCTTGCATTTCGTCCCCCTCCCAACCTCCCCCTCAACGGGGAGGAGTCGGGCGCCTTCCTCCAGGGGGGGAGGGTTGGGGAGGCGGCGGAGTTACCGGAAACCTGGTTCACAAACTACTGATGGCGGAGGCGGAAGCTCTTTCGACCCTGCCGTCGCCTATTTGGTCGAGGAGTTCGGCGAAAGCCGTTTCCCTATGTTCGTGAACGGGCACACCCATGGGGCACAACGCCAGATTGAACACCACCACCCGCGAAAGGGCGAGTGATGCTTCACTTCGCTCTACCGGTGATGAACCACGTCCGGCGATCCCCGCTGCCAAGAACCCTGTTCTCGACGAACTGCTGTACCGGTGCTTTGCCCGCTGGTCACTCTGGCGCCACTTCGACCGTGTCTGGCTCCAGAGCCATGGGCCCCTGCCGCATCCCCGCAACGGCCCGCTGATCGTGTACCTGAACCATAGCTCGTGGTGGGACGGCTACCTGATGTACGTTATCCACCGAGTGGTGCTGCGCGGGCAGTTCGACGCACACCTGCTGATGGAAGAGAAGCAACTGCGCCGCTACCGTTTCTTTCGCTGGTCAGGGGCCTTCAGCGTCAACCGCGACGACCCGGAGGACGCCTGGCGTTCTCAGGCTTACGCCGCGGCGCTGCTGCGGGGTGGCCGCCGGCCGCGCTTGCTGTTCATCTTTCCCCAGGGTAAAATCGTGCCCAACGATCGCCGCCCGCTGGTCACTTACCCCGGGATCGCGCGGATCATCGCCCAGGCAGGCGACGTTAACCTTTGCCCGGTGGCGCTGCGCTATGAACTGCTTGGGCGGCAGTTCCCCGAAGCCTTTATCCGTATCGGGCCGTACTACCGCGCGGCCAATCCGTCGGATATTGAAGGCGCCCTGGCCGATATCACCAGCCGGCTCACCGAGGCCTGCGACGCCCTGCGCGAGGATGTGCTGGCGCTGCGCTACGACCGTTTTCAGCCACTGCTCCGCGGGCGCCGTGGGATCGATGAACTGTTCGATGGTTTCCTGAGACTGCTGCCCGGCCGCTCTCACCCGAGACGAACATAGGCCCGCATGGGAAAGCTGCTCCCTCCCAGGAGCATCCCCGGGACAGCATGGGTGGCTGAAGGGGCGAAAGGAAACCGGGTTTCCCCTCGCCCCTTTTCATAGAGAGAACCCTGTCGGGCAACTTTCCAGGTTGTGCGCAAGCGTAAGAACTACGAAACGCTCTGCTCCTGCTCAGGGCGGGCACGCAGGCGCCGCACCAGCAGCGGAACGCCGATACGACCCGCAATGACCAGGAAGATCAAACTGCCGATCAGCGCTGCAATGACCTGACCACGCGCCAGGTTGACGACCACGAACATGGTCAGGTTTGTCAGGTAGAGCGTCAACGGCAGCCAGGGCCAGAACCACTCGCCGAAGCGGCGCGGCCCGAAGTGCGCGGCGCGAACGGCGCCCGTCCGATGCAGAGCCAGCACCCAGCTCAAGAGCAAACTGGTGAACCACCAGGCCACAAAGTTCGAGGCCGGAATGCCGTAGTAGGCGCTCGGGTCGCTATCGCTCCAGACCCAGTAGTGGTTAATGTGTACCGCGAAGGGTTCAATGGTGACATCGAGGAGCAGCGCAAAGGCTGTGGCAATCAGCACACGGGCGGGGCGCACGCGCACCTCTGCCTGGGGCGCGCGGCTTTCGCGGTCGAGAAACAGCTCGGCAACCCCGATGGCAGCCGTGACGATCAACAACCAGGCAAAGGGAATGGCGAGCGGCACAACCCCGAACACCTTCGGCTGGAGCACATCGGTGTAACTGTAACTCCCGAACGGGAAGCCGGTGGTCGCGCCGATATGCTCCACCAGCCACGAGAGGAACAGCACCCACAACGAGGCCAGCGCGCCCCATTGCCCGAAGTTTACGATGAGCCAGAGACCCATCAACGCGCCCTGGAGAATGAGCAGCGCGCCCCCCATCCAGGTGCCCCAGACCGGCACCCGATCCAGCGCAACCAGCGTAATCGAGCCGGGGTACAGAAAGAGGTAGAAGGCGAAGAGCGTCGCTACGGCGAGACGTGGCCGTGTTGTCAGACTTAACATAGATAAACATTCCTATCGCGGCAGATGAAGCTTTTGTAGCCCATGGAATCATTATAGATTCGGCCATTTTACCTGTCAAAGCCATATAACGGCGTTCCGGTAAAGATTCTTTTACTTGCTTTCGCTTTTAATTTCATGGTATTATATATCCCCAATCTTATGAAAGGGCAAAAACCTTCCCTTCTGCACAACCGCCACTTGAAGAGGAGGCGCAGGGGACTGAGACAGGTATGGCGCCTGCGGGGAGGCAGCCGATGACAGCGCACAACCAACGGGTCAGAATCCTCCTGGTTGAGGATGACAACCACATCGGGCGGATCATTGAGATGGCGCTGCCCGAGCTAGGCATCCCGTATGAATTCGTCACGGTGCTGGGCGCCGAGGAAGGTCTGGAGTTGTGGGATCAACAGCCCTTCGATCTGGTCGTAGCTGACTACAACCTCCGCGGCATGAACGGCCTGCAACTCATTGAAGCGCTGCTGGCCCGGGGCGCTGCGGTTCCGACCGTGATGGTCACCGCCTACGACACCGACCACCTGCGACGCCAGGCGCGCGCCCTGGGAGTCAGTGCCTATCTGTCAAAACCTTTCTTCATTGATCAACTGATCGAGACACTGCGCAGTCTGGTGAATCAGTCCAGGGCGCGGGCCGTCGGGTAATAGCAACTCGTGGTGGTCCAGAGTTGCTGCAACGTCTCTGAGGCTCGCCCCAGATTCCGGGTTATTCGATAATGATTCTGGCGAGCGGGGTAGCCGCCCTGGACCACCCCGCTTCGCGCCTCACCGCTCTCCGCCCCGTGACGGTGCGGGCGCAGGCGTAACGTCATTGTACGCCTGGCGGCTCACCGCGTCGATGAAGGGCTTGAGGGTCTCCACCGGCAGAGGGAAGATGATCGTGCTGTTTTTCTCCACCGCGATCTCGGTCAGCGTCTGCAAGTAGCGAAGTTGGAGTGACACCGGCTCGTTGGCGATCACTTCCGCGGCCTGCGCCAGGGTGCGGCTCGCCTGCAACTCGCCTTCGGCGTGGATCAGTTTGGCGCGTTTCTCACGCTCCGCCTCGGCCTGTTTCGCCATCGCCCGCTGCATGTTCTGCGGTAGTTCCACGTCTTTCACTTCGACGATCGTCACCTTGATGCCCCATGGCTCAGTCTGCTCGTCAATGATCTGCTGGAGCTTCTGGTTGATCTTTTCGCGCTGGGCCAGCAATTCGTCAAGCTCAACCTGGCCCACCACCGAGCGCAGCGTGGTCTGAGCGATCTGCATCGTGGCGCGGATGTAATCCATCACCTTGGTTACGGCCCAGTTCGGGTTGATCACCTGGAAGTAGAGCACCGCATTGACCTTGATCGTCACGTTATCGAGGGTGATCACCTCCTGAACCGGCACGTCCATGGTGATCACCCGTGTGTCCACCCGGACCATGCGCTCAAAGACGGGGATCACCAGAAACAGGCCAGGGCCACGGGCGCCGACCAGGCGCCCGAGCCGAAAGATGACCCCGCGTTCGTACTCAGGCACGATCTTGATTGCTGATAACAGAACCATTAAGGCGATAAAGGCCAGTACGGCCAGACAGGCCAGCAGGGCGAGTTCCATCGGTTTCTCCTCACTGTTCGCCAGTGACCCGCTCACGGGGTCCTGGCTCTTCAATCAGGCGCCGCACCGTCAACCGCAGGTCGTAGACGCCGGTAACGCGCACCCACTCGCCCGGCTCTACCTCCCCGTCTTCACTGATTGCCCGCCAGAGGGCGCCTTCGACAAATACCATCCCTTCGGGGTCCAGCCGTTTGCGTACCTCGGCAAGCCGGCCCACCAACCCTTCCTGACCGGTAGTGATTGGAGTGCTGCGCGTGCGCAGCACCAGGTAGATCCCCGTGGCCGCGAATACAATCAGCAGGAGAACCACCAGGGCAACTGCCCACAGTGCCACGCCCACGCCGGGCGCCTGTGCCGAGTCGAACAGGTTCAGGGTGCTGAGCACCAGAACTACCGTGCCGACCAAGGTAAAAGCTCCATGCGACGGGGCATACAAATCTACCACTATCAGCCCGAATGCAACCACGAGGCCCAGCACAGCCAGCCAGCGCACCGGCAGGGCGATCAGGCCCACGCCAGCGGCAAGCAGCAGCACAATCCCTAACCCCGCCAGTACGCCCACACCCGGCGTCACGAACTCGCCGTAGATGGCGATGCCGGCCAGCACCAGGAGCAGAAAGGCGACGGTGGGGGTAGCCAGCAGCAAGAGCAGTTGTTCCCCCGCCGTTGGCGCCAGCGGCTCCGGCGCGCGCCCCAGGACGGATAACGTCCGTGTCTCGCCTCCTTCCAGCGTAACCGAGCGCCCCTCCAGGGTCGTGAGTAGTTCGTTCAGATCGCGGGCAACCAGGTCAATTGCGGGGGGGGTGGAGGCAAGCGCCTGTTCATTATTGATCACGATCCCCTCGCGAACCGCCTGTTCGACCCAGACATCACTGCGACCGCGCTCGCGGCTCCAGGCGCCGAGCCGGGCAATGGCCTCGGTGTAGAGCAACTCGCGGGTGGCGTCGCTGACGTTCGGATCGGGCTGCACCAGCGGCTCGACAATGCCAAAACTGGTGTTGGGCGCCATCGCCGCCACGTGCGCCGGCGTCAGCAGCCACACACCCGCGGCGCCGCTCCGCATGCCTGGCGGCGCCACGTGGACTACCACGGGAACACGGGCCTGCGCCAGTTGGTCCGCGAACATCCGCGTATCGCGCAGCACGGCGCCGGTGGCCGACAGCCGGACGATCAGCGCTTCAGCATTGGCCGCTTCGGCCTCGCGAAGCGCCCGCTCCAGATAGCCGATACTGTAGCGACTTACCACGCCGTCAAGGGTCACGGTGTAGATTGGTCCGCGCCCCTGGGCCGTCACGGTCGAGGGCGGAACCACGGCGGCTACCAGCGCCAGGAGTGCCACCAGCAGCACCGCGATCCATGCAACGGACCGCCTGCCGACAACGTGCCACGCGCATTGCTTCTGGTAAAAGTCGCTCATGGTTGTACATGCATGATAGTACATTCGGATAGCGGCGACAATGGCTTTCTCAGGCCGGCCCGGCAGGGCCGCGCGCGACGAAGCGTTTAATGCGCCGCTCGAACTCGGCCCGGGGCAACAGAACGCGCCGCCCGCAGCGTTCGCACTTGATGCCGATCTCGGCGCCCAGGCGCACGATGCGCCAGGTATCGCCACCGCAGGGATGGGGCTTGCGGGTCTGCACAATGTCGTCGAGATGCAATTCGAGCGGCGGCGGCATATCAGGCGTTCCTGGCTGTCTTCCAAAGGGCCATCAACTCGTCGAGCGACATGGCATCGAGTGAACGCCCCTGACGCGCGGCAGCGGCCTCAACCACGCCGAAGCGGCGACGAAACCTGGCGCTGGCCTCGCGTAGCGCCGTCTCGGCATCGAGGCCCAGCCAGTCAGCCAGGCGTGTCAGCACGAAGAGCGTGTCACCCAGTTCCTCGGCGGTGTGGCTCGGGTCACCCGCGGTCGCGGCCTCCGCCAGTTCGTCCAGTTCCTCCTGGAGCCTGGCCCACACCTGAGCGATGTCGTTCCAGTTGAAGCCGGCGCGGGCGGCCTTCTTGCCGAGTTTCTGGGCCATAGCCAGCGCGGGCAGGGTCGGAGGCACCCCGTCGAGGATGCTCGTGCGGGCGCGCCCTTTGCGGGCATGCTCGGCGGCTTTGATCTGTTCCCAGTTGCGGAGCACCTGTCCCTCCCCCTCCACGGTCAGTTCACCGAACACGTGTGGATGGCGTCCGATCAGTTTGCGCGACACTTGCTCGAACACATCTTCGAGGGCGAAGTGACCCGCCTGCCGCGCCATTTCGCTCTGGCTGAAGACGGTAATCAGCAGATCCCCCAGTTCTTCGCTCAACGCGGCCGTATCGCCGCTGTCGAGGGCCTCGAGCACTTCGTGGACCTCTTCCAGCAGGGCGGCGCGGAGCGAACGGGGCGTCTGCCGCACGTCCCAGGGGCAGCCGCCAGGTCCGAGCAGACGCGCCACCACCCAGCGCAGACCCTCGGCGCTGCGCAGGTCGTCGCTGCAAGTCAGGGGGGGCAGGTACCAGACATGCAGCGCTGCGGCGGGAGCGGTATGCCAGGCGATTACGTGGACGAGAGGGCGTTCGTCGCGGCTCAGGGTCGCGCCAGCGGTGTCGAGGCTCGCCAGGCGCACGGGGTGCGAACCAGGATAGCGCAGGAGCAGGAGACGCGCCACGGCGGGCCAATCGGCGCCCGGGGGGCCTGCAAGTAGCACGGGCACACCAGCGAGCAGGGGGAAGGGCGCAGCGGGCGGCGCGTAGGTTCCCAGGCCCTGTGTTTCGGCATACGAGGCCACCCGCGGTGGCGCATCGGGAGGGGGCAGACCCGCGGGCTGCGCTGCGGCGAGCAATGCCTCCGCCATCCACAGTTGTATGCCCGCCGGCGCCTCCAGATTCAGAGCGCGCAGGGCGGCCTCGAGGAGGTCTCCGGTTCTCATACTGGCTCGCATTCAAACGAGGCACTGGTGAGCGAGGGGAAATACGTCATGGATGTCAGCCTTTCCGGCCACATGCGTGAAACCTGGATGCCTTCCATCAGGCATGGGGTCATGGGGTCCAACGACATCCCCTACCGGTTGCGCATCCAATGGGTTACAGAGAGACGTCCGGCGGTGCGCCAGTCCCGGGCGGGGCATGGTTTGTTCCATTTGTTGTGCGCCTCGACGCCGGCCCGGGGATGGCGCGAGGGTGGCAGCGCAGGCGATAGACCATCCTGGGTGTGCCCAGGATGGCCTGGCCGCGGGAGCGAGCACAGCCGCAGGGCGCGGATCTCAAGCACAGGATCCGTACCACCCCATGCGCGGTGATGTCAGGGCAAGCGCGCAGCGTGGCAGCGCTGATTGACTGCTTCCAAAGAATGGTGATCGGCAGGATGAGTGACACGAGCCAGAGGCGCCTGACACGATTCTTGACACGAAGCGAAGTAAGGTTATTATACCACTGACTACGTACTGGCTAGCATTACAAACAGCATTGACCCGTTTAGATGCGGTTTGAGCGAGCAATGGACACAGCATTGGAGACGCCCCTGGTCCAGCAGTTCGCTGCTTCGACCCGGGCTCCATCCCGGACCGGCGTTCGCGAGCGGCGCGTGAGCGGGCGCATGCAGGGCAGTGATCAGCGCCGTATCCGCTCCGAGCTTAAAGATCTGCGGAGGACTGCGGCACCCGCAGATCTGTGCCAGGGGCAACACGACAAAGGAGAGCTAAGCTGTCTCATACAGTCAGAGCTACGATGTGTTGATCGATCACCTGACCACAGGCCTGCCGTAGCGTGTCATCCTGAGGCGGTACATCAGCAGCGTGCTGGCAACCGCACGAGGTTTCATCAATGAGCGTTGAACATACATCCCTTCAATCGTCGGATACGGCGTTGCGTGGCGCTGTACTTTTCGTGACCCTGGCAAACCTCGTCTATTTTGGATTCGAATTCTCGATAGCCATCGCCATTGGATCAGTGGCGCTGTTTGCCGATAGTATTGACTTCCTCGAAGACACGGTGCTCAACCTGCTCATCCTTGTCGGGCTGAGATGGTCACCTGTCTGGCGCGGACGGCTGGGAATGATCCTTGCTGCCGTTCTCTTGATCCCCAGTCTGGCAACAATTCAAAAAGCATGGGAGAAATTCCTGCATCCCACCCCTCCCGACCCGGTATGGCTGGCGCTGGCGGGCACGGGCGCCCTGGTCGTCAACCTGACCTGTGCGCTGGTGCTTGTCCGTCATCGAAAGCATCGCGGAAGCCTGGCAAAAGCCGCCTTTCTTTCAGCACGAAACGATGCACTGGCAAACATTGCCACAGTGGCGGCAGGGCTTGTGACCGCTGTCATTCTTTCGGGATGGCCTGACCTGATCGTAGGATTAGGGATCCTGGTCATGAATGCAGATGCAGCACGACAGGTCTGGATCGCGGCCCGGCGTGAGAAGTTTGCCGAACATTAGGAACAATATCAGTCATCCGATCCAGCCGGGCTCTTAGCGCGCCCCGCCCTCGGCGGGGAAGGGCAGCGGCACACTATTCGGATCGAAGCCCGGGGCGATCTCCAGCAACCCGCTGTTCTCGGCCTGGCGTCGCAATTCCTCGTACCAGGGGACGAACGTCTGCTCGTAGAGCGCCTGGGCGCTGCTGCTGGCGCGCAGTTGTTCAAAACTGTCAAAAGCCCGGTTCTCGCGCGCCAGGACCTCGATGACGTGCCAGCCGAACTGGCTCTGGACGCTGGTGGGCGTATTGAGCGGCGCGGAGAAAGCCACCTCTTCGAACTCGGGCACGAATTGCCCACGGGGCGACCAGCCCAGGTCACCGCCCTTCGCGGCCGAACCGGTATCCTGCGAGCGTTCACGGGCGAGGGCGGCGAAATCGGCGCCCGCGGCCAGATCAGCCAGCACTTGCTTCGCGGCGCTCTCGTCGGCCACAAGGATGTGGCGCGCCTTCACCATATCGGCGCGCGTGTTGCGGGCAATAACCTCGAACACGAGTTGTTCTCGCGCCGCCTGCTCGCGCCGGGCCGTCATCGGCGCCAGCGAACCATCAACACCAGGGGAGAACATCGGCAGCACCGCGGCATCTACGGCGGCCGGGTCGGCGCCGATGCCGTTGCGCCGGGCGTAGTCGAGCAGCAGCAGATCCTGGATCATGCGATCGAAGATCGTGACACGAACATTGGCCTCGTTGGCCAGTTGCTCGATCTCCTCGCGGGTCTGCCCCTGGGCGACCAGATCGGCGACGCCGGGGCCAATGTCGCGCTGTAGACGCTGCTCAAAATCGGCGATGGTGTAGGTCTGCCCGCCGAAGCGCACGATCACCGGGCTATCGGCCGGGGCGACCTGCTGGCCGTTCCGGGTGCTGGCGCATCCCGCCAGGGTGAGCAGCAGCAACAGACCGGCGCAGAGCCGGAGGAGCGTGCGGGTAGGATGGTCTGTGGTTTGCATAGTTTTTTAGATAGACATATTGGCCCGAAACCCTACTTTGTCACTTACCGCGGCTTCTACTGCGCGAAGGTTCGGAGGAACTGCACCCCTCCGAGCTTTCCGCGCCGCACCAGGAAGGGAGGAGCTTCAGGGGCCTGCGGCCGCCGCAAACCTCCCAGACCCTCCCATCCACGGCCCATGTCAGCGATCCCCGTTCCCATTCTCATTGAGCGAAAGAATGGCCATGAACGCCTCCTGGGGGATCTCGACGTTGCCGACCATCTTCATACGCTTTTTGCCCTCTTTTTGCTTTTCGAGCAATTTGCGCTTGCGCGTCACATCGCCGCCGTAGCACTTGGCGAGCACGTCCTTGCGCAGGGCGCGCACCGTCTCGCGGGCGATCACCTTGCTGCCAATGGCGGCCTGGATGGGCACCTCGAACATCTGGCGCGGGATGAGTTGCCGCAGGCGCTCCACCAGGTCGCGCCCGCGCTGGTAGGCGAAGTCGCGATGCACGATCAGTGAGAGGGCGTCAACCGGCTGCTGGTTGACCAGGACGTCGAGCTTGACCAGATCGGCCTCCTGGTAGCCGGCAAGGGTATAATCGAGCGAGGCATAGCCCTGGGTGCTACTCTTGAGCCGGTCGTAGAAATCAATCACAATTTCGGCGAGCGGCATACGATACTTCAGGAGCACGCGGGTCGGATCGAGGTACTCCATCGTCTCGAAGACGCCGCGCCGGGTAGTCACCAGTTCCATAATGACGCCGATGTAGCGCGCGGGCGCGATGATGCTAATCTGCACAATCGGCTCCTCGATCGCGGCAATCTTGCTGACCTCAGGCATCTCCGACGGGTTCGAGACGGTGACAATCTCGCCGTCGGTGCGCAACACCTGGTACTCCACACTGGGGGCGGTGATCAGCAGATCGAGGTTGTACTCACGTTCCAGACGCTCGCGCACGATCTCCATATGCAAAAGGCCAAGAAAGCCGGCGCGGAACCCGAAGCCGAGGGCGGCCGAACTCTCGGGCTGGAAGGAGAGGGCCGCGTCGTTGAGCTTGAGCTTCTCAAGCGCGTCGCGCAGTTCGGGGTAGGCGTTGCTATCCACCGGGTAGAGACCGGCGAAGACCATGGGCTTGGCCGGGCGATAACCGGGCAGCGGCGTCTCGGCGGGCTGGTCGGCCAGGGTCACCGTATCACCCACCTGGCAGTCGGCGACCGTCTTCAGCCCGGTGGCGATGTAGCCCACCTCGCCGGTATTGAGCACGGGCAGGGGCTGCATAGCGGGGCGAAAGGCGCCGATCTCGAGGGTCTCCGTCCTGGCGCCGGTGCCCATGAACTGCACCCGCGCGCCGGAGGGAATGGCGCCATCAACCACGCGCACGGCGGCGATCACGCCCTTGTAGGGGTCGTAGTGCGAGTCGAAGATCAGCGCGCGGGTGGGGCGGCCGGCCTGGCCGTGGGGGGGCGGAATGCGCCGGACAATCGCCTCCAGGATCTCCGGCACACCAATGCCCTCCTTGGCCGAAGCCATGATCGCCTCTTCGGCAGGAATGCCGATCACCTTCTCGATCTCCGCGGCCACTTCATCGGGGTGGGCGCCGGGCAGATCAATTTTATTGATCACCGGAATGATCGTCAGATCATTTTCCATGGCCAGGTAGACATTGGCGAGAGTCTGGGCCTCGATCCCCTGAGCCGCATCAATCACCAGCAGTGCGCCCTCGCACGCGGCGAGCGAGCGCCCGACCTCGTAGCTGAAGTCCACGTGGCCGGGCGTGTCGATCAGGTTGAGCATGTACACCTCGCCGTCGGCGGCGCGGTAGTGCATACGCACCGCCTTGAGCTTGATGGTGATGCCGCGTTCGCGCTCGAGATCCATCGAGTCGAGGTGCTGTTCGCGGCGTTCACGCTCGCTGATTGTGCTCGTCATCTCCAGCAGGCGGTCGGAGAGCGTGGTCTTGCCGTGATCGACGTGGGCGATGATACAGAAATTGCGGATCTTTGCCTGATCAGACATTGTGCGGTTCCAGGGCGGACCAATCGGCGCGCTATTGCTGTTCCGCAGGCAGTATACCATTATTTGCCGTGGCGGGCCGAAAGGGGAAGTTCCCAATTGCACGCACACTCACGCCAGGGTATACTTGCGAGTGGTTCGGGCCGCGAAGGCCCGAATATCGCGCGTTTAACCCTTTTAGGAGCGATCAACGGCCATGGAACAGGTACGGGCGTGCGTGGTGATTTCGGGCCGGGTTCAAGGTGTGGGTTTTCGGGCGCACACACGCACCCGCGCCCGCAGCCTGGGCGTAGAGGGATGGGTACGTAATCTCCCCGACGGTCGGGTCGAGGCAGTGTTTGAGGGCACGCGTGCGGCCGTACAGCAGATGGTAAGCTGGTGCTATAGCGGCCCAAGTTATGCCGCGGTAGAAAAGGTGGATGTCACATGGGAACCAGCTACCGGAAAAGAAGGCGAATTTCATATTGCCTGGTAGTGCCAGCGCACATAGCAGAAGGCAAGCCATCTTGAGGTTCGTGCATATAAGCCCCGGGGCAACCCGGGTACGCAGGTCTCCGGCCTGCATGCGGGTGTGATGCCCACGCACCCCGACTATCAGTTGACCCCGAGCTTATTCACGCAAACAAACGCTTTCATGCACCACGCTGGAGGTGTGGAGGTGACGATCGCATTGGCATACAAATCTGAATCTTTCTCCTGCCTGTGCTGCTGCAAGCCCCGACCGGCGGCGTCCATACGCCTGACAACGTCACGCCACGAAAGGACCCGCTGATGCCCGCGTTTCGCTGGAAGCTTTTTACCAGTGCGCTTATCAGCCTCACCATTCTGGTTCTCGCTTATTTGAACCGGGCCTGGATCATCGAGGCCTTCGGTCTGCTCGGCGAGGCGCGCCCCCTCTGGCTCGCGCTCTCGGTAATCCTGATCGGCGCCAGTTACCTGATCAGTTCGCAGGTCTTCAACATTGTGCTTCGCTCGCTGGGCTATCGCGTCGGGGTGCTCCGGCTCTGGGCCACGGCGCTGGTGGCGATCATCATCAGCCAGTCGGTACCTGCCGGAGGCGTCGGCAGTTATGCCTTTCTGATGAGCAATTTTACCCGGCGGGGCATTTCGCCAGGCGAGTCGGCGCTGATCGCCTCGCTCGAAACCTTGAGCTACGCCATCGCCATGCTCCTGATCTTCACCTTCAGTCTGATTTACCTGGCGCTCCACGGCCTTGACGCGACCATCGCCAGCCTGGTGGCGGCCCTGGTCGCGGTGGCAGTGATTGGGGGCGCGATCTACCTCCTGACGCGCCCCGAGACAGTGCTGCGGCGCTGGGTCACCCGTCTGCAACTGGGCATCGGCAGGATCTTCGGCCAGCGCTGGACGGGGGCGCGGGCCGCACAGATCGTCGCCGACCTCACCCGCGCGCGGGGTTTGCTGGCCAGCCGGCGCCGCGATGTCATCTTGCTGGTGCTGGTGCAACTCACGGCGTTGAGCGGGCACAGCCTGGCGATGCTGGCAGTGCTCGTCGGCCTGGGGGGCAGCGCCAGCTTCGGGATGATGCTGGCGGCCTTTGGCATCGCCCTGGTCACGTCAACGTTCAATGTCCTGCCCGGCGGCGGCGGAACGGTGGAGGCCGCGCTGGTCGCCGTGCTCACCCAGCTCGGCGTTGGAGCGGCGGCGCTGCCGGCGGCGATTATCTTCCGCCTCTTCAATTTCTGGCTGCTCACCCCGGCGGCGATGGCCTGCTACCACTGGCTGATGCACGAACCGGTGAAGCCTCTGGTATCGAGCACTGCTGCGCGGGTGGAGACCCGCGCCCCCGTGGAGCACTAAGAGCCTGCCCGGATACCCGGGGTATCCGATAACGTCCTGAGAGGGCAAAGCCCTCCCAGATCCTCCTGGCAGGAGGGCTTCGCCCTCCCGGCCGCACCCTTCAGGCGTCGGGCGACGTGCCGAAGACTTCAACCCGAATGGGCACGCCACGCCGCAGACCGAGGGCCGCGTCGGCCCTGCCGTCGCGCACGGCCACTTCCAGGTAACCGGCGCTGTTGATCAGCGCCAGCGCCGCGCCCACCGCTACATCGGCAAAGGTGCGCCGGGGCGGCCCGAGATCGCGCCCGGCGACCACGACCCGCAGCCCTGATGGCTCCCCCAGACCGGCGAGATCGGCGGCGCGGATGTTGCTCGCGCCGTTCCCGAAGTGATCGATGGCCAGAATCTCCCCCTGGAGTGCACCCGCCTCATGGCGAACCGGAGGCAGGTCAAGGCGCGCCAGGTCGCTGATCGGCGGTCCGAGGGCCTCAAGCGGGAGACCAGCGGCAAGGCGGGCGGCCACGGGGGTGAACACATCGCGTCCGTGGAAGGTTGGCGCGACCTGGGGGCGCCAGTAGCGCGCCTCGGTCAGGCCGACGGCGCGAAAGCTCTCGGCCTCGGCCAGCAGTGGCCAGAATAGCCCGTTGTCGGGGCCGACCAGGAGTTGCCGCGCTCCACCGAGCCATACTTCGAGTGCCACCCCCCGTCGCGCGCTGCCCACCCCGGGGTCTACCACGGCCACGTGCACGCTACCGGGCGGATAGAAGGGCACATAGGCTGGCAGGAGCAGCGCGCCGGCGAGAACGTCCTGAGGCGGGACGGCGTGTGTAATATCAATGAGCGTGGCCCCGGGGCAGATCCCCAGGGCCACGCCCTTCATGGCCCCGACGTAGGCGTCTGTGTAGCCGAAATCGGTGAGGAAGGTGATAAGCATATTGTTGGATTTTAGATTTTAGATTTATATATGGTTTTCTGGAAGCGGGCTAATTTTTTGAACAAGTACGCTGTGCCCGGCGGATCGAGCTGCGGGCCAGTGTATGCGAAGCCCGTCTTTGCGGGCCAGAGCGGATGCGGTAAGGAAAAACATTAGCCTTACTCATAGTATCTTTGCGCCTTCAGGTCAACCAGTCTGAGCAAAGCTCTAGTTCGCGGGGGCGGCGCTACGCTCATCGGCGCTGGAACCGCCACGGCCGAACCAGCGGCGCCACTCGCGGTGCTCCCAGACCACCAGCAACTGCGCGGCGTTGAAGATTGACGAGTAGGTGCCGCTGATCAGGCCAATCAGCATGATCAACACAAAGTTCTGGATCGTCTCGCCGCCAAAGAGCAGCAAGGCCGTGAGGGTGAAGAAGGTGGTCAACTGGGTATTGATCGAGCGGGGCAGGGTCTGCACGATGCTGTGGTTGACGATAGCATCGAACGTCTCGGCAGGATGGCGATTGATCAGGTTCTCGCGGATGCGGTCGAAGACGACGATGGTATCGTGCACCGAAAAGCTCAGAATAGTGAGCAGGGCGGTGAGGAACAGGGCGTCCACCTCGAAGCGCGGGTTGAAGGTACTGAAGATCGCCGCGATGCCAAGGACGACGAGCACATCGTGGATCATGGCCAGGATGGCACAGATCCCGTAGCGCACGGGATGGGGCGCCTTGCGGAAGGCCCAGGTCAGGTAGAGCAAAATGATCAGCGTTGCGACGACCACGGCGATGATCGCGCTGCGGGTGCTCTCCTGGCTGACGGTGGGGCCGACGCTTTCGAGCCGTTCGCGGGTCACCGTTCCAAACTCGGCCTGAAGGGCCGCCTCGACCGCAGCAGTCTCTTCGCGGGGATTGGTTTCACTGAGGGGCCGGGTGCGCACAATCGCATCGGCCACCTGGCGGCCATCGAGTTCGATCTGGCTCATGCGCACCTGGGCGTTATCGAAGCCCTGAGCGGCAAAGACCGCCGCCACGGCCTCGTCGCTGATCTCGCCGGGGGCCTTATCGGCGAAACGTAACTCCCACAGGGCGCCGCCGCTAAAATCAATGCTCGGGCGCAGGCCAAGGGCGAACTTCCCTGTGGTGACCAGGGGGTGCAGGAGCATAAAGTACATCCCCGGCAGGATCATCAGCAGGGAGAAGAGGAACCACCAGTAACGCCGGGCGACAAGTTTTTCCATAACCGTCCTACACCACCCTGGGGCCGGCGGGCGGCGCTGCCAGCGACTCGCGGCGATCGATTCCGAAGAGCCAGGCCCGGTCCTCGCGGAACAGTGGCGCGGCCAGACGCAGGAAGGTGCGCGTTACCACCACCGCCGTGAAGAGACTGATCAGCACGCCCAGGCCCAGGGTCAGCGCAAAGCCCTGAATGATGCTCACCCCGAAGTTGCTGCCGAAGACGAAGAGCACCGCGCAGGTGATCAAGGTCGAAACGCTCGAGTCGCGAATGGCGGGCCAGGACTCCTCGAAGCCGAGTTCCAGCGCACTGCGGATGTCGCGGCCATGCCGATACTCCTCGCGCAGACGGGCGAAGATCAGCACGTTCGCGTCCACCGCGAGACCAATCGAGAGTACGAAGCCGGCGATGCCGGGCAGGGTCAGTGTAATGGGCACGAAGCGGTAGATCGCGAAGCTGATCAAGGTGTAAATGACCAGCGCGAGGGTCGCCAGCACGCCGGGAAAGCGGTAGAACAGGATCATGAACAGCGCCACCACGACCAGACCCACCGTGCCGGCAACGATACTGGCCTGGACCGACTCCTGACCCAGGGTGGCGGTAATCGAGCGCGTGGTTTCCACGACCAGGGGAACGGGGAGCGCGCCATACTTCAACTGGTTGAGGATGGCGTCGCGATCCTCAACGCTGTTGGTGGTAATCACCCCGGAGCCATCGGTCAGCGCGGCGTCAACCACAGGACAACTGACGATGCGGTTGTCGAGGACGATGCACATCGGCTGGCCGATGTTACTGGCGGTGAATCGGGCCAGGCGCGTAGCCGATTCGCCGCGGAAGGTGAATGACACGGCGGGCCGGCTGGCAACGCCGGTCTGCGAAATGGTCGGCTGGACCGAACTGGTATCGAGGTCGGCGCCATCGGTGATACTCTGGTAGATCGGGCCGAGGGTGGCAGGATCGACGGTTTCGGTCACACCCTCGGTGGCACTCAACTGGGGCGGATCGGGGCTGTTGCTGGTGCGAACAACGATGCCGGGGGCCAGGAACTGGCCCTGCGAGTCGATGAACTCGAGCCGCCCGGTGCCGCGCAGGGTGTCAATAGCCTGTTCAGGGTTCTCCACGCCGGGCAGTTCGACGATCAAGCGGTCGTTCCCGGCGAGCTGGACCACCGTTTCGCCGACGCCGAGGGCGTTAACGCGCCGTTCGATCACCCGGCGGGCAGTTTCCATCTCCTCGGGGGTGGTTTCGGGGTCGGTCGAGCGCAGCAACACCTGGATGCCGCCCTGAAGGTCGAGACCGAGGCGGAAGCTGACATCGCGGCCCAGGAACGTCTGGCTGGGGACCAGGTTGATCCAGAGGGCCAGGACTGTCACGACCGCGATGAGGATGAGCGAGATAAGTTCCCGGTTACGCACGAGGCACCTGATTTCTGCGCTGCTGTGGCAAGAACTGCGGCATTATAGCGGCGCGGATACGGCCTGTCAATTGGCGGTTACTGGCTGGCCGCTCGCAGGGCCGCCTCGATAGCGCCAGGAAGCTGGCGCATATCCACGATCTGGCCGTTAACATTGAAGCTCGGCGTCGCATTCACGCCAGCGGCGAAGGCCGCCTCGGTTGCAGCAGTGACAGCCTGAGCCTGGGCGCCGTTGCTCATACAGGCGTCGAAGGCAGCGCGGTCGAGGCCCAACTGCCCGGCGTAGCCGCTAAAGACGTTTTGTACATTGTTCAGGGGCGACCACTGCTGCTGGTTGAGGTAGAGCATATCATGCATCTGCCAGAACTTGCCCTGCTCACCGGCGCAGCGGGCGGCGGCGGCGGCGGCCACGGCATGCCGGTGGCTGTCGAGGGTCAGTTCGTGGTACACGAACTTGACCTTGCCGGTCTCGAGGTAGTCGCGGGAGATGATCGGGGCCATGTTGCGATCGTAGTAGGCGCAGGCAGGGCACTGATAATCGGCGTATTCGGTCACGGTCACCGGCGCATCGGGGTTACCCTTATACCAGAAGCCCTCGTCCGTCTGGCCCACTGGAACGGATGGCGCGGCAACTGGCGGGTTGGCGCGGCTACGCAAGAACCAGGTGGCGAGACCGGCTATCCCGATCAGCGCGATGGCGCCAACAACGAGGTAGAAGATAGTCAGAGGATTCTGCTTGCGCGCAGTTACTTTGCGCCCCCGCTGCCCCGAAACGCTGCTCATGTGATGTTCTCCGCGAGAGTGTTCATTAGCTTGACAATCTGGTTAGGGCGGGTTGACGGTTCGCGCCGCACCCTTTCCCTGGCGGAGCTTCCGCCCGTATAACGGAGGTATTATAGTCCAGCCGCGAGTCGGGCGTCAACACGAGTTTAACCGGCTAAGCGGCACGTGCTCGGATCTACCACAGAGCACGCAGAGGGGATGACTGCTGTCGTTACAATGGACCTTAAGAAAAAAAACACTGCCACGCAAAAAACCACGTAATAACGACTTTAGTCGTCCTACCACGTTAACAGCGAAACGCACCCTCAGCCTGTTGCAGGGCGCGTTCCGCCGGTATACTTGCATAAAAATATGGGGAATCCAGGCTACTTCCAACCGCCGACCGCGTCGAAGATCGCGCGATCGTGGAGCGGATTGGGGATGGTGGCCTCGGGCTGGCCGAGCAGGTACTCGGCCATGGCGTAGAAGGGCCTGACGCACTCTTCTTTGCCCTCGCCCTCCATCTCGAAGAGGGTCTTACCGGCAAGGCGGGAACGGCGGATCAGATCGTGGTAAGGCACGCGCCCGATGATCCTTGTGCCGACAGTTTCGACGAACTGTTCGAGCAACTCGGTTCCGCCGAACTCCGGGTCAACCCGGTTGGCGATCACCCCGGCCATTCTCACCTTGTGGCGCTGGCTCTTCTGGGCGATGGCCAGGCAGAGGCGGTTGGCGGCAAAGATGCTGTCGAAGTCGTTGCAGGCAACGATCAGCCCGTAGTCGGCATAGTTGAGCGGGGCGGAGAAGCCGCCGCAGACCACGTCACCCAGCACGTCAAAGACGATCACATCGTACTTGTGGTACAGGCCAAACTCCTTCAGCAGCTTCACTGTCTCGCCGACGACGTAGCCGCCGCAGCCCGAGCCGGCGGGCGGGCCGCCGGACTCCAGCGTATCCACACCGGCGAAGCCGGTGTGGATGACGTCCTCGCGGGCCACATCCTCCACGTGGAAGTCCACCTCTTCGAGCACATCGATCACTGTGGGCTGGAGCAACCCGGTGAGGGGGAAGGTGCTGTCGTGCTTCGGGTCGCAGCCGATCTGCAGCACTTTGGCGCCCTTGAGGGCCATGGCCGCGGAAAGGTTGGCGCTGGTGGTTGATTTGCCGATACCGCCCTTACCGTAGACCGCGAGGATCAGGCTCATTCTCGTGCTCTCCTTTTCTCCCTGGCTGCTCTCATTGCCGACGACGCTTCTTCTCGGCGGGATTGCGGGAGGCCGTGGCCCCGCAGGATTTCCGTGGCGCGTCGCACACGAACGGGACTTCAGGGTAGGGAACCTTGCGTTCCCCGCCCTCTGGCTCTATGCCGGGTTCAGGGGGATTCCAAACTCCTCCTCATACACATCGGCGATGCCGGCCAGGGCGCGATAGACGTAGCTCGGGACAATGCGACGCTCCAGCCGCGCATGCTGGTCACGCACGTAGACCAGGTTCCGCAGCAGTTTCATCTCGACCACCCCGCGGGCGAACTCCAGACCTCTGGTCCCTCTGGACCGCTGCATCCAGGCGACGAACTTGCGCACCGGCGCGGGCGGGCGTCGGGGCGGGCGGCGCAGCATGCGCACGTAGGCGCGCATCCCTGGGCGGCGGTTGCCGCCCTGGGTAGGCTGACCCAGGTCCAGGTAGGGGCGGATCAGGTTGAAGAGTTCCTCGCCCCGCTCGGTGCGCACCAGGGTCCACTGCCAGCGTTCCTCGGGCGGCAGCGGCGCGCCCATGTAGCCGATGGTCAGATCCGACAGGCCGTTCTGGTAGTCGAAGCAACTCAGACAGGCGGCGGGGAAGATACCCCGCTCCCCGCCGAGCTTCGCCACGTCCAGATCAACGAAATTAACCTTCTCGACATGCCCGTCCTCGTGGCGCAGGTGGATGCGGAAATCCTGCATGAATTCGTGGTGGACGACCGTCTCCGGCGACTTCGAGACGAGCCTGAGGAAGCGCATGAGATCGGGGTAGGCGGTGTTGTCGGTACAGGGGATGCCAATGACGTAGAGCCGTTCGAGGCCCAGTTCCTCCTCGAGCGCCCGCAGGGCATGCACCTGGCAGCCGGTGCCGATGAAGGCCAGGCGCTTGAGACCGCAGGCGCGCACCTCGTCGAGCACTTCCAGGTTCGGCGAGAGGCAGGGCTTGTTGCCGGCAGAGGCGATCACCTCGGCAGGGGTGCGGGCCAGGAAGGGCAGGGGCGCCCAGCGGGTGCCCGGCACGGCCCGGGTAGTAATGACACCGTCCACCAGGCCCCGCTCGAGCAGCAGCGCGCCCAGGGCGGTCACCACGCCGCTCCACTGGGCCTCGAGGTTGACCGGGCGCAGACGAATGACGTGGATGGCCCGGTAGATGCCGAACAGCAACTCGTCGCCATCGCGCCGGTTCCGACCGTGGAGGCGCAATTCGAGCGCCTCGTGCTGGTTGTGGACAAAGACGCAGGAGCGCGCCATTGCCGGGCGCAACTCGCCGCCGCACACACCACAGTCAGAGCAGAGCTTCGGGCGACCCTTGAAACGCTCGGCCTGACTGAGCAGGGTGATTTCGTGCAGCGGTCGGGCGGATGTGGTGGCCATATGTCTCTCTCTGTATTAACCGCTGGTCTACAGGGCTGTGGAGGTGTGGAACTGTGGAGCTGTGAAGATGTAGCGTTGTGCAAGGACATCTCCACACCACCCGTCCATAGAACTGGAGGATTCGGGGAGATGAGGACTGGATTGTCAAACGGGTGTAAGACACGTTCTACGCTCCCAGCGCCTCCCTGGCAGAGAGCAGCACGTCGGCGGTAATCTCAGCGTGACCGCGCTCCCGGGCGTACTTCTCGACATTGGCGCGCACCCGGCCCCGCACGAAGAAGGGCACCTTCTTCAGCATCGCCTCGGCCTCGTGGGTCCAGACAGGGGTCACGACGGTCGGGACGGGCGCGGGGGCGGCGGCCACCGCACCGCCATTGGCGGCGGCGAGGGCTGGCGCGGCCCGGGTCACAGGTTCGGCAACTTCGACGGGCGGCGTCGGCGCGCCGTTGCCGGCGGGTGACTTCTCCTCCGTATCCTCCAGACCGGCGTCGCCGAAAAGATCGATCAGGTGCTTCTCCATACCCAGGGTGCAGGTGGTATAGACCTCATCGGCGATCACATCGGCGCCGTCGAAGCCGAGGAAGGGACGGTAGGCCAGCAGGTGGTTCTCGATGTGCGTGGGTGGCGCAACCACCATACAGTTCAGGCCATAGCGGCGGGCGGTATGGCGTTCCATCTGCGTACCGCAGACCAGTTCGGGGCGCAGGTCGGCCAGGCGAGCGGCCACCTGCTGGAACTCGTCGGTGGCCAGGAACTGCTCATCAGTGACGTAGCCCTGGAGCTGTTCGCGCACCCAATCGGCTTCCTTGAGCAAATATGTGCCCGCGCCCACGATGGGCATCCCCAGTTCATCAGCCAGGAACCTGACCACGCCGACGGTATGGGTAGCATCGCCGAAGACAAAGGCGGTCTTGCCGGAGAAACTCTCCATATCGGCGGTGCGGGCAAACCAGGGCACGTTGGAGGGCGCGGACATACCATCGAGGGAGAAGGCGGTGAGGGGCGGCAGCGTGAGCGGCGCGAAGGCGGGCCCGGCGGCGCGGGCGCCGACCTGATTGAGGTGTTCCACCAGGGCATTGAGCCAGCGCAGGGTGGGCTGCACGCCGATGGGCGCCTCGCACAGGGCAGGCACGCCAAACCGGGTCTGTAAATGTTCGGCCGCCAGGCGGCCCAGCTCGCGGTAGGGTGCGATGGTCACCCAGGCGGCGGGGAGGCGCCGCAGATCGTCAAGCGAAGCGCCCCAGGGCGCGACAACATTGACGTCCACGCCGAGCACCCGCAGCATGCGCCGCAGGGCAATCAGGTCGTGACGGGCGTGGAAGCCGAGCGAGGAGGGGCCGAGGATATTGACGCTGGGGCGGGGTGTGGGCGTCTGGGGCGCGGCGTAACGTCGCACCAGTTCGGTAAACAGCCCATCGGCGGCGCGGGTCTCGGCCATGCGGTAGGGATTGGCGTCAAAGACCATCACATCACAGCCGACGCCCGACGAGCGGGCCGCGATCTCCAGGTTCTCCTGGAGCAGAATGGTGGAGCACGAGGCCACCACCACGATCAGGTCGGGGTGCTTGCTGGCCTCGACCTGCCTGAGGGTTTCGGGGAGGCGAATGGCGCCTCGGGCCAGATCGGTGCCGCTCACCACGCTGGTGGTCATGGCGGGGAAGCCGGGGGTACGCTCCAGCATGGTGAAAATCGTCGTCACATAATCATCGCCCTGGGGTGCATGGAAGACGGCGTGGACGCCGCGCATCGAGTTGGCGATCCGGCCAACGCCGTGGTGGGCGGTACCCTCGTACATCCAGTAGGCTAGTCGCATCGCTCATCCTTTCAGCGCGATCAACTCCGCGTGAGCGGGATCACCTCGCCTGGCAGACTGGGCATCACCCCGGCGGTCCAGACCGGATCGAGGCCCAGAGGGTCAAGCTGGGCGTGGCGGCGCAGGGCGCGGGTGCACAGGCTGGCGAGGGTATTGACGCCGGCCCACCCGTGGATGGGCGAGAAGATAAACTCGGTGCCCCACTTGGCGACCACGCCGCGCCCGATCAACGGGTTGGCGGTAATGATGTTGGAGATGACCAGATCGGGCCGTTCCTCGGCGATGGAGCGGAGCTGGCGCTCGAAATTGGCCTGTTCAACCAGGCGCACCCCCTCCAGGGCCTGCAACTCGCGGCTGTGGAAGCGCCGGTTAATGTAGGGAGTGGAGCACTCCAGCACCTCGGCCCCGGCAGCGCGCAGAAAGCGCGCCAGGGGCAGTTCGAGGAGCGTATCAGCGGCGAAGAAGACCTTCTTGCCGCGCAGCAGGTCAGTATGGTGCTTGATGCGTTCCCAGGCCCGGGCCTCGCGCTCCGAGAGATCGACCTGGAGGCCGAACTCGGCGGCCAGATCCTCCCAGAAGGCGCGGCAGCCGTCGGGGCCGAAGGGGAAGAGCGAGGAGAGCAAGGTACACTCGCGCTCATTGACAATCTGGTTGGCGACTCTGGGCAGGAAGGGCTGGAGCGGGGCGATCACCGTGCCCGGGCCGATCGGCGGCAGCTCGTGGAAATGGTTGGCGGGCAGGAACCCGGCCACAGGAATGCCGAGACGGGCGGCCTCGAGGGCAAAATCGTCGGCGATGGCGTCGTTGACCGAGCCAAGGAAGACCACGCGCCGGTCATCGGGGGGGGCCACCGGGCAGAAGGGCAGCAGCGCCTGCAGCACCGAATCCTCGCTCTGGGCGAAGGTGTAATCCAGCCCGGAGGCCGGCACGAACAGCACCGGCACCTCCGGCGTACTCACCGAATGGGCCAGACCCTCGAACTCCACCTTCATCACCTCGGGCGTGCATGACGAGAGCAGAAAGATCACCGAGGGCCGGTGTTCGCGTTTGATCTCCTCGATTTGATCGGCGATGTGCGGCTGGGCCGAACTCAGATCGCCTTCCTCGAGCAGCGAGACGGCGAAGCGGGGCCGGGCGAAGATCATCACGCCGAGGGTGTTCTGGAGCAAATGGGCGCAGGTGTGGGTGCCGAGGATCAGGAAGAAGCTGTCCTTGATCTTCTGGTAGAGCCAGCCGACGCTCACCAGCCCGCAGAACGAATGGTACAGACCGTCTTCGCGTGTAAAGGATGCCTTCGGGGGCATAGCTCTCTCCCTTGGGGAAGGCCGGTACGTCGCACACCGGGTCACGGCGTTTCCCGCATTATAACACTTTATGAAAGATCGTGTTATATAAACATTTTTTGTGCATAAGGTGTGCAAGACTACACGGCCCAGTCGCGGGGAACCAGGAAGCGGGCCATTTCGGCCTCGGGCGAGCCGGGTTCGGGCGTGTACTGGAACTCCCAGCGGGCCAGCGGGGGCAGTGACATCAGGATGGCCTCGATGTTGCCGTCGGTTTGCAGACCAAAGCGGGTGCCGCGGTCGAGCACCAGGTTGAACTCAACGTAGCGACCGCGCCGGTAGAGTTGCCAGCGGCGTTCGCGCTCGCCGTAGGGGGTTCCGAAGCGGCGGCGCACCAGGGGCAGGTAGGCGGCCAGAATGGTGGCGGCGCCCTCACGGACGAAGGCCAGCGCCCGGTCGAAGCCCTCCTCGCCGGGGAGGCTCAGGTCGTCGAAGAAGATCCCGCCGATGCCGCGCATCTCTCTGCGATGGGGCAGGTAGAAGTAGCGGTCGCACCAGTCCTTCACCGTCGGGTAATCCACCACGCCGTGCCGCTCGACATAGGCCTTGAGGGTGGTGTGGAAGTGGCGCGCATCCTCCTCGAAGCCGTAGGAGGGCGTCAGGTCCATGCCGCCGCCGAACCAGCGTTCCGTCCCGGCCTCAAAGTAGCGAAAGTTGGCATGGAAGGCGGGCACGTAGGGGTTGCGCGGGTGCAGCACCATGGAAACGCCGGTGGCGAAGTAGGGATGTCCCCGCGTGCCAGGCTTTTCCTGGTAGATGCTGGACGGTGTCTCGGCCCCGTGGACGGCAGAGACGTTCACCCCGGCGCGCTCGAAGACCGCGCCCTCGGTGAGCACGCGGGCCATGCCCCCACCCCCGCCGGGGCGCTCCCAGGTCGCTCCATCGAACCGGCCGGGCGGCAGGCCGGCATAGGGCGCGCCCTCGCGCTCCACGTCTTCAAAGCCGGCGATCAGGGCCGCCTGCGCCTCGCGCATAATCTCGTGGACCAGTTCACGGGTGTCGGTCAGGGTCATTGGCATTCCTCTCCGTTGCTCTGTCGTGCTGACAGGGTGGGGAAACCGGGTTTCCCCAGGCCCCTGCCGAAAAAGTGGGGAAAGCCTCTCCCTCGATACATTGTGAGGTTGGAGCAACCGGGTTGACCCGACATTACCCCAGCGCCTCGCGCGCGGCGGCCAGGGTGCGCTCGACCGCATCGGGGCCGTGGGCGGCGCTGAGGAAGCCGGCTTCAAACTGCGACGGCGCCAGGTAGACCCCCCGCTCGCACATGGCCCAGAAGAAGCGCCCGTACCGCTGTGGGTCCACCAGACGTCTGGCCTCGGCCCAGTTGGTGACGCGAGCGCCGGCCTCCTTCAAGAAGTAGAACCCGAACATCGTACCGACCTGGCCCACCTGGAGCGGAACGCCGCATTCCTCGGCCAGGACGCGCAACCCGGCGGCCAGTTCGGCGGCGCAGGCAGCGGCGCGGTCGAAGGGTGTCACGCCCTGCTCCGGGGTGAAAGCGGTGTTGAGCGTTGCCAGGCCCGCGGCCATGGCCAGGGGGTTGCCCGAGAGGGTGCCGGCCTGGTACATTGGCCCGGCGGGCGCGACCATCTGCATGATCGGCGCCTTGCCGGCGTAGGCGCCCACGGGCAGGCCGCCGCCGATGACCTTGCCAAGGCAGGTCAGATCCGGGTCAATGCCCCACAGGCCCTGGGCGCCGCCGGGGGCGACCCGGAAGCCGGTCATCACTTCATCGAGGATCAGCAAGGCCCCGTGCTCGCGGGTCAGCGCCCGCAGCCCCTCGAGGAACCCCGGCTCGGGGAGCACAAAGCCCATATTGGCGGCGATCGGCTCGACGATCACTGCGGCAATCTGCCCGCCGTAGACGGCGAAGAGGTTCCGAACCGCCTCGAGGTCGTTGTATTCGGCGGTGAGGGTGTCGGCGGCGGTGCTGGCGGTAACGCCGGGGCTGTCGGGAAGGCCCAGGGTGGCCACGCCCGAGCCGGCCTGCACCAGCAGCATATCAGCGTGACCGTGGTAGCAGCCGGTGAACTTGACGATTTTGTCGCGGCCGGTGTAGGCCCGCGCCAGGCGCAGGGCGCTCATGGTCGCCTCGGTGCCCGAGTTGACAAAGCGCACCTGGTCAAGCCCGGGCATCAGTTCCAGCACGCGGCGGGCCAGGGCCGTCTCCAGTTCGGTGGGCGCGCCGAAGCTGGAGCCGCGCGCCACCTGGGCCTGTACGGCCTCGACCACCGCCGGGTGGGCGTGGCCGAGGAGCAGCGGCCCCCACGAGAGCACGTAGTCAATATAGGCATTACCGTCGGCGTCCCAGATATAGGCTCCCTGGCCGCGTTCGATAAACAGCGGCGTGCCGCCGACGCCGCGAAAGGCGCGTACCGGCGAGTTGACCCCGCCGGGGATCAGCCGGACCGCCTCGGCGTAGAGTTCTTTCGAGCGGGCGTAGCGATCGCTCATGGTTCACTCCGTGGCTTTTCGAGCCTGTCCGTGTAACTCCTGCGGGAGGATAGGGCAACCGGGCGCCCCACGCCTCTGCCTGAGGAGAGGTTCAGTGGGGCGAAGCGCCTCCGAACCTCTCCTGCCGGGAGAGGACCAGGGTTCATACACGATACCCCTGGACGAACTCAACCAGGCGGCGCACGTTGTCCTCGGGGGTTTCGGTGAGGATGCCGTGGCCGAGGTTAAAGATATGGCCGGGGCGCCCCGCGGCCTGGTCGAGGATGGCCCGCGCGCGGCGCTCGATCTCGGGCCAGGGGCCGTGGAGCGCCAGGGGGTCCAGGTTCCCCTGCACAGCCACGCCGGGGCCGAGCCGGGCCCAGCCATCGTCGAGGCGGATGCGCCAGTCGAGGCCGATGACCTCGGCCCCGGTCTCGCGCAGCAGGGGCAGCATGCCATTCAGATCGGTGCCGAAGTAGACCACCGGGGGCGCCTGGCCGGGAGCAAAGGCGGCGCGGAACTGACCGATGGCCCGCTGGAGGTGCGGCAGTACGTACTCGCGGAAATCATCGGGGGCCAGGGCGCCGGCCCAGGAGTCGAAGATCTGCACCACATCGGCCCCGGCGCGCACCTGGGCTGCCAGGTAGTCCGCCACCAGGCCGGCCAGTTTTTCCATCAGCAGGTTCCAACTGGTCGGGTCGTTGTACATCAGCACCTTGGTGCGGCGGTACTCGCGGCTGCCCCCGCCCTCGATGGCGTAACTGGCCAGGGTAAACGGCGCCCCGCTGAAACCGTAGAGGGCCGTATCGGGAGGCAAGGCCCGCTTCACCAGGCGCAGCGCCTCCAGGGTGTACTCCGAGGACTCCTCGGCGACGTAGGGCCGCAGCGCCTCGATATCGGCGCGGCTGCGGATGGGATTGTGGATGACCGGCCCCTCGCCCTTCTCGAAGGTGAGCTGAATGCCGATGCCCTCCAGTGGCGGCAGAATATCGGCGAAGATAATCGCCGCGTCCATGTGGAACGCCTCGATGGGCTGGAGGGTCACCTCGGCGGCCACCTCGGGCCGCTTGACCATTTCGAGGAACCCGTGGCGCTCGCGCACGGCCCGATACACAGACATATAGCGACCCGCCTGGCGCATCAGCCAGATGGGGGTGCGGTCAGTCGGTTCGCGCCGGCAGGCGGCCAGAATACGGTTGGTCATAGGGGTCTCCTTACCCGCGGAGCCAGCGCGCGGCATCTCTGGCCCAGTAGGTGATAATCAGGTCGGCCCCGGCGCGGGCAATTGCGGTCAGCGACTCCAGGGCCACGCGCCGCTCATCGATCCAGCCCTTCTCGGCGGCGGCCTTGACCATGCTGTACTCGCCGCTCACCTGGTAGGCGGCCAGGGGCAACTCGAAGCGGTCGCGCACCTGGCGGATGATGTCGAGGTAGGCCAGGGCCGGTTTGACCATCAGCAGATCGGCGCCCTCTTCGACATCGAGGGTCACTTCGCGCATGGCCTCGCGGCGGTTGGCCGGGTCCATCTGGTACTCGCTGCGATCGCCGAAGCCGGGAGGGCTTTCGGCGGCATCGCGGAAGGGGCCGTAGAAGCTCGAGGCAAACTTGGCGGCATAACTCATGATCGCCGTCTCATGCAGGCCGGCCAGATCCAGCGCGGTGCGAATGCGGGCCACCATGCCGTCAATCATGCCCGAGGGGGCGATGATGTCGGCCCCGGCCTGAGCATGCACGACTGCGGCCTTGCCCAGGATCTCCAGGGTAGGGTCGTTGAGCAGATACCCCTCGGCCAGACGTTCGTTGTAATACTTACTGCGAGGAACGTTGATGATCCCGCAGTGACCATGATCGGTATATTCACAGCAACACATATCCGAGATGACGATCAACTCCGGAACGGCGCGCTTGATTGCGGCGGCGGCCCGGGGCACAATGCCATCGGGGTCAAAGTTCTCGCTGCCCAGGGCGTCTTTATGGGCGGGAATGCCGAAGAGCAGCACGGCGGGGACGCCCAGTTCGGCCAGCGACTCGGCCTCGCGCACGGCCATATCTACGGAGAGTTGCGCATGGCCGGGCATGGAAGCAATGGGCCGCACAACACCGCTGCCATGGCGGATGAACAGTGGCGCGATCAACTGGTCAACGCGCGGCGCCGTCTCGCGCACCATGCGCCGCAGCGTGGCGGTGCGGCGCAACCGCCGCGGCCGAATGGTAGGAAACCCAGACATGCGCTCCTCCTTTGCGTCGTCGACTCATTCGGTAGGGGTGTGGGGAAACCAGGTTTCCCCACACCCCTGCAACCGGCTGAGGGACGCGGGGAGGCTACGTCTCCCCGCGTCTCTCCAAACGGTAATACTCCACCAGGGCCTCGAGCAGACCGGCTTCGGTCGAGACGGCGGCAACTACGGCAGGCGGCAGGCCCAGTTCGCGGCAGGTTTCGGCCGTCGAGGGGCCAATACAGGCCACCAGGCAGCGCCGGGCGGCCTCCAGGCCCGCGGCGCCCACCTGCTGTGCAAAGGAGCGGGCGGTGGAACCGCTGGTGAAGAGCAGCACATCAATCGCGCCATCGCGGAGCCAGGCCGCCAGTTCCTCGCCGCCGGGGGCCGGCACAGTCCGGTAGGCCACCACCCGGTCTACCAGGGCGCCAGCGGCGCGCAGGCGCTCCTCCAACTCCGGGCGGGCGATGTCGGCATTAGGCAGCAGCACGCGCCGCCCCGCCGTTTCGCCCATGGCGGCGACCAGTTCGGAGCCAAGGAAACGTTCGGGTACGGCCGCAGGTTCCGCGCCCAGCAGTTCACGGCAGGCGGCGGCGGTGGCCGGGCCAACCGCGCCGATCTTCAGCGACACGCGATGGGCCAGCAGCGGCGCCCGTTCGCCCAGGGCCTCGGCCACCACTTCGACCGCGGTAACGCTCGTCAGCAGCAGCCACTCGTACATCCCCGCCTCCAGCCGGCTCATGGCCTCGGCCAGGGCCGCCTGGTCCTCGGGTGGGGCGTAGGCAATCGTCGGGCGCAGCAACGGCGTCGCGCCGAGGGCTGCCAGGCGCGCCGCCAGTTCATCGCCGCGCCCGGCGGCGCGCGGTACCAGCACCCGCAGCCTCGCCAGAGGTAGGTGGTCGGATTGTCGGCGCTCCGTGTCAGACATATGTGGCTCCGCCGGGGAGTGCGGAGGTACGGAGGTGTGGAATTGTCTCTTCCTCTCCAGCTCCACACCTGCACACCTCTACAAATCCCCGCCTCTACCCGTCAACGCCGTCAGCACCTCGGCGGCGCCCTGCTCCAGCAAGGCTTCGGCGAGGACCGTCCCCAGGCTCTCGGCGGTCTCAACCGGGCCAGATCGCTCGCCGCGAACGACCATCGTTCCATCGAGGGAGCCAACGAGACCGCGCAGGCGCAGGCGATCCGGCACGTCAAGGGTGGCATAGGCCGCAATGGGCACCTGGCAGCCGCCCTCCAGGCGCCGCAGGAAGGCCCGTTCGGCCAGAGCGGCGGCGCGGCTGGGGGCGTGATCGAGGGGTGCGAGCAGGGCCAGCGTCTCGGCATCATCGGCGCGGCACTCGATGGCCAGGATGCCCTGGGCCACAGCGGGCAGCATGGTTTCGGCGGGAACCGGCGCGGCCACGAAGGCTGCGCCGTCGCTCCGCAGGCGCCCATCAGCATCGAACAGGCCCAGGCGCTCCAGGCCCGCCGTGGCCAGCACGAGGGCATCGTACTGCCCCTCGGCCAGTTTGCGCAGGCGGGTATCCACATTGCCCCGCACGTCACGCAGTTCCAGGTCGGGCCGCAGGGCGCGGATCTGGCAGGCGCGCCGCAGCGAACTGGTGCCCACCACCCCGCCGCGCGGCAGGGCTTCGAGGGTGGCCTGGCCCGCCGCGGGTGTTTCCGCCCGCAGCACCAGCATGTCGCGCGGATCGACCCGTGCGGGGAACGCGGCGAGGGTCAGACCCTCGGGAACGATCGAGGGCAGATCCTTGCAACTGTGGACGCAGAAGTCCACCTCTTCGGCCAGGAGCGCCTGCTCGAGTTCCTTCACGAACAGCCCCTTGTCACCAACGGCGGAGAGGGCGACATCGAGGATGCGGTCGCCGCGGGTAGTAATCACGCGCAACTCCACCGCAAGACCGGGGTGCGCGGCGCGCAGGGCATCGGCGATCAGGGTTGACTGGGCCAGGGCCAGACGTGAGCCCCGCGTCCCGAGGATGCGTTTGAGCATATACTCTCCACCGTACTTCGCATGGCCGCCAGAGCAGGGCGCAAATCATGGCGCGTCGTCCGCCGGTCAGCGATCCGCCGTCGAAGGCTCCAGATTGAACAGATCGCGCACCATAGCCGCGTAGCGCATTCCGTCACCCTCGGCGGCGGCATCACGCAGGCGGCGGGTGGGCATGTGCAGCAGTTTGTTCACAATGCTACGGGTAAGGGCCTCGATCACCGTGCGTTGTTCGGGTGAGAGATCGGCCAGGCGACGGAGGGCCCGTTCCAACTCGGCATTGCGGAGCGACTCGGCGTGCTCGCGGAGCATCGTCAGTGCGGGCACCGCCTCCTGGGTGCGGACCCAGGCCTGAAAGGCGCGCATCTCTTCGAGGATGATCTCCTCGGCCCGCTGGGCGGCCTGGGCGCGCTGGCCCAGAGTGGCCCGCACCACGTCCTGGAGGTCATCAACGGTGTAGACGTAGGCCCCGGGCACGCTGGCGACATCGGGATGGATGTCGCGGGGCACCGCCAGATCGATCAGCAGCATCTCGGGGCAGGGCGCGGCGCCATTCACCGCGCAAGAGAGGGTCTTGACCGCCAGGGCATCACAGATGTGCTCGCGGTAGATGATCGGCACGGGGGCGGCAGTAGAACTGATGACGATATCGGCGCGCGGCAGCACCGCGGGCAGATCCTCCAGACCGTAGGCGGTCGCGCCGTAGCGCTCGGCCAGTTCGCGGGCGCGCGCGGTGGTGCGGTTGACGATCATCAGCCGGTCGGCGCCGTTGGCGAGCAGGTTCTGGGCGGCCAGTTCACTCACCTCGCCGCCGCCGACGAGCAGCACCGCGCGGCCCTTCAACTCACCGAGGCGCTGCCGGGCCAGTTCCACGCCGGCCTGCGAAATACTCGCCGCGCCCTGCCCCAGGGCCGTCTCTGAACGAGCGCGCTTGCCGGCCACCAGGGCGTGCTGGAACAGGCGGTGCAGAACCGGACCGACCGTGCCGGCGGCCTGGGCCTGCTCGTACGAAGTGCGCACCTGTCCCTGGATCTGCGCCTCGCCGAGGACCAGCGAGCGCAACCCCGAGGCCGTAGCGCACAGATGGCGCGCCACATCCTCGCCGCTGTAGAAGTACAGCGTATGGGCGAATTCACGCTCCTCGAGACCATGAAACTCGGCCAGAAAACTTACGAGACTCTGCGCTGTACTGCCCGCGTGGGTCACGCCGTAGATCTCCACGCGGTTACATGTCGAAAGGATGGCCGCCTCGGCCAGGAGCGGCGGAGCGTCACCACTCTTACCGGTGAGTCGTGTCAGAGCGGCGGTGATGTCAGTGGCGGAAAACGCCAGCCGCTCGCGGATCTCCACCGGCGCGGTGGTGTGATCGAGGCCGGCGAGAAGGAGCTTCATGCTCGACCCCCAAATCCTGAGACCAGAGTTCCTGTGCTTGCGGAACCCCGCCCTCATCATCGCGGGCGAGACCCCGTTCTGCGTCGCGTTCACGTTCGTGAAGAAAATCACGCTTACACGGGCCGCGATCAACCGTGGGCGCGCCCTCAGCCTGGCGAAGGGCGCGCCCCGGAGGCAATAGCGTCAGACGTCGGCCATAGCCAGCGCTGAGGCGGAGGCAGGCGCGCGTCCCGCCACAAAGCCAGGCGCATCTACGCGAGCCAGAATACCGACACAGACGAGCAAACCGAAGGCCGACAGCACGAATACGCTGCCGTAGGCGATAGAAGGCGTTCCGGTCATCCAGAGCACGACGTCGCGCAGCACCCCGCCGAGGGCCACGCCAACGCCGCGGAAGACGAGTTGCGCCACCGTCCAGAGACCCAGATAGGCCCCGGCGTGGCGATCGGTGGTCATGGCCATCAGCAGCCCGATCGCCCCGACGGTGTAAACGCCAAAGCCCACGCCGAAAAGGAAGATGGCGGGGATGAGCAGGGCCTGCAGCTTGAAGAACCCCACCACCCCGATGAGCGCCAGCGGCAGCGCGGTGAGGAGCAGACCGAGCCGCGCCGTAGGGGTTTGTTCGTGCGGGGCGCGCCGCCGGGTAAGCACGGTGGCGGTGATCATGCTGATCAGCACCCCCAGCCCCCAGAAGGCATTGAAGCGCGTCGTCGCGCCCACGTCGAGACCAAAGACATCGCCGCCGAAGGGCTCCAGGATGGCATCCTGGGCGAAGGCGCAGATCGAGCCGAGCGCCAGCAGCAAGAAGAAGGCGCGCGGTCGCGGATCGGCCCAGATCATCCGCAGCAGGGGCAGGAAGCCGATGGCCGGCCCGCCCTCCGGTGTCGCGGTCGCAGCGGCGCCGCGTCGATCCTCGCCCAGCACCGAGAAGAACCAGAAGGGGATGGCCAGCCCAACCCCGATCAGCACGGTGCGGAAGAAGGCCTCGGGGCTGTAGTGCTTCATCACCACGGCGTAGATCCCCGGCACGATCACCGAAGCCACCAGGAGCATAATCTGGGCGATGCTCAAGGCCTGGCCGCGCTTGCTCGGCGGGGTGCGATCACGGATCAGCGCCATGAACGGGCTGCCCGAGATCAGCGTGCCGATGCCGTAGATGAGAAAGGCCAGCGTGGCCAGGACCCAACCCCCGAGCGAGGCCGCGTCTTCGGCAATCTGCAGGGTAGCCAGGGGCGTGAGCAGCAGGCCAACCACCATCAGGCCCCGTCCGCTCCAGATGTACGGCGTCCGGTGGCGCCCGAAGAGGGGATGGCTGTCGGAGCGGTTGCCGGCCCAGATGCTGAGCGGCGCCAGCAGGTAGCGCAACGCCGACAGCAGGGCCACCGGCGTGGCGAGCACCCCCAGATCGCTGATCAACACCCGGTTCCAGACGGCCGAGGTCAGCATGTCGGAAAAGGCGGAGCCGACGTGGAACGAACCGATCTTGAAGGTTCGCGGCAGATTCAGCTTCTCGGCCTGGTCGTTGCGTTCGGTCGCGTTATGCATCGCTTTACCCCTGCCAGAACATCGGTCATCAGGCGCCTCTCGCGGCGATCACTCCTCCCGCTTGCGCCACCGCTCCAGATGCGCCCTACCCAATCGGCGATCTACCAGTCCGCAATCAGCAATCGCGCTCTAGCATTTCCCGAAACGATTGACCCGCAACGATGGCGGCGTGCGCGCAGCGAGCCACACGGCGCAGGGTCCTCAGCGGATCAAGCATTCCGGTCATGGCTCTAGGCATCCCCGGCAACGGCGATCAGTTCGGACAGCGAGACCTCCTGCTCGCCGCGGAAGGCGGCGGGATCAATCTGGCGCAGCAGCACGAGGGTGAGACAGAGGATCAGCCCTTCGAGCAGGAAGACCACGCCGTACCCGGCGACGGGATTGGCGAGGATGGCGGTGGCAATGTCGCGCACCACGCTGGCCAGGAAGTTGCCCATTCCCCGCGCTGCGGCATCGGCCATGCCCCAGGCGCCGATAAACAGGCCGGCGTTGGTGGGAGTGGTCATGTCGAGCATCAGCGCCAGATTGGTGGTGGTAGCAATACCCGTGCCGAAGCCCAGAATGGCGATCCCCGGCACGAAGAGGGCCTCGACATGCAGCATGCCGCTCAGGGTGATGGTGAAGAAGCCCAGCGCCGCCAGCGAGGCCCCCAGCGTGGCCCCGGCTTTCTTGCTGAGGAAGCGGCTCAACACGAAGCCGTAGAGCAACAGGGCCAGCAACGTCGCCCCGCCCCACACCGCGGTCAACTGGGTCGTCTGGCGCACACTCATGCCGAAGGCTTTGGCGCCAAACGGCTCCAGCAACACGTCCTGGCCGAGAATGGCCGCCAGCAGCAGGGTCAGGTAGACGAAGAAGGCCCGTGCCTGAGGGTTACTCACCACCGCGCCGATCGCCTCGCGCGCACCGTGGCGCTCGCCCGTGCGGGCCACCTGCCCGCGCGGCTCCAGACCGATCAGCCCCAGGAAGCCCAGGGTCAGGGCAATGCTGCCGGCGCCAGAGAAGACGCGCACCAGCAGTTCGGGGTCGTAGTGCTCCAGTGCCCGCCCGGTGATGATCGCCGTGGCAATCACCGCGGTGATCATCATGAACCACATTACCGCAATGGTTCGGGAACGTTGCTCCTCGTTCGACATATCGCTGGCAAGGGAGAGGTAGGAGACCACGGCCAGGTTGTAGCCGATGCCCCAGATCAGAAAGGCGACGAAGGCAAAGGCCAGCCCCGGCCAGAAGTTGGCGTCCATCGCCAGCGCGGCAAGGGGGGTGAGCATCGAGCCGCCCACGCACAGCAGCAACCCTGCGGCGATGTAGGGCGTGCGCCGGTAGCCCCACAGCGGATGAGCGTCGGAGAACTGCCCGATCACCATCTGCATCGGCGACAGCAGGTGAGGAAGAATGATCAGCCCGGCCACAATGGTCGCCAGGATGCCCAGTTCGTGGATCATCACCCGGTTCAGAACACTGGTGATCGGGACCAGACTGACCGCCACGGCCATATGGATCAGGCCAAGCCGGAAGTTCTTGAACAAGGTCATCGCGCGCTCCTGAGGTGAACCTGGTTTCCCCACGCCCCTGCCGGCGGTGAGGCTCCGGGAGGGCTGCGCGCCCTCCCGGTACATCATTCAATTCGCCGCCACGGTCTCGGTACGCCCGGCGAGTCGATCGCCCATCCTGTCGGCCAGGGCCACGCCGTTGTGCCAGCACTTCGGCACGCCCACCCCGCCACGGTAACTTCCCAGGAACGCCAGACCTGGCTGCTCGCGTTCCAGACGTTCGAGTTCGGCGATGCGCGTGTCGTGACCGAAGGTGTACTGGGCAATGGCCCGTTCCCAGCGGGTGGCGTGGGCCAGTTCCGGCTCGCCAGTGGCGCCAAGCACGGCGGCATTCTCGGCCACGGCGGTAGCAATCAGGTCGGCGTCGCTTTGCAGGGCCAGTTCGGGGGCCAGAGCGCCGCCCATCAGTGTCGTGGTCAGCACCCGTCCCACTGGAGCGCGCCCGGCGAACAGCGACGAGGACCAGAGGATGCCCAGGAAGCGCCGCCGCTCCGAAGAGGGGGCCAGCACGCCGAAGCCATCGAGGGGATGCTGCACCTGCTCGCGGCGGTAGCCCAGTTGCACCACCGAGACCGGGGCATAAGGAATGCCGCGCAGCGCCGCCGCCGCCCGCGCGTCCAGTTCCTCAACCAGCCCGGCGGCGGCGTAGGCCGGCAGGGCCAGGATCACCGCCCGGGCCTCTAGCGTCTCGGGCAGTCGGTCGCGCTCGACGGTGACCTGCCAGAGGGCCCCGTCGGGGCGTACCGCGGTGGCCCGGGTGTTGCACCAGACCCGTCGCGGCCCCAGGGCCGCGGCGATGGCCCGCGGCCACTCGGCGATGCCGCCGGGGAAAGTGAAGGTCAGGCTGCGCATCTTCGGACCTTTCGGTGCACCGGGGGCGGGTTTCTCGCGCCCGCTGAGCATGCCTTTGATGATGCTGCCGGCGCGCTGCTCGGCTTCCCACAGGGTAGGAAACGCCGCTTTGACCGAGATCTGCGCCGGGTTGCCGGCATAGACACCTGCGACAAAGGGATCGACCAGGCGCGCCGCCGGCTCCGGGCCGAGCCGCCGGGCGAAGAAGCTCGCCACGCTCTCATCGCCGCCGGTGGCGCGGGGGATAAACGGCTCGCGGAAGATCCGCAGCTTCGCTGCGCTGGAGAGCAACGGCGTGTGCGCCAGGCCCACCGGCGACATGGGAATCTCCTCGGGCGTGCCGTTGAGCAGCACGTAGCGCCGTTTGCCTTTGCGATCGGCGGGCAGCAGTCGCGCCGCCAGCCCCAGGTCGGCGAACTCGGCCCACAGGCGCGAGTCCTTCGTGGCGGCGGTGTTGGGGCCGCAGTCGAGCACGTAGCCTTCCGGGGTGACGATGCTGCGCATCACCCCGCCGACCTCGGGGGCCGCCTCGATCACCAGCACCTCGAGGCCGCGCTTGAAGAGCGTGTAGGCCGCGCTCAGGCCGCTGATCCCCCCGCCGACAATGATGGCATCGTAGGTCTCCATGGCGTTGCCTTTCCTCACCGCAGAGCGGCTCACCGCGTGGCGCGAGCCGCCCTAGATCGTCCGTGAGAAGAGCGGTCGCTCCGCCGTGCGCGCCAGATAGGCGTCCAGCTCCATACACAGGTTGCGCAGGAAGAAGCGCCCCAGATCAGTGACCACGATCCGCTCGCTGTCCACTTCCACCAGGCCCTCCTCGGCGTGCGCGGCCACCCGCTCGATGGCCTCAACCATGGCCTCGTCGCCCTCGTCGAGGGCGATGTTAAGGGGCAGTTCCAGGTTGCACATCAGGTGGGTGATCGCCGCGCGCCGGCGCCGGTCGTCGGCGCTGAGCCAGTGTCCGCGCACGATCGGCAGACGGCCCTCGTCCACGGTCTTCTGGTAGCGCCCCAGGTGCGCGTCGGTCTGGACGAAGCAGCCGCCCAGATCGCCGATGGCGCTCATCCCCAGACCCAGCAGGTGCGGCGCGGGGCGCACGGTGTAGCCCATGAAGTTGCGGTGCAGGCGTTTCTCGCGGGCGGCCACCGCCAGTTCGTCGTCGGCGAGCGCGAAATGATCCATGCCGATCCAGTCGTAGCCTGCCGAAGTGAAGCGTTGCACGGCCTGCTGAAAGAGGCCAAACTTGGCGTAGGGAGAGGGCAGCCCGGCGGCATCCACCCGTTTCTGGTTGGGGCGCGCCTGGGGCAGATGGGCGTAGCTGAAACAGGCCAGCCGGTCCGGGCCAAGGTCAATAATGGCGTCGAGGGTCGAGGCGAAACTCTCCGCGCTCTGGTAGGGCAGGCCGTACACCAGGTCAAGGTTGACGCTGGTGTATCCCACCGCCCGGCAGGCGGCAAAGAGCGCCGCGGTTTGCTCGAAGGGCTGTAGACGACCAATCGCCACCTGGACCCGCGGCTCAATGTCCTGCACACCGAGGCTCACGCGGTTGAAGCCCAGTTCGCGGTAGAAGGCCGCCTGCTCGGGGCCGCCGAGGCGCGGGTCCATCTCCAGGGCGATCTCGCCATCGCGGTCAATGGCGAAGGCCGCGTCGAGCATGGCCATCAACCGGCGGGCCTGGGCCTCGGTCAGAAAGTTGGGCGTACCTCCGCCCCAGTGAAGCTGCACCACCCGGCGTCGTTCGCCCAGCAGCGGGGCCACCATGCTCAACTCCCGCTCGACCCGGTCGAGGTAAGCGTCCACCACATGGGCATGCTTCGTCGAAGTGGCATTGCAGCCGCAGTAGGCGCAACGCTCGGCGCAGAAGGGCAGGTGGACGTAGACGGAAAGGGTCTCGTCGGGCCGGGCGGCGACGGCAGCGAGGGCCGCCCGATAGTCGGTCTCGTTGAACTGGGCGCTCCACACCGGCACGGTCGGATAACTGGTGTAGCGAGGACCGGGCTTGTTGTAGCGGTCGATCTGCTCCCGCGTCACGTGCACAGGGTCCATGACCTGTCTCCTGGAACCGGCGCGTCCGCCGCGCTGGCTCTCTACGCTTTGCACTATACCCGCGCCATCCGCCACCCCCGGTGAAGACACCTCCGCAGTGGGTGGTGATACGTTTACAATTCTTAGCAAATCATAACATTTCTTGTTAATTCTTTACCAAGAATTGTTGAGTATCGACGAACTGCTAAGAACCGGTTTCCCGGGAGGGCTGCGCCCTCCCCGACCACCTCCGCGGGCAGCCTCGCGGCCTTCTCGGGAGGGCTGCGCCCTCCCCGACCCTCCCCCCCGGGGAGGGAGTGCGGCCCGACAAACCATGTCTCGCCGTCCAACCCCCGACCCTTCCCCGCCGGGGAGGGAGGCTGGTTTTTACGCCGCGCCGCCGGCCACGATCCCCTCCAGCCGATCCTCCAGATCTTCGTAGATCGAGCGCAGACGGTCGAGGGTCTCCTCGTCGGCGTCCCAGAAGCCGCGCCCGCTCGCCTCCAGCAACCGGCGCACCATCCCCGCGGCAGCGTGGGGGTTGAGCCGGGCAAGGCGCTCGCGCATCTCGTCGTCGAGGGCGTAGGTCTCGGCGACGCTCTGGTAGACCCAGCCTTCCACCGCGCCAGTGGTCGCGCTCCAGCCGTAGGTGTTGTTCAGGCGCGTCTCGATCTCGCGGGCGCCCTCGTAGCCGTGGGCCAGCATGGCCTCGTACCACCTGGGATTGAGCAGCTTGGCCCGGGTCTCCAGACGCACCATCTGGTTCAACGTACTCACGCGGTTGCCGCCGGTGGTCACTGCGTCCGAAACCAGCACTTCGGGGCGTTTGCCGCTCAGTTGCTCGATGCTCTTGGTGACCCCGCCGAGGCTCTCGTAGTAGGTGTCGATGTCGGAGATGCCCACCTCGAAGCTGTCGATGTTCTGGAAGGTCAGGTTCACGCCGGCCAGGGCCTGTTCGAGCAAGCGGCGGGAATCCTTCCATTCGCCGCCCTTGCCCAGCGTGAAACCTTTGCGGCTGAGGAAGGCATCGCTGATCTGGCTGTCATCCTCCCACGAACCACTCTCGATCAGGTGGTTGACGTGGCTGCCGTAGCTGCCCGGCGCGTTGGCAAAGACGCGGGTGGCCGCCTCTTCCAGCGGCACGCCCAGGGCGGACGCCTGGGCCAGGGCGTTGCGGCGCACGAAGTTGGCCTCGAACGGCTCGTCGGCCATGGCGGCCAGCCGGGCGGCTTTGTCAATCAGGCGCATCTGGCCGCCCAGCAGGTCGCGGAAGATGCCGCTGACGGTTACCACCACGTCAATACGCGGGCGGCCCAGATCGGCCAGGGGGATCAGGGCCACGTCGGAGACATTGCCCAACTCGTCGGGAACTGGACGCACACCCATCAGCGCCAGCACCTGAGCCACACCCTCGCAGTCACTCTTGAGGTTGTCGCTGCCCCAGAGCACCACCGCGACGCTCTCCGGCAACGCACCGCCGTCGGCGACCGCCCGGGCCAGCAGTTCGTCGGTCAGGCGCATGGCCCGTTCCACCGCCGCCGCCGAGGGCGCGCGGGCCGGGTCGAGACTGTAGACGTTGCGCCCGGTGGGCACAACGCTCGGGTCACGCACAATGTCGTTGCTCGGCGACGGGCGCACGAAACCGCCCTCCAGGGCATGCAACAGCCCGGCCAGTTCCTGATCGCTGGTCAGCCGCGCGAGCAGGTCGCCGAGGAAGTGGGCCAGCGGCGCCAGGTCACCCGGGGCGTAGCCGCCGACCTCCAGCGGCGCCCCACCCACGAAGCGCCGGATACTCTCCTTGCAGCGGGCCTCAACCGCCCGCCAGGACTCCTGGGCCTGCAAATCGCTGGCCAGCCGCTCCTGCAACGCCGCATAGTCCAGCCCCATACTGCGGGCGACGAGGGCCGGCAGGGTCGTCTCCTCGCCGCGCAACCTGAAGCGGTGAAAGGCCGCGGTGAGGGCCAGCAGGTCCACCAGTTCTTCGGTCGAAGGCGGCGCGCCGAAGACGTGCAGGCCAGCGGGGATCATGCGCTGCTCGATCTGCAGCAACTCGTGGCTGAGATGGGCCAGGTAGTCCGCGTCAGAAGACTGCTCAGCAGGCGCATCGGCGCCGAGGCCCAGTTTAGCGGCCAGTTCGCGGATGGTCGCCAGCATTCCCGCGTCGGGACGCTGCCGGTAGGCGTCAATGGCGTCCTTCAACTGGCGCAGGCCCTTGTAGAGGCCGGCCTGTTGCAGCGGCGGCACCAGGTAGCTGATCAGCGTCGCACCGCTGCGGCGCTTGGCGATGGCTGCTTCGCTGGGATTGTTGACGCTGTAGAGGTAGAAGTTGGGCAGATCGCCGATCAGCCGGGCGGGCCAGCAATCGGCGCTCAGGCCCGACTGCTTGCCGGGCATGAACTCCAGCGCGCCGTGGGTGCCAACGTGGATAACGGCATGCGCCTGGAACTCGTGCCGCAACCAGGTGTAGAAGGCGGCGAAGGCGTGGTTCGGCGCGGCGTCGCGGGCCATGAGCATACGCATCGGATCGCGCTCATAGCCGAAGGGCGGCTGCACGCCGACGAAGATATTGCCGAAGCGCCGCCCCAGGATGCGCAGCCGCCGGCCATCGCTGAGCAACTCGCCGGGAGCGCGGCCCCAGTGGGGCTCGATCTCGGTGTAGGCCGGGAAGAGACGCCGGTAATCCTCCACATTGAGAAAGCCCGCCACGGCGGCGTCGGTGCCGTGGAGCAGGGGCGAAGCAGCAGGGTCGCCACGCCCCTCGATCACCATCTGGCGCAACTCTTCGGCGTCGGCGGGCAGATCCACCGTATAGCCCCGCTCCTTGAGCGCCCGCAGGATGGCGTAGACGCTGCGGAAGACATCGAGGTAGGCGGCTGTACCAACATTGCCGAGATTCGGTGGGAAGCTGAAGAGCACCAGGGCCAGGCGCTTCTCGTGGTTGGGCGCGCGCCGCAGGGCCACCCGGCGGGCGATCCGGTCGGCAATCAACGCTACCTCGGGTTCGGCGGGCACGAAGGCCTCAGCGCGGGCGGTGGGGCCGCCAAAGACAATCGGCTCGGCCGCGCCCTCCAGTTCGGGCACAGCGATACTCAGCGCCGCCTGCACCGGCGCCAGCCCGCCCCAATCGGCGCGCCAGTCCTCCACCCGCTGGAAGGCCAGGGGCACCGGGGCGAAGTAGCCGACATCAAGGGCCTCGAGCGCGGCCCGCGCATCGGCCGGGCGGCTCTCGGCGGGGCCGCCGACCAGGGCGAAGCCCGAGGCATTGACCAGCAGGTCCACCGTCGCCCGGCGCGGCTCACCGACGGGGGCCTTCTTGCGCCAGCGATGGGCCTCGGGCGGCGCGCTGAAGAATGCCTCGATTGCCGGGCGCATATCCAGGCCCGAGGCGTAGGCCATGCGCGCCTCCAGCCCGCGCGCCTCCAGCGCCCGTGCCAGCGCGTCGAGATGGGCCGTATTGCCGCTCAGCGCCACCGTTCGCAGGGCCAGAATGCCAACCGCGCCCTGCGGCGGCGCCGGACGGCGGCCCTTCTTACCCGCCGCGCGGGCGCGGCTCGCGCGCCACTGCTCATAGGCCGCCAGCGTCTCGAAGGGCGCCGGGGCGTCGGGGTGGATCAGCGCCTGCTCGGGGTACCCGACCGGGTCAAGGATGGGCAGTTTGCCCTTGTAGCCAGGCACATAGGCCTCGATCAGCAGGCAGATCAGCCGGTAGAGATTCTCCGGCGAGGCATTGGTCCAGTACTGATGGGCGACGATATAGGTGTAGAGATCGCGGGCCTTGCCGGGAATGAGGCGCAGCACCCGCGAGAGGTTCCGCAGCACGGCCAGTTGGCGGCGCGCCTCACCCGCGCCGCCCTGGGGCCGCAGCTTCTTGATCCACTGGCGCAGTGGGCCGCCGGCCTCCTCGCCCTCGCGGGCCGCCAGCACGAACTTACCAATGCGCGTCTGGCGAATGAGCGCCGGGTTCGAGGTGATAATCAACACCGGACAGGCGGCCCGTTCGAGCAAACGCTCCAGCGGGCGCACGTACTCCTCGCCGAAGAGGCGCGCACCAAAGACGAACGCCGCCCCGGCGATGTCGCGCTCCAGGCGCCGCCAGCCCTCCTCATCACGCAGCGAGGCGGCGTCGTAGCAGGCGGGGGTCATTTCGACCCCCTGCTCGGCACGCAGCCTCACCGCAGCCTGACGCAGGGCGGCGGCGTGGTTGCCGTCAATGGTGAGAAAGACGATGCGCATCGGCGTTCCTCGCTGCTTAATCCGCGGCGGCGACGGGCCGGGCTTGCCAGCCCGGACCGGGATAGTTCGGGAAGCCCTCCAGACCGCGCCACTTCGTCGCCTCGCTGGTGGGCAATGGCGGCAGGCGATAGGTCGCCAGCAGGCGCAGCACGATCCCCGCCCGCAGGCGCGCGGCCTGGGCCTGGTTCACCGTACCGCCGCGATTGGCCAGTTCATTGGCGCGCGCATCGTACTCGGCGGCCTTGTCGAGGTGGCGGAAGAAACGCGGATCGTCCACCGGCAGCGTCTCGGGGTAGACCTGGGTCGAGATGCGGTTGCAGAGGCGAATGACATCCTGGTCATACGTGCGCCAATCGAGGCCCAGGGCGCGGTAGAAATCGGCGCGGCGGCAATCGTTGAGGTACATCGTGGCGTACACCGCCAGGAGGAAGAAGCGGATCCAGCGCCGGTTGGCAGGCTTGTTCAGCAGTTCGGGCTGGCTGCGCATGAGCATGGAGAAGAACTCGCCGTGGCGGTACTCATCGTTGCACCACTGCTCGAACCACTTGAAGATCGGGTGGATGACACGGTCGGGATGCTTCTCCAGGTGGCGGTAGATCGTGATATAGCGCGAGTAGCCAATCTTCTCGGAGAGGTAGACGGTGTAGAAAATGAACTTCGGCTGGAAGTAGGTATACTTTTTGCGCTTCTGGAGCACGCTCAGGTCGAGCGCCACGTTGAGGTCGGCCATCGTCTTGTTGAGGAAGCCGGCGTGACGGCCCTCATCGCGGCTCATGCAGCGGAAAATGGCCCGCATCGTCGGGTCCTTCAGATGCTTGACCATCTCGGCGTAGAGGATGCAGCCGGAGAACTCCGCGGTGCAGGAACGTTCGAGGAACTCGATGAACAATTGCCGGACGGGCATATCATCGAAGTTGGCCAGGAACTCCTCATTGCGCTTGAAGTGATTGCGGTTATAATCGCGCTCAAACTCCTCGCGGATCCACTCAAACTCATCACGTAAACCGTTCCGATCGATATCGAGCGCGTCAATGGCCTTAAAATCAGTAGTATAAAAGCGCGGGGTAAGGATGGCCTCCTGCAGGGCATGGCGCGTCGTGACGCTCAGGTCGGGCATCTGCTCCATAGCTCCTCCTTAGGGGTGTTCCACCAGTTCATTCACCTCAACCAGGCTGCTCTTCTTGATCAGGTTGCGCCGCAACCAGCTTGCCTTGTAGAGCTTGATGGGACTGGCATAGGTGATTTCGCCGTGGGTCTGGCCATTGATACGTGGCAGCGAGACGATTTCCAGGGTATCACCGGGCTGGATCTCCATCCCCGGCGGCAGATCGACGTGCAGATGGAAGTGCTCGTGCTCGCTCTGCAAATGCACCGTGCCCTCACCCTCCAGCAGCGTCTCGCGCTCGTACCAGCGCCAGAGCGCGTAGCCCGCCGCTACTGCCAGCGCCAATCCGAAGAGTTTTCGCATAGTCTGCCCTTTCCGTGTACGAAGCATTTTTCTCAGGCATTGTTTCGCGCGGGCGTGTTACGGTTCGCGGCATTCCGCCCCTCTCACTGCCTCCCCGCGACGGGGGGCGCCCGCTTCCCTCTCCCGGCGGGTGAGGGTCAGGGATGGAGTGGCGGACGGGTCCTGGTTTTGCCGGAGCGCGTTCACCGCGGACAGAACGAGGGTTGGGAGGAGGCTACGCCTCCTCGCGCCCCTCCAACGGTGTTCGCCAGGGCGCGAACATAACCTGTTCAGGTGCGCATGGCCTGGACGAGGATGACGTGGTAGAACCCGCTACTGATCCGCCGGGCCCGGCGGATGGACATGCCGCTGGCGGCGAGGGTGGCCCGCACCAGGTCATCGGGGATCATTTGAATATCGGTACGGCGCTGGCTGTGCGGAAAGAAGGCGCCCACGCGATGCATCACCGCCAGCAGCGGGCTATACGGGGCGTAGGTAAAGAGCAGCGTGTCGGCGCAGAGATTGGCCAGATGGCGCAGCATCTGCTCAAACGGCCCTGGCGGGTAGTGGATGAGTACATCGAAGCACGCCACCACCGCAAAGCGCCCCTGCAACTCCTCCAGATCGGCGACCAGACCATCAACGCGCCCGGCGAGACCGGCGGCTTCAGCCGCGGCCCGCGTCGCCGCAACCATCTGGGGCGCCAGATCCGCTGCCGTCACATGCATACCCCGGCGCGCCAGGGCCAGACTGAACAGCCCCGTGCCGCAGCCCGCGTCGAGGGCCGCGCCGTGACGGCCCCGTCCCTCGGCATCCAGCCACTCCTCGGCCAGGGCCAGCATCTGCGTGTGCCCGTCGCGGATCGAACGGCGGATGGGCGAGAGCCGCGCCTCACCATAGATCGCCGACCAGCGTTCGAAGCCTATCCCATCGAAGTACTGGCGCAAACGCGCTTTGTGCTGGGTGGTGTCCACGTTTGATCTCGGCATTCGCTGGTGGGGGAAAGCCGTAGTGCGAACTATATACTACGATCTTGCATCGCGATTATAGCATAAAAGTCAACTCCACCGCACTATATGCAAAAGGTGGACAAAAGGTTGAAGCGGCGATTCAGGTCTTTCTGAAGGGGTAAAATTTTCCTTGAGATCGTTCGCTTCTGTGCAAACAGTTGCCGAATCTTGCGTAGCAGGAACAATTCGCCACTCAACCGGTTGTCAGACATCCACGCGGCTGCGCCGCACGGTGCCGGGATTATAGCGGGTTTGCCTTGAAGGATACAGCCCTCTCACCTCCTCCCCCAGGCCAGGGTGTGGGGAACCCCGGTTCGCCGCACCGCCGATCACGCCAGACCCGTATAATGGCGCGGATACCCCCTCTGCGATTGGCAGGTCGGGCCCATATGTCGAGCCGATCACGCCAGACCCGTATAATGGCGCGGATACTCATCGTCAGTCTCCCCAATGAGGCCCAACAGTAGGTAAAGGGAGCCAACCTTGAACATCGAATACCTGCAACGCATTCTCACCAGCCGGGTCTACGACGTCGCCGTCGAAACGCCGCTCCAACTCGCGCCGGCCCTGTCGGCGCGACTGAATAACCAGGTGTTTTTCAAGCGCGAGGATCTCCAGCCCATCTTTTCTTTCAAGCTCCGCGGGGCCTACAACCGCATCGCTCATCTTCCACCAGAGGAACGGCAACGGGGCGTCATTACCGCCTCCGCCGGCAACCACGCCCAGGGAGTGGCCTTCTCGGCCCAGCGGCTCGGCGTCCGCGCCGTCATTGTGATGCCAGTGACCACGCCGGAGATCAAGGTCAACGCCTGCCGCGCCCGCGGCGCCGAGGTGGTGCTGCACGGCGACAGCTATAGCGACGCCGAGGCCCATGCCTACAACTTGCAACGGCAACTCGGGCTGGCCTTTGTTCACCCCTACGATGACCCGCTGGTCATCGCCGGCCAGGGCACCATCGGCCTGGAAATCTCCCAGCAGATGCGCGCCGAACGCTACCGCGTCTTCGTACCCATCGGCGGCGGCGGGCTGGCCGCGGGGATCGCGGTGTTTCTGAAGAGCATCAACCCGGACATCGCGGTGATCGGGGTCGAACCTGACGATGCCGACGCGATGTACCAGAGCCTCCATGCCGGTGAGCGAGTCACCCTCGCCAACGTCGGCATCTTCGTTGACGGCGTGGCAGTGCGGCGAGTCGGCGAGCATACCTTCCGCCTGGTGCGCGAGTACGTGGATGAGATCGTGCGGGTCACTACCGACGAGGTCTGCGCGGCGATCAAAGACGTATTCGATGACACGCGCAGCATTCAGGAACCGGCCGGCGCCCTGGCCGTGGCCGGGCTCAAGCGTTTCGTCGCCGAACGGGGGGTGCGCGACGAAGCCCTGGTGGCCCTCACCTGCGGAGCGAACGTCAACTTCGGGCGCCTGCGTCACGTGGTCGAGCGGGCCGAAATCGGCGAGCAGCGCGAGGCCCTGCTGGCGGTCACCATTCCCGAGCGCCCCGGTTCGTTCAAGCGCTTTTGCCGCGACCTGGGACGGCACAACATCACCGAGTTCAACTACCGCTACGCGCCCCGCCCCGACGCACGTGTCTTCGTGGGCATCGAACTGGCCCATCCCGAGGAGCGCGCTGCCACCGTCGCCCGCCTGGTCGCCCACGGCTACGAGGTGCTTGACCTGACCAGCAACGAACTGGCGATTGTGCACCTGCGGCACATGGTTGGCGGGCGCGCCCCCGAGGCCGTCAACGAGCGCCTCTACAGCTTCCAGTTCCCCGAACGCCCCGGCGCGCTGCTCCAGTTCCTCGAGTCGCTCGACGAGTCGTGGAACATCAGTCTGTTCCACTACCGCAACCACGGCAGCGCCCACGGCCGTGTGCTCGCCGGCATTCAGGTGCCCGCCGCCGACCTCGACCGCTTTCACGCCTCCCTCGATCGCCTGGGGTACCACTACGTTGACCAGAGCGATAACCCGGCCTACCACGCCTTTCTTACGTGACAGGGACCAGTTTAGCGGGTATGGGGAGACCGGTCTTTCCCATACCCGCTTCCATGGGGAGGGGGTGAGAGGGCTTTGTCCTCTCACCCCCTCCCCATCGTCACAACCCTTGTGACGGATTTTCATATCTTCTAAGAATATTATCCATATCTTAAATTGATAAATCTGCTGTGGGTGCTATACTTGAAGTGTTCAATGTCGTTCCTTGAAAGGTCATCCGCCTCCGAAAACTGGTCGCTTGCGCCAACATCTGGAGGAACACCATGCGGCGAGCGCTGGCAATCTTCGCGTGGTTGCTCCTCGCCTCGATGCTCGTGGCGTGTGCAACCGCCACCCCGGCGCCAACGCCCACCCGTACCGGCGAGGGGAAAACCGTGCAGGTTATTGTGATCGCCCAGGAAAGCCTGGCCGCGGCCCTGAAGGGTCAGAGCGCACCCACCGCGGCATCACGAACGGTGCTGGAGGCGGCCCCCAATCTGCGCCCGCTGGACCCCGGGGCGTCTGATCCCGTCCTGGCTCGAACGTTTGTGGCTGACATCGCCGCCGACGCGGCCGCCTCGCTGGTGGCCCGTCTGCAGCAGACACCGGGCGTCGAGTCAGCGTACCTGAAACCCCCTGACGCTCTGTCGTAATGTTGGCAGCGCATACCTCAAGGAGGAGCCCATGGAACTGGAGCGCGAGTTGATTGTCATCACGCGAGCCGAGGAGGGCGCCCCTGTCCTTGGCGCCGCACCCGTTGATCTGTCCCGGATCGTGTCGGAGGCTGGCGGCGCCATGCACCGGCTCTTCGCTGCGGCCCCTGAAGCGCCCCCTGAGGCGCTCGGCGCCGGGGCGGCGGCGGGCGCCCTGCCTGCCGAGGTTACGTTTTATCGCGTTGATGCGCCGGATGAGCGTCTCGAGGATCTGGCCCGGCGGCTGCAGGAACTGCCCACTGTAGAAGCCGCCTATGTAAAGCCGCCTGCCAGCCCTGCCGTGCTGACCGAGGTGGAGTTGCCGCGGGGCGAACTCGGTATCAACGATATGGCGCCACGGCCCGAAGAGCCGGCCGCCACACCGGACTTTACCAGCCGCCAGGGCTATCTCAACGCCGCACCCGAAGGCATTGACGCGCGCTTTGCCTGGACGCGGCCCGGCGGCAGCGGCGCCGGCGTGCGCATCATCGATATCGAAGGCGCATGGCGCTTCACGCACGAGGATCTGGTCCAGAATCAGGGCGGGATGGTCTTCGGCGCCGCTTCAAGCGACCTCGGCTGGCGCAATCACGGCACCGCGGTCATCGGCGAATTCGGCGGTGACCGCAATACCTTCGGCATTACCGGGATCTGCCCCGATGCCAATGTGCGCGCCATTTCGATCTTTGGCGGCGTCGGCAGCGCCGGGGCGATCCGCCAGGCCGCCGATCTGCTCAACCCCGGCGACGTGATCCTGATCGAGTTGCACCGCGCCGGCCCGCGCCATAACTTCGCCGCACGTCTTGACCAGGCTGGCTACGTCGCCATCGAGTGGTGGCCTGATGACTACCAGGCGATTCGCTACGCGGTCAACAAGGGCGTCATCGTTGTCGAGGCCGCGGGGAACGGCCAGGAGAACCTCGATGATGCGCTCTACAACACTAACCCGCCCGCCCCCTTCGGCCCCTTCCCCTCCTGGTGGCGCAACCCCTACCGCCGCGCTCCCCTCGACTCGGGCGCGATCGTGGTCGGCGCCGGCGCGCCGCCCCCCGGCACCCACGGGCGGAACCACGGCCCCGACCGTTCGCGTCTGGGCTTCTCAAACTACGGCGCACTGGTTGACGCGCAGGGTTGGGGGCGCGAGGTAACCACCACCGGCTACGGCGATCTGCAGGGCGGCTCGAACGAAGATCTCTGGTACACCGACACCTTCAGCGGCACATCGAGCGCCTCGCCGATCGTCGTCGGGGCCATTGCCGGGGTGCAGGGGGTGCTCCGCGCCGCCGGACGCATTCCGATGAGCCCGGCCCGGGCGCGCGAGGTGCTGCGCACCACCGGTTCACCCCAGCAAGACGCTCCGGGCCGCCCCGCCGCCCAGCGGATCGGCAACCGGCCCAATATGCGTCAGATGATTGACTATGTGCTGCCGACCCGCACCTGGATCGGCGTGCAGTTCACCGGTGTCGTGCCGGCCAATCAGACCAGCCGCTGGTTCACCCATAGCTGGCCGGCCCACTGGCACGTGATCTGGACGGTCGTGCCCACCAGCGTCACCCCCGGCGGCCCGCAGATCCACTGGCGCGTGCAGGTTGAGCGCGCCTCCGACCGCCACATTACCTACTGGATCGCGATTACCAACCTGACGAACGTGCCGGTCAATATCGAGGCTCGCTACGCCGTTCTTGGCTGGTAAGCCCTGGTTCGCACCTTAGCGTCAAGGAGACACGTATGCGTATCGGTGTTCAATTCACCGGAAGCGTTCCGGCCAATCAGACCCGGCGCTGGTTTACCCATAGCTGGCCCGCGAACTGGCACGTCGTCTGGAACGTTGTCTCTACCTCGCCACAATCCGGCGGCCCTCAGATCGACTGGGACGTAGAGGTCGAGCGCGCCTCACCAACACATATCACCTACTGGATCAGTATCCGCAATGTCAGCGCCAATCCGGTCAATATCGAGGCGCGCTACGCGATTATGAACTGATAGCACAAGGCGAAACCAGGTTTCGCCTTGCTTTTCCCGGAGGACGCACAGGAGGCGATAATGCGTATCACCATCGAAATCGACGAACAGGCGGCGCGGGTGCGAACGCTCGAGCACGAAGAGGTCCGCGCCGGTCTGGCGGAACGTGGCGCGGTCCAACTTCCGGCCAACGATGGTGGCGGCCCATCCGCCGCGTTGCTGGCGGCCATCGCCGAAGCGGGGGGTCTTGCCGTCCAGGCCGGCGTGGTGAGTTCCAACGGCCAGGCTGTTGGCGCTACCGATGCCGGCGCCGCGCCATCCGTGTAAACTAGAGAAGGGTCCAGGAGGGCTGCACCCTCCTGGACCCTTCTCTGTGAAAACCTTCGGGGCAACCTGGCTGCCCCGTGCCCTGGCCTGCGATCAGGCGCCCGTCGGCGCCTCGCCACTCTCCTGGCACATCCGGCGTCGCTGTAGCACACCGTACTCAATAGCCTGCCAGATGAGGATCGGTGCCCCTGCCCCCACAAAACCGGCGATCACCAGCCGTTCGTAGTCGCGCCAGGTCAGCTTCGAGCCGCTATGCCGCGCGATCCAGCGCACGGGCAACCCCACCAGCAGCACCCCGCCAATCACTTCCAGCGCCACCCACGTGGGTTTGATGGGCAGCGCCCGTTCCAGCACTGCCAGAATACCTGAATAGCTCGCCCCAAGAATAGCCGTAGTCCAGAGAACCTGGTCCTGCAAACGCTCGGGATGGTCCGCCTGGGAGACGAGCGGCGAAGCCTGTGCCATACGCTATTACCCTTTCCGCTAATGCTCCGGACGCCTGAGCACCTGTTCAGACCGTCGGGGGGGTGCACCAGGTATTCCAAACAGGCTTACAGGCACCTGTGAGGAAAAACGTACACGGTCTTCGATTTTGCGTGACGGTTGATGACTCCCGAGCTAAAAAGCGCCGCCGCGTGGATGGGCAAACTCGATTTCCCCGCCCCCGTTCCAGTTGTGCTATACTGGCATCACCGCAGCATCGAGCCGTGTGACCGCCGGCAGCATACCCCGAAGAGGAGCGCGCGATGAAGCGCATCGTGAGCATCAGTCTGGGCTCGTCGGGCCGCGATTATCACTTTACGACGTCGATCCTCGGGCGCATGATCGAGGTCGAGCGCATTGGCGTGAATGGCGAGGCCGCGCGCGCGGCTGAACTCATCCGCGCCTTCGATGGGCGGGTGGACGCGATCGGGCTCGGCGGTCTCACGCCAGTCTTCCGGGTGGGCGCGGCGCGGTATCCGCATCAGGAGGCCATCCATATCGCTGCCCAGGCCCACCGCACGCCAGTGGTGGACGGGGGGGTGATCAAGGCCACCCTGGAACGCTGGGTTGTAGCCCAGGCTGCCCGGAAGGTTTCCGGTATCTTTCGCTACAAGAAGATCCTCTTTACCAGCGGTATCGAGCGCTACCAGCTCGCCGCTGCAATGGCCGAGTACGGCGGCGAGCTGCGCTTCGCCGATCCGATTGTGCACATCGGGCTGCCCTCCCTGCCCGTGCCCCGTTCCCTGGAGCAACTGGAACTCTATGCCGCTACCACCCTGCCTATCACGGCGTTGCTGCCCTATCGCCTGCTGCATCCCGTCGCACTTGGTCAGGAGGGCTACGACCCTCGCGCCGAGGGTCTCTTCCGCTGGGCCGAGGTGATCGCCGGCGATTTCGCCTTCATCCGCCGCTTCGCTCCGCAGGATCTCCGCGGCAAAACCATCGTGACCGACGATCCTTCCCCCACCGAGATCGAGGACCTGCGGCAGCGCGGCGTGGTCACGCTGGTAACGATGACGCCGCCGTTCACCGGGGCTGACGGCGCGCCCGCACCCCGCCCCTTCGTCGCTGCCGATGTGCTTGAAGCGATCGTCACGGCCATTCAGGAAGCCGGCGCCCAGCCCGGCGAGGCCGAGGTACTGGATTTTATCGCCGCCACGGGCTGGGGGGCGCACGTCCAGGAGTTGAATCCGCGACCAAAGCCGAAGTTTGCCTTCGTCATCCACCCCCTGCGCACCAGTCTGATCGCCAATGATCCCCGCTTCCGCTGGACGCGCTACCTGCCGCCGCGACTGGTGGAGCGTGTGGCCGCTTACATTCCACCCCTCTACCTCTCGCGCATTCGCGGCATTCGCTCGGTGGCCACGGGCGAGGAAGTCGAGGGTATTCTGCTCACTCTTGGCACCACCCCCCGGGAAATGATGCGCCGCCCGCCCAGTTTCACTTACCGGCGGCTCATCCGCGCCGCGCGGATGGCCGAGAAGATGGGCGCCCAGATTATGGGTCTCGGCGCCTTCACCTCGGTGGTCGGCGATGCGGGGATCACCGTCGCCCAGAAGAGCGACATCGGCATCACCTCGGGCAATTCGCTCACCGTGGCGGCGACCCTCGAAGCAGCCAAACAGGCCGTACTGCTGATGAAAGGCGGGCGACCCGACAGGGTGCGCGCCGTGGTCATCGGCGCGACCGGCTCGATTGGCTCGGTGTGCGCGCGCCTGCTGGCCCAGGCCGTGCGCGACGTGGTGCTGATCGCCCCACGCGCCGAGCGCCTCCTGGCCCTCAAACAGCAGATCGAACACGAGACCCCCGGCGCCCGCGTCATTGCCGCTACCCGTCCCGATGCCTATCTCGGCGACGCTGATCTGGTCATTACAACAACCAGTTCGCTCACCGGGCGCGTCATCAACATTGACAAGCTGAAACCAGGCGCCGTGGTCTGCGATGTGGCCCGCCCGCCGGATGTGAAGGAAGAAGACGCCGCCCGCCGCCCCGATGTGCTGGTGGTGGAGAGCGGCGAAATCGTGCTGCCCGGCGAGCCCGATTTTGGTTTCGATATTGATATGCCCCCCGGCACGGCTTACGCCTGTCTTTCGGAGACGGCGCTGCTGGCGATGGAGGGGAAGTTCGAGGATTACACCCTCGGTCGCAATATCGAGATGGAGCGGGTCAAGGAGATGTATCGCCTCTGGCACAAGCACGGCCTGCAACTGGCCCGCCTCCGCTCCTTCGGCGTGTATGTGACCGACGAAATGATCGCCGAGAAGCGCCGCCTGGCCGAAGAACGCCGTCGGCACCTCGGTCTGCCCGTGGAGCATGTCGAGGGGTGAGGAGGGGAGAAAGGGTTGTTTGCCGCACCATCAGGCGTCTGTGAACGAAGTTCCCTTGCAGACTATTCAGAATGGCGACCCTCGAACATCTCACCAGCCACCCTGCCCAGCAGCGCTACCGTTCAGCGCTGCTGCTGATCCACGGCGCCTGGCACGGGGCCTGGTGCTGGGAAGCGGCACGGGAGGATCTGGCGGCGCGCGGCTTCGAGGTACATGCGATCAGCGTCCGGGGGCACGGCGGCAGCCCGGCGCCGCCAGGGCACAGGCGTTCGACAATCCTCGATTATGCGCGCGAGGTGCGCGGTGCGATTGCCGCGGTTGGTGGACAGCCGATCGTGGTTGGGCACAGCGCCGGGGGCTATGTGGTGCAACTGCTGATCACCGGCGTCGTCGGGCCGCGCCCCCCACTGGCCGGGGCGGTACTGCTCTGCAGCTCGCCGACGAACATCGGGGCCTATTTTCTCGATCGCGGGCTGCACGGCGCGCCCATGGTCAACCTGCCGGCCCTGCTGCGCCGCGAGCCGACGGCTTTGCGCCAGGCCCTCTTCCGCCCCGACATACCTGATGCGCAACTGGAGCGCCATCGCGCCCGCATGGTGGCCGAACCGCCCCTGGTCGCGCTCAGCAGTATGCTGCTCCGCCCCCGCCCCGCCGCCTGCCGCGTGCCGGTGCTGGTGATCGCCGCCGAACGCGACGCGATCTTCGACCTGGACGTCCAGCGCGAGACGGCCCGCGCCTACAACGCGCAACTGGTGGTGGCGCCGGGGGCCGCCCACGATCTGATGCTCGACCCGGCCTGGCCTGTCGCCGCTGAAGCGATTGAACGCTTCGCGCAGGAGACCAGCGGCGCCCTGCTGGCGACTTGAGGACACGGCCTCCTCATCCTCTCCCTCTCCACCTGCGGTGGAGAGGGAAAGGGCGCCGAGCGCAGCAAGGCGAGGGAGGGTAAGGACCCTACGCCGGCTCCTCCAGCGTTGCGAGAATGCGGTGGGCCCGCAGCGCCAGCCAGAGCGCGAAATGCTCCTCGGCATTGTCCAGATCCATCCCGCTGATCTCTTTGATCCGTTCAAGACGGTAGAGCAGCGTGTTCCGGTGGACGTGGAGCGCCTCAGAGGTGGCGCGCAGGTTGCCCAGGTGGTTGAAGTAGGCTTCGAGGGTCTTGAGTAACTCGGCGCCCTGGCGATGGTCGTAGTCGGCCAGGCGCGACAGGGTCTCGCGGTAGAACGTCCAGAGTTCCGGGGTTTCACGGAGCCGCACCAGCAACCGATAGACCCCCAGGTCGGAGAAGGCAAGGACCCGCCCGGCGCCAAAGAGTTGACGCCCCAGCAGCAGGGCCTGTTCGGCCTCTTCGACCGAGCGGCGCCACTCGTTCAGGCCGGACGCGGGCGTGCCGAGCGCCAGCGCCAGCCTGGGAAAGTCGCCCGACAGACGCTCGCGCACGTGCTCGACCAGGTCGCGCGCGCGGGTGGCGCCCACAACTGGCAACATACAGAGGATGCTGCTCTCACGACGCGAGATTGGCGCGCTCACGTTCCGGCGCGCCAGTTCTGTTTGCAGCGCCGCACTCAAGCGTGCCAGTACGGCCGGGCTGGCGTCTTCAACCGTTACGATCATAGCAACGTGCGGCGCGGCAAGGTTGTACCCCAACTCCTGGCCGCGTTGCATCGCGGCAGTCACGTCACCTGGCTGCCCAAAGAGAATGCCCGCAACAAAATCGCCACGCAGGCGCTCTTCAGCAGCCTGCACCGCCTGCTCCTTGGCCAGCTCCAGGGCCAGGGCCGCGGCGCCGCGCTGAGCCGCCTCACGGTCCCAGTCATCAAGGGTCGCGCCAGCGATGGCCAGATAGCCTGAAGGCACCTCCCCTGATCCGATCGGCTCGACCCAGATCTGCTGATTGAGCAATGTCATCATGCCGCGCCCATTGGGACGCAGGGCTTGCAGGGCCACCCGGGCCGAGCCGCGCCCGCGCTGCGCCCGCAACTCCCCATTGGGGGCGAAGCAGGCCACGCTCTGGCCGGTACGCTCGGCCAGCACCTCGAGCAGCCCGGGCACCCCCTGTCCGGCCAGCGAGCGCTGGGTGAGCAGATCGTAGAGTTGGGCGCTGCGCCGCTCGAACTGCGCCTCGTAATCGGTGACCAGCCGGGTGATTTCCCGCTCAACATCGCGGAGATCGGCGCTGTCGGGCAGCTTCAGCAGGGGCAGCCGCACCTCCTCGGCAGCCGCGACGTCCTCGGGCCGGATGTCACCCAGGGCCGCTACCCCGGCCACCGGTACCGGGGCGCTGCCGAGCCGGCGCACCAGCGTCGCCAGGTTGAGCCGTGAGTCGAGCGCAAGGGCCGCCTCGACCGACAATAGCGCCAGTTCACCACCCCGTAACTCGGCGAAGGCCGGTAGCGTGGCGCGCAGGGTGGCCACCCAGTTGACCTGACGGCCAAGACCGGCGCTTCCCGCGACAACCTCGGTGCCCGCAGGGAGAGCCAGGCGTAGAACATCGCGAACGGTGATGACGGACGGCATGGGTGCTGGCCTTGTGGCAAGTCTCTTACCCGAAATTATAGCACGCGAGATACACTCAACACGGATTTACCCGTAGGGCTCACGCAAACTCCGCCTCCGGCGGCGGGTTGGGGTCTGCCCCTGGGAAATTGCACAAGCCCCGTGGAAGCACACCCCGGCATTGACAAGCCCCATGGCCAGTAGTACAGTTGCAGGGGCCAGTAATGTTCCCAGATGTGCCCTTGCCGCCGCACCATTTATGCCGCCGCGCCTCCTCATCTGTACGTGCGCCCTGGTGCTCTTCGGTCTTGCCTGGGGCCTGTTGCCCGCCAGCAGCAATGCCCGGGTAGGAGCCGCGCCCTGGCTTTCCGTGCCGCCAGCGCGGCCCCCCTGGCTACGCGAGGCGCTGCACGGCCCGCCACGCAACTCCACACCCGCGGCGCCCGAGGTGTACATCGTCGTACTCACCGATCCGCCCCTGGCGGCCTATGCGGGTGAACTGCCCGGCCTGGCGGCCACCAGTCCCCGCGCCCGTGACGAGCTACGCCTCGACACGGCATCGCCCGCCGCACAGGCCTACCATGCCTACCTCCACACCCGCCAGGACGAGGCCCTGGCCCGGGTGAGCGCCGTCCTGGAACGCACTGTCACTCCACGGACGCGCTTCTTCTATACCCTGAACGGTGTTTCGCTTACCCTTGCGCCCGACGAGGCGGCGCGCATCGCCGACCTTCCCGGGGTACGCCTGGTGCAGCCCGATGTACCGCGCCGCCTCGCCACCGATGTTGGCCCAACGCTCATCGGCGCGGCGCAGCCCGACCTGGGGCCCACGATCTTCAGCGCGCGTCTCGACTCCGCCCGCGGCGTCGCCGCCGTGACGGATGCTACTATGCCGACGTCCTCTAGCGAGGCGGCCCGGCAGCGGGCTCTTCAGGAAGTCGCCGCCGGCTGGGCCGTGGTCACCTACGCGGCTCCGACGCGCCGCCTGGCACTGCAATTGGCCCACGGGGCCCTCAGCGGGCCGCCCACGGCGGCCAGCCTGCTCGTGACCGCGCCGGGGCAACCCGATGTGGTCGCGCTCGACCTGACGCCCCTTGCCACCCCCGGTGGTAGGTTCTATGCTGGCGAACTGACCCTTGCTGATACCCCCGATCTCTCCGCTGCCACGATCGAGCGGGCCCTCCTGACCGGGAACACCGCCCTGCGGATTGCCACCACGGCCTACCCGGCAGGCGAGATCCGCGGGCAAGTTCTGCCGGCTCGTGGCGAGGGCGTCGTGACCGGGGTGATTGACAGCGGGATCAACCCTACCGCGCCCGCATTCGCTCCCCGTGGCGATGACGGCTTTCTGGCCATCAATCCCTTCGGGCGCTTCCTGGGGGTCTGCGATCCAGCGCGGAGCGATTTCAACCCCGCTTTCCCCTGCAACGCCAGGGTGATCGGAGCCTACACTTTCCCCGCCACCGCCGCGACCGGCGACCCCTTCGGTCGTCCCAGTCCTTTCGACGACAACGGCCATGGCTCCCACGTCGCGAGCACCCTCGCGGGGCACGTGCTGGCAACCAGCGCCGTAGCCGGCGTTGCCACCGGCCCGCTGGCGGGGGTGGCGCCCCACGCGGCCATTGTGGCCTACGACGCCTGCGGCATTCTTTGCCCATTGGAGGCCATCCTCCAGGCGATTGACCAGGCGGTGGCCGATGGGGTGGAGGTGATCAATTTCTCGATCGGCGGCTTCGCCGTGGATCCCTGGCGCGACACCGAGGCCCTGGCGCTGCTCGGCGCCCTCGAGGCCGGCACGCTGGTCGCCGTGGCCGCGGGCAACGCCGGCCCCGATCCGGCCAGCATCACCGCGCCGGCCAATGCCCCCTGGGTGCTGAGCGTCGGCGCGGCCAGTCACGGGCGGCGCTTCGTCCGCGAACTTGGCCCGTTTACGGGAGGCGCCGGACCTCCTCTTCCACTGTTGAGCGGCGCAGGTTTCGGCGCGGAGACCTTGCCCCTGACCTCCATCGTTGACGCTGCCACCCTGCCGGGAACCGGCGACGACTCCAATCCCGCCTGTCTGCCCTTCGCCGCGCAGGTCCGTCTCCAGGGCGCCATCGTTGTCTGTCGCCAGTTGATCGATCCGCAACGCGCGGCCCGTTACGCGGCGGCGGCGGGCGCGGGCGGTATCGTGATCATCTGGCCCGATGTCGCCGGCGACCTCCTGCCGATGGAGCCGTTACCACTGCCCGCAGTGCACCTCGATGCCGCCACGGGCGCGCAACTGCTCGCCTGGCTTGCCCATGGCGCCGGCCACCGGGCGGCCCTGGGCCCGGCACGGCGCGTCCTGGACGGCCCTGCCGACGTGGTCGCCTGGTTCAGTTCCCGCGGTCCTAACCGCACCGTGCCCGGCACCCTCAAGCCCGACCTGCTTGCGCCAGGGTTGAACGTGCTTGCCACCACCATCGGCTCGCGGCCAGACGCCCCGGCCTATACTCTCCTCAGCGGCACCTCGATGGCCACCCCGCACGTCGCCGGCGCGGCTGCCTTGCTCCGCCAGGTGCATGCAGACTGGACTCCCGCCGAGATCCGCGCGGCGTTGATGACCACCGCCACCACCGCGACCACCGCTGGCGGCGCGCCGGCCTCGCCCCTCGCCGCTGGCGCCGGGCGCCTCCAGGTGGACCGGGCCGCCCGCGCCGGTCTGCTCCTCGATGAGACGTCCGCCGGCTTCAGGGCAGCCGACCCTCGCGCTGGCGGCGATCCCGCCAGCCTCAATCTGCCCGCCCTTGCCAGCCACGCCTGCCTGGAAGCGTGCGTCTTCACCCGCGTCTTTCGCAATCCGCTCCCGACAACCACGACCTGGAACGTTACTACCAGCGGCGAGCCAGGGCTGACGTTCACCGTAGCGCCTGAACAACTCATCGTTGCACCCGGCGCCACTCGACCCGTGACGATCACCGCGCGCATCGCCCGCGACGCCTTCCGGCCCGATGGCGCGTACCTGGCGGGCGTAGTTGCATTTAGCGAGGCCGGTGGTCTCGCGCCTCCGGCGCGGTTACCGGCGGCGCTCAACGCCCTGAGTTCCATCCTTCCGCCCGCCGTGGTCGCCCGCACCGCCGAGCCGCGCGGCGCCGTGGCTATCACCGGGCTGCGCACTATCTCGGCCGAGGCGCTTACGCTGCGGGTGCTTGGCCTGAGCCGCGCCGTAGTGCACACCTTGCACGTCGCTCAAGATCCCACCCCCGGCAATCCCCTCGATGGCACGGCTGGCGTGGCCCGGCTCGACGTAGCCATACCCCCGGCGACGCCGCGGGTGCGCGCGGAGGTGCGGCGCGCAACGGCGCGCGATGTGGATCTGTTCGTTTTTGCCGATGGATTGAACGGCCCTGCCGATGGGGCGCCGCAACTGGAGGAAATAATCTGTATCAGCGCAGGGAGCAACAACAACGAGTTCTGCGATCTGCGTCTGCGCGACGCGCCCGGGCAGACCATGATCGTCCTGGTGCAGAACTACCTTGGCTCGGGGATGAGCGAGGACCGGATGGACCTGGCCATCACCGTCGTGCCGCCGGAGGCCCTGGGTAACGCCAGCGCGGCCGGCCCGGCAACCGTACGAGCCGGAGAACCTTTTGATCTAAGTTTACAGTGGAACTTCTCCGACGAACGGACTGCTTCCGAGCGTTACCTGGGAGTGCTGCAACTCAGCAGCAACCCGGATCCAGGCCAGGCAGGGGACCTGGGAAGCATTGCGGTTGATGTCGTGTATGTTCGCCACTGGTTGTTCATGCCGAGCGTGTACCACCGTTAAGAATCACGCAGCCAGCAGCGCCGGCTCGGACTGGTCGAGCAGCGTCAACCCAAAGCGTTCAGCAATGAAATCGCCCAGGGCCTCAGTATCTGGAAAGCTGACCACCGTCTCTTCGTCGCCCTCGCGATAGGCCACCCGCCAGCGCCTTCCCAGACGCTCGTCCTGCCACACGCGCAGATCGTTGGTCAGGGTTACTACACACTCGTGCATGATTGTTGCTCCTTCTCCCCCTGTGATTGCTCTCAGCCTGATCATTTACCATGACGTTGCAACCAGATTGTTGGTTCTCTATCGTTGATGAGAAGTAGGTGAGAGTGAAGATCCGGAAGGGAGCGCCCCTCTCCTCACTCCTGCTGGAGGGGACCTGCGCTGGCGCAACCCTCCGGGTTACCGCAGGAGAAACCTGGTTTCGCCCTGGCCCGGTTTGATGGGAAGGCATGGAAACCAGGTCTCCCCCACGCCCCTGCCGGATGTGAGGGTTCATAGCATCACACGGCAGGAATGACTCACTCAGGACTATGAACCACCGGCACGGAGATTTCTGGGCAACTCTGGCGGCGCGCGCTGGCGCGTCCGACGGTCCAGGTCGGCTGTATGACGACCTGAGGCAACACGTGGGCGCTTCGGTAGCGCCATCCACAGCGGGCATCTGGGCGGGGTTGCGGGCCCGCGCCGACCGGCGCTACTATCGCCCCCGCCGGGTCACGGGCATCACCGAGGAAACGCTGGTCGAGGACGGTGCGACCTACGTCGCGCTGCGCAGCCCCGCTGGTGGCTATGTGCGCCTGAGCAGCGCCGAGCACGCCGTCTGGACGGCGATGGACGGCGAACGTACCGTGGAGCAACTGGCGCTGCTGGGCTTCACGCGCTTTGGGCGCCTGCTGCCGGTGCTGGATCTGGTTGAGAGTTTGCGCCGTGGCGGCTTCCTCGACGACACGCCGGCGGACGTCTACCGCGGGCTGCGGCAGCGTCTGGAACGACGGAGCCTCCAGGGGTGGGGCCGCCGCGTTGCCGGCGCGCTCGGGGCATACCCCATTCCCATCAAGGGGGTTGACGCGCTGGCGGGCGCGCTCTACCGCGGCGGTGGCTGGCTGTTCTTCACCCGACCCTTCGTCATCGTGCTGGCGATCTTCGTCATGGCCGGGTTCGGCGCTTTTGGCCTGGTGGCCGGGGGCGGACGCTACGCGGTGATTGACGCCGCTAACGCCGGTTTGAGCTTGCTGGCCCTCTGGGGGGCGCTGCTGGTGTCGTTTGTGCTGCACGAACTGGCCCATGCCCTGGCGGTGAAGCACTTCGGGCGGCGCGTACCGCGCGGCGGTGTGATGATCTACTACGGCATGCCCGCTGCCTTCGTGGACACCAGCGACATGTGGCTGGCCGGGCGCCGCGCGCGCATAATCGTCTCGCTGGCAGGGCCGCTGTGCGACCTGCTGGTAGGCTCGACGGCGGCCCTGGCGGCGGCGCTGCTGCCCGTGGGCGCTTCGGGCGCGGCGGCCTACACCCTGGCCGTAGCGGCCTACCTTGCAGCGCTGTGCAACCTCAACCCGCTGCTGGAACTGGACGGCTACCACATCCTCAGCGACTGGCTGGGGATGCCCAACCTGCGCCGGGAGTCCCTGGAGTTCATCAGCGGCCCTCTGTGGCGGAAACTCCGCGCCGGCGCGCCCCTGGCCCCTGCGGAGCGGGTCTACGCCCTCTACGGCCTGTTCGCAGCAGCCTACACCGTCCTTGCCGTGATCCTGGCCCTGGCCTTCTGGCAGGTGCACCTGGCTCGTCTCCTTGGTACACTGTGGGCCGGCGGGCCGTTCAACCGCGTGGTGGCAATCGTCATCGTGGCCGCTGTAGTAGCACCTCTGGGCCTGGGCCTGCTGCTAGCGGCGTGGTGGCTCGTCCACGCCGCCGCTGCCCGCCTGGCCCGGCGCGGCTACGGGCGCAGCCCGGCCTTCGTCGCCGCCACGCTGACGCTCTTCGTCCTGGCCCTCGCCGCGCCGCCCATGCGCTTCGGGCGCAGCGTCGAGACGGCCCTGATTGCCCCGCTGCTCTGGTGCGTGGCTCTGGCGGCCCAGATCACCCTCCACGCCGACTATCGCCGCGCCACCCTCGCTCTCGCCCTCGACGCCTTTCTGCTGGTTACAGCCCTCGAAATCCTGGCTTTGAGCGGGGCATTCCTCTTTCCAGCACGGGCCCTGCTCTGGTCGTTCCTGCAGAACGCCGGCTTTGCCCTGCTCTTCTTCGCCGGCTTCATCGCCCTGCTCGATGTGGACCTGCGCCTGGCCTCGTCCCTGGAACTGGCCACCAGCGCCCTGATGCTGGTCGTGGCCTTCCTCGGCGGCGGCCTCACCATGGGGTTGGCGCAGAGCGCCCGACCCGCCGATCCCGTCGTGCTGCAAGTGATCATCGCCGCGCCGGTCTATTGTGGCACGGCGGCCCTGGGGCTACTGCTGCCACTCATCGCCGGTATGCGCACCTCCTGGCTGCTGTGGAGCTGGCTGCTGCTCTGGTTCGGCATTGCCGCTCAGACAGCGGCCTATGTGCTGGAAATCGACCCGCAGCTACGCGCTACTCCCGTGAGGCAAAGCGCCGCCATCCTCGCCGCGGGACTCTGGACGGCGGCCTGGTGCTCGCACGTGGTCGCCCTGCGGCAGATCGGCCCCCAGGAGCGGACGTGGCCCCTGGCGCCTGAAAGCGGTGAGGCCGAACGGCTGCAAAACTCCTTCCGCTACACCTACGCCGGCCTCTACCTGATGTTCCGCACCTACCACGGCGCGCGGCGCGCCCGCGCCCTCGATGACCGCCTGGACATCGTGGCGGCCACCGCTAACTGGGACGTGACCCTCGACCACGACGAGGCCCGCATCGGGGCGGGCCTCGCCGCCGCGCCCCTCGACATCCAGGGTGTGCGCTATGCCGAGGTTCTGCGCTACACCGTGGCGACAATCGAGCAACTGGCCGGCCTCACCTTTGCCCGTCGCGCCATCCAGTCTGCCTACGACGCCCTGCCCTGGCCCGAGCGCGAGGTGGCCGACCGGCGCTGCTTTCCCCACACGCCCTGGGCACGGCAGCTTTCGCGCGCCTTCGGCGACGCCCGCACCGCGCGCCTGCGTTTGCTGCGCGAGGTGGAACACTTTGCCGCCTGCGACGATGCCGAACTGCACGCCCTCGCCGACGCGCTGCAACGGCGCCACGTTCGCGCCGGAACGCGCCTTATGGTCAGCGGGCAGGCGGAGGGGGGCCAGTGGATCATCGAAGCAGGGGAAGTGGTGGTTCGGGAGCGGGACCGCGTGGTGTCCGAATTGCATCGCGGCGCGACCTTCGGCGCCGACGATAACGAGGAACGCGCCGCGCCCCGCGAGTATCGCGCCAGCGTTGACAGTGTGCTGCTCTTCGTGAGCAACGCCGACCTGGAGCGAATCGTTCCGCGCGTTAGCGCCGCCCAGAACCCCACGGCAGTGGTACACGCCCTGGAGCGAACGCCGTTCTTCCAATCCCTGCCGCGGGCCACGCTATCGCAACTCGCGGCGCAGGCCGAGACGCTCCACTTCCCCGCGCGCACGCTGATCATCCGGCAGGGTCAGGCGCAGCAGCACCTTTTCGTCATCGTCGCGGGGCATGTCACCGTGGTTCGCCGCGACGATGGGGCCGCGCCGCGTGCAGTGGCGCGACTGGGTCCAGCCGAACTCTTCGGTGATATGGAACTCCTGCGCGGCGGCCCGGCCCCGGCCAGCGTGGTCGCCACCAGCCCGGTGGACCTGGTCGCGCTGCCCCACACGGCAATCGCCGCGCTGCTCGGGTGACTGGCAGTCTTCACCCTCTCCCGCCTCGCTACGCTCGGCGCCCCCTCCCTCTTCACCTGCGGTGGAGAGGGAGGGGGCCAGGGGGAGGGTGAAGACCGACGCCCCTCACAGGGTCACAACTGTACAAACACCTGAAACGCCCCGTCACGGGCGCCGCGGGCGCTCAACCGATAGCGAATGCGCCCCGCCTCATCGGCGCGTACAACCCCCGAGCGCGTGACCTGAGCGCCAGGGCGCGAGGCGGTCACGAAGGCGACCGCGCCATCGGGTTGCAACAGGCTCACCTCCAGATCGCCCGAGCGCACTTCGACCATCACGATCACCTGCGCCGCAACACCCGGGCGACCCAGCGCCAGGGTGCGCTCCGCGCTGCCCTCTGCGCCAACAAAGCTGGTGCTCACATTGCCGCCGTCTGGCCCAAGATCGATTGTCGTCGACTCGCCGCTGATCTGCAAACAACTGGCGAGCAGCAGGGTCGCGGCCACCAGCAACAGCAACTTCAGAACAGTTCTTCCCTCAGGCAGGTGGCCGGGGAAACTCCGTTTCCGCGACCACCCCGGCACCTGGCGGCTTGCCATCAGCCATAGGACTCGGGCCGATAATCGGGCGTGTAGGTCTCTTCCTCGGGTACCGCCTCCACCCGCAATGGTCGCCGTCCGACAATGCGCAGGCTGGTGCCGCAGTCTGGATTGGCGCACACCACCAGCATCCCTTCGGTCACATAGTCCATGATGGCGAGTTTTTGCTTGCAGGTGGGGCATTTCACGAACTCGACGGCCATAGGCGTTTGTTGCTCTTCAAAGGGGCTTCGTCGTACACCAACGAAACAAAGAATGGTTTGTCCGGGAGAACTGCACCCTCCCGGACCCTCCCCGCACGGGGGCGCGGCTTCCAAACACTCAACCCTGGCTCTCGCCAAACAGCGCGTCAACGAAGGCCTGCGCGTCGAACAGCGCCAGAGCATCGAGTTTCTCGCCGGTGCCCAGGTAGCGAATGGGCCGCTCGATGTCCTGGGCCACGGCAAAGGCGATGCCCCCCCTGGCGGTTCCATCCATCTTCGTCACAGCCACATCGGTGACCCCGGCCGACTTGAGAAAGGCCTTGGCCTGCAACACGCCATTCTGTCCCGTGGTTGCATCAATCACCAGGATGACCTCGTGGGGCGCGCCGGGCAACTTGCGGGCAATGATATTGCGGATCTTCTCCAATTCCTGCATCAGGTTGTACTTGGCCTGCAAGCGCCCGGCGGTATCAACGATCAGCACGTCAATGTCCTGCTCCAGAGCGGCGTCGATCGCCTTGTAGACCACTGCCGCCGCGTCGGCGCCCTGCCCAAGGCTCACACAGGGCACTCCGGCGCGTTCGGCCCAGGTCTCAAGCTGCTCGGTGGCGGCAGCGCGGAAGGTGTCGCCAGCCGCCAGCAAGACGCGTTTGCCGAAGCGGTTCTTGTAGCGATGGGCCAGTTTGGCGATCAGGGTCGTCTTACCGGCGCCGTTCACCCCCACCACCAGCACAACGTAGGGTTTCGGCGTCGTGGCGGGCGCCGGCTTTACCTGCTCCTGGAACACGCGCACCATCTCCGCCTTCAGCATATCACGGGCCTCGCGGGCGCGCTTCGTGCCGTAACGGTTCACCCGGTCCTTCGTCCGGTTGACCAGGTATTGCGTCGTTTCCAGACCCACGTCGCCCTGGATCAGCGCCTCTTCCAGTTCGTCCCAGAGCTCGTCGGTGATGGGGTCATCGGTCTGAAACATCTGCGCGATGCGGCCAAACACGCCCTGGCGCGACTTTTCGAGACTCTGGACAACCTGCTCTTCCTCGCGCTGCGCCTCTTCCTCGGTACGTGGGGCATCCTGGCGACGCCCGAAGAGTCGTTTGAACATGCGTTACGTGTATCCTTTCGCCGGCGTGTAGCTCTACTTTCGCTACACCCCCGCCCCCTCCCCAACCCTCCCCCGCCGGGGGAGGGAGCCGGGCGCCTCCCCCCGTTGGGGGGAGGCTGGGAGGGGGGCGGAAATGCCAAGAAACTTGCTTTACAAACTAATTATGCCCATCCCAGATCATCAACCCCTCTGGACGCGCCCTCTGGCCGCTCCTCGCCTTCTTCAGCACCCTCGCCCTCAAGCTCCTCTTCGAGCATCTGGTCCACCATCTCGTCCCAGTCCTCTCCGGCGTCCTCACCCAGTTCCTTGCCCAGGCGTTTGGCCCAGCGGGCGATCGAGCGCGGGTCACTCTCATCAAGGCCGGCAAGGTTGGCGGGATCGGCGAGGGACTCGATCCGGTCATCCTCCGACTTGAGGGTGGCGAAGCGTGAGACGGCGCGACGCACATCGCCGCTGCCGCAGCGGGGGCAAACCAGACCCGGCGGGTCGGCGAAGCCGCGCACAAGTTTTTGAAACTTGCCATTGCACTCCGGGCAAAGATATTCGTAGATCGGCATAGGTTCTTCAAACCTCCCTGATGATCTCTTCCACCAACGCTGGCGGCGTCACCGGCGCGTCGCCGAGCGTGAAGGCGGCGATCAACGCTGGCAACACCTGCTCCGCATCGCCATCACTGGCGGCGTGGATGGTCGCCAGCGGCGCGCCCGCGGTCACAGCATCGCCAATTCTGGCGCGCAGCACCAGGCCCACGGCCGGGTCAATCGGTGCGTCCCTGCGCGCGCGTCCGCCACCGAGGGCATTTACGGCCAGGCCAAGGGCCATACCATCAATCGCGGTCACGTAGCCGCTCCGCGGCGCCGGGACATCACGCTGCACCGGGGCGGAAGGCAGCCGTTCCGGGGCATCAATGTAGCTCACATCGCCGCCCTGGGCTGCCACCATGCGGCGGAACATAGCCCGGGCCTCACCACGGTCCAGGGCCTCGCGCACCAGCGCCCGGGCCTCTGCCTCATTATCGCGGAGACCGGCCAGTTGCACCAGTTGCGCGCCGAGGATCAAACTAAGTTCCACCACATCCGCCGGGCCGTGACCGTGCAGCGCGGCGATGGCCTCGCGCACCTCCAGGGCGTTGCCGATATTGTACCCCAGGGGCTGTTGCATCGAACTGATCACCGCGGCCACGCGCCGCCCCGCGTGGCGGCCAATCGCCACCATGCGCCGGGCCAACTCCCGGGCCTCCTCGAGCGTGTGCATAAAGGCGCCCCGCCCGTACTTGACGTCCAGCACCAGACAGTCTGCCCCGGCGGCGAGTTTTTTGCTCATTACACTGGCGGCGATCAGCGGAATCGACTCCACCGTCGCGGTAACATCGCGCAGCGCATAGAACTTCTTGTCCGCCAGCGCCAGATCCTCGCTCTGCGCGGCCACCACCAGGCCCACCTCACGCACCAGGCGCCGGAACTCCGCCGCGTTCAGCGTGGCACGGAAGCCGGGGATGCTCTCCAGTTTGTCCACTGTGCCGCCGGTAAAGCCAAGGGCGCGCCCGCTCATTTTGGCCACTGGCAGGCCCACCGCCGCCACCAGCGGCGCGACCACCAGCGTCGTCTTGTCGCCGATCCCGCCGGTGGAGTGCTTGTCCACAGTGATCGGCGCCAGATCGTGCAGGTCGAGCATACGGCCGCTACGGGCCATGGCGATGGTCAGATCAGCGGTCTCGCGCTCATCCATGCCGCGCAACACCACCGCCATCGCCCACGCGCTCATTTGATAATCGGGGACGGTCCCGGCGACGTACTGCTCGATCAGCCAGGCGATCTCCGCGCTGCTGAGGGCGTGGCCGTCCCGCTTTTTGGCGATCAACTCTACCGCGCGCATAGACAGCCTGCTTTCGTGTGGGCAACCCTCCAGAGGCCCTGGGCGGGCTTCGCCTACCTGAGCGCCTTGAGCGCCCGCGGCAGTTCCAGCAGCAGGTCACTGGCCAGGGCGCCGGCATCGCCCAGGTCCTCGCGCACCCGCGCCCCCGCCGCGCCGTGCAGATAGACCCCCAGGGCCGCCGCGTCGTAGAGCGCCAGGCCCTGGGCGAGCAACCCGGCAATCGCGCCAGCCAGCACATCCCCGGTCCCGGCGGTAGCAAGAGCCGGGTTCGGCTGGCTATGCACCAGGCTGTGGCCATCGGGCGCAGCGATGACCGTCGTCGCACCCTTCAGCACCACCACCTGGCCCCAGCGCGTGGCGGCCTCCGTCGCCACCGCCAGCGGATCGCCCGGCAGGGTTTCCTCCTTCAGCAACCGTCGCATCTCACCCGGATGGGGGGTCAACACAAAACGCTCGCGTGGCAGGCGTGCGTCCCACCCTTCTACCACGGCCAGGATGTTCAGTCCATCGGCATCGAGCACCGTGGGCGGCAACTGTTCGAGTTTGGTCGCGACCGCCTGCTCATCGCCAATGGCACCGGCGACAAAGCCGACCCGCGTTTTCGGACGGGGGCGTTCGAGGCCAAAGAGCCGCTGCACAAACTCGCGGGTGCACTCGGCCAGGCCAAGCCCGGGTCCCAGCAACAGCGCCGTGTAGCCTGGCAGATGTTCCTCAAGCTCCTCGACCGCGTTCGGACCGATCGCGCCCCACTCGCCTTCGGCCAGCGGCAGCAAGGTCACCTCGAGCGGGCGACCGCCTGCCAGCAGCACAGTGCGTCCAGTGGCCAGCGTGACCAACCCCGCGCCCACCCGCGCAGCCCCGGCGCAGGCCAGCGACGCTGCGCCGGGATAATTGAGCGATCCGGCCACCACCAGCACCTTGCCAAAACTGCCCTTGTGGGCATCGGCGGGACGGACGGGTGCCAGGCGCCGCGCCTCCTCATCCGTCAGGATCGCGCTCATGACCTCCTCCAGGGCCTGCGCCGGAATGCCAATCTCTGCCAGAACCGGGCGGCCCACGTGGTCCCTGCCAGGAAAGAGAAGCAGTCCCCGTTTCGGCAGCCCCGTCGCCACCGTCACATCGGCGCGAATCGCCGTACTACCCACCGCTCCTGTATCCGAGTTGACCCCGGTCGGCAGATCCACCGCCAGTACCCACAGAGCGGACGGGCGCGCGGCCCGCACGGCGTTGACCATCTCAACAATCGCTGCCAGTTCGCCCTCGAGGGGCCGGCTGATGCCCATACCCAGCAGGGCATCAACAACCAGATCGGCCTCCTGCGCCAGATCGCGCAGGGTCATCTGGCGCGGATCGTCCTCGGCGAGCGCCTCGCGGATCTTGCGCGCGCGACAACGCTGCCAGTTCGCGTCCCCCTCGGGGCCGCGCCGGCGCCAGAGGTACAGCGTCACCAGCGCGCCCGCATCGTGGAGATGGCGCGCGACGACCAGTCCATCGCCGCCATTGTTGCCGGGACCAACGAGGACCAGGACGCGCCGGCCCGCGACCGGACCGAGCAGGCGCAGGGCTTCCTGGGCCACGCCCCAGCCGGCCTGCTCCATCAACCCGTCCCAGGTGGCCCCGGAGTCCACGGCGGCCTGTTCCAGAGCGCGCATCTGCGCAGTGGTCACCAGGCGCATACTTCCCCCTCCGGTCTTTCCTCAGGTATTCTACCACGCGCGTTATATGCCGGTCGCATGTAAGCCCCGAAGGGGGCCACCGGCGCCCATCCACCGGCAGGGGCAAGGGGAAACTCGGTTTCCTCGTGTTTCATATCAGACCGATCACACTGGCAACGGCGTGGTCGTGAGTATGCGAGAGGCTGAGCGCAAGCGAACCCAGCCCCACCCGGGCAGCGGTAGCGGCTGCCGCGCCGGAGAGGCGCAACTCGGGGCGTCCATCCGGCCCACGGACCACTTCGATCTCCTGAAAGCGAAAACCCTTCGCACTGCCACCTGAACCACGCAGACCTGCGCCCAGGGCCTTGGCCATGGCTTCTTTGGCCGCCCAGCGCGCCGCCAGCGACTCATAGCGCGGCGCCGGCCCGCCCACCCCGCAGTCGGCCAGTTCCACCGGGGTGAAAACACGCTGGAGAAAGCGCATCCCCCAGCGTTCCGCGGCGCGCCGGATGCGCGCGACCTCAATGATATCAACCCCGTGGTAGATCACCGCCAACTCCAGGAGGTCTGGGAGAGTCTGGGAGGGCTTCGCCCTTCCAGGAGAATAACCTCTTATCCTGGTACCATGCGGCGAAGCCGCAAAGCGCCTAACGACCCACGCCACGATAAATAAAACCCTTCGCGGCCATCTCCACCGGGTCGTAGACGTTGCGCCCGTCCAGGATGATCGGGCGACGCATGTACTGCTTGATCTTTTCGAAAGGCAATTGCTTGAACTCGTTCCATTCGGTGATAATCAGCAGCGCGTCGGCCTCCTTGGCCACATCGAGCGCCGTGGCGCAGTAGGTCACCCTGGGCAGGAGTTCGCCGGCGACCTCCATCGCCACCGGATCGTAGGCTTTGACCCGTGCGCCCTCCCGTTGCAAGGCGTTGATGATGTCCACACTGGGCGCCTCGCGCATATCGTCGGTGTTCGGCTTGAACGACAACCCCAGCACGCCGATCAACATGCCCTCAAAGCTGCCGAGAATATCGCGTAACTTGTCAATGAAGCGATCGCGGGCGCTCTGGTTAATATCCATCACCGCCTGCAGCAACTGCGGATGGCAGCCCGCCGAGGCCGCCATGTGGTGCAGCGCCAGCACGTCCTTCGGAAAGCACGAACCCCCGTAGCCCACCCCGGCCTCCAGGAAGTGCGGCCCGATGCGCCGGTCGGCCCCCATCCCCCGCGCCACCTCCTTCACGTCCGCCCCCAGCTTCTCGCAGATCTGGGCGATCTCGTTGATGAACGAGATCCGCGTCGCCAGAAAGGCGTTCGAGGCGTACTTGATCATCTCCGCGGTGCGCAAATCGGTGATGATCACCGGCGCGCCCAGGGGGGCGTGGAGTTCCGCCACCGCCTCCGCCGCCGCCCGGTCGGTCGAGCCGAGCACGATGCGGTCGGGCTTGAAAAAGTCGCTGAGGGCGCTGCCCTCGCGCAAAAACTCGGGGTTGGAGACCACGCTGAAGCGCACGTCGGGCCGGGTGTGGGCGCGAATGATCTCGAAGACCATATCACCGGTGCCGACAGGGACGGTGCTCTTATCAATGATGATCGCGTTGCGGGTGAGGTGGCGGCCAATGCTGGCGGCGGCGGCCTCGACCTGACTCAGGTCGGCGGCGCCATTGGGGCCCATGGGGGTGCCGACAGTGATGAACACCAGTTCGGCGCCCTCGAGCGCCACGGCGTAGTCGTCGGTAAAACTCAGGCGCCCGGCGCGCATGTTCCGCTCCAGCAACTCCTGCAAACCGGGCTCGTAGATCGGCGTCTTACCGCTCCGCAGCAGATCCAGTTTGTGCAGATCGATCTCCACCCCGGTGACCCGATTGCCCAGGTCGGCAAAGCAGACCGCCGTGGTAAGACCCACATAACCGGTACCGACAACACAGATGGTTTGCATACGGCGTCAGCCCTCTGCTCTTTCTCTTGATATGATACGGCGCAGCGGCAACTCTCCTTACACGCATGTCGTGGAAAGGAGGCTTCCGGGGGGCTGCGGCCTCCCAGACCCTCCCATCGGACACGGGCAATCGGGTTTCTGGAGGGCTGCGCCCCCACCAGGCCGCCCCATGGTCAGGGGCACGGTAAGCCCCTGACCCTCACTGCTCACCAATCAGCGACACCTCCGTCACCCGCGAATCATAGTCGTGCCCATTGGCATAGATCTCGATGCTGCGCAAGAGGCGATAGTCAGGGAGCCACTCTTCATCGCGCAAATCAAAGCTGATATTGGCCCAGGCGGCCCGTTCAATGGGGATATAGATCACGCCGGGTTGGGTCACCCGGGGCGGCTGATCATCGTTGTCGCTGTAGACGCAGACGACACGTTCCTCTTCCGGATCGGCAGGAGAATTGCGCTTTGCCACCAGGCGGATCATCACCGGGCACTCCGTACCGCGGTCGCCCACATCGTTGAGCGACTGGTAGAGAATACGTGCCCAGAGCGAAAAGCGCAGCGAGCGGTACTCCGAGATATCAATCCCCTCGCCCCGCGCTCCCAGGTCTTGTTTGATACCCGTGGTAAAGCCGCTGGTCTGGTTGCCGGGCCGGTAGAACCAGGCCGCCACACGCCGGTCATCGGGGCCGCAACTTCCTTCGGGGAGCTGGGGGCGGCAGATCGACGAGAGGCGGAAGAACCCCTGTTGTTCGAGCGGCAGTTCCGGACCCGAGTAGACCCGCCAGGTGGTGGCCCTGGGCAGCGTCGGTTCATCCTGGCGCGTGGTATTGTTGTATTCCACCTCGCTGAACTGGCTGAAGCCACCATCGCGGATCAACTCCCAACGGGCAGGAACCACCAGGCCGGGCACGCCGGCCGGATCAAGCACGATGCGTTCGCGGGGCCGCACCTCGACGCTGCGCCCATCGGTGCCGTGAACCACTGCCACGCCGCTGCGCACTGCCACATCGGCGGAGAAGGGATTGCCGCCATCGGGCCGCAACACCGCCCGCTCGGGAGGAAGCAACTCGACGCTGTAACTACCCCCAGGCGCCAGATCAAGCAGCGCATCGGCCACGCGCACCGTGTAACGCGCCTGCTCGTAGCGCTGGTTGGGTTTGATGTCGTAGCGCACATAACCTGCGCGCTGACGAATGGCGATCTCCAGGGTGCCGCTGTGCCAGCGACTGGTGCGCAGCGCCTCAATGGACATCTCGGCGCCGGCCCACAGATCGAGCTGGCTCTCCTCAAACAGGCGCACACTGGCCAACTGACCATAACCGGCAGAAGCGACAATCCGCACCGAGTCACCCTCGGCGAGCGGCTGCTGGTCCCGCGGGGCCTGATACACCGTTCGATGGGCCGGTCGCCAGGCGATCGCCTCGGCGCGACCGCGCACGATCAGCACCGCCTCGCGTGACTCGGTAGCCGTGCGGTAGACTTCACGCCCGGTCCACAGCACCCAGGAGAGCATCCCGGCGAAGAGGGCGAAAAAGAACAGCAGCGTCAGCCAGGCCAGCAGCAACGTGCGCTGGCGCGCAGCGTTCCGCAGAACTGGCGATGGTTCAGCATAGCTCATAGACATACTGTCGCCTGGCACGACAACGAAACTTTCCCCTGTTAGGGGAGGCTCGGAGGGGGCCAGAGGCCCCTCCGAGCCGACGTCGCATTGTCGGACCAGGCATCATTCACACCAACATTACCGGAGAATCTCTTATCTCTCACGGGCGGCCAGCACCAGCGCGGCGGCACCGAGCAGACCGGCGTGATCGCCCAGGGTCGCGGCGATGATCGGCACGTCGCGATAGAGGGCCACCTTGACATGGGCGTAGGCAATCGCCCGGGCCTGTTCGAGCAAGCCCGGATTGTTCAAGATCACCCCGCCACCGGCAATCAGAATCTCAGGGCTGAAGACGTGCAGGATCGAGGCGAACCCCAGGCCGAGCAACCGCGCCTCACGGGCCATCAACTCGATTGCGAGCGCGTCGCCCGCAGCCGCCGCTGCGGCCACGTCCGCGCCGGTCACCGTGGCCGGCGTGGCCCGCCGGTGCAACAGGCTCTCCGGGCGCGCGGGCATCGCCGCGGCTGCAGCGCGGCCCAGGGCCGTGCCCGAGGCCAGATCCTCCCACACCGCGCCCCGTTCGGTATCGAGAACCATGAACCCCAACTCGGCGCCTGCGCCCATGCGCCCCAACAGCAGGCGCCCGTCGTTGATCACCCCTCCACCAATACCGGTGCTGACGGTGACGTAAACCATATGTTGCCGGCCCCGGCCGCCCCCGAAGCGCCACTCGCCCAGTGCGGCGACATTGGCGTCGTTGGCCAGTTCCACCGGCAGTCCGGTGGCCTCGGCGACCATGGACCGCAGGGGCACCGTGTGCCAGCCGGGCATATTTGGCGGCGAGTAGACCATCCCTGTGGCCGGATCGAGGGGACCAGGCGCACCGATGCCCACCCCGAGCAGGGTCGCGTCCTCGGGCAGCCTGGCGCGCATACGCTGGATCAACTCCACCACCCGCCCGATCACCACCGTGGGGCCGGCTTCAACCTGCGTGGGAACGCGCTCGTGGGCCAGCACCTGCCCCCGCGCCGTTACCAGCGCGGCGCGCAGAAACGTGCCCCCCAGATCAACTGCGATCACCTGCTCCATACCCGCGATTATAGCACGCTGCCAGGAGGGCCGGAGCGCCCCTCCCTTCCAGGCAGGACTGATGCAAAGGCTCTGGGGCACGCCCCAAAGCCCGGTTCTTATTGGTGATGTTGTCGGCTGTAGCGCCAGAACCACCGACAATTGACCGTTGGGCGGCTGCTAGTCTGTGAAGTAAGTTTCCTTGCATGTGCGCCACCCCTCCCAGGCGCCCCCCGTTCGGGGGAGGCGCCGGAAAGACGTAGTTCACAGAGTACTACGCCGCCCGACACCTCGCTGTGAGAGACGGACTTCACCCAAACCCTGACACCCCTCTTGACGCACAAGTGTTTTCTTTGCTATACTTGCGACAAAAGTTCTACTCCGGCACGTCCGGCTGTGCCGTTCTGCACGCGCCGTGCATATTGATTCGCATAGTGCGCATCGTTAATTGGAAGCTCGCCGTTGGCCCCATCCGGGCTGCGGCCATGGAAAGGATGGGGAAGCATGCGTAGAGGCAACGGACTTTCTCAGCGTCAGAAAGAGATGCTGGATTACATTGAGGAGTTCATAAGTAAGAACGGCTACGCACCAGCCATTCGCGATATCAAGGGTGAACTCAATATTAGCTCGACCTCGGTGGTGGCCTACAACCTCAAGGCCCTGAAGGAGAAAGGCTGGATCAATCGGGAAGGGAAAGTGTCGCGCGGGATCACCCTGGCGCGGAAGGAGGTTGCCCCGCTCAGCCTGACCGGCAGAGGCGGCCAGGTGCCGCTGCTGGGGGTGATCACAGCCGGTTCCCCGCTCCCCGACCCGCAAGAGGTGGATCCAGAGGGCGCTGAGAAGATTGAAGTACCCGCCGAGATCGTCCCCCCGGAAAAGCTCAACGCTGTGTTCGCCCTGCGGGTGCGCGGCCTATCGATGATCGATGCGCTGATCGACGATGGAGACATCGTGCTGCTGCGCCACCAGGTGGACGCCGAGAACGGCCAGATGGTTGCCGCGTGGATCGTCGATGAGAATGCGGTGACCCTCAAGAAGTTCTACCACGAGGGGAACCGGATCCGCCTCCAGCCTGCCAACAGCACCATGCAACCCATTTATACCTCCCCCGAGAATGTGCGCATCCAGGGGCGCGTCGTGGGCGTTCTGCGCAGCCTGATCTGAAAGTTTCAGGTCCAGCCGGGCATCGGGCAACCTGGTTTCCGCACGTCTATTCCTTGATGGGAACGAAGTTTCCTGACGTTTCTGCCCCCCTCCCAGCCTCCCCCCGTTGGGGGAAGAGTCACGCATCCTCCCCCGGCGGGGGAGCGTCGGGGAAGGGATGAGGTTACCGGGAAACCTGGTTCACAGACTGTAGAGTAGATAACCGATCGGGGAACCCAGTGTTCCGGGTTCCCCTGTTTGATCCTTCACCCCATGCGCGGCGGCGCTACATACCACCAGTCACGCCAGGCATAGGCCGCCAGACCGATCACCAGCAGCAGCAGGACGAACCCCAGATCGCTTCGGCGCGGGCGCCAGCGTCGCCCCGGCAGCATCAGATGCGCCGTGGCCCAACCCAGCAGGACTGTCAGCAGGCCGTAGAAGATCAGCGTTGCCCGGTAGACCGGCACAACGATCGGCCCCGCCGGCCCGTAGTGGATCACCCCGGGCCACAGCAGCATCAGGAACGGCAGGCCGCTCACGGGATCGCCGTAGCCGAAGAAGTTCATCTCCTGGCCAGCGGATGGAGTGATCGTGGTGATCGCCATCAGCGCGCTGAAGGGCTGCAGGTACACCAGCGACGGCGGAGGCGCCTGCCCGGGCGGGGATGAGAATTGTCCCCAGACCATCGCAAGCAGCAGCGGCGCCCCCAGCAGCAGCAATACCAGCGCGTAGACCACCACCGTCGCCCGGGTCGTCCGCTGTAACAAGGCTGAGCAGAACAACCCCAGCGTCCCGAAGAAGATCGTCGTCATCACCAGCAGCGCCAACGCCTTCAGCAGGGCCAGCGGCTCGACCCCGCCAAAGACGAATACCACGCTGAACACCGGTACGGCGGCAAAGATCAGCACGAACAGGTAACTCAAGGCCGCCACCAGTTTACCCCACAACACCTGTTCGGGCCGCAGGGGCGTGGCCAGGAGCATGTCGTAGGTTAACCCCTCCCGCTCGCCACTGATGGCCCCGCTGGTCATCGCCGGCGCCAGAAATACCACCAGCAGCAACTCCACAAAGGCCAGACCCTTGAACAGCCCCTGGCCCACCTGCGCGCTCAGGAGTACGCCGCCAAAGCGCGCCTGCTGCGCCATCAACTGAAAGATCCCTACGCCGGTCAGGGCCAGCAGCGCGAGAAAGACGGTCAGCACGACGTAGGGCCGCGCGCCCCGCATGCGTGTGCGCACTTCGCGCACGATGATCGGGTTGATCTGTGGTCGCTGGAGGCGTATTCCCCGCATATACCAGTTCCTGATTATGCTACGCGCCTCATCACCAGGTCGAACCGGGACGCCCTATGCAGCAATCCACAATCCGAAATGATATTACTCCGCGGTTGTCAGGCGCAAGAACAACTCCTCCAGATTCTCCGCCTGGGCACGGAATTCGCTGATCACTACTCCCGCCTGCACCAGGCGCGTCAGCAGCGCTGCCTGCCGCTCTTCGCCGCTCTCTTCCACCTCGACCAGCACGACCGCCTCGTCGGAAGGATCGGCCCGCACGCCGCGCAGCCGCGGCAGTTCCTCCTCCGGGGTGGCCTCCAGTTGCTGCAGCAACGCACGGGCCGTCTCCAGGCCCCGCAGCACGCGGATGCGTAGCCGGGTGCTCCCTGCCAACTGCCGGCGCACCATCTCCACTGGCCCGCTGACAATCATCTTGCCGCTGTCGATGATCCCGATCTCGTTACACACCTCGGCCAGTTCACTCAAAATGTGCGAACTGACCAGCACCGTCTTGCCCATGTCGCGCAGGGTGCGCAACAATTCCCGCAACTCCACCCGCGCCCGGGGGTCCAGACCACTCGCCGGTTCGTCGAGCAGCAACACGGGCGGATCATGCACCAGCGCGTGGGCCAGGCAGAGCCGTTGCTGCATGCCCCGCGACAGGCTCTGCACATAGGCGTTGCGCCGATCGGCCAGATCGACCAGGTTGAGCAACTCGTCAACCGTCCGGCGGCGGCGCGCCGCTTCCAACCCATAGCAGCGCGCGAAAAAGTCGAGATACTCCCAGACCCGCAGATCGTCATAGACGCCGAAGAAGTCGGGCATGTAGCCCACCAGGCGCTGACCGCCGCCGGGGATGAGCCGTTGCCCCATCAAGCGCACTTCGCCCGAGGTCGGCTCGATCAGTCCGGCGAGCAGGCGCAGAGTGGTCGTCTTGCCGGCGCCGTTCGGACCGATAAAGCCATAAATGCTTCCCCGAGCCACTGTCAGGTTCAGGTGGTCGAGAGCAACCATCCGACCATAGCGCCGCGTGAGATTGACCGTCTCGATCGCCGGGGTCATGGCATGCGTCCCTTTATGGTGGCATCTACATACACGCATACGGCGCCGGCCTCCCCCTGGGGGTGACTCAACCGCACTCGGATGGCGCCATTGCTGCCCAGGAAACGCTCCGGGTCGTCAATGGGCTGCGAACGGCGCGTGAGGGTTTGGGCTTCCCAGGCGCCCGTGTTCCAATTGTACAGTTCAACCACAGTAGTATGTTGCCAGGGCCCATCGGAACCGGTCTCCAGGGTCATCACCTGGGGTCGCAGCCCGTACAGGTCGCGGGGCAACACCAGGTTCACCACCGCCGGATCGGGCCGCAAGAGCAGGCCCAGACCCTGACCGCCCATGCAGGTCGTGGTGCCGGGGCTTTCAAAGCGGGGAGCAAACCAACCTCGCCCCAGGGTCACGGTATCGCCGGCAACCATCATCTGCGGCCTTCCGGTGATGAGCGTGGTATGCTGGCTGCTCGCCCGCGTCCCTTCGAGGACCGTCGTCAGGCCAGGCACGTCGCTCCAGGCGATCACCAGCGGCTGACCGTTCTGAAGGGACAACCCGTAGCTGTAGAAGGCATCGAGAATGCGGCTACGCTGCTGCAACCCGGCAGCCAGCGGTTGTCCGCCGGGTTGACCCTGACGGTCAATTTCGTCGCTGTAGATCAGGTACCCCAGGGGGATGATCGGCCCAAACGGCTGGGCCGTACGCCGGCGCTGCAGGAGACCGCTGCGCCGCTCACCTGGCGCCAGATCACCCAGCCGCGCCACCCGATCGCCCTGCACCAGAGCGACATCCGCCAGCACCTGATCACTGCGGTTCTCGACCTCCCCGCGCACCTCGTCGCCGGCGATGGTGACACGCGCAACAAGTCCTGTTGCACTGGTAATCACGTCAGCGCTCAATGCACGCATAGACCACTGAGCCACCTCGAAAGCGTCGGCCTTCGCGCCCGCCTCAGTTTCCTGGAGAAACACCCCCCCGCCAGCGGCCCCGGGGTCCCACGGCCCCTGGACAGAGACCGGGCGCAGCATCAGGGCAGCGTCGTTTGCTGTTGCGACGTGCAGGCTGTAGCTGCGCCGTTGAGGCGAGAACAGCCCCACAAAGGAACGTACACGAGCCAGATCACCGTCATCGTCAAGCAACTCGATCAGGTTGACCGAGCCCAGCAGCACGTCACCGCCCCGCTGGACGTAGCCGACGCCATAGGTTAACCCGGTAAAGATCAGGGTTATCGCCGGCACTGCCACCCATCCCCAGGCCTGCCGGTCGAAGCGGCGCAGCACCAGATAGGTGACGGGCCCGACCAGGACAATATAGGCCAGCAGCAATCCGGCCAGCAAGCCCAGGGGCGGGAACTCCAGCTCCGGCAGGCTGGTGAGGCTGGCGGCCAGGCTGCCTTCAAGGAAGCTGTCCAGGCTCATGGCCTGAGCCTCGAAACCCGGGGGCGGGGGCGCGAGGGGATGTAGCAACACCTCCCACACCTTCGGCGCCTCGGTCCACGCTCGCACCGCAGGATGCGCAAGCGGCCAGGGCGCCACGGTAATCACGCCGCGCCCCAGGCTCTGCTCCAGAGCGGCCACGCTTGCACCGGCAAACAGCGGCACGGCGTAGGGAGCAGGCTTGTCGGCGCTGCGTAGAGGCGTCAGGCGGGCCAGCGGCACCGACCCGGCCCCGGCATCGGCCCCGAACAGCGTCGTAACAGGAGTCTGCTCAACCGCGGTCACCGTTACCGTCCGCAGGCTTGCGGGCAGGCCAGCCAGTGAGCGGCGCAGACCGTCCCCTCCGCCGAGGATCACCTGGCCGCCTCGGAGTACCCACTCGCCGAGCGCCGCACGCTGGCGTTCGTTCAATTCCTCGGTGGGGGCATCTTCCAGAATGACGGTATCGAACACGCTGAAACCCAGGGCGTGCTCAGGCATTTCTTCAAGGCGCAACGTAATCGGGACGAGCACAGATCCGCCGGAGAGACGCGCAGGCAGGGGCACCGACGTGCCCTCCTGCCCAACTACCGCGACGTAACGGGCCAGGGGATTGAACGGAGGTAGTTGCAGGGTCGCAGCGGCAAGTTCCTGACCGGCGTCAAGCGCCTGCACCCGCAGCCGCCGCGAGGCAGGGGTCAGGAAGACATAGATGGGCGCCACCTTACGCCCACGGTGCGGCAAATCAATAACCCTGGCGTACTGGGCGCCCTCGCGTGTGCCGACGCGCACCTCCAGGTTCCGATCAACGCCCTCGTTGGCCACTTCAACGATGATCGGCATCCATCGGTCAGGGCGAAAGACACCTTCATAGGCAGGACGGGCAGTCAGGCTGATCGCCTCCGCGGCGGAAGGGGCGGCTCGCCCTGTCGGCGCCAGGGTGGCGGTCAGGATCGGCATTATCAGCAGGATGGGAAGCAAACGACGGATGGATCGGGACACAGCCGACGCTCCTCGCAAGCTACGTAATATCATCAGGCAACCTGATCGCGATCCATCGCAGGAAGCCCGCGGCAGCAGTTACCACTATGGATAGACGAGAAGGCGGCGGTGGAAGTTCCACTGCCGCCTCTCAGTATAGAGGATTGCTTCCCGATACCCAATGAAAGCCCGCTGAATGGGCCGTGGTTGCCGGGCGCGGTGAAAATGGATCAGATGTTGCGGAAGCCTCGAAAACGAGCCGTTATGAACCGGTGTAATAGCTGCCAGGCGCAGAACGTGAAGGAAAAGGACGTATCAGGGTAACGTAATGCGTAGCCGAAGGGGCCTACTGGCGGCGGCGGCGACGCAGGAGCGTATCTGGCTCTATAACGACGCGGGCGGGAGCCTGCTGTACCTTGCGTAGCGCGGCGACGGAGACGAGGGCGAGAACGATGGCGATAGCAAGGAGAACGAGTGCGCTCATAGCTTGTAATCCTTTCAACCTGCTGGCCTGACACGCTGATCCCAACAGGTTCCGGGAGAGAGGGACAGGAAAACCTTCCTTTCCCCGCAGGAAACGCTTTGTCGCAATCTGGATGTCAGTCCATTACCGACAGCGCCGCCGCCACGGTCGGCATGCGTCGTTATCTTGTACAAGGTAGTATAGCGAAAAGATTGCACCACGTCCATACCAATTTCGGGAATTTTTCTTCACAATTCCGAATACCGACGCCTGAGAGCAGCAGGCGAGAGTCTTGCGAGTCGTATGTCGATGCGGTGCATCAAGACGGAGGGGGAGGGAGAGCAACGCCCTCCCTCCCCCGGTGCAGGGATGCGAGGAAACCAGGTTTCCCTGCCATCCAGATCCTACCGGCTGAGGCGGCTCTTCAGTTCCTGGGTCAGCAGGGGCAGGACCTCGTTCACATCGCCAACCAGGCCAAAGGTGGCGACACGGAAGATTGGGGCCTCCGGGTCTTTGTTGATCGCCACGATGTTGCGGCTGGTGCGCATACCTGCCAGGTGCTGGATAGCCCCGGAGACACCGCAGGCCACGTAGAGCCTGGGCGAGACGGTCTTGCCGGTCTGGCCGACCTGGTGCTCGTAGGGCACCCAGCCAGCGTCCACGATGGCGCGCGAGGCGCCGTAGGCGCCGCCAAGGGCCTCGGCCAGGGGCGGGATGAGCTTGTAGTAGTTGTCCTTGTCGCCGAGGCCACGCCCGCCAGTCACGATAATAGCCGCGTCGGTGAGGTTGACGGCGCCGGTCTTGGGCGCGACGCTATTCACGGTAGTGCGGATCTCCGCGCCATCGAGGGCCAGCGCCTGCACACTGCCGGCAGCGGCGCCGGGCTGGGCCTCAGGGAAACTCTGCTTGCGCACCAGGGCCACCACCGGCCGGCCGGCGGCGAAGGCGTAGGTGTTGATCACGTTCCCGCCGTGGGAGGGGCGCACCGCGGTCACCGCGCCACCCTCGGCCTTCAGATCGATTGCGTCCACCACCAGCCCGGCATCCAGATCGGCGGCCAGGGCCGCGCCAAAGTCGCGCATCTGGAAACTGGCCCCCGCGAGGATCAGTGCGGGCTGCGCCGCGGCCACGGCGACCTTTGCCGCCGCCACATGCCCATCGGTCGTGTAGGGGGAGAGCCGCGGATCGTCAACGGTATACACCGTATCGGCGCCGTAGGCCGCCGCTTTCTCGGCCACCGCGCCCACGCCGCTGCCCACCACCACGGCACTCAGCGGGCCGCCGAGGGCGGCCGCCAGTTCCTTGCCCTTGCCCAGCAACTCCCGCGTGACGGCGGCGATCTCGCCGTCTACCTGCTCCACATAAACCAGTACGCCCGGCATATGTTCCTCCTGCGACACAACGCTGCCAGCGCCTTCCCGCGCCGCGGGCGCGGAGGGGCAACGCCTGCGCTAGATAATCTGGTTCTCCAGCAGCTTATCGACCAGTTTCTTCACCTTGGCGGCCGCGTCGGGGCCGTCGATCGTCTCGCCGCTCGGACGCGGCGGCGGCGGCACGCGCTGCGTCACCGTGACCGTCGGCGTAAGGCCACTGACGCCCAGATCGGCTGCCGTCCACACCGGCGGCTCCACCTTGGCGACTTTCTTGATCTTCAGCAGTGAGGGATAGCGCGGGTTGTTGATGTCCTTGATCACGCTCACCACGGCGGGCAACGGCGCGGTCACCGTCTCCACCACCGTCTCAAGATGCCGCTCGGCGGTAATCGTCTTGCTGCCGGGATTGACATCAATCACCTTCCCCACATAGGTGAGCTGGGGCCAGCCCAGGACCCGCGCCAGGGCGGGGGCAAAGGCGCCGCTCTCATCATCGGTGCTGTTCCGGCCCGTGAGGATCAGATCCACGTCGCCAAGCTTGCGGATCGCCGCCGCCACCACCTTCGCCGCGGCGATCGTGTCGAGCGTGGCAAACGCCGGATCCTTCAGCAGCAGCGAGTCGGTGGCGCCCATTGCCAGGGCGCGGCGCATCTGCTCAACCCACTCGTCGGTGCCCATCGAGAGAACAGTCAGCTTCCCGCCGTGCTTCTCGTTCCAGATAATCCCTTCCTCGATCGCGTACTCGTCGAACAGGTTGATGATCTTCTCGATCCCGTCAGCGTTGATGCTCAGGTCAGGGTTGATCTTGACCGAGTTGTCCCGAGGGACCTGCTTCATACACACGACGATGTGCATGCCCAAGCTCCTTCGTCGGGGCGCCGCCTGCGCGACACCCTACCGGCACCTGTAACGCCACCGATTGTACCACGTTCTCCGTCCCTTGTCCCAGACCTCACATGTTTGCACCGGGCCAGGCCGCCTCCGGCGGCGGGCCGCGGGGCGGCTACACCGCCCCACAGGGTCAATGTTGGGACGTGCCCCAAAGACGTTGCATCGCGGGTTCGCAACACCGGGGAAGTCGGGGTCGCTTCCTAATACGCGCGTATAATCCGCACTTTCGACCCGGCTGTCAACCCCACGCCTCGGGGTCATACGCGGGGAGTTCGCGGCGCAGCGGCGGGTTGATACGGTAGCCGAGGGCGAAATCGGCCTGCAACAACTCCTGCAGTTCGCGGGTGCCCTCGTAGATCACCGCCCCACGGGCATTGCGCAGGTAACGTTCCACCGGATACTCATCCGCGTAGCCGTAGGCGCCGTGGATCTGAATGGCATCATCGGCGCACTCGAAACTCGATACGGTGGCATGCCACTTGGCCAGGGTGGTTTCGCGCGTGTTACGCAGGCCACGGTTCTTCATCCAGCCCGCCCGGTAGACCAGCAGCCGCGAGGTGTCGAGCTTGCGAACCATGTGGCTGAGCATGCGCTTGACAAGTTGGTGCTCGGCAATGGGCCTGCCGAAGGTGTGGCGTTCGCGGGCGTAGCGCAGGCTGGCCTCCAGGCTGGCCTGTATCAGACCGGTGGCGCCGGCTGCCACGGTGTAGCGCCCGTTGTCGAGCGCGGCCATGGCGATTTTGAAGCCCTCACCCTCCTCGCCGAGGCGGTTGGCCGCGGGCACCCGCACATCCTGAAAAATGACGCTGCCAGTGTTGCCGGCGCGCACCCCCAGCTTCCCATGGATAGGCTGGCTAGAGACCCCCGGCCAGCGCCGCTCGACGATGAAGGCTGAGATGCCGCGCGCACCCTGGTCCGGATCGGTCTTGGCCATCACCAGGAAGTTGTCGGCGATGTCGGCCAGGCTGATCCAGGTCTTTTCGCCGTTGAGGATGTAGCCATCACCATCACGGCGGGCGGTAGCGCGCATGGCGGCGGCATCGGTGCCCGAATCAGGCTCGGTGAGGCAGTAGCCGGCGAGTTGCTCGCCCCGGGCCTGGGGAACCAGGTACCGCTGCTTCTGCTCCTCGCTGCCCCACTGGAAGAGGCTCAGCGAGTTGAGGCCAGTGTGCACCGACATCACCACGCGCAGGAAGCTGTCTACCCGTTCGAGTTCCTCACAGACCACCGCGAGGGCCAGGTAATCCATCCCTGCGCCGCCATAGCGCCGGGGCAGGCAGATGCCCAGGAAGCCCAGTTCACCCATCCGCTTCAGCACGGGGCGGATGTGCGGGCGTGTTTCGGGGCCTTCGTGCTGCTCGGCGCCCGAACGATCCCAGGCGCGAATGAACGGTGCGACCTCCTTCTCGGCAAACTGGCGCACCGTTTGCCGGAGTATGGCGTGCTCCTGGGTCAGAAACATCTCGTAGCCGGCGGTGAGGTCCATGGATGCTGCTCCCTCGTGTTCTGCTTGGCGTGCTTCGCATTATAGCAGGGGGATGGGGCCACCTGCTTGCCCTGGGGAATACATGCGTTTCCCTGGGAGGGCTTTGCCCTCCCAGACTCTCCCTGCCGGCGGGAGGGTGTCGCCGTCCCGAACCCGATCTTCAGGCAGGGGCGGGGGGAAACCGGGTTTCCCCCCGCCCCTGGTTGCAGGTGGCGCGGGGTGTGCTATAGTACCCTGCAACAAGGCGTTTCCGGGCGCAGTCTTATCACTACGACATCAAACTATACGTACCGCACAGATACCTCGGAGTGGGAACCTATGCCGTTTTGTCCGCAATGTGGTGTTGAGAATCCCCCTTCCGCGCGCTACTGCGACCAGTGTGGCGCGGTCATGATCCCGGTGCCCGCGCAGGGTCCGGCCGCGCCGCCTCCGGCGACCGGGCGCCCCGGGACGGTCGCCGCCCCCGCCACTGCCGGACCATCTACCTGCCCGCAGTGCGGAGTGGCGGTCATCCCCGGCGAGGCGTTTTGCGACAACTGCGGCGCGCCCTTGCTCGGCGCGCCACGCCCGGTGGCCCCCACGCCGGCCTACGGCGGCGTGCCGCCCCAACCCGCCTACCCGCCGCCCCGCCCGGTCGCGCCGGCCACCCCGCCGGTGGCGCCCGCCCCGCCGCCGGTAGCGCCCGCTCCGCCCCCACGGGCCACTCTGGCTCCAGCGCGGCTGATTGTGCAGCCCTCGGGCGTCGCGGTAGCCCTGCCGTCCGCGCCGCAGGCCCTGGTTGGCCGCGCCGACGCGGTGAGCAATTTCTTCCCCGACGTGGATCTGACCGATTACGATGGGATCAATCTGGGCGTGGGCCGCCGCCACGCACGCCTCTTCGTGCAGGCCGGCCAGATTATGGTTGAGGATCTCGACAGCACCAACGGAACCTTCCTCAACGCCGCCCGCCTGAGCCCGCGCCAGCCCACGCCGCTCAAACAGGGCGATGAGTTGCGCCTGGGGAACCTGCGTCTGCGCGTGGAGCTGTAATACGATTTTGGATTGTTGGATGATGCGCATGCGCCGTATTCAACAGGAATTGCTATAAGGAGATCTCGATGCGTATTGCGGTCTTCGGCCCGGGCGGGGTGGGCGGATACTTTGGCGCGCATCTGGCGCGGGCCGGCCACGAGGTCCACCTGATCGGCCGGGGCGCGCATCTGGAGGCCGTGCGGGCCGCCGGGCTGCGCGTTGAGAGCCTGAAGGACTCCTTCAGCGCGCGGCCCGCCGGGGCCACGGGCGATCCCGCAGCCGTCGGGCCCGTGGATCTGGTGCTGGTGGCGGTGAAGACCTGGCAACTCATCGAGGCGGCCCCCACGCTGGCGCCGCTGATCGGCCCCGCGACGGTGGTGCTGCCGCTGCTCAACGGCGTCGAGGCCCACGAGATCCTCGCCGAGGCCCTGGGGGCGAACCATGTGCTCGGCGGGCTGTGCCGCATCATCGCCTACATCGCCGCTCCCGGGGTCATTCGCCACGTGGGGGCCGAGCCGACGATCATCTTTGGCGAGCTGGACAACCGGCGCAGCGCCCGCGTCGAAACCCTGCGAGCCGCCTTTATTGAGTCGGGCTTTGGCGCCATCGTCCCGCCCGACATCCACGTGGCGATCTGGGAAAAGTTCATGCTCGTGTGTACCTGGAGTGGCCTCGGCGCCGTCACCCGCACACCGCTCGGAGTCTGGCTGCGATTGCCCGGCACCCGGGCGCTGGCCGAGGCGGCGCTGCGCGAGGTGGTGGCGGTGGCCAACGCTCGTAGCGTGGCCGTCGCCCCCACCCAGGTTGAGGCAACGTTGCGCTTCCTCGACACCCTGCCCTACGAGAGTACCGCCTCGATGCAGCGCGACATCATGGAGGGCCGGCCTTCGGAACTGGAGGCGCAGAATGGCGCGGTGGTGCGCCTCGGCCAGGCTGCCGGTGTGCCCACCCCGGTCCACAGCTTCCTGTACCACGCCCTGCTGCCCCAGGAACTGGCCGCCCGCGGGGCCTTGCCGGAGGATGGGTGAGGGTCTGCACCCTTCCCCGGCGCCGTGCCTCTCCAGCGTAGATGGAGAGGCACGGAGTGGAGCATCGCACTGCTGCCGGTGGGGGGCTGGGAGGGCATAGCCCTCCCAGGAACATTATTCCGGCGGGAAGAGGGGAAAGCCGGCCTTCCCGGCAGGGGTAATACTCAGTGTTAACCCCACCGAGGAATACGGCCCATTCGGCATCAAGGAGCCACCATGCATCCCCGGCGCCTCCAGCGCCTCATTGAGGCCCTGCGCGACCAGCAGCTCGACGGGCTGGCGCTTATGCCCGACGCCAACCTGGCCTACCTGAGCGGGCTGAGCTTCCACCCCGGCAAACGCCTGACCCTGGCCCTCGTGTCCGCCGATGGAGCGCCGCCGTGCCTCGTCCTTCCGGCGCTGGAGCACGGGCGTGCTCAGGCCGCCACGCACATCCCCATGCGCTACTTCCCCTGGCACGACGCCGAGGGTTCTACCACGGCCCTGGCCGCCGCCGTCGCCGCCGCCTTCGGCCTCAATGCCCACGGGCGCGTCCTGGCGGTCGAATACACCGCTATGCGCGTGATGGAACTGCGCGCCCTCGAGGCGGCCATCCCCGATCTGCGCACTCGCGACGCCACCCCTCTCCTCGCCGATCTGCGTATGGTGAAGGATGCCGCGGAACTGGCGGCCATCGAACAGGCGGTGCGGATCGTTGAGAGCGCCCTGGAACGCACCATCGCCCAGATCCGCCTGGGCATGACCGAACGCCAGGTCTCGCGGCTGTGTTCCGAGGCCATTCTCGCCGCGGGCGCCGAGGGCGAGAGCTTCGAGAACATCGTCGCCGCGGGACCCAACGCGGCCAATCCGCACCACAGCAACAGCGACCGCCCGCTGCAACCCGGCGATCTGGTGATCCTCGACTGCGGCGCGCGCTATCAGGGCTACATCTCCGACATTACGCGCACGGTGGCGATTGGCGAGCCGGGAGAAACGGCACGGCGGATCTACGACCTGGTGTTGCGGGCCAACGAGGCGGGGCGCGCGGCGGCCCGTCCGGGGGCTAGCGGCGCGGCGATTGACGCCGCGGCGCGGGCGGTGATCGAGCAGGGCGGCTACGGTGAGTACTTCATCCACCGTACCGGCCATGGCTTCGGCCTCGAGACCCACGAGCCGCCGAACATTGTCGCCGGCAACGACGAACCCCTGCGTCCCGGCACGACCTTCACGGTCGAGCCGGGCATCTACCTGCCCGGCGTCACCGGCGCGCGCATCGAGGACGACGTGGTGATCACCGCGGACGGCGCCCGCAGCCTCACGACCTTTGGGCGCGAGTTGCGCATCGTAGGGGAGTAACTGGGCCTCTGGAGGGGTGTGGGGAAACCAGGTTTCCCCACACCTTCCAGCAGCGGCGCAGCCTACAGAATCTGCGACAAAAAGAGCTTCGTCCGCTCGTGCCGCGGGTTCTCGAAGAACAACTCCGGCGTGTTCTCCTCCACAATCTGCCCGCGGTCCATAAACACCACCCGGTCGGCCACCTCGCGGGCGAAGCCCATCTCGTGGGTCACGCAGAGCATGGTGATGCCCGAGGTCGCCAGTTCACGCATTACGTCAAGAACTTCCTTGATCATTTCCGGGTCCAGGGCCGAGGTTGGCTCGTCGAAGAGCATGATGCGCGGGTTCATGGCCAGGGCGCGGGCGATGGCCACGCGCTGCTGCTGCCCGCCGGAGAGCTGGCCGGGGAACTTGCTGGCCTGCTCGCGGATGCCCACCCGTTCAAGGAGTTCCAGGGCGCGCTTCTCACTCTCGGCGCGGGTCTGCTTCCGCACCCAGATCGGGGCCAGGGTGATGTTTTGCAGCACCGTCAGGTGGGGGAAGAGATTGAACTGCTGGAAGACCATCCCCGTCTCGCGGCGGATGGCGTCAATGTTGCGGATGTCGTTGGTCATTTCGATGCCATCCACGATGATCCGCCCCTCCTGGTGCTCCTCCAGGCGGTTGATGGTGCGGATGAAGGTGCTCTTGCCGCTCCCCGACGGCCCGCAGATCACCACCACTTCGCCGCGCTTCACCCGCAGGCTGACATCGCGCAGGGCATGGTATTCGCCGTACCATTTATTGACGTTTTCGCAGATGATAATATCATCGTTTGAGGTCTGAGTTTTGTTCATGACTTTGCCAGCGCCTCCGGATGCCTGATCTGGAAATGGGGAAACCGGGTTTTCCCATTCCCCGGCCCGCGATGTTGTCCCAACTGGACGAACCGTATTTTGCCCCTACAATCTACCCACGTTCACATTGGTTTCAATCTGGCGCGCCGTGCGCGACATGGTGAAGCTAAAGATCCAGTAGATCCCCGCCACGACGAAGAACGTTTCGCGCCAGACGCCGCCGGGGATGCCGAACCACTGCGGCTGGGTATAGATCGCCTGCGCGGCCCCCAGCAGGTCCATCAGGCCGATGATCACCACCAGTGAGGTGTCCTTGAACAGGGCGATGAACTGGCCCACCAGCACCGGGATGACCGCCCGCAGGGCCTGGGGCAGAGTGATCAGCAGAGTGGTCTGCACCACATTGAGGCCCAGAGCGCGCGCCGCCTCGACCTGACCCCTGGGAATAGACTGCAACCCGCCGCGCACGTTTTCGGCCAGGTAGGCCGCGCTGAAGAGCGTCACGGCGACGATGGCACGCACCACGGCGTCAACGCGCACGTTCGCGGGCAGGAACAGCGGCAGCATCAGCGAGGCCATGAAGAGCACCGTCACCAGCGGCACGCCGCGGATCAGTTCGATGTAGCCCACGCAGAACCACTTGATCACCGGCAGATTGCTGCGCCGGCCCAGGGCCAGCAGCACCCCCAGGGGAAAGGAGAGCACGATGCCGCTGACCGCCAGGATCAGCGTGAGCATCAAACCGCCCCAGAGGTTGGTGCCGATCGTGGCGTCGCCCACGCCGCGCAGGATCAGGATGGTCGCGGGATAGAGCAAGATCCACCCCGCCACCAGCGGCCAGCGCAGGGCCTCGCGCAGGCGCCAGCCGGCAGCGATCCCCAGGGCTGCCAGGGCCGCCACGCCAAAGAGAAACAGCCGCGTGGAGAAGACCGGCGGCGCCTGGTCGGGTGGCAGCCCCAGGGAAAGGACCCCCAGAACGGCCATCGCCACGCTGAACCCTGCGGCGAGGACCAGCGGAATGCCCCGCCAGACCCCGCCGCTAAGGCCGAGCAGTAAGGCGATCAGCATCACCACCAGTTCGGGGCGCCAGATCTGGTCGGGCGGGTACCGCCCGACCAGCAGCAGGCGCGCGTTGCTCGTCACGGCGATCCAGCCCTCGGTGGTGACGACCCAGCGCAGCAGGCTGCTGAGAGCCTGGAAGACCAGGAACAACAGGACAATGCTGAGTAGCGAGTTCCACCAGGTGCTGAACAGGTTCTGGCGCAGCCACTCCAGCGCGCCGATGCTCGGGCGCGGGGCGCGGGTACGGGGTTGCGAGGCTTCGGTCGCCATTGTGTCACCTCTCCACGAGCTGCATGCGCTTGTTGTACCAGTTCATCAACAGAGAGGTGAGCAGACTGATGCTCAGGTACGAGGCCATGACCATCAGGATCACCGGAACAGCCTGCCCGGTCTGGTTCAGGGTCGTGCCGGCGATGGCGAAGAGGTCGGGAAAGCCGATGGCAACGGCGAGGCTGCTGTTCTTGGTCAGGTTGAGGTACTGGCTGGTCAGGGGCGGGATAATGATCCGCAGCGCCTGGGGGAAGATTACCAGGCGCAGGGTCTGGCCGTTGGTCAGGCCGAGGGCGCGGGCGGCCTCGCGCTGACCCTTGTTGACCGCCTGGATGCCGCTGCGCACGATCTCGCCGATGAAGGTGGCAGTGTAGATCACCAGGCCGAAGAGCAGCGCGGCGAAGTTGGTGGTGAGGGTCACGCCGCCGCTGAAGCCGAAGCGCTGCAACTCAGGGATCTCCAGCATCACCGGCCACTGGCCGGCCACGAGGCGGGTTGCCACAAAGCCCAGCAGTGCGATCCCGGCAGCGATCAGCAGCGCCCAGGGCAGGGCCACGCCCGGCCGGTCGCGCCGGGCGAACTGCACCCGCCGCGCGATGTAGAAGCCCGCTCCGGCCAGCAGGCCCGCCCAGAGCCAGGGCGTCCAGGCGCCGAAGTCAGCATTGGCCCGGGGCCAGGCAATTGTCACGCCGCGGTTGTGCAGGAAGAGCAAACCGCCGACGCTGATGGCCTCCTGCACCCGCGGAAAGGCCTGGGTCATGGCGAACCAGAACAGCAGTTGCAGCAGCAGCGGGACGTTGCGCACGATCTCCACATAGACGGTAGCGATGTTGCGCAGCAGCCAGTTGTTCGAGAGCCGGCAGACGCCCAGGATGATGCCAAGGATGGTGGCCAGCACGATGCCTATCCCGGCGACGCGCAGGGTGTTGAGGACGCCCACCAGGAAGGCGTAGCCATAGGTTCGTGAGGGATCAAAGGGGATGGGCGACTCGCTGATGGGGAAGCCGGCCGGCTGCCGCAGGAACGCGAAGCTCGGCAGCAGATTGGCCCGCCGCAACCCGTCCATCATGGTGCTGTAGAGGAACCAGAATGTCCCGATCACCACAAGCGCGAAGGCCACCTGCACGAGAATGGCGATGACCCGCGTGTCGCGGTAAAAGGGAATGCTCGCCGGCTGACCGGGCGGCGTGGTGGCGGCCATACGGCACCCCTCGCTTGCAATGCGGCCCGGGGGCGGCAGAGACCGGATTCGTGCCCCTTCTCGCCGCCCCTGGTAAACCTCCTCCTCAGCGCCTCAGCGCGTCAACGCCTCAGGGCCTCAGTGACCTATCGGAACGGCGGCGAGTAGAGCAACCCGCCATCGGTGTAAAGCGTATTCAGACCGCGGGGCAGGTTGAAAGGCGTATCGGGCCCCAGGTTGCGGTTGTAGATCTCCGCGTAGTTGCCCACGTGGCGGATCACCCGCGCGGCGAAGTCGTTGGGCAGGCCAATGCCCTGGCCCAGTTCGCCCTCCAGGCCGAGGAAGCGGCGGATGTTGGGGTCCTGGCTATTGGCGAAATCACCAATATTGGCCGAGGTGATCCCGAACTCTTCCCCCTGGAATGTCGCGAAGACCACCCAGCGCACTGCGTCGGCCCACTGCGCGTCGCCCTGCAACACGGAGGGCGCCAGCGGTTCCTTCGACATGGTCACATCGAGGATCTTGTGGTCGGCCGGGTTGGTAGCCTTGGTCTGGTAGCTCACCAGGCCCGACTTGTCGGTGGTGAAGCCATCGCACTGACCGCTGTCATAAGCCGCAAAGGTCGGGTCAGCCTCCTGGAAGACCACTGCCTCGAACTTCAGGTTGCGCTGGCGGAAGTTGTCGGCCAGGTTCAACTCGGTGGTGGTGCCGGTCTGCACGCAGATGCGCGCGCCGTCCATGTCCTCCAGGGTCTCAATGCCGCTGTCCTTACGCACCATCATGCCCTGGCCATCGTAGAAGGTGACCGGGCCGAAGTCGAGGCCGACCGAGCCGTCGCGGGTGAGCGTCCACGTAGTGTTGCGGATCAGCACATCGATCTCGCCCGATTGCAGTGCCGTGAAGCGCTCCTGGGCGGTCAGGGGGCGATACTCAACCCTGGTCGGATCATCGAAGATCGCCGCGGCGACGGCCTTGCAGAAGTCAACATCAAAGCCACTGAAATTGCCGGCGCTGTCAACGTTGCCGAAGCCGGGCAGCACCTGGTTCACGCCGCAGATCAGCTTGCCGCGGCTAATGATTGTCTGCAGGCGCCCGCCAGCGGTGGGCTGCGTGGCGGCGCCGCCTCCGGGCGCGGGGGCAGCGGTGGCGGCGGGCGCCGCGGTCGGGGCCACCGCCGCCGGGGCCTCGGTAGCGGCGGCGGGCGGCTGAGTGGCCGCCGTCTGGGGCTGCTGACCGCCGCACGCCGCCAGGAACAGGGCAAGCGCGCCGGCCAGCACTGCGAGCATCTGTCGCTTCATGGGTCTCCTCAATACACTGAGCGGCGCTGGACCGCCGACCGTTTCGGGGCCAGACGCCGCGGCGAACCACTGGAAGGGAAGCTGGGCCTTATTCGATTTTGGATTTTAGATTTTAGATTTTAGATTGTCATCAGTAGTCTGTAAAGTGAGGTTCGTGAGATTGTTTCTCTCCCAGCCTCCTCCGCTGGGGGGGAGTCAGTCTCCCTTCCTCAGCAGGGGAGGATTGGGGAGGGGACGGGGGTGGCGCGAAAGATTTCGTTTACAGACTAATCAGAGGGGGGCGCGGAGAAACACCGTTTTCCCCCATCGCTTTCACTGCAGCGACCGAGCTGCGATGCGGCGCCCGTGGCCGGATCTCGATACCGTTTGCGAATGCGTTATGCCTGGAATTTCGGAGATTGTACCACAGCCCACAGCCCGTGGCAACCGCCTGGGTCCACAATAGTCAGAGCTTACGCCAGGTCAATGGGGCAAGCCCCAGACCCCGATGTGGGGCGGCTACGCCGCCCCACATCCCACCGTGTGAGATGGACTTTGCACGAGCCCTGCCTGGCATACCCGAACAGGTAGGTGATCTTCATAAGCTGCGGTACAATACCTCTTATGCCACACCGCCCCCAATGAGCCACCACAATGCACCTCAAACGCCTCGAGATCCAGGGTTTCAAGACCTTCGCCACTCGCACCGTGCTGGAGTTCCGCCCTGGCGTCACGGCTATTGTAGGGCCGAATGGGAGCGGGAAATCTAATCTCGCCGATGCGGTGCGCTGGGTGCTCGGCGAGCAGAGCCTGTCCACGCTGCGCTGCAAACGCTCCGAGGAACTGATCTACGCCGGCGGCGGGCGCCGCCCCCCCGCCGGGCTGGCCGAGGTCTCGCTGACGATTGACAATAGCGACCGCCTGCTGCCCCTGGATTTCGATGAGGTGACCATCACCCGCCGAGCCACCCGCACCGGCGACAACGAGTATTTCATCAACCGCGCCCGCGTGCGCCTGCGCGATGTGCTCGAGGCCACCGAGCCGCTGGGCGGCTCCTACACGCTGATCAACCAGGGTCTGGTGGACGCCGCGCTGACCCTGCGGCCCGAGGAGCGGCGCCGCCTCTTCGAGGACGCCGCCGAGATCGGTGGCTTCGAGGCGCGCAAGGCCGAGGCCCTGCGCCGCCTGCGCGAGACCGAGGCCAACCTCAACCGCCTCGATGATCTGCTCGCCGAGCTGGAGCCGCGCCTGCGCAGTCTCAAGCGCCAGGCTGCCCAGGCCCGCCAGCACCGCGAGTTGTCCGCCGAACTGCGCCAGCTTCAACAGCAGTTCTACACCCACCAGTGGCGGGCGGCCTGCGCCTACAGCGCCCGCGCGCGGGCCGAACTGGCCCGCTTCGATGCCGAACTGGCCCGCGCCCACGCCACCCAGGCGGGTGTGGCCGCCGAACTCCAGGCCCTCCGCGGCGCCCTGCGCACCCGCCGCGACGACCTGGGCGCTATGCACCAGCAGAGCAGCGACCTGCACCGCCGGGCCGAGGCACTCCAGCGCGACCTGGCCGTCGGCGCCGAGCGCGCGGCCGCCCTGACCCGCCGGGGCGAGGATTTTGAACGCCAGCGTAACGCCCTGGCCCTGCGCCGCCAGCAACTCGAGGAGCAACTGGCCCTTGCAGCCGCCGAGGTCGCCCGCGCCGAGACGGCCCTCCACGCCCGCCAGGAGGCTCTGGCCGCCGCCGAGGCCGAAGGAGCCGCCCGCGCCGAAGCCGATCGCGCCCGCATCGCCGCCCTGCGCGAGGCTGAGAACGCCGCCCTCCGGGCAGCCCGCGCCGTGACCGAGCAACGCGCCCGCGCCGAGCAACTTTCCGCCCGCATGGAGCGCCTGGCCCGCGAGAGCACCGACCTGGACGCCGCGGTGGCCGGGGCCGCGAGCCGGCGCGCCGCCGCCGAGGAGCGTGTGGAGCAGGCCCGCCTCGCGCTGGAGCAGGCCGAAGCGGCCCAACAGAGCGCCATCGCCGCCCTTCAGAACGCTCGCGCCGAACTCGACGACATGCGCACCAGCCGCGCCCGGGCCGAAGAGGTCCGCACCGCCGCCCGCCGCACCCTGACCGACGCCGAGGCGCGTTTCGAAGCGCTCGAACGCCTGGCCCGCGCCTACACCGGCGTCTTCGCCGGCGCACGGGCCGCCTTGCAATGGGCCGAACGCACCGGACGTCCCGGCTTCGCTCTGGTCCAGTCGCTCATTCGCTCCCCCGCTGACCTCGAAACGGCCATCGAAGTGGCCCTTGGCGCCCGCCTGCAAAACATTGTGGTGGAGCGCTGGGAAGACGCCGAGGCCGCCATCGCCGAACTGAAGCGTTCCGGCGCCGGACGGGCGACCTTTCTGCCCCTGGATACACTGGTCAGCCGGGCGCCCGGCCCCGTCCCGCCCGGGGAGCGAGACAACCCCGACGTGCTCGGTATCGCCGCCGACCTGGTGGAGTACGCCCCCCGCTACGCGGCGGTGGTGCACCAGCTCCTCGGGCGGGTGCTGATCGTGCGCGACCTTGCCGCCGCCCGCGTCGAACTGCGGCGCCTGGGCGGCGGCTGGACAATCGTCACCCTCGGCGGGGAGCAGGTGAGCGGCGGTGGCGCGGTGACGGGCGGCGCCCAGACGAAGGAGAGCGGCGCGCTGCGCCGCGAGCGCGAACTGCGCGAACTGCCCTCCCTGGTCGCCGCCGCACGGGCCGACCTGGAGCGCGCCACAGCCAGTGTGGCCGAAGCGGACGCCGCGCTCCAGGCCCATGCCGCGCGCCTGCGCGACCTGGAGGCCCTCGCACGCGAACGCCAGCGCCAGGTCGAGGCTGCCCGGTCCGGCTTTGAGCATGCCCGCCACGACCTGACGCGGGCCGGACAGGAACAGGACTGGGCCGCCCGGCGCCGCGCCGCCCTGGCTGACGAGCGGGTCGCCCTTGCCGCTGAGCTTCAGGAAGCTACTGCGGGCCTGCAAGCCGCTGAAGGGGCCAGCCGCGCCGCCGAGGCTGCTCTGGCCGAAGCCCGCGCGCGCCAGGAGCAGGCCGCCGGGGAGGACCGCGCCATCCAGGAGCGCCTGGCGGCCCTGCGCGCCGAGGCCAACGCCGCCGAGGGCCGGCTCCGCGCCGCCGAGCAACTCCGCGCCGCCCATACCCAGAGCCTGGAACTGCTCGCGCGCCAGGAACAGGACGTGGCCGAGGCCGGCGCCGCCCTGCGGGCCGAACGCGCCGAACTTGACGCCGCCCACGCCCGCCGCGAAGCCGAACACGCCGCCCTCCTCGCCGCGATAGACGCCCTGCGGGCGCGCATCGACCCCGCCGAAGCCCAACTGCGCGAAGAAGAGACCCGCCTTGGCGAACTGGAAGAACGCGAAGCCGCCGCCACCGCCGCCCTGCTGGAACAGGAAAGCGCTCACAGCCGCGCCGCTCTGGAGGCCCAGCGCGCCCAGGACCGCCAGGAGACTCTCTTCGAGCGCGCCGCCGCCGATGGCGTGGAGCTTGACCCCGCGCCCGCCCCCGCCAACGGCGCAGCCGAACAGGAGCAGGACGCCCCTATCCCGATTGAGGCCCTGCAACGCGCCATCGAAGCCCTGAGGACGCGCATCCTGCGCCTCGGGCCGGTCAACCCGCTGGCGCTGGAAGAGTATGACGAAACCACCGAGCGCCAGCGCCACCTCCGCGCCCAGATCGACGACCTGCGCGAGGCCCGCGCCACGCTGATGGAACTGATCGGCGAACTCGACCGGGTGATGCACAACCGCTTCACCGCCACCTTCCACGCCGTGGCCGCCGAGTTCGAGCGCAGCTTCGTCGAACTCTTCGGCGGCGGCTCAGCGAAACTGGCGCTGATCGGCGGTGAAGGCGGCGAAGCCATCGCCGAGGGCGAGAACCAGGCGGCCGAAGGGCGACCTCCGGGCGTCGAGATCATCGTGCGCCCCCCCGGCAAGAAGCAGCAGAACATCTCCCTCCTCTCCGGCGGCGAGCGTGCCCTCACCGCTGCGGCGCTGCTCTTCGCCATCCTCAGCGTCAACCCCAGCCCCTTCTGCATCCTCGACGAAACCGACGCCGCCCTTGACGAAACCAACGTCGGTCGCTTCCGTGACGCCCTGCGGCGCCTCAGCGCCCGCACCCAGTTCATCCTCATCACCCACAACCGCGGCACCATCGAGGTCGCCGATACGCTCTACGGCGTCAGCATGGGCGATGACGGCAGCTCGCGCACCATCTCGCTGCGCGTGGAGAGCTACATGTCCGCGTCGTAACGCCTCGCCTTCACCGTCAGCATGGAGGGGCGCTGGGAGGCTACGCCTCCCCGCAACTTCCTTCTCCGCCCGCGGTCGGCGCGCATCCCGATCCAGCCTGCACAAGTCTACTGCCGCGGGCGGAACAGGCGGAGGGCGCGGTCCTCCGCGTCTCCCGGCGTACACCCAGGACCGCGCCGCACAACCAGATTTCTTAAGCGTCAACACTCGCTTACTCAAGTACTTGACAAGTCTCGCCCCGGTCTGCTATTATCTGAACCAGCACATAGACAACCAGACGCGCAGCTCATCCAGAGCGGTGGAGGGACCGGCCCTGTGAAACCGCGGCAACCACCGGGTGCGTCAGGCGACAACGTCGTCGCCTTGATGCCCTGGCACGGTGCCAATTCCGTCAGAAGAATCTGGAAGATGAGCGGCACGCCAGGCGATCCATACCCTGTATCGCGAGTGACTGCCCTCATCGAACGCCGATGAGGGCTTTTTTGTACCCACGACCCGCCGGGTGGAGCAGGGCGGGGAATCCTGCCGGGGCGTGGGGAACCCCGCGTTCCCCACGCCCCCGCCTCAGGGGCGGGGACAGGAAGGCTGCGCCCTCCCAGATCGTAATTGGACACCCTGAGTATCCATCCAGGCGCTTACACGAGCATACACCACGCAAGCGAAACGATCACCAGAATCAGGAGCAGCAGCGCCATGACCGACTCTCCCCAGTTCACCGGCTTCGAGACCCTGGCCCTCCACGGCGGGCAGATCCCCGACCCGACCACCGGCGCCCGCGCCGTGCCGATCTACCAGACCACCTCGTACCAGTTCCAGGACACCGACCACGCTGCCCGGCTCTTCGGGCTTCAGGAGTTCGGGAACATCTACACCCGGATCATGAACCCGACCACCGACGTCTTCGAGCAGCGCATGGCCGCCCTCGAAGGCGGCGTCGGCGCCCTGGCCCTGGCCTCCGGGCAGGCCGCCGAGACCCTGGCCATCCTGAACCTCGCCGGCGCCGGCGACAACATCGTCTCCTCGACCGATCTCTACGGCGGCACCTATAACCTCTTCCGCCACACCCTGCCCAAGATCGGCATCACCACCCGCTTCGTAGACGGGCGCGATATCGAGGGCTTCCGCGCAGCGATTGACGATCGCACCAGGGCCTTCTTCCTCGAACTGGTGGGCAACCCCAAACTCGACGTGCTCGACCTGGAGCGCATCGCCGCCGTGGCCCACGAGGCCGGCGTGGCAGTGATCGTTGACGCCACGACCGTCACGCCCTACCTCTGGCAGCCCCTCAAGCACGGCGCCGACATCGTCATTCACTCGGCCACCAAGTACATCGGCGGGCACGGCACCAGCATCGGCGGTGTGATCGTGGACGGAGGGAAGTTCGACTGGGCCAACGGGCGCTACCCCGAGTTCACCACGCCCGACCCGAGCTACCACGGCCTGGTCTATACCCAGGCCCTGGGGAACCTGGCCTACATCATCAAGGTGCGCGTGCAGGGCCTGCGCGACATCGGCGCGGCGATCAGCCCCTTCAACTCCTTCCTGCTGTTGCAGGGCCTCGAAACCCTGCCGCTGCGCATGGAGCGCCACAGCCAGAACGCCCTTGCCGTGGCGCGCTACCTCAGCGAACACAGCAAGGTCGCCTGGGTGAACTACCCCGGCCTGCCCAGCCATCCCAGCTACGAACTGGCCCAGAAGTACCTGCCCCGCGGGCAGAGCGGCATCCTGGGCTTCGGCATCAAGGGCGGCCTGGAGGCGGGGAAAAAGTTCATCAATAGTCTGAAGCTCTTCTCGCACCTCGCCAACATCGGCGACGCCAAGAGCCTGGCCATCCATCCCGCCAGCACCACCCACAGTCAGCTCACCCCCGAAGAGCAGGCCCTTACCGGCGTCACCGAAGATTACGTGCGCCTTTCGATCGGGATCGAGACCATTGACGACATCATCGCCGACCTGGAGCAGGCCCTGAGCCGTGTGTGACCATTCACGCCGCGAGTAGGGGCGTGGCGCGCCGCGCCCCTACCCGCCGCGCCGCGACAGCTATGACTGCACCACAGACACATTTCGCGCCCGAAGGCGTCGGCATCGTTCACCGCCAGTATCTGACCTGGACCGAACCGCTGCCGCTGGATAGCGGCGCAACGCTCTCGCCGGTCACCCTGGCGTTCGAAACCTACGGTGAACTCAACCCCGAGCGCAGCAACGCCATCCTCCTGCTCCACGCCCTCTCGGGCGACGCCCATGCCGCCGGGCGCTACAGCCCCGGCGACCGCAAGCCGGGCTGGTGGGACGCCATGGTGGGGCCGGGGCGGCCCTTCGATACCGATCGCTACTTCGTGATCTGCTCGAATGTGATCGGCGGCTGCCAGGGTTCCACCGGCCCCTCGAGCCGCAACCCCTACACCGGGCGGCCCTTCGGCGCGCGCTTCCCGGTGATCACCATTGGCGACATGGTGCGCGCCCAGACCCGCCTGATCGATGCCCTGGGCATCACCCGGCTCCTGGCCGTGGCCGGCGGCTCCATGGGCGGCTTTCAGGCCCTCGAATGGGCCACCGCCTACCCCCAGCGCGTGGGCGGCGCCATCCTCCTCGCCACCAGCGCCCGCTCCAGCCCTCAGACCATCGCCTGGAACAGCATCGGGCGCCGGGCGATCATGAGCGACCCCCGCTGGCGCAACGGCGATTACTACGGCGGAGAGCCGCCCTGCGACGGCCTGGCCGTGGCCCGTATGATCGGCCACGTCACCTACCTCAGCGAACCCTCGCTTGAGGCCAAGTTCGGACGCCGCCTCCAGCGCGGCGATGATCTTGCCTTCAGCCTGGAACAGGAATTCGCCGTCGAGAGCTACCTCGAATACCAGGGTGATAGCTTCAACGCCCGCTTCGACGCCAATTCCTACCTCTACATTACCAAGGCCATGGACTACTGGGACCTGCCGGCGCGCTACGGCTCGCTCGACGCGGCCCTCTCCCGCGTGCAGGGACCCACGCTGCTCCTCTCTTTCAGCAGCGACTGGCTCTACCCCACCGCCGAGTCGCGCGCCATCGCCGATGCCCTGGCGCGCCAGGGTCGCCCCGTCGAACACCTGGACCTGCCGAGCAACGCCGGGCACGACGCTTTCCTGATTGACATTGATCTGCAACGGCCGATCATGAGCGAGTTCCTGGATGATCTGGCGCGGGATCTCCTCTGATCCTGCCTTCCGCATGACCGCGCAAGGTGTTTTTTGCATCAGGGAAGGCTTTTCGACAAACCTCAGGCTCTGCCGTCACCTACAGTTGGCGGACCGCAATCCCCGGTAGGCGGGTCTTTACCGGTTCCCCGCCCCGCGCGGCGTATAGTCGGAGAAGTCCGGGGTTGCCGGCGCCCCCGCCGTGCCCGCGAAGAGGAGGGAAGGCCGATGTGGCGTGCAGTGCTTGAACGTGTCGTCTTCGTGCTGATGAACATGGTTGTGATGGTCATCCTCCATGGCAACAGCAAGCAGTTCTGGCCCAAAATCCCCTACCTGAGTCTCCGCGACGAGAGTACCGCCGAACACACCCGGCTCGTCTTCAATACCCTGGCAATCAGCACGCTCATCCAGGCGCTGCTGGGCCGGCTGCCACGCGAGCGCTGGCTCCCGCGCGTGCTGGTGCTGGGCGTGGTTCCAGCCATGCTGCCGGCGGTGATCTTCTTTGGCCAGAAGGTGCTGCGCCTGCGAGGCGCCGCGGCTGAGCGCTACAACCTGGCCATGGTGCCGCTGCTGCCCATCGCGGCCGTCGCCGTCGAAGAGGGTCTGGCCTCCCAGCTCGCCCCGCCCCCCGAAACGCCCTCCTCGGCTGATTATTCGCATCTTGTTTGATAAGAAGCGATGCTCAGCCTCCCCCTGACCTCCTCCCTCTCTCCCTGCGGTGCGGAGGGAGGAGGCGCCGATCGCGGTGCGGCGGGGGTGAGTGAGGAACAACCGTGAGGCAGCCCGTCGCGCAGCCCTCCATTACGTACCCTGGCAACCAGGTCTCCCCATCCTCCACAGGGGCACTCCCCCTGATCACACCTCTAGCCCGTTCCGGGAAATCACCTCCCGGTACCAGTGCGCTGAACGCTTCCAGATGCGCCGCCTGCTGGCGTAATCGGTGTAGAGCAGCCCGAACCGCTTGCTGAAGCCGTGCGACCACTCGAAGTTGTCCAGTAATGTCCAGACGTAGTAGCCGCGCAGGTCGATCCCCTCCTGGATGGCCCGGTGCGCCATGGCGATGTGCTCGCGCAGGTAGGCGACGCGCGCGTCATCATGGACGCCGCCGTCGGGAGCGACGGCATCGTCGAAGGCCGCACCGTTTTCGGTGATGTAGAGCGGCACGGAGGTGTAGGCCCGCGCCTGCCGCAGCGTCTCGATGATGCACGGCGGGTAGATCTCCCAGCCCATCGCCGTGGTCGGCCCCGATGAGGCCGCCTGCCGCGCACCGCCAATCAGATCGAGGGGATCGAACCGGGTCACCAGTCGCGAATAGGTGTTGAGACCCAGAAAATCAATCGGAACATTGATCACCTGTAGATCGCCGGGCCGTATGGCGGGACGGATGCCGCGCCGGGCGAAGTGGCGCAGCACATCCTCGGGGTAGCGCCCACGAAACAGCGGCTCCAGAAACAGGCGGTTGGTGGCCCCGTCGGCGAAGCGGCTGGCCCGCAGGTCCCAGGGCCGCTGCGAGGCCGGATGGTGGGGCCAGAGGATCAGCACGATGCCGATCTGCGGGCAAGGGGCCTCCCCGGCAGGTCCCGACGGAAACTCGGCCCGGAAGGCCTGTACCGCCAATCCGTGCGAGAGCAGCAGATGGTGAGCCACGCTCAGCATGACCCGGGGATCGCGCCGGCCCGGGGCGTATTCGCCCGTGCCGTAGCCGTAGAAGGTCTGGATGAATGGCTCATTGTGGGTTACCCACAGCGGCACATCGGCGCCCAGGCGACGGAACAGCAGCGCAGCGTACTCGGCGAAGCGCAGGGCCGTGTCGCGGTTGGCCCAGCCGCCTCTGTCTTCCAGGGCCTGCGGCAGATCCCAGTGATAGAGGGTCACATTGGGTATGATGCCCCGCTCGTTCAGCGCGGCAATCAGGCGACGGTAAAAATCCAGCCCCTTTTCGTTGATCGGCGGAGCACCGGTTGGCAGGATTCGCGGCCAGGCGATGCTGAAACGGTAGCTCTTTAGCCCCAGCGCGGCCATGTGTTCGACGTCTTCCTGCCAGCGATGGTAGTGATCGCAGGCGACATCGCCGGTGCTGCCATCGGCAATCTTGCCCGGCGTGTGGGTGAAGCGGTCCCAGATGCTCTCGCCCCGGCCATCTTCGTTCCAGGCGCCCTCGATCTGGTAGGCCGCCGTCGCCGCGCCCCACACAAAGCCGGGCGGGAAGGTGAGTTGAGTCATTGTGTTTCTACCTGATGTGCAAATGAGCCAGGGAGGCTACCAGATAATTGAACATAGACCGCATGTGAGACCTGACCGGTCGGCGCCAGGATACCGCCGCATGAACAGGAATCGCCCGTGCGCCGACCGGTCAGGTCCTTGCGTCATCTCCCCTATCGAGTGGTAGCGAGGATCTGGGAACCGCACCCTCCCAGGAAAGACCCTGACCCCGCTGGTGAAATCGCGGCTACCCTGACGTTTGTACTATGACGAACTCTGTTTCATCGGGAGGGTCCGGGAGGGTTGCGCCGTCCCAGACCACCTTTTAGCGGCCTATGAAAAAAGCCCTGGTTCTCTCGGGCGGTGGCGCCCGCGGCGCCTACCATGTCGGCGTGATCGAGGCGCTGGTCGAAACAGGCTGGATGGAAGACGGTCGCGGCCCTGACATCGTCGCCGGCACCTCGATCGGGGCGATCAATGCTGCGGCGCTGGCCTCCGGGCTGCCCGTCGCCCGCCTGCGTGAGTTGTGGCTGCGAATGCACACCGAGGACGTGCATCGCCTCTCCCATGACCTGCCGCCAGTAACCCGCCCATTGCTACGCTTTCTCCTGCGTAACGTGCTGACCTCACAGACCCGCGGCGGGGCCAGCCGCTATGGCCTGCCCCCCATCGAACGCGCCCGGAGTGCCGCGAGCCTCCTGGAGCGCCTCGGGGCGCTCTTTCGCGCCCGGCCCTTCCGCAGTCTACTTGATACTACCCCCTGGCGCCACACCCTCGCCGCCTGGATGGACTTTCGGCGCATCAACGGCCCCGACGCACCCGCCCTGCTGATCACCGCCACCGAGTTGCAGAGCGGCGCCCTCGAGGTCTTCTGCAACCGGCCGTTCCAGGGCCACCCTGCGCAGATGATCGGCATCGATCACCTCCTGGCCTCGTGCAGTATTCCGGTCGTTTATCCCTGGACCGAGATCGGCCAGCGCAAGTACTGGGACGGGGCGGTGATCGCCAATACGCCCCTCGAGCCGGTGATTGACCTGGCCGGCGAGGATGATCTCGACATCCTGGTGGTCATAATGACGCCCTGGAGTCCGTCCCCTCACGAGCCGTCGCTTGCCGCCCCGCGCGATCTGGTGCAGGCCGCCACCCTGGCCCTCGACTGGACGCTCCTGGCTTCTTACCGCATGGCCTTCGAGGCCCTGGAGCAACGTAACCGCCTGGCCGAGGCCATGGCGCGCCTGCGCGCCGCCGGCCTGGAACTGCCTCCCGGTCCCGTGCCCCGGCCCATCGCCCTGCCAACGGTGATCGCCCCCCTCACGCTGATGCCCCTCGACTGGATCATTGACTATGAGAGCGTCAACCATCATCGCCTCTTCACCCAGGGGCGCGCCGACGCCCTGCGCGCGTTGAATGGCCGGCGGGCCTGAAAGGTCCCACGGCCCGCCCACGGGCAGGGGCACGGAGAAACCCGATTGCCCGGGCTTCCGCTGTCCAGCGGTGGGGCCGCCCGCGTTGCAGGGGCGCAGGGCGACCGGATCGCCGCATCCCTCTGCAAGCGGGAACTTTTGCGCCCGAACCAACGTTGTACTCTTGACGACAGATGATCCGCGGGCGTTGCCCGCCTCGCGCAGGAGTACACCTATGGACACCCGCAATTCTACCCTCATTGGCGTGCTGGCCGGCGCATTGCTCGTGGCCGTGCTGGCCATTGGCGCCCTGGCCGGCCTGACCTTCGCGCGCCCGGCGCCGGCCCAGGCACAGAGTGTTGGCGTCCCCGGAATGCGGCAGGTCACCGTAACCGGCCAGGGTGAGGTGCGTGTCACCCCCGACCTGGCGGTGGTGCACCTGGGCGTCGAAACCACTGCCCCGACCACCCAGGAGGCCCTGGCGCAGAACACCGCCCAGGTGCAGGCCATCATTGACCAGCTCAAGGCCCTCGGCGTGGCCGAGAAAGACATTCAGACGACGGGCTTTAACATCTACGCCGCTTACGGGAACGAAGGTCGCACCATCACCGGCTACACGGTGAGCAACATGGTACAGGTCACCATTCGTGACCTGGCGCAGGCCGGCGCCCTGCTCGATCAGGTGGTGCAGGTTGGCGCCAACCGCGTCTATGGCATCAGCTTCGGTTTGAGCGATCCCAGGGCCGTCCAGGAGCAGGCTCGCGACGCGGCAATGGCCGATGCGCGCGCCCGCGCCGAGCAGTACGCCCGCGCCGGCGGCGCCGCGCTCGGCAGCGTGCTGGTCATTACTGAGAACCCCGGCGCCATCACGCCCCTGCCCGCGATGATGCGCGACAATGCCGCCCAGGCCGGCGCGCCGGTACCGGTGCAGCCCGGCGAACAGACCGTCACCGCGCACATCCAGGTCACCTACGAACTGCGCTAAGAGGGTAATGGCGTCGCGCCGACCCGGCGCTTTCGGCCCTGCTCATCGCGTAGCGCCGGCCCGCCGGGCCGGCGCTGCATTGCCTCATGATACAACTATGACCGGCACCCACGACCATCTCTGACAGCATCGCCTTCGCACCCTGGTGTATGTGCTGGATACATGTATTTGCTATGATACCCTCAGGCATGTAACAGGGTTTCTGGAAGGATCAAGCCTCCACACCCCCTCCCCAGACCGGGGCGCGGGGAAACCTGGTTTCCTCTTCTGAAAGAACCCTCAGTACCAGAGTTTCATGGAACCAGTCATGGCACCCGTGAACGAACTCGAGGCCCTGCGCCAGCGTCTGGCCGAACTTGAAGCCGAGAATCGACGCCTCCACAGTATCATTGCCGCGACGCCCGAGCAGATTCAGACGCGGTTGCACCTCTTCGAGACACTGCTCTGGTATGCCCGGGCGGCGATTGTCGTCGTGGAAGCTGCCCCTCTCGATCCGCCTGGGCCTCGGGTGCTCTATGTCAACCCTTCCTTTGAGAAGTTGAGCGGTACGACAGCCGAGCAAGCTATTGGCCAGCCACTCGGCTCGCTGGTTGGCCCGGACATCGCCTCTGTCGTCTTGCTCCACCTGAATCAGGTGAGCGCAAATCACACCGCTCATCAACGCACCAGTTTTACCACCAGATCCGGTAGGGACGATCTGCAGGCGTTTGAACTCGGAGCGGTAACGGTTCCCGATCTGCAGGGGTTAGCCCCACGTTTCATCGTGTACCTGCGCGACATCAGCGCGCAGTGGCGCTCGCAGCGTGAACACGATGCCCTGCTCACCCGCCTGGCGGAGACTAACCGGCAAATCCTGGCCGAACTCCAGGCCCGTCGCCGCGCCGAACGCAAGCTTGAACGCCTCAACCAGCATCTGGAGCAACAGATCGAGGCTCGCACGGCCCACCTTCGCGCCACGATTGCCGAACTACAAGCCGAGGTGCGCGAGCGACAGCGGATTTCGCTCGAACTCCAACAACAGCAGGCTTTTTTGCATAGTTCTCTCGATCATATTCCAGCAGTAATTACTATACAGGATCTGGAAGGGCGTTTTATTCTGGTAAACAAGCATTTCTTACACGCGCTTGGCCTGACAACACCCGAGCAGATCCTGGGCCAGACAGCCGACCCGTTCTACCCGCCCGAGGTTGTGCGGATGGCAGAGCAGGAACGCCTGCACATTCAGCAAACCGGCGAGCACATCACGTGCGAATATAGTAGTCTTGACCTGACCGGCAGCGTGTGGCTGATGCACAGTTTTCCTATCCGCGGCGCCGATGGGGCGATCATCGCCATCGGGCGCGTTGCCCTGGACATCACTGAGCGCAGGCGCCACGAAGAGGAGCGCCTCGCCTTTGAGCGCCAGATCCAGGAAGCGCAGCACCACGAGAGCATCGGCATCCTGGCCAGCGGGCTGGCCCACGACTTTAACAACCTCCTCGCGGCCATCAATGGCCACGCCGAACTGGCCCTGCTCGACCTGCCCCCCGGCTCGCCCCCTCGCGAAAGCGTCGAAGCTATCGTGCAGGGCGTCCAGCGCGCCACCGATCTGACCGCCCAGATGCTGGCCTACGCTGGCAAGGGCCGCTTCCTGACCCAGCCCATACAACTCAACGAACTGATCCACGAGATGGTGGATCTGCTGCGTTCGACGCTCAGCCGCCATACCACTGTGCAGCAGCGTCTTACTGCCAGCCTCCCCCTCATCGAGGCCGATGCCTCCCAGATCCGCCAGGTGATCCTGAACCTCCTCGTCAACGCCAACGAAGCCCTCGGCGATCAGCCGGGCCAGATCACCCTGGAGACGGTCGTTGAGGACCTCGATCAGGCCCGGATCGAGCAGTTGATCTGCGGCGCGGGTCTTTCGCCTGGCCAGTATGTGCGCATGAGCGTCAGCGATACCGGCTGCGGCATGGACGAAGCTACATGCTCACGCATGTTCGAGCCGTTCTTCAGCACCAAATTCAGCGGGCGCGGCCTGGGCCTGGCCGCCTTGCAGGGGATCGTCCGCGGCCACCGCGGCGCGATCGCGGTCTCCAGCGCCCCCAATCGGGGCACGACGGTGCTCATCTACCTGCCGGCAAGCACCTCGGCGCCGACGCTGTACGCGCCCGATTCCCCGCCGGTTGAGTTCTCTTCTGTAAGCCAGGACCCCTTCGGCCTACAGCAATGACAGCAGGTCAGGGGCGGCCACGCGCCAGGCAGGGGCGGCCACGAGGGCCGCCCCTACTCAATGGCGGGGACGAAAACCCGCTCAGTGGCCTCGGCAAGACGGCGCCGGCTTCAGCCGCCGGGCGATGGGGAGCATGTACAACATTTCGTCACACCCATGCAAACCCCCAACCGGTGGGTTATAATGCAAGTGGTTTCGCGGCAACGGCATCCCGGTCGGGATGGCTACCCCTGAAGACGCTATGTCCTTCCGTGTTGAAGCGCCCTACGCTCCCACCGGCGACCAGCCCCGGGCCATCGAAAAGCTCGTCCAGGGCCTGCGCAACGGCTATCGCCATCAGACCCTGCTCGGGGCCACCGGCACCGGGAAGACCTTCGTGATGGCCAACATTTTCGCCCAGATCCAGCGCCCAACCCTGGTCCTCGCCCATAACAAGACCCTCGTCTCCCAGCTCTGGGCCGAGTTCCGCGACTTTCTGCCCGACGCAGCGGTGGAGATGTTCATCTCGTACTATGACGAGTACACCCCCGAGGCCTACGTTCCCTCCAGGGATCTCTACATCGAAAAAGAGGCCCAGATCAACGAAGAGATCGACCGCCTGCGTCACGCCGCTACCCAGGCCCTCTTCACCCGCCGTGATGTGCTCATTGTGGCCTCGGTTTCGGCCATCTACGGCCTCGGTTCGCCCCATGACTACGGCCAGGTGGTCATCTCCGTGCGCCAGGGCGAGGTTCGCAACCGCGACAAGCTGCTGCGCCAGTTGATCGACTTGCAATTCGAGCGCAACGATGTTGATTTTCACCGGGGCACGTTTCGCGTGCGCGGAGACACCCTTGACATTCTACCCGCCAACAGCGAGACGGCCGTGCGCATCGAGTTCTGGGGCGATGAAGTCGAACGCATCAGCGAGTTCGAGCCGCTCACCGGCGAGGTGCTCCTCACCCGCACTGCGGTGGACATCTACCCGGCCAGGCACTTCGTCACCACCAGAGAACAACTCGCCATCGCGATGCGCAGCATCCAGGACGAACTCGGCGAGCGCCTGCGTGAACTGGAGAGCACCGGCAAAGTCCTCGAAGCCGCCCGACTCAAGCAGCGCACCATGTACGACCTCGAAATGCTGAGTGAGGTCGGCTACTGCTCGGGCATCGAGAACTACTCCCGCCACATGGACGGGCGCACCCCCGGCCAGACGCCCTGGACGCTCCTCGACTATTTCCCCGACGATTTTCTCGTCTTCGTTGACGAGAGCCACATCACCCTGCCCCAGGTGCGCGGCATGTACCTGGGCGACCGCCAGCGCAAGCAGACCCTGGTGGACTACGGCTTCCGCCTGCCATCGGCCCTCGACAACCGCCCGCTGCGCTTCGAGGAGTTCGAGCAGCACCTCTACCAGGCCATCTATGTCTCGGCCACACCCGGCCCCTACGAGCGCGAGCACAGCGAACAGATCGTCGAACAGATCATCCGCCCTACCGGCCTGCTCGACCCCGTCGTCCACGTGCGCCCCACCAGAGGTCAGGTTGACGACCTGATTGCCGAGGTGCGCCAGCGTGTCGAGCGCAAACAGCGCGTGCTCGTCACCACCCTCACCAGGCGCATGGCCGAGGATCTGGCCGATTACCTGCGCGAAGTCGGCATTCGCACCATGTACCTCCACGCCGACATTGACACCCTCGAGCGGGTCGAGATCCTGCGCGACCTGCGCCTGGGGGTGTACGATGTCGTCGTAGGCATCAACCTGCTCCGGGAGGGCCTCGATCTGCCTGAGGTCAGTCTGGTCTGCATCCTCGACGCCGACAAAGAGGGCTACCTGCGTTCCGAGACCTCGCTGATCCAGACGATTGGCCGCGCCGCCCGCCATATTGACGGCCAGGTGATCATGTATGCCGACACCATCACCCCCTCGATGGAGGCCGCCATTCGCGAGACCCGGCGCCGCCGCGATATTCAGATGGCCCACAACCTGCGCCACAATATCACCCCGGTGGGCATCTCCAAAAACGTGCGCGATCTCACCGACCGCATCAAGCGCATGGCCGAAGAGCGCGCCGCCTACAGTGTTGGCCCCCGCGACGAGACCCCGCACCCCGTGCTGGCCGAGATTCCGCGCGACGAGGTCAACAAGCTGATCAAGGATCTTGAAAAACAAATGAAGCAGGCCGCCCGCGATCTTCAGTTCGAGAAGGCGGCCAGCCTGCGCGATCAGATCGTCGAACTCAGGAAGACGCTGGCGCTGGACACCTGATCCGATTGGGACGAAAAGCCTTTCGTCAACCCGCGTGCTCATAGCACAATGAAATTCTTTCTTGTACGGGAGGTTCGGAGGGAACGCGCCCCCCCGCAACCCCCGGTGCGGCGAGCGTCGCTGCACCGCACCGGAAAGGGGTTTTCAGAGGAACTTCACCCCTCCGAGCCTCCCGTACAAGGAGAAGTCTCGTTAGCAATCCAAAACCCACAATCCGAAATAAACCCATGGCAGTTCAGGTCTGGATCGGCGAAAAACCAGAACATCCCAACGAGCGCCGCGCGATTATGGCCCTGGCCCGGGGCCTGGATCGTCTGGAGGGGCTGTACCTCATTCTGGCCAACTTCAGCGTGGGCGGGCGCACGATTGATCTGGTGATCATCAAGCACGACGCCGTCTTCATTATCGAACTGAAGCAGTGCGACGGGCGGGTGATCGGCAGCGTCAACGGCCCCTGGTTCGTCGAGGGGCGCAACGGCGAACGCAAGCGCCTCAATCCAGGCCGCAAGAACCCCTACAACCAGGTCATCTCCTACTTCCACGCCCTCACCAACTACCTCAACGAGCACCGCAGCGAGTTCCTCCCCGCTCAGAAGATCAACGACGTTGATTTTCGCACCTGCAAGCGGGTGGTAGTGATCGCACCGTCCATCCAGGAAGGCTCGGAGATCGAACTTGACTGGAAGGTCGAACTGAAGGGCATGGACGAATTGCCGGCCTACGTGATCACCGAGCGCTCGTCGGAGATCGAGTTGACCGAGGAGGAGATGCTGGCCATCCCTCAGATGCTGCGCCTGACACCCTGGCAGGAGATCAACACCGTGCTCCGCGGGGTGATCAGCGACCCGGATCTGGCCGCCGACCCGGCTGAAGCTGTTGGCGGGCAGGGAAATGCCGTTGTGGCGGTGGAGGCCACGCCCCGGCGCGAACCTACCCCGGCCCCCGTCGACGACGGCACCCCCGCGTTACCCGCCGGCGAACCCGACACTGCCGAAGCGGTGCGGCCCCGAGGCCCCTGGCAGCGCGCCCTGATGGCCACGCGCAGCGCCACCGGGCGCCTGGCTGTCGCCCTGACCGCACTGGCCGCCATCCTGGCCCTGGCGCTGCTCCTGCGCCCCACCCGCCTGATCCCCGTCGCCGACGCCCCCCCCGCGCCGCTGGTCGAAGTCACCGGCGTGCCTGCTGGCAGCGCCGCCTTTCCCCTCGGCGCCTCCGAGCAGAGCTGCCTGTGGGCCGGCTACCAGGTGGTCGCCAAACGCTTTGATAGCGTCAGCGGAAGCTGGCGCAGCATCGCCGAAGGCGGGAGCGCCACCGCTCCTCTGCCGGAGGTGGTGGTGGCCCTCGAACGCATCTCCACCTGCGACGGCGCCGTCCACCTCACCTGGAGCGTGCAAAATAACTCGGACCGTTTGATCGAGTTCCCCCTCGACCGCGACAACATCCGCATCAGCGATGGCCTCGGCAACGAATACGTGATTGATGACGACGCCTCCGAACCCTCAACCATCCGCGTGGCCCCGGGCACACAGGAGCGCGGCGTTGCCATCGTCAACCAGCCGCTGAATAACAGCGCCACCACTCTCCACGTGCGCATCAAAGACCAACCCTTCGGCGAGGCCAGTTTCGTCGTCGCTTTGCAACGCTAAGTGGCGCATCCGGCACGTTACATGAAAGGGCGAGGGCTTTGCCCTCCCAGACCCTCCCGTTCGAAAACTCGCCCGATGCACCACGAAGCCGGAGTTTCGCGGCGCGGCCCGTTGCGTACCCGTCCACGGGAGGCGCTGAGAGCTGTGCCCTCCGACAGCATAGTGGGCGCCGAGTAAGGCCGAAGCAGTAGCGTCACACCCCCTCGCCCGCCTCGCCCTCATGGCATGGCTCGCGCCCCGCCTGACGCTGCGCCACTGCCGCGCGCAGCGCCTCTGGCACGGCGACGGTGCGCTCCGTCGTGTAATCGTAGGCTACCTGCACGCTCTGGCCAGTAGCGATTATCGCGCCATCACCTGCCCGCGCCACTACGTACTCCATTGTGAAACTCTTCTTGCCAAACATGGTCACCCGCACCCCGATCGCCAGACGCTCCCCGAAATACGCCGGCCGTTTGTAACTGATGGTCTGCTCGGCCAGAATGATGCCCATCTCCATCAGCGAGGCCCCGGTCAGATCGAGCAAATACGCGATCCGCGCGGCCTCCAGATAGGTGGCGTACACCGCATTGTTAACGTGCCCAAAGGCATCGAGATCGCGGAAGCGTACCGTCTCCCAGTGCACGAACGGATACTCGGCCAGAAGCTGCGGCAGGTCATTCATAGGGCTCCTGATTGTAACGCGGGGAAAGCGCGGGTTCCTCCGAGGAGAAGGTGTGGGGGAAAGCAGGTTTCTCTACGCCCAACCCCGAAGATTGCGCTGCCGTCGGTCGCCCGGCGGGCAGGGGCGCAGGGAAACCCGCTTTCCCGATGTTCACGTTTGTTCCTAGAAAATACAACGTATAAAAATACGCGCTGCAAACCCTGTTATAATGGCAAACAATTCTCGTGACGCCTGGTACGTTACAGTGTCACCACGACTGGCAGGGCGGGAGGAGACCATGGCGGAGACGAAGGGTACCATTTTCATCATGGACGACGACCTGGCGCTGCAGGCCGTGTTAGAGTACGCCCTGCGCAACGCCGGCTACGACGTCGTGCTGGCGCCCGATGGTCTTGAGGGTCTGCAGATGCTCGAAACCCTCAAACCAGGACTGGTGTTAAGCGATGTGATGATGCCGAACATGGACGGCGTCGAAGTGTTCCAGCGCATCAAAGAGCGCCTCCAGGACGATGGCATTCCGATCATTTTTATGACCGCTTTGAGCCGCAAACCCTGGTTCGCCGACCTGGAGGCCGAAGGCGCAGTGATTATCCAGAAGCCGTTTGACCTTGATCAACTGCTGGAGATGATCGAGATCACGCTGCTCTAGCGCGTCAACGGGTTGTAAAGCGTTTTCCCGGGCGGGCTGCACCCTCCCGGACCCTCCCCCGGGCAAGGATACGCTCGAAAGGGTATTCTCCTGCGAGGGCACAGCCTGCCCGGACCCTCCCCCGGGCAAAGACAGGCTCTGCAAGGGTATTTTCCCGCGAGGGCGGCCCGCCGGGACCCTCCTGCGCCGGGCCACTCCCCTACCCTTCGGCGCCGGAACAGCAGATCGCCCCCCGCGAGCGTTCCTCGTCCTCACAACGCAATGCGTCGAACCGCGGTCGGAGCCGCTGGTACGTACCGCTCAGATCTTCGGGGATGAGGCGCGTGCCGCCCACGATCGGCAGAAAGTTCGCGTCCCCGTTCCAACGCGGCACGATGTGCATGTGCAGATGCTCGGCGATACCCGCCCCTGCCGTCCGTCCCAGGTTGATCCCCAGATTGAAGCCATGCGGCCCGTACTCCGCTTCCAGCACGCCTACGCTGCGCCGGGTCAGGGTGAAGAGTTCTTCGGCCGTGGCCGTGTCGAGGCCGGCGAGATCGGCGGTGTGGGCATTGGTGACCACCATCAGGTGCCCGGGGTTGTAGGGGTAGAGGTTCAGCAGCACGAAACAGCGTTCGCCCCGATACAATACCAGATGCTCCGCGTCGGTCTCGGGCGGCGCCGCCGCTATGGCGCAGAAGATGCACCCCCCGTCCGCTTTGCCATCGCCTTGCTTGATGTACTTCATGCGCCAGGGTGTGAATTTGGTTTCCATCGGTTGCTCCTCGTTGAGCGTGTCCTGACTTACCGGCAGCCAGGGGGGCTTCCCCGCCACTACCGGGATGCACAGGGGTTTCCCTGGGAGGGCGAAGCCCTCCCGCATCCGCCCGCGTTCATCTCAGCGGCTCTTTATTGCCGCTGCGCGTCGGGCGAGCAGCAGCGCCACAGCCCCGGCCGCCACCAGACCCGTGCCACAGAACAGTGCACCGGCAACCAGGGGCAACATCGGAACTCCGGCAGACTCTGACCCGCCGGGCGAGGCCACGTCCACACCTGGCATGCCCACCGGCGGCTCGGCGAAGCGATCGGCGGGCGCGGTTCGGGGAACCGGCGTAGGAGCAATAGACTGCTCCTGAGGCGGCAGGGTCGCGCGCCACTCGGCGTCCAGTTCATCTACGCTGCGCCCGATCACCGTTTGCAGCGCCTGGTCCACCGGTGTTGCGGCGGCGAAGGCCAGGGCCAGCGCCCGCACCTTATCGGTGCCATAGGTCGTGATAAGGTACTCTACCAGCGCCTGGCTCTGCGCATAGGAGAGCAGGGCCTGATCGGTATCGGCGGGGAAACTGGCAGCAAGGGCCTCCAGGGGGATCAGACGCCCCTGGCGCGCGGCCTCATCCAGGCGTGCGTCGATCCACGCATCAGGTTGGACCTGGGCATACATCGCCAACCCCTCATCGAACCAGGGGGGCGGCCCGCCGTAGGGGTTGTCGGTCAACTGCGCCAGCGCCTGGTGGGCCAGTTCGTGGGGGATCAGCCGCCCGGCCTCGGCAACGTCGCCGGGCGCAATGGCGCCGATGATAACACCCAGATCGGTGAAAGCCTGGCCGCCCACCCATTCGACCGAGTTCGCCTGGAGTGCGGTGCGCAAATCGGCTTTGGAAGCGTAGACATAGATGCGCACCGGCTCCTCCAGTTCCGCCCCGATCGCCGCCGCGATGCGGTCAAGCCCCGCGGTCGCCACGTTGATCAACACCTCGCCAAACGCCACGCCGCCCTGGTACCAGAACACGGTCACGTTGCGTTCGGTGCGTTCGGCCCAGGGAAAGCGCGCGTCGTGGTGAATCACCTCGGCGGGCGGGGTGATCACTTCGGCGCCGCTGGCGTCGCGAAGCGCCCAGCGATAGGAAATGGCCGTGCCCGGCGGATAGTAGTACACTTCGGTGTCCAGCACGTGGCGCGTCTCGATCCGCCGGCCCGGGGTGACCGGCACATCTACGACCGTGAGCACATTCTGGCGCGTCGCGCCGTAGAGCAACTGGGCCGCTACAATTTCGCCCACATCCGCCTCGGCGGTGAGATCAAAGGTGATGCGGGCGGGAAACTCGGAGCGGGCGGTCGCCGCAACGACCCGGATGCCCTCGGCGGGACGGGCGATCACCGCAGGCGCCAGCAGGGCGACTGCCAGCAGCACGAGGACCAGCAGGTAGCGAGCAATCTTCTTCACTGGGCGGCAACGTTCCAGCGCAGGTAGGCTTCGATGAAATCGTCGATCTGTCCATCGAGCACCGCCTGCACATTGCTCGTCTCGTAGTTGGTGCGATGATCCTTCACCAGCGTCGAAGGATGCAGATAGTAGGTGCGCATCTGGCTGCCAAAGGCGGCGTCACGATAATCGCCGCGCAGGCGTGCGCGTTCTTCGGCCTGCCGCTGCAACTCGCGCTCGAGCAAGCGGCCACGCAGCACCCGCAATGCCGTCTCGCGGTTCTGCAATTGCGAACGCTCGTTCTGACATACCACCACAATACCCGTGGGCAGGTGGGTCAGGCGCACCGCCGAGTCGGTGGTATTCACCCCCTGGCCGCCGTGACCGCCCGAGCGAAACACGTCGATGCGCAGATCTTCGGGCTTGATCATCACCTCGGGGGCATCGTCCACCTCGGGCATGACCTCAACGCGGGCGAAGGAAGTCTGCCGGGTATGGGCGGCATTGAACGGCGACAGGCGGATCAGGCGATGCACACCGGCTTCGGCGCGCGCGTAGCCGTAGGCGTAGGGACCGCGCACCTCCAGTGTGGCGCTTTTGATCCCCGCCTCATCGCCCTCGCTCTGATCAACCACGTGCACCTCGTAGCCCCGTGACTCGGCCCAGCGAATGTACATGCGCAGAAGCATTTCGGCCCAGTCCTGGGCGTCGGTGCCGCCCATACCGGCCTGAATAGAGATAAAGGCATCGCGGTCGTCGTAGGGGCCGCTGAGCAACAGGGCCAGTTCAAACTGCTGCAACTCATGCGCTGCGCTGCGGAGATCGCCTGCGATCTCGTTGCGGAGCGAGTCATCACCTTCGGCCTCGGCAAGTTCAAGCAGTTCGCCCAGGCTACGCAACCGCTCCTCAAGGGATGCCCAGCGGCCCACTTCTTCTTTCAGGCGTGTGAGGCGCTGCATCACCGCCTGGGCCGCGCGGGGGTCGTTCCAGAGGTTCGGATCGGCGGCCTGTTCTTCCAGGGTCGCGATCTGGGCCTGTTTGCTGGACAGGTCAAAGATGCCCCCGGATCAGGGCCAGCCGTTCGCGCAGTTCATCGAGTTCGGTATCAAGTTCTTGCATGGGTCAGGGTCCTCCAGTGGGTTGTTGACATAGTTTCGCCGCGCGGCCCATCGTATCTCGCTCAGGGGAAATGCGGAGGTTTGGGCCTCACCGCGCCCATCCCAACGGGAAAGGGAGCCACATCGCGGCATCAGCTTCATGGTACCACAAGTCGTCAGGCGTTGCGCCCGGGGCGCAACCCTGCGACACGCGGAGTTTTTGCGTTCCTGGGAAACCTGCACCCTCCCAATCCCGCTCGTCTGGCGGGGACACGGGGAAACCTGGCGTCTCCATCATCATTAGATTGTCAAGGGCATCGGTAATACGTAGACCATAGTAAAGGCATGATCGCCTCAAATACCCTTGACAACCCATCACGCGGCGCTATAATGCGAACAGAGCATCGTCCCCCTCGTGGCGCGCCGGAAGGGCGATCGAAGCATCGCGAGCATGATGGTTCGAGTTGACAGCCGGCGCTCGATGGTTGTTGTTGTCCGTTCGTGAACGCTCCAGGAGTCGACCATGCGCTTCCGGCTCACCCGACGCTTTCTTTCGGCATGCGTAGGCAGTCTGTTGCTGGGGATCATCGTCGGAGCATGGGTAGCGCCGCGCCAGAGCGTAGCGATGGACAACGCGCTCTTTTTTGCCGCCACGGGCCAGCGTCTGAGCAACGAGTACGGCTTTCTCGGCCACTGGCGCGACAGCAACGGCGCGCTGACCCTCGGCCCGCCGATCACCCCCCATCTGGTCGAGAATGGTCTGACAGTGCAGTATTTCGAGCGCGGGCGCCTGGAGTTGCACCCGGAGTACGGGGGCGCCATCCTGCGCGGGCGGCTGGGGGCCGAATACAGCGAAGCCCTCTGGCGGCGCTTCGATCCGCCCGCGCCGGTGGCCGAACTGCCGCCCGACACGCGCCTGTTTCCCGAAACGGGGTACACGGTCGGCCCGCCGTTCCTGAGCTACTGGGAAGCGAATGGCGGCCTGGAAGTCTTCGGCTTGCCGATCGGCGCGCCGGCCTGGGAGTACATCGGCCCGCGGCTGGCGCTCGTCCAGTATTTCGAGCGGGTGCGTCTCGAGCATTACCCCGACGCGCCGCCAGCGGAGGCCGTGCAGATCGGCGGCCTGGGGCGCGATCTGGCGCTCCTCCGCGGCTTGCCCACCTCGCCGGGCGCGCCGGACGGGGCGCTCGTGGTTGACAACGGCGGCCAGGCTCTTCCCGAACCGGCCGCGCCTGCCCAACCACTCAATGCCGCCCCCGCCGCCGCCCCACCTGCCACCGAGGCGCCTGCCGCACCTGCGCCGGCTCCGGCCGCACCCACGTCCGCTCCTCCGGCGCCGGCCCCGGCCCGAGCCGCTCCGGCCCCCTCCTCCGGCGGCAAAAGCATCATCGTGGACCTGAGCGACCAGTGGCTCTACGCCTACGAGGGTCAGCGCATGGTCTTTGACGCGCCGGTTTCTACCGGGCGCGACGGCTTTAACACCCCGGTGGGTCGCTTCGCCATCTACTACAAGGTGCGCTCGCAGACGATGCGCGGCTGCGCTGGCGGCGAGTGCTGGAACGTGCCCGATGTGCCCCACGCCATGTACATCGTTGGCGGTGTGGCGCTCCATGGCACCTACTGGCACAACCAGTTCGGCACGGGCGTGCGTCGCAGTCACGGCTGCATCAACCTGCCCGTCGCGTCGGCGGCCTGGCTCTACGGCTGGGCGCCTCTGGGCACCCCTGTCAGCGTGCGATGGTAGGCGCGGGGGCGGTTATGCATTCATGCGGGCGGCCGGCCACCCACGGCGGATGCGACCGGTTGTTCGCCCCTACGTATGTGTTCAAAGGGAACCCCATGCACACCAGTTTCGCCACCACCACTCGCGGCCTGCGCCGCGACAGCCCGCCGATGCGCCTCTTCGAGAAGGCGAAGCGCCTCGGCGTCTGGAACCCCGGTGCGATCGATCTGTCCCGCGACGCCGCCGACTGGCAGCGCCTCAGCGAGCCTGAGCGCGACCTCTTGCTGCGCCTGACCGCCCTCTTCCAGGCCGGCGAAGAGGCCGTGACCCTCGACTTGCTGCCGCTGGTGCAGGCGGTGGCCCGCGAGGGCCGGGTTGAGGAGGAACTGTTTCTGACCACCTTCCTCTTTGAGGAGGCCAAGCATACCGACTTCTTCGCCCGCTTCCTCGACGAAGTCGCCGCGACCGACCACGACCTGAGCCGCTACCACACGCCCAGTTTTCGCGCGCTGATCTACGAGGCCCTGCCCGCGGCGATGGGCCGCCTGGTCAACGACGCCTCACCCCTGGCCCAGGCCGAAGCGGCTCTCACCTACAACATGATCGTCGAAGGCGTGCTCGCCGAGACCGGCTACCACGCCTACTTCACCATGCTCGAGGCCAACGATCTCCTGCCCGGCACCCGCGAGGGCATCCGGCTCCTCAAGCAGGACGAGTCGCGCCATATCGCCTATGGCGTTTACCTGCTCTCGCGGCTCATCGCCGCCGATGATGCCCTCTGGGCGCCTATCGAGGCGCGCATGAGCGAATTGCTGCTCTATGCCATGGGTGTGATCGACGAGGCTTTTCAGTGCTACGAGGTGATGCCCTTTAACCTCCAGATGGAGACCTTCTCGGCCTACGCCCTGGCCCAGTTCCAGAAGCGTCTCGAGCGTCTGGAGAGCGCCCGTGGCAAGAGTCTCGCCGAGATCGAGCGTGTGACCACCCGCGTGATTGCCGAGGACGATGGGTAAGGTGTATTTCAGACCCGGGCGCCACCGCCGGACAGTTGCTTCGCTTCCCTGCTGACCAGTTCGTGGAGGTGTGGAGCAGACCGTCAAAGCGATGGGAATCAAGCCTTGCCGTTGCTCTACACCTCCACACGACCAGAACGACAGACTCTACTCTTCTGAGGACTCCTCGGGCGGGGTCGCCAGCATCCGCCGTAGCAGGCGCTGATCGGCCTCCTGGCGCCGGGCGGCGCGGCGGCGCGGGCGCACCTGCAGCAACGCGCCCAGGCCCAGCAGCGCCGCGCCCGCCAGCAGCAGCGGCCCGGGCACGCTCGCACCGGTCGCCGCCGTCCTGGGCAGCGAGACCGGCGCGACCGCCACCACCTCGCCAGGGGTGGGCGTTGGTATCGGGAGGGGCGCCGCCGTCGCAGTCGGCTCGGGCGCCGCCGTTGCAGTCGGCTCGGGCGCTGCCGGGGCGACCGGCGCTTCGCTGGTGAAGAACAGGTGCACCACCACCGTATCGCCGTTACCCACGGCGATCTGCTGGGGTGGCTGGATCACCCGCCCCTCGCCGTCACGCAATCTGAGATAGAGATCGTAGAAGCCGCTCACCACCCAGCGGTCGTAATTGCCGTTCGCGTCACTGATCACGGTTGAGTCGCCGATCACAACCAGTTTGCCCGGGGCCGGGGCGCCCGTGCGAAGGTCAATGATCGTTCCCGTCACTCGCCCGTAGGGGATCGGCGTGGGCGCGGGCAGACCACCCTCCGGCGGAGCAGTCGGTTCCAGCGGCGGGCGCGGCGAGGGCTGGAGCGCCGGTCCCGCCGCCACCGGCACAGGCGCGGGAACCACCACCATCCCCAACATCAACAGGATCGCGCCGCAGAGCATCAGGGTCACACTGGCAATCTGGCGTCGCATACAAAACCTCCTGAAGCAACAGTTGAGCCAGCCTGGTCCGTCGGTTGGGTGGGGAAGGGCCAGGCGACCTCCCCCACCCTCGAACCTGGGGCTAGCGATCAACCTCGACGGTCACCTGCCGCTCGGCGCGGTTGTTATCCTCGTTCTCCTCGGCGATCGCGCCGCGCGGATCGCGGGCCGTGCCGCTGCTGTCACGGTTCCAGCTATCCACATAGGCGTACAGGGTGTACGACCCGTTTTCAAAGAACCCATCCCAGATCGTGTAGCGGGGCTGGTAGCCGTTGGGATTGTCCGCGCTCTGCGGCGTGCTGATGAGGGTCACACTCTCACCCGGACGGAGGGTTCCCTCGTAGAACCAGGCGATGCCCCGGCAGTTGCGGTCGCGGCAGAGTTCGTTCCACGGCTGGTTGACCGTGGGCGCCTCGCGCGGGTTGACATAGAAGTCCACCCAGAAGTTCGAGGCCGGCCCACGCCCGCGGTTGGTCACCGTCACCTCGACCCTGGCGGGCATAAAGGCGCGGGGACTCGCGGGAACGAGCCTGAAGTCCACCACCAGGTCAGGTTCCACCGGGCGGTCGTGGATGTAGGGCAGCAAGATACGCGCCCGCTCGACCGTGAGGTTGACGGTCGCGGTCGCCGTGCCGCCGCGACCATCGCTGATGGTGTAGGTGAAGCTATCCGGCCCCTGATACCCCGCGCCCGGCGTGTAGCGCAGCGCCTGGCCATTCTCGATGATCTGCACGCTCCCATTGCCGGGAGCGCCGACCGCGGTGATGGTCAGCGGGTCGCCATCGGGGTCAGAGTCATTGGCCAGCACCGCCAGGCGGCTGGGGGTGTTCATGACCACCTGCTGCGTGTCATTGACCGCAAGCGGCAGCAGGTTGGCGTCAATCACCTTCGTCGCCGGGGCGCTGTTGCCGCCCGCGCCGTCACTGACGATAAACGTCGCCGTGCGCGGGCCACTGGCGGCCGTCCCGCTCGGAATGGCGAAGGTGATCGCCCGCGTCAGGGCCTGCACAGCGTCGGGTGTGGCGCTGGCGTTGAACAGCACCACCAGCGGGCCGCCGCTGCTCACGCTCAGCGAGCCGATCGGCGCCCCGCCGTAGCGCACGATGCCCCCGCTCACACCGATCTGGCCCGGGCCATTACCCTGGTTGAGCACACCGAGTTGATCCTGCGACCCGCCACCGGTCAGCGTAACGCTCAGGCTGCCGCCGCCGAAGTTCGGGCTATCCGCATCCGTCACAGTCACGCCGGGATCGATAACCACCGGCGGCTGCCCCTGCACATACGGCGTGGCCCCGGGGCTAGTAGTCAGCACCGGGTCGTCGTTCTCCGGCGTGATCGTAATAGTGAACGTCGCCACGGGCAGGGTCGTGGTCCCATCACTCAGGGTAAAGCTGAAGCTGTCGCTGGTAGTCTCCGAGCCGTCGTGGGTGTAAACCAGTTGCCCGGCGTTGATATTGGCCTGGGTAAAGCTGCCGCCGGTGAGGAGCACGCCATTCAGGCGCAACTCGCCGCGTGCGGGCAGCGCTGTGAGCGTAAAGCTCAGATTGGCGGGCGGCGTGTCGGGATCAACCGCCTGCAACGCCGCGGCTGAGATTGCCGCGCTCTGCCCCTCGCCCACGGTCAGGCCGTTGTTGATGAGCGTGGGCGGATCATCCACCGGCGTGATGTTGAGGGTGATGGTTGCCACCGGGCTGGTCTGCTGCGGTGTGCCGTTGTCGGTGGCGACCACAGTAATTGTCCGCGAAGCCGGCGGGGTGTCGGACGTGCTGGCGTAGCTCAGGCTCTGGAGCACGACGCTCATAGCTGCGGTGCTCAGCGGCCCGGTCACCGTAAAGGTACACGTCGCCGCATTCCACATTCCTGAACTGGCGCTCAAACTCTCGGTTGCCTCACAGTCGGTTATGGTAGCTGTGAGGGTGGCGATCTGATTGTTGGGCGAGGTGGTATCGGGATCGGTCACGTCCGCCGCCGCGTCAACAATCGTCGTGGGCGCGGCCTGTTCGGTATAGGTGGCGGTGTAATTCACACCGGGGGCCGCGCCGTTCAGGTCTACCGTAGGCGGCTCGTTCACGTCGGTCACGTTCACCGTCACCGCGCCCGTGCCGCAGAGACTGGGCGTACCGCCATCGCAGACCTGAATGCTCAGTGTGTAGCTATTCAGGTTCTCATAATCCAGCGTCCCATTGACGGTGATCTCACCGCCAGGCGAACTGATGGCAAAGGGCGCCCCGGCAGGCGCCGTAATGGTAAACGTGCGCGTGGCCGTCGGTCCGTCGGGGTCGGTCACCGCCACCGTCCCCACCGCCGTGCCGTTGGCGCTGTTCTCGGCCACGTTGAAGCTCTGGCCAGACGTGATTGCCGGAGGAGCTTCGTTCTGATCCAGCACATTGATCGTGACCGTGCCCGTGCCGCACTGACTGGGCGTACCATCGTCGCACACCTGCACCGTCAGCGTGTAGGTGGGTGTCGTCTCGTAATCCAGCACTGCGGCGGCCACAGTGATCTGCCCTGTGCTGGCGTTGATGGCGAAGGCGCCCCCCGTGTTCCCCGCGGTGATGCTGTAGCTCAGCGTCTGCGCCGGCACGTCCGGGTCGGTCGCCGTCACCGGCGTGCCCACGTTCGTCCCCACCGCGCTGTTCTCCGCGACGCTGAAGGTCGCCCCCGTCACCACCGGCGCCTCGTTCACGTCGGTCACATTGATCGTGACCGTGCCCGTGCCGCACTGACTGGGCGTACCATTGTCGCACACCTGCACCGTCAGGGTGTAGGTGTTCAGGGTCTCGTAATCCAGCGCCCCGTTGACGGTGATCTGACCCGTACTGGCGTTGATGGCGAAGGCGCTCCCGGTATTCCCCGCGGTGATGCTGTAAGTCAGGGTCTGCGCCGGCACGTCCGGGTCGGTCGCCGCCACCGGCGTGCCCACGTTCGTCCCCACCGCGCTGTTCTCCGCGATGCTGAAGGTCGCCCCCGTCACCACCGGCGGGTCGTTGACGTCATTGATATTGATCGTCACCGTTCCACTCGCGCAGCGGTTGGGCGTGCCGCCATCGCAGACCTGCACCGTCAGCGTGTAGCTGGTGGGCGGGGTCTCAAAGTCGAAGACCTGGTTCGTAGTGATCGCCCCGCTCGTGGCATTCACGGTGAAAAGACCCTGACCGGTGCCGCCGGTCACCGTGAAAGTGGTTCCGGGGCCGTCAGGGTCACTGACCGTGATCTGGCCCGGCGCCGGGGAAACTGCTGTACCGATCGGACTGTTTTCATCCACATTGAAGGTCTGCGAGGGAGGTATCGTCGGGGCGGCGTTGGAGTCCTGGATCGTACCGGTGGCGGTAGATTGCCCGAACGGAAGATTCACGCTAAAGGAGTTCAGCGAATCCAGCACGAGGGTCATCGTCTCGGTACCGGGAGGCTCCGGGATCGCATCATCACAGACCTGGATGGCAATCGTGCCTGTATCCTGGCCCGCAGGGATCACCAGCGTCCCATTGGTGACGCCGACATAATCCTGGGTTGCATTGCCAACAGCGGGGCAGGCAGTGGTCGCCGTCGCCGTATCACCGACGGCGCCGGTCGAATAGGCGATCACGACATTCTCGATCGGCGGCGCGCTGAGGGTCACCACAAAGTTCAGCGGGCCGGCGTGCTCCAGCACCGAAGGCGCGTTGATGCTCTGGACCGTAGGATTATCATCATCGGTAATAATTGCAACAACCTCAGTAGACTGGCCCACAGGCGGCTGGACCGTGGCCACATTCGAACTCTGCACGGTGACGCGCACCACGAACGATTCGTTGAGTTCGTCCACCGTATCGCCACAGATGGTGACCGCGAAGGTCTGCGAAACATCGCCGGGATTGAAGGTCAGGGTAGCCGAGTTGCTCACGTAATCAACCCCGGAGCCGCAACTGGCCCCCGCCGTGGCCTGGTTGGAGGGGCCGGCATCAGTGGTGACCGCCAGGACAATCTGCTGTCCGGCACCAAGGGCCTGGGAGAGGTTCACGGTGAAGGTGGCGGTCGAGGTCCCGCTGTCACCCTCCGGGATACTCGAGCCCTGCAACTGCACCGTCACAATCGGATTGGCGAGGAGAGCACCGATCCCCGCGAGACCCAGGAGCAACGCAACAAGGGCCAGCAGGCCCCCGAAGAGCGCCGGTCTTCGCGTCAAGACATGTAGGTGGCGAGATCGTCCGTGTGCATGGTCCATGCCCTACGCTCCTTGCATAATGGATCCGCCTGACCGAAGCCTCCGCGGCTGCGCCACACTATGATGGGATGAAAAAGACCAGTCCTGGGATGGGATATTAGAGTGACGCGCAGCAAGGCTGATACCGGGCTATTGGCAAGACTATGCCCGGCTCTGCGATGTACCATACACGATCGCAATTACCGGCATATATCCGGTAAAGATGTATTCAGGACTGATCTGGTGATTGTCAGGGAGGATGTTTGCTAAAAGCGAAAGTGCCCCTGTGATCAGGAGCGCGGGGAACTCAGGGCTGCCGGCTCGGCGCCCCCCTCTACCAGGTCATCGCACCCCCCCCAGGATCGCCGCCACAAGCGCCAGAACGACGATGACCGCAATGAGGATCACCCGTTCCCAGTTGAGGAAGCGCCAGTCAGGGGGGATGCGGTTTTCAAAGCCGTAGATGGTCAGGCGATACAGCCCCGCGTCACCCGGCTGGCCGAGGTCGAAGACGACATCGGTAACGGGCACGAAGCTCACGGTGACTTCGGCGAGAACGATGCGCGTCTCATCGTTTTCGGCGGCGCGAGCTTCGGTGAGCAGGGCGGCGAGGGGCGGCACGAGCGACCATTCGGGGCGCGGATCGCCGGCCTGCGACTGGCAGTAAACCACCTCGGGAGTGCAGACGCGCAGCAGCCACTCCACATCGAGGGCCGGATGCTCATCTTGCCCCTCGAAAGCGCGTGCCTGGCGGCTCCAATGAAAAGTCTGGCGCTGAACGAGGCGCCCTGTGCCCGCGCAGCGGTCGCAGGCGTTGCCGCCGCGCCCGTCGCAGGCCGGGCAGGGCACGAGGATGAAGCCGGACTCCGCACTGGCAGGCGACGAAGCGGTCAGGCGTTGGTCAAGCCCGCGCACTTGCGACAGAGCATCGCTCTTGCCCGCCGCCCCAATGGCGAGGGAGGTGGCGGGGCGGGGCGCGTACACCCGCCGCCGGCCCTCACACTGATTGCACACCAGCACCCCGTCGCCCGCGCACGTGTCGCAGGTCACCACCCGGGTCGACCCGGGGACGAACACGCGCCCGCCGGGCTGGTCGGCAAACTCGCGTGCCGGCGGCAACGGCGCCGCCCAGCGATCCATGGGCGGCTTGAGGGGATAATTGGCCGCCTTGCGATCGGGCTGCTCGTCGGTTTCGAGCTGGCTACGGCACTCGTAGAGCACGCGCAGCCGGTAGAAAAACACGTTGCGGCTGGTCACCTTGTGAAAGCGGGCGAGCCGTCCGAGCCACTTCCGGCGCAGGCCGAAGCGCCCCTCGGCGGCATAGGCATCCAGAATGCCGCTGAGGATCGCCGGATCGCGCAACCGGGCCGCCCGGCCCACGGCTCTCTGGAGAGGCTCAGGATCCAGCTCGGGACCCAGAACCACCTCGACGGGGGCCGGATCCGGATCCCCGGTTTCCAGTTCGACCGGCCGGGCCGGCGCCCGGGCGCCGGTGTCGAGCGCCCGGGTGGGCTGGTCGTGGCGCTTGAAGAGCAGATCGAGGGCCTCGACCGCGTCCCCGGCAGAGGGAAAGCGGTGGGCCGGGTCAAGGGCCAGCAGGCGAGCGAACACACCGTCAATAGCGGCGGGAACACCGGACACCCGATGGGCGTTGAGTGGCGTGGGAGGGCCGAAGGACGGACCGCCGGGCAGACCGGGCGGCTCGGGCCATGGCAGCGCGCCGGCGAGCATGTGGTAGAACACTACCCCCAGGCAGAAGATGTCGGACAGGTGGGTGAGGCTGGACGGGTTGGCGTGCTCTGGCGAGAGGTAGCCGGGCGTACCCATCACCACCCGCGGCCCGGTCGCCAGCGCGTTGCGATCGCGGGCGATGCCGAAATCGGTAAGGACCGCCCGGTTGCCCTGGCGTTCGATCAGAATATTCGCTGGCGAAACATCGCAGTGAACGACGTTGAGGCCGTGGGCATAATCCAGGGCCCGAGCAATTTGCCGGAAGATCGCCAGCGCCTCGAGCGCCGGCAGGCGCCCCTGCCGCGCGAGCCGCTCGCGCAGCGTCACGCCGTCAATATGTTCCAGGATGGCATAGTGAAACGGGGGAACCACCCCATAGTCGTAAATGTGCACGATATGGGGATGGCGCAGGCGCGCAGCGATGGCCGCTTCGCGTTGAAAACGGCGCACCGCCTCGGGCGCCTGGTCGGTCAGAAGCTTGACGGCCACCACGTGATCGGGGAGTTGCTGATGGCGCGCCAGCCAGACCTGGCTGGATGCGCCGCGGCCGAGCGGATGCTCCAGCGTATAGTTGCCGATCCGGCCGGGAACGTTCATACGGGTCCGTGCGGCTTCGCCGCACCACAGAAGGCAAACCAGGGGCAACCAGGTTGCCCCTCGCCGCGGCCCGCGGGAGGGTGCGGGCGTCCTATCACCGGTTAGTATGGGGAAACCAGGTTTCCCCCACGCCCCTGCCTCGTTAGCGAGAGCGCAAGCCGCTGCCTCCGGGTCGCGCCAGAGTCGCCCCATACCCCACCCCTGGGAGGAAGCGGGTGCAAGCGCTCGCTATTGTACCAGATCCATCACCTCCCCGCGCCCTTGTGCGGATAGCCATGGGGATAATTACGGTGCCACTCCCAGGCACTGGCGACGATCGTTTCAATGTCGGTAAAGCGCGGTTGCCAGCCCAGTTCAGCGCGAATGGCCTCAGAGGATGCGATCAGCACCGCCGGATCGCCGGGGCGACGCGGGCCGATGACATGAGGAATGGGATGGCCGGTCACCTTGCGGGCAGCCTCGATCACCTCGAGCACGCTAAAGCCATTGCCATTACCCAGGTTGTACTTGCGCGAGCCGAGGCGGTCAAGGGCCTCCATCGCCAGAATATGGGCCTGGGCGAGATCGACCACGTGAATGTAGTCGCGAATGCAGGTGCCGTCAGGGGTAGGATAATCATTGCCAAAGACGGTAATATGGGGGCGCTGGTCAAGGGCCACCTGGAGCACCAGGGGAATAAGATGGGTCTCGGGATCGTGGTCCTCGCCGCGGTGAGGGGTGTCGCCGCTGGCGTTAAAGTAGCGCAGACAGGCGTACTTCAGGCCATAGATGCGCTCGAACCAGTACAGCATGCGCTCAACGAAAAACTTCGACTCGCCATAGGGCGAACCGGGCACGATTTTGTTATCAGCCTCGATCGGCATCTTCTCCGGCTCATCGAAGAGGTTGGCAGTGGAGGAGAGAATAAAGCGCCGCACTCCGGCTTCCATCGCCGCCTCGAGCAGATTGCCGGCGGTCACGACATTGTCGCGCAGATAGCGTAGCGGCTTCTCCATGCTTTCGCCGACGAGAGTATAGGAAGCGAAGTGCATGATCCCATCAATATCGGGATGGGCGGCGAAGGCGGCGCGTACACTGGCAATATCGGCCAGGTCGCCCTGGATCAATGCCGCCTCAGGCGGAACTGCGGCGGCATGGCCCTGGTAGAAGTTGTCGAAGACGACGGCCCGGTGGCCGGCGGCGATCAGTTCGGCAGTGGTGATGGAGCCGATGTATCCGGCGCCACCGGTGACAAGGATTTTCACTGGTAAGGCTCCTTGGACGAGACGACGGTAATGCGTGTTGGCGCCAATACTTTTCAAATAAGACAAGGCTTACGGCAAGGCCCTCCTCCCAACCCCCCCCGCCGGGGGGAAGAGCCGGATGCAGCGCACGGCGGGTCACGTGCTGGCGAGCCGTCGGTATGCCTCCGAACCGCCCCAACCGAGAGGGGCGCCGGAAGCCCTCCCCCAACGGGGGAGGGTTGGGAGGGAGTAACGCGCTTATTTGAAAAGTATTGGTGTTAGCACTACAACGAGACCTCGCCTCGACGGAGGATGCGGGGGCCTGCGGCCCCGGCAGGATTTCACGTTCCGGTGCGGGGCGGCAAAGCCGCGCCGCACCGGAACCTGGCTTTCGAAAAGGCTCTGGCCCTCTGAGCCGCCCCGCTCAGGGGAAGTTTCGTTGCAGTACGGTCACACCCACTGTACCAGTGGAGTCATACCAGAGGCGGATGAACATTACCTGAACAAACGCTTCAGGAGCGTTTCTCGGCAGAGACGCGCAGGACCGGACCTCCCCGCGCTCCACCAACGGCAAGGCAGGTGCGAACTCTGTCTTACAGCATCAAGACTGATCGGTATCGGGCGCCGGGGCACCGGTTTCGACGGCTGCGGGAGGGGCTTCGGTTTCGGCAGGAGGAGGGGAGGTGGGAACGGCAGGCGGCACGAACACCTCGGGGTTCGGCGCGGGCAGAGGGGCATGGGCGATCTCCGCGCCGATCGCGTAGAGTGCCTGTACATAGCGCCGGTTAAGGCAGACGAACTCGCGATTGAAGGGCGCGGCGCCCTGCAGGGGGTAGATCGTCACACCGGTGAGGGGCACGAACTCATCGGTCATTTCGCGGAGCATGACGATCAGTTCCATATCGGTGCGTTTGAAAAAATCGGCGCGCAGGGCGAACATCGAGGTGAAGAACATCATCGGCTGCGTATCGCGCGGCGGGGTAGGAACGTGGAAATCAGGCGGCGGCAGCGGCTCGGCAATGGTGGCAACGAGCAATGCGCCGCTCCAATCTACCAGGATCTGCGGGACACGCCGGGCCTGCTGGGGCCGCCAGAGGGGGGCCACGCTGGCGTCGCGCAGGGTAATAAAGCGGTGCAACCCGCTGTTGAGGGCGTCGCTCACCCGACGGTAGAGGGGTAAATCGTAGCTCCCGGTAACCACCAGCGCATTGGTGTAGACTTCGACGGTAAAGGTATAGTGTTCGCTCATTGCACCTCCGCGAGCGTCTCCCAGAACCCTGGATAGCTGACGGCGACGGCTTGGGGATCGTGGATCCGCGTCGTGCCGGAAGCGACGAGGGCGGCAATGGCCCAGGCCATAGCGAGCCGGTGGTCACCGTGGCTGTACAACTCGGCCCCCTTAAGGGCAGGACCACCGCGCCCCACGATAGCCATCCCATCGGCGGTTGGCTCAACGCCGACCCCCAGGGCGGCGAGACCCGCGGCAACGGTGGCAATGCGGTCGGTCTCCTTGGCGCGCAGTTCCTGCGCATCGCGGATGAGCGTATCCCCCGTGGCACAGGCGGCGGCGACGGCCAGGACGGGAATCTCATCGATCAGGCGGGGGATGAGATCCCCGCCAATGGTGACGCCGTGCAGAGCCGAGGACCGCACGGTGACATTGCCAACCGGCTCGCTCCCCTCGAGGCATTCATCGGTAATCTCGACCGCCGCACCCATGGCCCGCAGCACATCGAGCGCCCCGGTGCGGGTCGGATTCAGACACACGCCAACCGTCGTCAACTCGGCGTCGGGATGAATGGCGGCGGCCACCCACCAGAACGCTGCGGAGGAGGGGTCGCCCGGCACGCGCAGCGAGAGCGGGTAGGGCAGCAACGGATCGGTTGGCGGTTGCAGGACGATCTGTTCGGGGTTTATCTGGAGGTCAACCCCCATGGCCCGCAACATGCGCTCGGTATGGTCACGGCTGGCGATCTGGCCGGTGAGGGTGAGCGGTCCTTCACCGGCGAGCGCGGCGAGGAGCAGGGCCGATTTCACCTGGGCCGAAGCGACGGGCAGGGCATACTGGCCACCCTGGAGGCGCGCGCCACGCACGGCGAGGGGCGCGCGATCGCCGTCGTCGCGCCCATCGAGCCATGCGCCCAGGGCCCGCAACGGGACCACGATGCGGCGCTGTGGTCGGGAGCGCAGCGAGGCATCGCCGGTCAGCACAGCGAAGAGCGGGGCACCAACGAGCAGGCCGGTGAGCAGGCGCAGGGTAGTGCCGGAATTGCCGCAGTCCAGCACATCAGTGGGTTCGCGCAGCCCGTGCAGGCCAGCGCCATGCACCTGCACCTCGGCGCCTTCGTGCTCGACCACGACCCCCAGGGCGCGCACACAGGCGATGGTGGAGAGACAATCGGCCCCGGGGAGGAAATTGGTGATGCGAGCCGGCCCCCCGGCGACGGCATTCAGGATCACCGCCCGGTGAGAGATCGACTTATCTCCCGGAACGTGCACAATGCCGCGCAGCCGCCGGGGAGCACTGAGGGAGATGCTGGTCATAGCTCGACGCCTGCAGGTTAGTGAACTGACACCGTGCTTCCGAACGGTTGAACTGGAAGGGGAACGGGGAAGGCATGTGCTCCTCGCAAGGAACACCTACCGGCGCCCGACTGGCGGAGTCAGCTTTCCGGCGTGGTCACCAGCCTGTACCCAAAGCCCCGCTGGGTGATCAGGTAGCGGGGATTGCTATGATCCGGCTCGATGCGCTGGCGCAGGCGGTAGACCAGCGCGTCAATCGCGTTATAGTCAAACACCTCGTAGTCCCACACCTGGCGGGCGATCTCGTCCTTGCTCACCACCTGCCCCCGGCGTTCGTAGAGCAACTCCAGCAGTTGAAACTCTTTAACCGTCAGCGGCGGCCTGAGCAATTGCCCTTTGATATAGACTTCCTTGGCGCGGCTATCCACACGCAACTCTTCGCGCACGGCGCGCAGGACCTCGGGCGGCAGGGCGCCCTTGACCGTGGCTTCAGGGTCGTGAAAAACAATGACCGTATCGGCGATGATGATCTGGTCCTGATTATGGAGCAGGCACAGCCCCGCGATCCGCTCCTGGTTGACAAAGGTTCCGTTGGTGCTCTCAAGATCACGCACGGCGAAGCCATCCTCGGTGCGCTCGAGCCGGGCGTGGCGCCGGGAGGCCAGCGGGTGGTCAATGATAACATCGTTGGACCCGTCACGCCCGATGGTGATCACATCGGTGGTCCACTCAAGCTCGCGGAACTGACCGCCCTGGCGCTTTATGACAAGTTTGGGAGCGGGCACAGGGTGCATGCCGCGTTCCTCCAGACAGCGTTGAAACTTGCGTAACCGGGTGTTGTCGTTACGTTATCAGTTCGCGGCAAGGCCGCTGCAAGCGGGGGTCGGGGGTCTGCGATCCCCAAACAGAAACCCTTTTGCTTTTCTTTCAGAGGGACAGCGCCCCTCCGAACCTCCCCGCCTCTCAGCGTAGTCTGGCTGATTATACCATCAGCATCGCGCAAACTCAATCCGGGCCGCAGGTGCGCCTGTTCAGGCTCACCGCAGCGAGTGCCGAGGATGGGCCGCTTGAAACCCTCG
>CAKZSI010000040.1 GCA_937918935.1 uncultured Chloroflexales bacterium | reverse complement strand
GCTGGCGCGCCAACCCGCGGACTTGCAGGCGGCCCTGCCAGGGCTGGCGATCCCGGAGCGCTTCTGCGCCGGGCTGGCAGCGGCCCTGCTGGGCCTGCCCGAGCATGCGGGGGAGAGGCTGATCGAGCGCCTGGAGGCGGCAAACCTGTTCCTCATCCCGCTGGACGGGGAGGGGCGCTGGTACCGCTTCCACGCGCTGTTTCGCGACCTGTTGCAGCGGCGGCTGCGGCAGACGGACGACGGCGGCCTGGAGCGGGCCCTGCAACGCCAGGCGGCGGACTGGCTCGCCGCAGATGGGCAGCTAGAGGAGGCCGTGCGCCTCTACCTCGCCGCCGGTGCGGAGGATGCCGCGGCTCGTCTGATGGAACAGACGCTGGCGCGCGAAATGGGCCGTGATGTGATCGCTGCGCCGGCCGGGTACCTGCTCCGCTTGCTGCCGCCTGAACTGATCAACCGGCGCCCGGGCCTCACCCTGCTCGAGGCGCGTCTGGGGGCGATTCTGCTCGACCCATCCGCGTTGGCCGCGAGCCTGGCCCGTGTTGACGCTCTGCTGGCCGAGCCAGAACATGCCGCTGCGCCACCGCCCTGGCCCAACTTTTTTGGCGACCTCGCCGTGGTGCGCGGGACCATGCGCTACTTGCAGGGCCGCTCCGCGGAGGCCATGGCGCTTATGCAGGAGGCCCTCACCCTGCGGCCAGTTCCGGCGCTCACCCGGCAGGCGCTCTTGATAATGGGGCGCGCCTATGCCGCCGATGGCCGCTATGCCGAGGGTGTGCAACGCATCCATCAGGAACTCGATGCACCTGCGGTCAGAGGTAAGCCGAGAAATGTGCCAGGCTGCTATACGAGTTTATGCACTCTGCATAGCATCCTCGGAAGTATCGCCAGCCTGGAACGCGATGCCGCGAAGTTCGCCGAAGCGGGGAAGGCTCTCCAGCCCTCTGATCACTACTACGGCTACGTCCACGGCAATCTCGGACGGGTGGCTTATGAACTATCGCGCCTGGAAGTGGCGGCTCACCACTTTGGCGTGATCGCGCAGCACAGATACTACGCCACTACACCAATTGCGCTGGGCGCGATGACCGGCCTGGGTATGATTGCTGCCATTCAGGGTGATCATGCTACCGCCGAGGACTGGCAGCGCGAGACCTGGGACTTCGCCCACAGGCCTGGTTCAGCATACGCCCGCCATCAGGCGCTTGCGCTGGCGGCATGGCTGGCCCTCCGGCGCGATGACCGCAACACCGCGTTGCACTTTGCGCGCGAGATCGAGGAAGATGTTCACATAGGCACCTATGGCTGGTTCGCTCTGCAGCCGCCGCTGCTTGTTCGAGCGCAGACCTTGATTGCCGCCGGTGACCGCAACGACCTGGCCCTGGCTGAGACGCTCCTTGAGCGCCTGCGTCCTGAAGCCGAGGCGTTACATAACATCCGTCCCCTGGTGGGCATCCTGGCGTGCCAGGCGCTGCTCTTCCAGGCCCGTGGCCAGCGCCGCGAGGCGCGCAGGAGCATCGAGCAGGCAGTGGAACTGGCCGCGCCTCGGGGCTACCTGCGCACATTTGTTGATTTTGGCCCGGCCGTTGTGCCGCTGCTGGAACCCCTGGCTCATGAGGGTATTGCCGCAACATACGTGCGTTCAGTCCTGGCGGTACTCGAACCGTCCGCCGTAAGGTCCGGTCGCGCTGCTGGCCCGGCGCAGCGCTCGAGCCTGCCCGAGGCGTTGTCGCCCCGGGAGCGCGAGATTCTGGCCTTGCTGGCCGAACGCTGGTCGAACCAGGAGATTGCCGAGCGCCTGCACATTTCGCTGAACACGGTGCGTAAGCACACCAGCACGATCTACAACAAGCTTGGCGTGGGCAGCCGCCGCGAGGCCGTGTCAGTCGCGCGGACGCTGGGTTTGTTGCCGGGTGAATAGAACGGGGAAACCAGGTTTCCCCACGCCCCAGCCCCATGGTTAGAAAGCTGGTCGCCTATCGCGATCGCGGATTGCATGGCGCGTCTGGATACTCTTGACGTCGCGCTGATGCCTGAACGGTCGCCCGGAACCGCGCTATGAACCCTGAACATGTCGATGTCCTGATCGTCGGCGCGGGACTCTCCGGTGTCGCCGCCGCTTACTACCTGCGGACTCGCTGCCCCACGAAGCGGTTTGCCATCCTCGAGGCCCGCGACACCATCGGCGGCACCTGGGATCTGTTTCGCTATCCGGGGGTGCGTTCGGACTCCGAGATGTACACCCTGGGCTATAGTTTTCGCCCCTGGCGCGAAAAGAAGGCCATTGCCGATGGCCCGAGCATTCTACGCTACATCCGCGAAACCGCCTGCGCCTTCGGGATCGATCGCCATATTCGCTTCCAGCACCGTGTGCACCGGGCAGGCTGGTCGTCTGAGGAGGGCCGCTGGACGGTCGAGGTCGAGCGGGGGCCGGAAGGGGCGCCGCTGCGCTTCACCTGCGCCTTTCTGTTTATGTGCAGCGGCTACTATGACTACGCGAGCGGCTATACTCCCAGTTGGCCGGGAGTGGAACGCTTCGGCGGCCGGATCGTTCACCCGCAGCAGTGGCCGGAGGACCTGGAGTACAGTGGCAGGCGTGTTGTGGTGATTGGCAGCGGCGCCACCGCCATCACGCTGGTTCCGGCCCTCGCCGAAAGGGGGGCGCGCGTCACGATGCTGCAACGTTCACCGACCTACGTGCTGGCGCGGCCCTCGGAGGACGGTGTGGCCCTTGCGATGCAACGTCTGCTCCCTCCAGCGGTCGCCGCCCGGGCCACGCGCTGGAAGGCGGTGCTGGTCAACACGTTCTTCTACTACCTGGCGCGCTGGTTCCCCATGGCCACAAAGCAGGCGATCATTCGCATGGCCCAACAGCACCTCGGCCCCGGCTACGACGTCGCCACCCATTTCACGCCCCGCTACAATCCCTGGGACCAGCGGCTGTGCCTGGCCGCCGATGCCGACCTGTTTCGCGCGATTCGCTCGGGGCGGGCAACGGTGGTCACCGATGAGATCGCCACCTTCACCGAGACGGGCCTGCGCCTGTGTTCGGGGCGCGAGCTGGAGGCCGATGTGATCGTCACCGCCACGGGGCTGGTGATCAAGTTGATGGGCGGCGCCGAACTGGTAGTGGACGGGCAGCCGGTGGATCTTGCCCGCACCATCAGCTACAAGGGCATGATGTACAGCGACATCCCCAATCTGGCTTCGGCTTTTGGCTACACCAACGCTTCCTGGACGCTGAAGTGCGAATTGACCGCCGCCTATGTCTGCCGTCTGCTCAACTATATGGATCGCCACGGCTATCGCCAGTGTACGCCGCGCCAGCGCGAGCCTGACCTCGGCACGGTTCCGGCGCTCGACTTCACCTCGGGCTACGTGCTGCGCGCCCTCGATGGCCTGCCGCGCCAGGGTGTTAAGAAGCCGTGGAAACTTTACCAGAACTACCTGCTCGACCTGTTGAGCCTGCGCTTTGGCCCCGTCAACGATGGGGTGATGGAGTTTCAGGGATTGGTATGAATGTGGGGAAACCAGGTTTCCCCATGCCCCTGCCGGGAGGGGGGCGCTGGCGGGGGCCGGGGAACCGGTTTCTCTACCCTCTGCCGAGAGTCAGGCGCGTCAGCGGGTGGCAGGGGGGCGGGGAAACCAGGCTTCTCCACGCCCCTGCCGGGAGGGGGGTGCTGGCGGGGGGAAGCGGAAATCGGTTTGCCTTGTGCCTCCACGGAGGGCTATGCCCTGCCGTGCTCACCTGGGACCTTACTCCTCGCCCCGCTGCTGGATCTTGCGCTGTTGCTCGACAATCACCTGGGCCATGCGGATGTTGACAGCATCGATCATTTTGCCATCGAGACTGACGACGCCGCGGCCCTGGGCCACGGCCTGGGCATAGGCTCGCAACACCGCCTCGGCCCGCGCCACCTCCGCGGCTGAGGGTGCGAAGACGCGGTTGATCACCTCCAACTGCCCGGGATGGATGGCCTGTTTCCCGTCGAAACCGAGGGCGCGGGCGGCGCGGCTGGCCCGTTCCAGTTCCTCAGGGGCATGCAAGCCGGCGAAGGGGCCATCGAGACAGCGCAGGCCGTTGGCCCGCGCCGCAGCGACGATCGCGTGCATAATCGCGTGCCAGCGATGGCCGGGGTAGGCCGCGTCGTACTCGTCGCGTTCGCCCACATTCGCCAGGGGCGCCCGCAACCCTGCCGCGTAGTCCCCGGGGCCGTAGATCAATGTCTCCAACCGGGGCGAGGCCGCAGCGATTTCGCGGATGTAGAGAAAGCCTTGCGCCGTTTCGATCTGCGCCTCGATGCCGATCCGCCTCGACAGACCGCGCGCCAGTTCAATCTGTGTGAGCAGCCGATCCACGAAGGCGATATCCTCGGGACCACTCACCTTGGGCACCATCACCAGGTCCACGTGCTCGCCAGCCGTCTCGATCACCTCGATCAGATCGCGGTAGGCGAAGGGGGTGTCGAGGCCATTGATGCGGAAGGAGCGCAGGCGCGGCCCGAAGTCGAGTTCGCGAAAGGCGCGGGCCACGTTGGCCCGGGCGGTGTCCTTGTCCGCGGGGGCGACGGCGTCCTCAAGGTCAATGCACACCGCGTCGGCGGCGCTGCGGGCCGCCTTTTCGATCATGGCCCGGCGCGAGGCGGGCACGAACAGTTCGCTGCGTTGGAGCCGCCCCGCGGGGCCGGTGTGTCCGGGGTACTCAATCATAGGCTCTTTCCTGTCAGTTTGCAGGTGTGGGCGCGCCTGGAGGAAACCAGGTTTCCACCTGCCTGAGGGGAGGGTCTGGGAGGGCTGCGCCCTCCCAGACTACCATAGCGTAACCCGGACCTCCCAGACCTGGGAGGTCCGAGGGGCAGATCTCATGAGCGGAAGAAGTCAATCACCGAACTGCGCTCTTCCTCGCTGGGCATCAACTCGATAAACGTGATGCGGTGCCAGGGAAAGATCACCGCCTGCACGCCGGCGGCCAGATAGTTTACCGGCTTGCCGTCCCGCTTGCGCATGTTGAAGACGCGGATAAACTGATCGCCCGGCTGCGGTTCGGCCTCAATCTCGGCCAGCAGCGGGTCCTCGCCGGTCAGATGCAAAATAATGGTCTTCGCCACGGATGACACTCCTGAGGTGAAAATGAGGGTCCACACGGGAGGGGCCGGGATAGCTTCTCTCTTCCAGGAATCCTCCGTTGGGTGACCCGCTCACTTATCCCACTTCGAAACGCAGCAGCAGCGTGCCAAGCTTCAATTCATCGCCGGGGCGAATGGGGAAGGGCGCCTGCGGGTGCAGGCGCCGTCCGTTGACGAAGGTGCCATTGGCGCTGGCCAGATCTTCGATGCAGTAATTGCCGTTCTGTAACGAGATCATGGCGTGGCGGCGTGAGACGCCGGCATCGTAGCCGCCATCGAGGCCCAGATCCACGTCGGGGTAGATCCCGCGCTGGTTGTCCTTGCGGCCGATGAGCAGGTTGTCACAGGCCTCAAGGATGATGCGCCTGCCGCTGTTGATCACTACCAGCGTGAAGGTTGGCGTCACGCTCACAGCTGGCGCGTCAATTACCAGCGGCTCGTTCATCTCGAAGGCCGTTTCTTCGCCCGTGGCCGCAGCCCGATTGAGGGAAGCGGTGGTCTCACGGCGCTGCGGGCTGCCGAGCAAACTGGCGCCACACTCCGAGCAGAAAATCGCCCCGTCAAGTTGTTGCGCGCTACAGTGTGTACATCGCTGCATGCTTGCCTCCCGTGAAACCTGGCCCAGGTGGTTTGTGAACGAAGTTTCCTTGCCTTTCCGCCCCCCTCCCAACCCCCTCGTTGGGGGGGAGACGTCGGACTTCCTACCCCCGCGGAGTGTCGGGGAGGGGGCGGAGTTGCCGAAGAACTCCGTTCACAGACCACTAAGCCTGAAGGGGCGAAAAACTATTCACTACAACACCTCAGACCTGTCCTTCCCCTGGCCCCATCAACCCGCGTGTACCGTACTTAATGCGCTTGCGGCCTTCGGCGCTGGCGTTGCCCGAGCGCAGCAGGCGCGTAGCTTCCTCCTGCACGGTACGCGCCAGTTCGGTTTCGCCGGCCTCGAACAGGCGCGTGCCGGCCATTTGCAGGCGACGTGTCGCTTCCTCGATCTTGCCGTCGGCGACGTCCTGCCAGGCGCTGGCCTGCAGCCGGTAGGCTACCAGCCGTTCCAGCCAGTGTTTGACCGTCGGATCGACGTCGTGACTGACGTTGTCGGCGGAGCGCACAGCGATCCGCAGGACCAGTTCGCCCTGCTGGTGCATCAGGTTCATGCCGGGGAGGTTGTAGGTCAGATTGAGGCGCAGCAGGGGGTGGTCGCCGATACCGAGAGGCGGCGCCACCACTTCGAGCAGCAGGGCCTGCGGATCGGCGCCGGACCAGTCGCCGAGTGGCGCGTTCCAGAGCAGTTCGCGTTCCTCCAGCGCCTGAACTTTGGCGATGAACGGGCGCACCCGATCAACCGACCGGAGCAGCGCGCCGGGGCGCACCTCGCAGCGCAGGGCCATATCCTGCGCGAAGGTGGAGGACATGCGCTTGACCTCGTCGGTAAAGATCGCGCTGATCTCGGCAGCCGAGGTAATAAACTGGGTGCGGCTGCTCTCATGAGCGGCCATGGTTTCGAGCAGATCTTCGTTCCACTCGTTGCCGATGCCCAGGGCCGTCAGGCCGATGCCGCGATTCTGGGCGCGGCGGGCTATCTCGACGCAGCGGCCCTCGTCGCCATAGGTGCGCCCATCGGTCAGCAGAAGAATGCGGCTGACACTGCGGCCCTGTACCGGTTTCTGGATCTCCTGGAGGGCCAGGGCCATACCCGTGGCCATCTCGGTGCCTCCGGCGGCCTCGATCATGCCGATCTGGCGTTTCAGGTCGTTACGGTTGCGGACCCGCTGCGCCGGGACGGCAACTTCGGCCCGGTCGTTGAAGGTGACCAGGGAGAAGTAATCGTCGGCATCGAGCATCTCCACGATGCGCGCGGCGGCCTCTTTCACCTGCTGGAGCCGTTCGCCGCGCATCGAGGAGCTGCGATCGACCACCAGGCAGAGGTTCAGGGGGAGCTTCGGTAGGGTCGCCGGCAGGCCCTGGGCCGTCAGTTCGAGCAGAGCGTAGAGCAGTTGCGGCTCGCTGCTCGCGGGGAGCACACTGCGACTGAGGGTCACGCGGAGGGAGATGCCTGGGCCCATGGTCACTGCTCCGTGCGCGGTAGGGTTACTACGATCGCCGAGATATTATCGTCGCCCCCGGCCAGGTTGGCCAGGGCGACCAGTTCGTCACAGGCGTCCTGGGGCCACTGGCACTGGCTCAAGGCCCGTTCCATAGCCCCTTCGTCAACCAGGCTCCACAGGCCGTCGGAGCACAGCAGCAGGTGCGAACTCTGGCCGACCGGCTGGTAGATGAAGTCCACTGGCACGTGCGGCTGTTGCCCGATGGTGCGGTACAACTGGTTCCGCAGCGGGTGCTCGCGGGCTTCGAGGGGGTCGAGTTGGCCAAGCTGGATCAGCCGGCCAACCGTCGAATGATCGGTCGTAAGGGGCCGCAAGCCGCCCGGCTCGAAGAGATAGGCCCGGCTATCGCCCACGTGGGCGATGTAGAGGCTATGGCCGACGAGCAGGGCCGCGGTGCAGGTGGTGCCCATGTCGCTGCCCAGGGCCTGTGCCGCGTCCCAGATCGCCTGGTTGGCGGCCTGCACCGCTGAGACCATCAGCGGCTGCAGGGCCTCGGTGGCATTGTCGTCGAGGGCGGGCAGAATGAGCTGGCTGAGCACGTGGTTCACCACAGTGCGAACGGCCATGCGGCTGGCCAGTTCGCCGCCCTGGTGCCCGCCCATGCCGTCGGCGACGATGAACAGCCCGACGCAGACATCGCCGTTCTCGCGGGGGAGCGAGGCCAGCATGGCAAAGCTGTTGTCCTGGTTGTTCTCGCGCACCCGCCCGACGTCGCGGGCCGTGGCGACGGCCAGGCCCTGCACGGAGCGCCGCGCGCACACCGCCGGGGCGCTCTCGGCGTCGAGGTAGTGGGTCGAAGGCTCGGGGTTGGTCTCACGGGCGTCGGGAAGCGCCTGGAAGGGTTGGATGGGGGTCTGCGCCATGTCGGGTGTTTCCGGTACGTCAGCCGCCTCCGGGGAAGGAGGGGCCGGAGCGATCCCGGCGGGAGGGGCATCCTCGCTGGTCCACCAGGGCGGCTCGTCTGGCGGCGGGTCAGTGGTAGGGTGAGGGTCATTGCTCCCGCCCGCGGGGCGGTCGACATCGTCGGGATAGAACAGCATGCGGAAACGGATCATGGCAACTCCGACCGCTCAGGAAACGTTAACATCATTCCGGCACTTCTCTTCCCCGACCATCGGTGGAAGGAACGTCGCCGCAGGAGGCGCTTACTGGTGCATCCGACAAGTTCCATGTCATGCTGCGCGCAGCGAAGCATGACATGGAACTTGCCGGATGTGCCACGTACGAGTCTGTGAACTCAGTTTCCTTGCATTTCCGCCCCTCTCCCAACCTCCCCCGTTGGGGGGAGGCGCCGATCTCCCTCCCCCGCCGGGGAGGGGGCGGAGTTACCGAAAAACGTGGCTCACAGAGTACTTACGCTTTCAAAGCATACACCTTCTGATCCATCGAGCCGATGTATACCACACCCTCGGCGACCGCCGGGGATGAGACCACCGCGCCGCCGGTGGGGAACTTCCAGATCAGGTTGCCCTGGCCGGCATCGAGGCAGTACACATAGCCATCCACGGCGCCAAAGTACACCCGGCCGGCCTCGACCCGCGGCGAAGAGGTGATCTGGCTGCCGACCTCATACTTCCAGGCCAGGCGGCCCGTTTTGGCATCGAGGGCATAGAAGAACCCATCTACGCCGCCAACGAAGACGCGGGTGCCCACCACGCACGGCGAGGAGTTGACATAATGACCGGTGCGAAAGCGCCAGGCCGGCCAGCCGCCCTCCGCGTCCAGGGCGTAGAGGTTCTGGTCGAGCGAGCCGACGTAGACCAGGCCCTCGCCGAAGGCCGGTGAGGAGCGGACCGGCATCTGCGTGCGCTGTTTCCACTTTACCCCGCCGCTGCGCACATCGAGACAATAGACGTGCCCATCATCGCCGCCGATGAAGATTTTCTGGCCGGCGATGCAGGCCGACGAGCGGATGGGGTTCCATGTACGGTACTTCCAGATCAGCGTTCCGCGCAGCCCATCGAGGGCGTAGACGTGCTGGTCATCGGAGCCGATGAACACCACCCGATCCTCGATCCGCGGCGAGGAGCGCACTGGCCTGGGGGTGCGAAAAGTCCAGCGCAGACTGCCGCGGCGCATATCGCAGCAATAGACCACACCATCTTCGGAGCCGACAATCACGTTATCCTGCCAGACCCCCGGGGAGGAACTGATGCCAGCCTCAGTGGCATACTTCCAGCGGAACTCGCCGCGCCCGGCATCCAGGGCATAGAGATTATGGTCATACGAACCGATGAAGAGCATACCCCCGGCGACGCAGGGTGACGAGCGCACTTCATCTTCACAGGCAAAGCTCCAGACCAGGCTGGTGCTGGCGGCACCTTTGATCACCGCCGGTGGTGTGGCGCGGGGCGTGACCGGCGTCTCGCCGATGCCCGGCACAGCCAGCAAGGCCTGTTTCAGTTCCTCTGCGCTCTGCCAGCGGGCCTCCATATCGTACTCGATCGCCTTGACGATCAGCGCCTCCATCTCGGGCGAGACGGTGGGGTTAAGCTGCCGAACCGGCCGCTCGTGGAAGGTGAAGGGCGTTTCCAGACGCGGGTCGGTATTGGTAAGCAGATGGTGCAACGTCGCGCCGAGAGCGTAGATGTCGCCCACCGGCTCGGCGATACCGCGGTACTGTTCGGGTGGCGAATAGCCCTCGGTGCCGATCATGGTACCCTTGCGGTCGCTGCGGTTGAGGGTGCGCGCGATGCCGAAGTCAACCAACACGATGCGGTCATCATCGAGCACCATGATGTTGGATGGCTTCATGTCGCGGAATACGATCGGCTGGGGCTTGTGGTTGTGGAGGTAGGCCAGCACGTCGCAGATCTGCACCGCCCAGCGCCCCACGCGCGCCTCGTCGAGGGGCTTGCCGGCTTCTTCGAGGACCGTCTCCAGGTCCTTGCCCTTCACCAGTTCCATCACCAGGTAGACGCGCCCGTTTTCCTCGAAGAAGTCGTAGACCCTGGGAATGGCCGGATGCTGCAAGGTCGCCAGCAGACCGGCCTCGCGCTCGAAGTTCTTCAGGTTAAGCAGGCGCGTGTGCGAGTCCGGGGCGCTCTGGGCCATTTCTTTGATCGCGCAGTAGCGCACCACGTCCTTGAAGCGCAGGTCTCGTCCACGATAGACCAGGCTCATCCCGCCGATACCGATCGCCTCTTCGATCTGGTAGCGACCCTGGAGCACGGCCCCGGGGGTGAGGAGGGGCATGGCTGTGGGGCTTCGCGGCGCCCCGGTTGTACCGGTGTTCACGGCGCCGGTACTGCCGTCGTCGTGGGTGGAACCCTCGGGGCGGATCGTGCGGGTACCCTCGTCGGTGGCGGCGCCACCGGCAAAGGTGCGAGTTCCCTCCTCAGGCGGTGATTCGGAGACGCCCTCAGCAGGGGGAACGCTGAAGGCTTTCGTGCCAACTTTCTTGATCAGACCCATCGTTAACCTCTACGGGCCGGGCAAGCCTGCGCCAGGAATGATCAGGAGGGAAACATTGGACGTGTATTGCTACACTGCGGAACATTATAGTGATGGTCTGTACCAGTTGGCAACCGTCTGGTTCATCGAGTCAGGGCTGAGGCAAGGTCTGCCTGCGACGGCGGGGCGTGGAGTGGCCGGTCCTGGGCGGGAGCATTGACGCAGCCAGTGCTTCGGCCTCACCGGGCAAGCGCGAGGTCGAGGGTTGGCCCATAAATGTTGCCTCTTTCCCAGACCCTCCCTGGACGCACCTGGAAGGCTCGCTACGACCGGGTGATGACCGTCCCGTGGCCGGCCAGGGCGGCGCTGACGCACCCGGGGCGGCGCGCGTCGCCGAGCACTACCCGGCGCACCCCCTGCTCCAGGGCCTCCTGGGCGCCGAGGATCTTCTTGCGCATGCGGCCCTCCGCAAAAACCAGGTTCGCTTCAATCTCGCTCTGGGGGATACGGGTGATCAAGCTGTTCTCGTCGGGGAAGTCGCGCAGCAGGCCAGGCACATTCGAGAGCAGCAGCAGCGTCTCGGCGCCCAGCGCCGCGGCGATCGCCGCCGCCGCGCGGTCCCCATCAACATTCAGGGCCTCGCCCGCTTCCGAGCAGGCCAGCGGCGCCACTACCGGCAGGTAGCCCTGGTCGAGCAGCAGCCGCAGGAGCGTCGTGTTCACCCGCTCGATCGTGCCTGTCCAGTCGTCGCGGAGCAACTTCTGCCGCCCATCCTCGATGATGCGAATGGTTGCCTTGCGCTTGCCCTCCAGCAAGCGTCCATCGAGACCGCTCAGGCCAATGGCGTTACAGCCGCGGGTCTGCAGCCGTTCGACCAGGCCCTTGTTGACCAGCCCGCCCGTGGCCATCATGAACAACTCTAACGTGCGCCGGTCAGTGTAGCGGCTGGTGTAGCCGCTGGGCGAGGTTACGAAGCGCGGCGGGTGGCCCAGGGCTTCGCCGAGCCGGTTGGTCTCATCGGAGCCGCCGTGGACCAGCACGAGCCGTTCGCCCCGGGCATGGAGCGTGGCCAGGTCGTCGCAGAGGGCATCGTAGTTGTTGCCAGCGCTGCCGCCGACTTTGATCACGTTCATGGTACGTCTCTCACACTATCGGAAGAGGGCGGAGGGCAGCGGCTCCGTTCCAGTGCGGTGGAGCTAAGCTGCGCCGCACTGGAACGGAGCTTTCGGAAGGGTTTCGCCCCTCAACGTCTCGCCTATCTACACCTGATCCAGGTATACTGAGAGCGCGCCGCTTTCCAAAACCCGGTCGCCGGCCAGCCCTCTAGCGTTTCTCGAAACGATTGACCTGCAATGACGGTGGCGGGAGTGCCGCGAGCCACACCGCTCAGTGTCCTGAGTGGATCAAGCATTCCGGTCAGTTCTAATCATATCCGAGGAAACCGTACATGTCCAAACAATCGGACCGGCGCTCCGTTGCGCCGCTGCTCCTGCTGGCTCTGACGCTGCTCCTCTCGGCATGCGTTGCGGCTCGCGCGGCCCCTCCGGCGCCGGTCACGCCAGCGCCCCCTACGATGTCTGCCGCGACCCCCACTGTGCGCGGCGCGGTTGCCCCGCCCGGCCCCACCGGGGGTGCAGCGCCGACGGCGGTCCTCGCGCCGGCAACGATTGCTACTGCTCTGCCCGCCACGCCGACTCCTCGTCCTCCGGGCACGCCGCCACGGGTTGGTCTCCAGGTGGGCCACCTGCGCTCGGACGAACTGCCCGAAGAACTGGCCCGTCTACGCGCTTCTACGGGCGCCCGTTGGGGCAGCGTTACCGAGGCCGAACTGAACCTCGCCATTGCCAATCGTGTAAAGCCCTTGCTCGAAGCGCAGGGGGTGGTGGTTGACCTCCTACCGGCCACTGTGCCGCCGGGCTACGACGCCGACGCCTTCATCGCGATTCACGCCGACGGCTCGATCAGTCCCGCTGCCCGGGGCTGGAAACTGGCTACCCCCTGGCGCACCTCCGCCGCTTCCCGGGCGTTGATGAACGCCGTAGCGGCGGCCTACGGCCCCGCCACGGGTCTTCCGCAGGACAGCGGCGGCGTTACGTTCAATATGAAAGGCTACTATGCCTTCAGCTACCGCCGCTACCAGCACGCCATCGCCCGTACCACTCCGGCGATCATCATCGAGATGGGTTTTATGACCAGCGCCGCTGACCGCGCGGTGCTTTTCGGGCAGCCTGAGCGCGTGGCTCGCGGCATTGCCGATGGGGTGCTCGCGTACCTCCGCGAGCGCGATCCAGATGACGGAGCGGCCTTGCTGCCGCCCGATTACCCGGTGATGCGAGCGGTGGCCGCGGGGGCGGTAGTGCGCGCCGCGCCGCGCGACGACGCCCGCATCCTGCTGCGCGCCGGGGAAGGGGCGCGCATCGTGCCCTTCGATAAGCTCGATGGCTATTATCAGGCGTTTGTGCGCGCTGGCGACGCGCGAGTGGTCGGCTGGGTGCGCGAAGACGAACTCATCGCCACGGACGAGCAACCGGTGTTTCCGACACCTGCCAACCCGTAGCGGGTAAAAGCGTGGGCGCGAGCGGCGAGGTTCTGCGGGAACTCCGTAGTACCACAGGTGCGATTTCTAACGTAGGCGCGGCTGCAAGCCGCGCCTACGCATAACTCCCGCAGGACAGCGGCCGCGTTACCTTCAACTCATCGCCGCGTAATCGGCAGGTACAGGCTCTCGCCCCCCAGGTTCACCTGGGGGACCGTAAGCGGATCGCCAAGCAGGGTGAAGGCGCTGCCAGTTTCCTGGCAGCACGGCGACGCCGTGAACAGTTCCAGGTGGCCCGCCAGAGTCAACGCGCCCAGCGCGGGGGGCTGTGGAGAGGCCCAGAGTGCCCGGTAAAAACCCCGTTGCAACGCATCGTGCCCGTAGAGTATCCCCAGACCGGTCGAACTCCAACTGGCAATCGCTCCGCCGCCGGATCGCACGACCATGCGCTCGTCAATGGACGTGCCGGTGAAAGCCGGGGTTTGAAACGCGCCCGTCAGGCAGGATAGCGCCAGTACCACCGGCAATCGCCCGCCGTTGGTCAGGTCGTCCACCTCGAACAGGCCCAGGAGGTACTGGCGATCCTGCGGAGCATTGGGCTGCAGCGGTGGCCCGGTGTAGGCCCACTGGAACTGCAAGCCGTGACCGAGGAAGTTGAGAAAGGCCGCGCCGTTGTTAAAGGCAAGCATGGTGCGGCTCAACGCCGCCAGCGGGTCGCGTTCGCGCCAGGGGTCGCCCGCCTGCGCCTCGGGGTCGTAGTACATCCGCGTGATCCGTGCCTGCCGCGGGTGGAGGGCGATGCTCTCCTCCGCTGCAAGGACAAAGTCCCCGCCAATATCCGGGTTGTCGGCGATGTAGGCCACTCGCGCCCGCCAGCCGCCCAACAAACCGCTCCGCTCGTAACTCAGGATCTTCGCCACCAGGGCCGCCGTTTCCTCCACACTCCTGGATGGCAGCCGTCCCAGCCACATATCCGGCGTGCGATCCTGGAGCGGATCATCACCCTGGAGGCGGACGAAACAGGTCTCACAGGCTGTTTCGCCGAGCCAGGGGTCAACCATGGCCAGGTAGGGTGGGATCCAGGTGCGGTTGTTGCGCCCGAGGTAGTTGCGCGGGTCGGAGGTTCCATCGCCAACCAGCACGACAGCAATGGGCGCGGTCTCCCAGGTCGCGGCGGCGTAGCGCAGGAAGCTGCGGATCGCCTCGGGGTGCACCTGGCCGCCGCTCCAGGCATCGTAGAGATCTTCGACCGCCACGGCGGCCACCGTCCAGCCCTGGGCGCGGCGGTGGGCAATGAGCGGCTCCAGAGCCTGGAGAAAGGCCCGGGGCGCGATATACACCGCCTGCGCGTTACGTGGCAGTTCGACGGGTGCATGGGCCGCCACAGAGGGCCGGTGCAGTGTGCCCGGCCCGGTGACCAGGTAGGTTCGGGGGGTGGGCGCGTTATCCTCAAAGGTGGCGCCGGCGAAGTTCAGGCGCACGGGCGCGCGCGGATCGCTCACATCGTAAACCGTCGCGCCGGAGGGCAGCCCCTCGAGCTGGTAACGGAAGCGTCCCGCGCTTCCCACGAAGCGGGCGCCGTTGCCGCGCAGGTTCAGGCTCACGGGCGCCTCCCAGGCCACGCCGTCCAGGTGCACCTGGTCGGCGCCTGTGGCAGGTAGCAACCAGACCGTCACCTGGGTAGCAAAGGCAGGCAGGCTTACCTGTTCCGACCAGGTTCCCTGGCCGTTCCAGCGCGCGAGGCCTTCGGGCTGGCCGGCCGTATCGCATGGGCGGTAGGAAGGGTCGGCGGGGGGCGTGCCGGCCCGCACGCAGAGGGTGAAATTACCGCGTCGCAGGGTCGCACCCTGGAGGGTGAGGGTCAGCGGCCCGTTCGGCGGGAGTACGGGGGCGATCGTCGCCACCACGCTATCTGGCGGGTTGGGGGGTGGTATGACGCGCAGATTGGCGCTGAAGAAATGATCGCCATCGGGACCGGGGAGGCGACTCTCCAGGATCCGGTTGGAACGCCAGATCCCCTGTTCAATCACGGTGGCGCGCAGCGGTGCGTCGGTGGCGCTGGCCTCGCGAGCGGCCATCGGCGTCCCCGCGCCTCTGCCCGCCGTCAGCCAGAAGACAGCCGCGGCGTTCCAGCGATCGCCCGGTTCGGCGTAGAAGCGCAGCGCCGCTGGAGCGTCGCCATCGCGCAGGATTTCCAGGGGAACGTCGCGGCCCTGGTAGCTCAGTCGCAACGTGGCTGGATCGGCCTGGGCCAGGTTCAGCCCGGCGGCGGCCAGATCCGCCCCGGCAAGTTCCTGGATGCCAGGCGCGCTGACGGTGATCTTCCAGGCCGGCCCCCCGGCGATAGGGTCAGGCGCGGTCGCCCCCGTTGCAAAGGGCCTGCCCTCCAACCAGGCCAGGGCGCTGGCATCGGCCGGGCGCGCGCCGGGAACAAGCGCTTCGGCCTCTTCCACCCGGAAGGCGGCGTCGCCTGCTACATAGACCGGATTGAGGGCATACACGCCCAGCCGCTGGTCGCGCAGCCACCCTTCACGGAGCAAGCTGATCGGCGCATCGGGCGTAGGAGGCGCTTCAAACTCCGACAGGGGCAGATACACCTCACCATCGGGATGGGTCCGGGCCGGCAGGGGAGCGCGGTCTGGCGCATCACCGGTCCATAGCGTCTGCTGCAGTCTGGTGAGCCGGGGTGTGGTATCGCCCTCGGGTGGCAACAGCAGCGCCACCAGGGTCGAACCGGGCGGCGCGGCGGAGGCTGGCCGGGCCCCCGGCCACTCCAGGCGCAGCACAACGCCATCGGTTGCGACCTGGGCGCCAGCCCGCAAGCCTGGCGCCTCGGGTTGCGCCGTGGCCGGTTGCGGGGCATGGGCGACAAGCAGTGTGGCCAGAATGATCAAAATGATAGCCAGGATGTGTGCTTTCATGTGAGCCTGTGCGAGTGATTCTTGCGGCAGGGTCTGGGAGGGCGGGGAAACCTGGTTTGCCATGCCCCTGCCTGAAGGTTACGGTCCGGGAGGGCAGCACCCTCCCGGACCGTAACCGGACACCTTATCCGGTCAGGCTTTTAGCGGCGCACCCTGCGGCGCACCAGCAGGCTCCCCGCGATCAGCATGAGGCCCAGCACGGTCGCCAGGGCAGGCAACACCCCGGCGCCGGTTGACGAGGTGCCGGGCAATGACACTGGTAGCGGGCTGCCCAGGGCCACTGAAGCCTGATTGTTGTCCAGGTTGGCATCGGGAATATCGCTTGACACAATCGCCAGGTTCTGGTTGTTCGGCGGTCTCGGCGCCTGTGTCACGCGGGCCACGACACGAACGGCGATCGTCTCACCCGGCGCCAGTTCACCGATGCTCACGCGGACGGTGTTGCCGCTCACCGTTATCTCACCCCGGTCAGCCGTTGCCGACACGATCGCCAGGAAGGCCGGCAGCGTGTCCTCAACCACCACCCCGGTTGCCACACTGCCGCCGATGTTCGAAACAACAATCGTGTACGTAACATTGGCGCCAACCGCACCAACCCGCGGATCAACCGACTTGCTGATTGCCGGGTCGGCCAGAACTGCCGGCGTGGGCGTCAGCGTTGCCGTGGCTGTCGGGGTAGCTGTCGGGGTAGCTGTCGGGGTGGCGGTTGGGGTTGGGGTATCGCGCGGCTGTCCCTCCTCCTCCGGTGGTGGAGGGGTGGTTGGCGTCGCTGGAGGAGGCGTCGCTGTGGCTGGAGGAGGCGTCGCCGTCTCCAATGGGATTGTCGCGGTCGGTAGTTCCGGGGTGCGCGTGGGCGGTTCGCCAGTGGCGGTCTCGGTGATGAGCAACAATGGCGCCGCCACAGCAGGCATACTCTGGCGCGGCAACAGCCCCCATCCGACGAGCAGGATTCCAATGAGGAGCAGTAGTGCTCGCCCAGGTGCAGCCTTCATCGTTGACTCCTAGCGCTGTTGTAAGGATCCTCGTGCGTCCTACCTGGATGAACATTTAACGCGAACAAAGGCGACCGGAGGGGTTTGTAAAAGCCCGGTTTCCCCATACTCCTGCCCGATGAGATAGCGCTATCCTAACATATCTTGTTGAAAAGCGATAGATCTGGTATCGCGTCCAGATGTATATGATGGTACTCCTAAAAGGATATAGACGGATCAAACCCTATTGCAGTCACAGGGATGCGGGGCCGGTGCCGCCCCTTGACGGCGCGAATGCTCCAGCGTAGGATCCCTGCGGGAGGGTCTGGGAGGACGAAGCCGTCTGAGGAAGCCTGGTTTCTTGCTGCCGGCCCCAGCGCTGTTTCGATGGGGCATGGGGAAACCGGGGTTCCCCATCTCCCTGCCGAACGGGAGGGTCCGGGCGGGCGAAGCCCTTCCAGGAAGTCTCCAGGCCACTGCTGAAGGAGAATGTGCTTGAATGTCGTTCCGACCCGCCACGGTCCCTTGCATTATCTGGAAGCGGGATCGGGCGCTCCGCTCGTATTGCTGCACGGCAATACCTACACTGCGGCAACCCAGGCCCGCCTCGCGGCCCGTTTCGCCGACGAGCATCGGGTCATCAGCGTTGACCTGCTTGGCCACGGCCGCTCGGCGCGTCCCGAGGGGCTGTTCACCACGCGCTACTTTGCGATGCAGGGCGAAGCGCTGGCCGATGTACTCGGCGCGATGTTCGACGCGCCCGTTCCGGTCTTCGGTATGAGCGCCGGAGGCATCACCGCCCTCAACGCCGTTTGCCATCGCCCCGACCGCGTTGCGGCCCTGATCCTCGACGGCGTTTTTCATCAGGTGACCACTGCCACGGTGGATGCGCACCATCACAGTACTGCCAACATGTCACCGTCGTGGCACCGCTACATGCGCGCCCAGCATGGCGAGGACTGGTGGCCCCGCCTCAATGCTGGCGTTGAGCAGGCCATCGAACTGATGGCTGCCGCACGCACAGTTGTCGCGCCCTGCCTTGAGACGATCCACGTCCCGGTGCTGGTATTTCAGGGAGGCAGGGATCCCTTCGTGCCCGACGCCCAGGCGCAGGCCATCGTGTCGGGTATCCGGGGTGCGCGGCTGGTCTATGAACCGGAGGCCGGGCACCTGCTTGCCTGGCGCAATCCCGCCGCCTTCCGCGAACGGGTGCGTCGCTTTCTCCACGACCACGGTTTGGCGCCATGAAGGTAGCTTATTTCGACTGTTTTCACGGCGCCGCGGGTGATATGCTGCTCGCGGCGCTGCTCGATGCCGGACTGAACCTCGCTGCCCTGCAAACGGCCCTGGACGGGCTTGGTCTCGATGGGTACACCCTGACTGCGCGGCGTGTGCTCAGCCACGGGGTAACCGCTACCCGGCTCGATATCGCCGTGCGTGAGGACCAGCCCCCGCGCGATTGGGCGCAGATCCGCGCCCTGATCGCCGCGGCAGACCTGCCCTTGCCAGCGCGCACCTGGGCCATGGGCGCGTTTGCGCGCCTGGCCCGGGTCGAGGCGGCCATCCACGGCGTGCCGGTTGAGCAGGTCCATTTCCACGAGATCGGCGCTGCGGACAGCATCGTTGACACTGTCGGGGTCTGTGTCGGGTTGGCCCTGCTGGGGATCGAGCGGGTCTATGCCTCGCCCCTGGCCCTGGGACAGGGCTGGGTGCAGACTCAGCACGGCCCTTTACCCGTGCCGGCGCCGGCGACCCTGGCGCTCCTCGCCGAGGCCGGCGCGCCGGTGCTGCCCGCTCCGCCCGGCAGCGATGGCGAACTGGTTACACCCACCGCCGCAGCGCTGCTGGCCGAACTTGCTCATTTTACACAACCTCCAATGCTTGTACGAAGCATTGGCTACGGCCTGGGCCAGCGGGAGTTTCCCCGGCTCAACGGCCTGCGCGTCTGGCTCGGCGAAGCGTATCCGCGCATCGGCGACGAGACCCCGGCGCGGCCCGCCCAGACGGCGCCCGAAGTGGTCACTGGCGCGTCGCCAGCGCCGGCCGAGACGCTCTACGAACTACGCTGCAACCTCGACGACGCCACCGGCGAAGCGGTTGGCTACGCCGTCGAGCGGCTGCTCGCCGCTGGCGCCCTCGATGCCTGGGCCACGCCGCTGGTGATGAAGAAAGGCCGCCCCGCCCTGCAACTGGCCTGTCTGGCCCATTCGGAGCAGGTAACCGACCTCGCCAACTTGATGCTCCGCGAGACCCCCAGCCTGGGGGTGCGCTGGTCGCCCGTGGAACGCCGGGCTGCCGCACGTGACTGGATCACGGCGGCCACTCCCTGGGGCGCGGTGCGGGTCAAGCGCAAGCTGCTGGATGGCGCGGTCGCGGGGCTGGCGCCAGAGTACGAGGATTGCGCCGCCCTCGCCCGCGCCCACAACATCCCCCTGGCGCAGGTCTATGCCGCCGCCGTCCGGGCCGCCGAGGCGTCCGGGCTAGAGGAGGGCAGGGAATAGTGCGATTTGCCATTTAACATCGGGCTATGCCTGTCGCAGCAACTCCAGGGTCGCCTCAACCACGTGCCGGGCTGTCAGCCCATAGTTTCTGAATAACTCGGGATAGGGCGCCGAGGCCCCGAACCGATCGACGCCGAGGGCCACGCCGCGCGGCCCGAGGTAGCGTTCCCATCCGAGGGTACGCCCCGCCTCGATCGCCACCCGCGTGGTGATGGCGGGCGGCAGCACGTGGTCGCGGTAAGCGTGCTCCTGGGCCTCGAACAGTTCCCAGCATGGCAGGCTCACCACCCGCGCCGGGATGCCGCGCTCGGCCAGTTGATCGGCGGCTTCGAGCGCCACGGCCACTTCGGAACCCGAGGCAAGCAGTAGCGCCCGCGCCCCCTCGGCGTCGCGAAGGATGTAGCCGCCGCGCAGGGCGTCCTCCGCCGGCGCCAGGCGCCGGCGATCGAGGGTCGGCACGTTCTGGCGGGTGAGCACGAGGGCTGTCGGGCCGTCGCGTCGTTCCAGGGCGTGCCGCCACGCCATATGCACTTCGTTGGCATCGGCGGGTCGAAAGACATGCAGGTTGGGAATGAGCCGCAGCGACATCAGGTGCTCAACAGGCTGGTGGGTCGGACCATCCTCACCCAGGCCGATGCTGTCGTGGGTGAACACGAACACCACCTGCAGGTGCATGAGCGCCGCCAGGCGGATGGCCGGGCGCATGTAGTCACTGAAGACCATAAAGGTGCCGCCGTAGGGAACGATGCCGCCGTGGAGCGCCATGCCGTTCAGCGCCGCCGCCATGGCGTGCTCGCGCACCCCGAAGTAGATGTTGCGCCCGGCGAAACTGGCGCCACTGAGCGGCGCCGCATCCTTGAGCGTGGTATGGTTTGAGCCGCCCAGATCGGCCGAGCCGCCAAGCAGCGCCGGTACGACCGGCGCCAGCGCGTTCAACACCTGCCCTGAGGTCACCCGGGTTCCTTTGGCCTGCGGGTCAGGCGCGAGGGGCGGGAGCAGCGTCTTCCAGTCGGCGGGCAGCGCGCGGGTCTGCATCTGCTCCCACAGGGCCGCAAGTTCCGGGTAACTCTTCTGGTAGCGTGCCATCAACGCCGCCCACTCGCGCTGGCGCCGGTCGCCCACCTCCAGCACCAGATGCATGTGCTCGTAGACCGCCTCGGGTACATAGAACGCCGGTTCGAGCGGCCAGCCCAGGTTGGCCTTGGTCAGCCGGGCCTCCTCGGCCCCCAGCGGTTCGCCGTGGACGATGTGCTTGCCGGCCTTGTTCGGGCTGCCGAAGCCAATCACCGTGCGGGCAATGATCAGCGAGGGCCGGCTGCGCTCCGCCCGCGCCTGAGCGAGCGCCTCAGCCACCTCGGCCATGTGGTGCCCGTCCACCTGCAGCACCTGCCAGCCGTAGGCCGCGAAGCGCGCGGCCACATCTTCGGTGAAGGTTAGTTCCGTAGGGCCATCGAGCGAGACCAGGTTCGAGTCGTAGAGCACGATCAGTTTGCCCAGTCGCAGGTGGCCGGCCAGGCTCGCCGCCTCGTGGCTGATGCCCTCCATCAGGTCGCCATCCGAGCACAGGGCGTAGGTGTGATGGTCAACGATCGGAAAGCCGGGCCGGTTGAAACGCTCGGCGAGCCAGCGTTCAGCCATGGCCATCCCCACTGCCATTGCGAACCCCTGCCCCAGGGGGCCGGTGGTCGTCTCTACCCCAGGGGTCAGGCCATATTCGGGGTGGCCGGGGGTTTTGCTCCCCCACTGCCGGAAGGCGCGCAGGTCGTCGAGGCTCAGTTCGTAACCGCTGAGATGCAGCAGCGCGTAGAGCAGCATCGAGCCGTGCCCTGCCGAGAGTACGAACCGATCCCGGTCCGGCCATGAGGGATCGCCCGGATTGTGCTTCAAGAAGCGGGTCCACAACACATAGGCGGCGTCGGCCATCCCCAGCGGCAGCCCCGGATGGCCGCTCTTTGCCGCCTCGATCGCGTCAATCGCCAGGGCGCGGATCGCATTCGCGCAGAGCCGGTCAATTTCAGCCTGCCCCAGTTTCTCCACGCCCGTCTCGTCAGTCATATCTCGCTCCTCGGTGCAAGTGCGGCGATGACCTGAGCATTATAGCACTGACGCTCTCTTCTAAGCGTACCCTCCCTGTCCAACCCGGGGCCGAGGCAACGTCTCCGGGGCAAGCCCCATGCGCCCGGTTCTGGGCTGGTTGTGGCAGCATAGCCGCCCCAGGCCCTTCGCCGGAGGCAGACGTTGCGCCAGCCCTGTGTCCAACCGTGGCGCGCAAAGCTCTGCCAGAGTGTCGGCTTGAACCGGCGTGCCCTGCTTATAGCATAATGGACCGGCAGGGTGACCTGTCTGTTCCCGGTGGCATCATATAAATAATGCTACTGTGGCCCTTAAGAAGGCCCTTCGGCTGGAAGGATCTGGGAGGGCAAAGCCCTCTCAGGAAACATTACCTTCCTGGAAGGGCGCGGAGAGGGGTAGCCTCCCCTCAATGGCGCCTTGGAAGGCTACGCAGCGAAACAATTGCTCAGGTAGAAAGGGTGATCCCATGGCCTCAAAGTCGGACTTCACGCCGGAAGAGTGGCAGACCATCGGCCTTGCACCGATCGCTACCGCGATGTACATCTCGATGGCCGATCCCAGCGGCCCGATCGGGCTGATGAAGGAAATGTTCGCCGCTGTCAGCAGCATCATCGAAGGCGCCAGGGACGCGGCCTCGCTCCAGATTATCAAGGACCTGGCCGCCGATGTGGAGGCGCGCAACATCAAGCCCGATTTGCCGAAGTTCTCCAGCAAGGAAGAGGCTAAAACCTTTGCCATGAATACGGTCAACCAGGCCGTGGCCCTGGTCGAGGGCCGCTCGCCGGGGGATGGCCAGGCTTTCAGGCAGTTCCTCTACGACACGGCCCAGAAGGCTGCCGAGGCCGGCAAGGAAGGCGGCTTTCTCGGCTTCGGCGGTACGGCCGTCAGCGACATCGAACGCCAGGCCCTGACCAACCTGGCCTCGGCGCTGGGGCTGGCGGTTTGATCGGAGCGCCATTATCTCGCCGCGCCGCGCGTCGTTGGTGTGCTCGCCGAGGGTGTGGAACGCCGTTTCTGCTGTGAGGGCGATGGAGAGACGGCCCGCCGGGCCGTCTCTCCGCTGCTGCTCACGTTCATCACACCTCGTATGTATTTACACGTGTCCCGGGAACGAGGGCGTGCCACAACCCGGGATCGCGGGCGTCTCGCCCGCATGCGTCATGGCCGAGAGCATGCCGGGCTGTGCGACCTGATACGTGCGGCCTTACCCCGTGCGACGCAGGCGGCCGCCTCCTCTGTCTCGCGGCTGCATCCGAAGACTCCCTTCCTCCACGTCCGACCACGTACCACACCCCGTCTGTTTGCGCCGCCTGCCCCCATCCTCTACAATACAGCGGTGGCGCCAGGCTCCTGGTCCTTTTGCCGTCAACCGTATGCTTTCTCTCCTGCCCGATCCCGATCCCACCATCGCCGCACTCGCGCGCGACCTCGACCGCGCCCGCGAGGCAAGTTACCCCCTGACATTTGCCGCCCGCCGACTGGCCGCTACACCGGCCCATCCCACGGCCGTCTGCGATGCCCTGGCCGCGGAACTTGGCTATCAGGGCCTCGGCGAGCACTGGGTCGAGGTTCCCCGCCGCATCGCGGTCAAGCTCCTCACCCATCTTATTGGTGGCGAACTGGCCTACCCGGCGCAGGTCGTCCCCCCGGCGCGGGCCCGGGAGCTTGCCCGGCGCGTGCTTGACCTTGTCCCTCATGGCGCCCGGTATTTCACCAACGGGGCCATCAGCGGCGACTTTGCCCTCTACGAGGTCAACGGGCAGGAGGTGCTCGGCTGGCGCTCCATCAGCGCGGCCCCACTCGACAATGGCCTGGTTAGCGTCGGCGACAAACGCATCGTGTTCCTCTGGGCAGAAGATTCGCCTTGATTCAAGTTCAGGTGCATAACAACCTCCGCGTTGCCCCCGTCCGAAGCGGCGGCGCCGTGCTGGAGCGGCGCGACGCGCTCTGTGCCCACGAGATATGCGGCGGTTTCTGGCGCTAGCCGGAGTAAAGGGAAGCGCCAGGGCGGATGCAATGTCGTTGTGCCCCGCCCCGGTGCAGGAGGTGGCTGGACATTGCAGCAGCCCTGGGGGAAGAGCGCTCCCTGATGCGCTGATGAGCGACTCGTGGTACTCTAAGCGGAGCCGGTAGCGCGGGTGCGAGGATGCCAGGCGGCTACACCCTCGCCATCGCGAGAGTGTAGCCGCGCCTCCCAGGAACCTTCACAGTGTATAGCAAAGGAAATGCGGCAATGCTCCTGGCAATTGTAGGGATGGCCGGTTCGGGCAAGAGCCAGGTGACGCGGCGGCTGGCGGAGAAAGGCCTGCCGACGATCCGCTTTGGCCAGTTCATTATCCGCGAGGTGCTGGCCCGGGGCCTGCCGATCACCCCTGAGCACGAACGCGCCGTGCGCGAGGAACTGCGGGCGGTCCACGGCATGGACGTGTGCGCCCAACTCGCCCTGCCGCAGATCCGTGCCCTGCTCGCCGAGCATCCCGCCGTGATCATTGACGGACTATACAGCTTCAGCGAGTACAAAACCCTGAAACGCGAGTTTGGCGACGACCTGGTAGTGGTCGCGGTCTACACCCCGCGGGCGGAGCGCTACCGGCGGCTGGCCGCGCGTAACGAGCGGCCACTCACCCCCGCCGAGGCCGAGGCCCGCGACGAGTGCGAGATCGAGCACATCGAGAAAGGCGGGCCGATTGCTATGGCCGATCAGCTCATCGTCAACGACGGCGACCTGGCGACGCTCAACACGCGGGTGGACGCGCTATTCGACCGCTTGATGCGGGAGCGTGGGGTATGATACCAAATCCTATAGACATCCTCGCAAAGTCCTGCTAGCATGAACTGGGGTACGCAGCAGTGATAGGGAGGGGTAGGATGTATCGGGCGATGCCGACGGTTACGGAGGACGCAGACGAACTGAAGCGGTTGATGAAGC
>CAKZSI010000039.1 GCA_937918935.1 uncultured Chloroflexales bacterium | reverse complement strand
GGCCATCGTCGCCGAGAAGACCGGCTACCCGCCGGAGATGCTCGACCTCGACCTGGACCTGGAGGCCGACCTGGGTGTGGATACCGTCAAGCAGGCCGAGACCTTCGCCGCCGTGCGCGAGGCCTTCGACATCCCGCGCATCGAGGACCTGAAGCTGCGTGACTACCCTACGATGCGCCACGTGATCGGCTTCGTGCGCGAGCACCGGCCCGACCTGGCCGCCGCGCCCGTGGCCGCCGCACCGGCGCCAGCGACCTCCGCGCCCGCCGCGGCCCCGGCTGCGGTCAGCGACCCGGTGGCCGAGAAGGTGCTGGCCATCGTCGCCGAGAAGACCGGTTATCCCACCGAAATGCTCGATCTGGACCTGGACCTGGAGGCCGACCTGGGTGTGGACACCGTCAAGCAGGCCGAGACCTTCGCCGCCGTGCGCGAGGCCTTCGACATCCCGCGCGTCGAGGATTTGAAGCTGCGCGACTACCCCACCCTGCGGCACGTGATCGGCTTCGTGCGTGAGCACCGGCCCGACCTGGCTGCGAGTGGCGCCGCAGGCGCCGCGGCAGTGGCCGAGGCTCCACCGGCCGCGGCGAGCACCGCAGCGGTCGCCAGCAGTGAGCCCGTGATCTACGACGTGAGCGAGGCCGACCGCGCGCCGCGCCGTGTTCCCACGCCGGTGCTGCGGCCGCCGCTAGAGCTCTGCAAGGCCACCGGGGTGAGTCTCGATGGCAGTCGGGTGGTGGTGATGTTCGACCGCGGCGGCGTCGGGCGCTCCCTGGCCTCACGCCTGGAGAAGCGTGGTGCGCAGGTGCTCGGCATCGAGGCCCCGCCCGCCGACGAGGAAATTGACGGCCTCTTCCAGAGCTTCCTGGCTGAAGGGCCAATCGCCGGTATCTACTGGCTGACCGCCCTGGACGTTGAGCCTGACCTGGAGGATCTTGACCTGGAGCAGTGGCGCGAACTGAATCGCGTGCGGGTGAAGAACCTCTACCGCGCGGTTCGCGCCCTGGTTACCGCACAGCCTGATGCCAACCCCTTCCTGGTGGTGGCTACGCGGATGGGCGGGCTGCACGGCTACGACGAGCACGGGGCGACCGCACCCCTGGGTGGCGCCGTCACCGGCTTCGCCAAGGCCTACAAGCGCGAGCGCCCGGCGGCGCTGGTGAAGGCGGTTGATTTCGAGGCCAGCCGCAAGAGCGCCGAGCCGGCCGAGGCGTTGATCGCCGAGACCCTCTTCGATCCCGGTGTGGTCGAGGTGGGCTACCACGACAGCCTGCGCTTCGGCATCAGCTTCGAGGAGCGCCCCGCCGCCGATGGTCAGCCGGGGATGCACCTCGGCCCTGAGACGGTCTACCTCGTCACTGGTGCGGCTGGGGGCATTACCAGCGCGATCGTGGCCGACCTGGCCCGCGCTGGCGGTGGTGGCCAGTTCTTCCTGCTCGACCTGACCCCAACACCCGATCCCGCCGACGAGCGGATCGCCCTGTTCCGCCAGGGCCGCGACGCGCTCAAGGCGGCCCTGATCGCCGAGGCCCAGGCGAAGGGCGAGAAGGTTACCCCGGTACAGATCGACCGGACAATCATGGGCGTCGAGCGCTCGGAGGCTGCCCTGCGGGCCATTGAGACGGTGGAGTCTGCCGGTGGTACGGCCTTCTACCGCAGCCTGGACCTGCGTGACGGCCCTGCCGTCAGCGCGGTGGTCGAGGAGATCCGCGAGCGCTTCGGACGGATCGACGTGCTGCTCCACGCTGGCGGCATCGAGATCAGTCGCGGCCTGGCCGATAAGCAGCCCGACGAGTTCTACCGCGTCTTCGACATCAAGGCCGACGGCTTCTTCAGCCTGCTGCGGGCGGCGAAGGGCATGCCGATCGGCGCCACGGTGGCCTTCAGTTCCGTGGCCGGGCGCTTCGGCAATAGCGGCCAGACCGACTACAGCGCCGCCAATGACCTGCTCTGCAAGGTCACCAGCAGCATGCGCCACACCCGTCCAGAGACCCGTGGCATCGCCATTGACTGGACGGCCTGGGGCGGCATCGGTATGGCCACCCGCGGCTCCATCCCCCGGATCATGGAGATGGCGGGGATCGATATGCTCCCGCCCGAGGTGGGCATCCCCACCATCCGCCGCGAACTGACCGCAGGGGGGACCCGCGGCGAGATCGTCGTCGGCATGCGTCTGGGCATTCTCACCGAGGAGTTCGACGAGCACGGCGGCCTCGATCTGGAGAAGGTCGCGGCGGCCCTGGCCGCCCGTGAGCGTCCGCTCTTGATGGTCGGCACACTGCGCAAGGCTGGCCTCTACAGCGGCATTGTCGCGGAGACGGCGCTGGACCCGGCGGTGCAGCCGTTCCTCTACGACCACAAGATCGACGGCACGCCGGTGCTGCCCGGGGTGATGGGCACCGAGGGTTTCGCCGAACTGGCCAGCCTGCTGGTCCCCGGCTACCGTGTGGCCCGTATCGAGCACGAGCGGCTCGACAGCCCGGTGAAGTTCCACCGTGGCCAGCCGCGCACCCTGGTGCTCAAAGCCACACTGCATCCAGCCGGCGAGGGTGAACTGCTGGCGCACACCGAACTGCGCTCGGTCTTCCAGCCGGCGGTGGCGCCGGGGCACACCCCGCCCCCGCCGCAGGAGACGGTCCACTTCCGCGCCACGGTGCGTCTGACCAATGCCCCCGCCGCGGAGGCCCATGCCGAACGGCCGCAGATGGCCGAAGACGCGCGGGTGGTGGAGCGTTCGGACATCTACCAGGTCTACTTCCACGGCCCGGCCTACCAGGTGCTGGAGAAGGTGCTGATCGCCGGCAACATGGCCTTCGGCATGCTCGCCAGCGACCTGCCGCCCGACAGCGCCCCCGCCGAGGCCGAGCACCTGGTGGACCCGCGCCTGCTCGAACTCTGCTTCCAGACCGCCGGGGTCTGGGAGATCGCCAACACCGAGGCCATGGCGTTGCCCTCCTCGCTGGAGACCCTCGAGGTCTATCAGCACCCCGAGGTGGGCAACGGGAAGGCGATCTACGCCATCGTCACGGCTCAGGACGGAGGGGCCAGTTTCGACGCCCGGGTCATTGACGACGAGGGCAACGTCTACCTTGACCTGACCGGCTATCGCACGTCGAAGCTCCCCGGCGTGGCGAAATTCTAGCCCTCTGTCCACGCCCATTCGGCGGGTTTGCGCCAGCCCGTTGGGCCGCGGCGCCGGTGCAGCCGGTGTCGCGGCCCAATGAAATCAACACACACAAGGCCCCGTTGGCGCGGCGAAGCCACGTTGCGCCAACGGGGGATGATCCGGGGGCCGCAGGTCCCCGTAACCTCCGCTGAGACGAAGTCTCGTTTGAAGCACCGGACTGGGCATTCCATCTGAACCGGCGCGCAATGCCGCGACCCCCAACCCATGATTACCTGGCTCATCCAGACCGAACGTGATCTGCCGACGCTTGCCCCGTCAGCGTGGTTAAGCCTGCCGGAACGTGAGCGCCTGGCGGCGCTGCGGGTGGAGAAGCGCCGCCGCGAATGGCTGCTCGGTCGCTGGACGGCCCGGCGGCTCATCCAGCGTCACCTGGCCGAGTCCGGGCTTGCGTGCGACCCGCGCGACCTGCAAATCGTGGCCGCACCCAGCGGTGCGCCAACCATCGGCGCGCTCCAGCCAGCGGTGCGGGCGGCTCTCGAAGGCTGGCATCTGACCATCAGCCACAGCCAGGGCCGCGCCTTCTGCGCGCTGGCGCGCACCCCGGCCATCGGCGCCGATATCGAACAGGTGGCGCCGCGCCACCCTGCCTTTGCCGGCGACTACTTCACCCCCATCGAGCGCGCGGCGGTTGCGACGGCCCCGCCTGAACGACGCGAGTTGCTCATTACGGCCATCTGGAGCGCCAAAGAAGCCGCGCTCAAGGCCCTGCGCCTGGGTCTGAGCGTTGACACCCGGCGCGTTGAGTGCCGCGTGGCGCCTGCCAGCGGCGGCGCCTGGGCCACGGTTGCCCTGTCCTGCGATCCCATCCTGGAGGCCCCGCCGCTCCGCGGCTGGTGGCGCGTGTCTGAAGGCTATGTGCTCACGCTGGCCGTGGGCGCCGCGTAGCGCATGGCGAAGGGGAAAAGCCCGATGGAGATGGAAGACTACATCCGCAAACTCCGCGAACGGAAGGCCATCGCCGCCGGTACGCCGAAGGACGCCGAAACGCAACACCAGAAGGGCCGGCTCACCGCTCGCGAGCGCATTGCCCTGCTCTTTGATCCCGATAGCTTTAACGAAATTGATACGCTGGTGGTCCCGCGCTACGAGACCTACATGGGCGGCAAGGGTTCGCGTTTTGGCGATGGCGTGGTCACTGGCTTCGGGCTGGTCAACGGCCGGCAGGTCTTCGCCGCGGCCCAGGATGCCAGCGTGATGGGCGGCTCGCTGGGCGAGATGCATGCCAATAAGATCGTCAAGGCCATGCGCATGGCCCTGGCCTACGGCTGCCCCTTTGTCGCCCTGAACGACTCGGGCGGCGCTCGCATCCAGGAAGGGGTGGACAGTCTGGCCGGCTACGCGCGGATCTTCGACGCCAACTGCGAAGCCTCCGGCGTCATTCCGCAGCTCTCGGTGATCCTCGGCCCCTGCGCCGGGGGAGCGGTTTACTCACCCGGCCTCACCGATTTCATCTTCATGACCGAGAACAGCTATATGTTCATCACCGGCCCGGAGGTGGTCAAGTCGGTCATGCAGGAGAACGTTAGCCAGGAGGAACTGGGCGGTGGGCGCGTCCATGCCACCGAGAGCGGTGTGGCCCACTTTCTGGCCACCGATGACCGCGAGTGCCTGCAGAAGGTGCGTGAACTGCTGAGCTACCTGCCCTCGAACAACGTCAATGACCCGCCCTACGTACCCCCCCGCGACGATCCCGACCGCCGCTGCCCCGAACTGGAGCATATCGTTCCAGTGGATCCGCAGAAGCCCTACGATGTGCGCCAGGTGATCGCCAGCATTGTAGACGACGGGCGCTTCCTCGAGGTCCACGAACTCTGGGCGCAGAACATGGTGGTGGGATTCGCCCGCCTCGATGGCTACGTGGTGGGCATCGTGGCCAACCAGCCCCAGGTGCTGGCCGGTACGATTGACATCAAGGCCAGCATCAAGGCGGCGCACTTTATCCGCATCTGCGACACCTACAACGTGCCGATCATCACCCTGCAGGACGTGCCGGGCTTCCTGCCGGGCACCAGCCAGGAGTATGGAGGGATCATCCGCAACGGCGCGCGGCTGATCTACGCCTACTCGGAGGCGACCGTGCCCAAGTTGATGATCATTCTGCGCAAGAGCTACGGCGGGGCCTACTGCGTGATGAGCAGCAAGGGACTGCGCGGCGACCTGCTCTACGCCTGGCCGAATGCCGAACTGGCGGTGATGGGCGCGGCAGGGGCGGTCAACATCCTCTTCCGCAACGAGGTCAAGGCGGCCGCCAATCCCGAGGCCCGGCGCCAGGAACTGATCGAGGAGTATCAGGAAAAGTTCAACAATCCCTACGTCGCTGCTGCGCGGGGCCTGATTGACGATGTGATCGAGCCGCGTGACAGTCGCCGGGTGCTCATCCGCGCCCTGCACGTGACGCTCTCCAAGCGCGAACGGCACGTGCCCAAGAAACACGGGATCTCGCCGATGTAACGCGCGACCGCCGACGCGCCGGGCCAGTGGCCCGGCGCCAGAAAAGGTGCACCCATGTTTAAAAAAGTGCTTATCGCCAACCGGGGCGAGCCTGCCGTGCGCGTCGTGCGCGCCTGCCGCGACCTGGGGATCCCCGTGGTGGCCCTCTACGAGCCGGACGACCGCGGCGCGCTCTACGTGCACCTGGCCGATGAGGCCTATCTGGTCGAACCGCCGGCCAGTTACCGCGACCCGGACCTGGTGATCGCCCTGGCCCGGCAATCCGGCGCCGACGCCGTCCATCCTGGCTACGGCTACCTCGCCGAGCACCTCGACTTTACGCGCTCCTGCGAGAAGGAGGGGATCGTGGTGATCGGGCCGGGCAGCGCATGCCTGGAACTGACTACCAACAAGATCGCCGCGCTCGAGCGGGTGCGGCAGGCCGGCTTCTCCACCGTCACGGCTTCGAGCCGGGCCTTCACGCCCGACGAGGCCGATGCCCTCCACGCCGAGGCTGGGCGCCTGGGCTACCCGGTGATCGTCAAGCCCTGGTCGGGAGGCCGGGGACGCGGCACCCAGATTGTGCGGGAGCCGGCGCGCCTGCTCGACGTTGTGCGCGAGGCTGCCGCCGCCGCCCAGGCCGTCTTTGGCAATCCGCGCGTCTACCTCGAAGTCGCGGTGCTCCCCTCGCGTTACGTCGAGGTGCCGCTCCTGGCCGACAACTACGGCGCACTGGTGCACATGGGCGAGCGTGATAGCACCATCCAGCGCAACAAACGCAAGGTGATTACCGAGTCACCTGCCCCGGGTCTCACCCCGGCGCAGCGCGCCGCTGTTCGCGGCGCGGCGGTGGAGATCGCGCGCCTCTTCGGTTGCCGGGGGGCCTGCACGGTGGAGTTCGTCGTTGATGCCGACGGTCAGTACTACTTCACTGAGGTCAAGCCCCGCCTGCAGGTCGAGCATCCCGCCACCGAGATGGTGACCCGTATTGACGCGGTGCGCGAGCAGATCCGCCTGGCCGCCGGGCAACCCCTCGGTTTCGGCCAGGATGACGTGCGCATCGCTGGCACGGCATTCCTCTGCCGGATCAACGCCGAGGACCCCTGGCGCGACTACCTGCCCAGCCCAGGGCGCATCGGCATGTTCCGGGTGCCGGGCGGCCCCAATGTGCGCGTGGACACCTACGCCTTCAGCGGGGCCGAGGTCTCGGTGCGCTACGAGTCACTCTTCGCCAAGCTCACCGTCTGGGGGGCCAATCGTGAGGAGGCCCTGCATCGTCTGCGCCGGGCGCTCACCGAGTTCGCCATTACGGGGATCAACACCAATATCAGCATGCTGCGCCAGATGGTGAGCGACCCCGATTTCATCGCAGGGACCTACGACTCCGAGTTCAGCCACCGGCGTCTGGAACCCGCGGCGCGCCCCGATGGCGAGAGCCTGCGCGACCTGGCCGCCGTGGCCGCTCTGGCCTTTCTGGCCCGCGTCCAGTCCGCTCGCCCGATCACGCCGACCGCCTTCACCAGCGGCTGGCACCGCGATAGCAGGAGGCTCCCCCAATGAGCAAGCTGCATGTCACCATCGAGGGCCACGAATTCGTGGTCGAGGTGGGCACTCTGCCCAGACATGATGAACCGGTCAGCATCACCATTAACGGGAACCCCGTAACGGTCATCGTCTCATCGCTGGCCGGGCCGGAGGCGATCGAGTGGGCCGTGGTCGGCACGCATCCCTATGAACTGACTGTGGACCCCGATCTGCGCTGGATTGATACGCCCCGGGGGCGTTACCAGATCCAGGTACGCGACCTCGAAGCCACGGTCGCCCGGCCCCGTAGCGGTGACGGGCGCGTCAAGGCCCCCATTCCCGGACGTATTGTCCGCGTTCTGGTAGAACCCGGCCAACCGGTTCAGGTTGGGCAACCGGTGGTGGTGCTGGAAGCGATGAAGATGGAGAATGAGATCCAGGCGCCGCGGGCCGGCACCGTCAGCGATCTGCACGTCAGTGCGGGGCAGGCGGTCAAGCTGCACGAATTGTTGCTCGAGATCAGTTGACCGAGGGTAACGAGACATCCCCTTGCCGGTGCAGCGCGGTGTAGCCGAGCCGCACTGGAGAGAGAAATCGTGCGGGGGCTGCAGGCCCCCGCACCCCCCGTCGAGATGCCCCCGGACCCTCGCCAGGGGTGAGGCCGGTCGCCATCAGATCGTAACGCAGGCGCTGAAACGTTGCCCGGGGCAAAGAAACCTCTCACCCCTCGGCGAGGCACCGCTCGATCATGAGCCGGAAAATATCCGTCTCGGTGATAATTCCCACGAGCTGGTCATTCTCCACCACCGGTAGACCGCTGAGGTGGTGCTTCAGCATCAGCGCCACTGCATCTCGCACCGCCGTCGTCACGGTGACCGAGATCGGGTTGCGCGTCATCACTTCCTCGACCGATGTGCCGGCCAGGGCGAAGCGGGCCTCGTGCCAGCCCGCCTCGGTGCGCTGAAACGACCCGGTACCCTCGATATCGCTGCGCGTCACGATCCCCACCAGCCGACCGTTCTCTACCACGGGCAAGCGGTGGATCTTCCGCTGACGCATCCGCTCATACGCCTCGACCGCGGAGGTATCCGGCCCCACCGTCAATGGATCTCTGGTCATCCAGTCCTGCACCAGGAGTTGCTGGCGGTCCATCATCATCTCCTCATGTTCGACACAGCTTTCGAAGCAGGCGAAGGGATTGCCACGAGCCCGCAAGCCGCCGGAGCTTCGCACCGATCACGCAGGGGTGTCATGGGCATTATAGGGCCACTCGCCGCTTTGTGCACGGGCGACAACCGAAGTAGTGTTCACATTTACCAGACACGTTTGCACCGCAGAGGGCGCGGAGGGGCGCAAAGAGCGTCAAAAAGCTCATCCTCAACGTTCCTCTGCGGTAAATCTGAACACGTACCAACCGGATCATCCCCCTCCCATCAGCGCCAGCAGCACCCCGCCAGCGACCACGCTGGCGATCTGCCCGGCGGCATTGGCGCCCATGGCGTGAAAGAGCAGGAAGTTCTCGAAATCCTCCTCGGTGGCGACGCGCTGCACTACCCGCGCCGCCATGGGAAAGGCGCTGATCCCCGCTGCACCGATAATCGGGTTGATCAGCCCCCGGCTGAGCAGGCTGAGCAGTTTGCCGAACAGCAGGCCCGCGGCGGTGTCAACGGCGAAGGCCAGCATGCCCAGGATGAGGATCATCAGCGTGGTCAGGCGCAAGAAATCGGCGCCGACCATCGTCGAGCCGATGGCAAGACCGAGAAACAGGGTCACGATGTTGGTCAGTTCGTTCGAGGCGCCCCCGGTCAGGCGCTCGACCACCTCCGATTCGCGCATCAGGTTGCCGAGCATGAGCGAGCCGACCAGGGGGATGGAGAATGGCACCAGCGTGCCGACCACGATCGTCGTGACGATCGGGAAGATGATGCGTGTGCGCTTGCTGATCGGGCGCTGGCTGTAGGGCATGCGGATGGTGCGCTCCCGCCGGCTGGTGAGCAGGCGAATTACCGGCGGCATGATCAGCGGCACGAGCGCCATGTAGCTGTAGGCCGCCACGGTGATCGGCCCGAGCAGATGGGGCGCCAGCAGGCTCGATACGTAGATCGAGGTCGGGCCGTCAATCGCCCCGATGATGCCGATCGAGGCCGCCTCGTTGGGCGTGAACCCCAGCGCCAGGGCCAGCAGCAGGGTGGCAAAGATGCCAAACTGCCCCGCCGCTCCCAGCAATACCACCCGCGGGTTCTCCAGCAACGGCCCGAAGTCGGTCAGTGCGCCAATGCCGATAAAGATCAGTAGCGGGAACAATTCGTTCTCGATCCCGGTGCGGTAGAGCACGGTCAACATACCCTCTTCGCCCAGCATCGGCGAAAGGGGCAGGTTGGCCAGCATCGCGCCGGCAGCGATGGGCAGCAGCAACAGCGGCTCGTAGCCCCGCACAATCGCCAGGTAGAAGAGCAACCCGGCCACAGCGAGCATCACCAGGCCCTGCCAGGTGAGGTTCAGAGGACCCTGCGCCAGGCGGAGGAAGAACTCGACGTTCATCGGCCCTCCGCAGCAAAGCGGACCAGGGGTTCGCCGTAGCCCACCGTCTGGCCGGGCGTCACCAGCACCTCCGACACCTGGCCATTGCCCGGCGCACGGATGAGGTTTTGCATCTTCATCGCCTCGAGCACCAGTACCGGATCGCCGCGCTGCACTGTCTGGCCGGCCGAAACATCAATGCGCAACACCGTGCCTGGCATGGGCGCCGTCAGCAGCGCGACGCCGGAGGTTACCGGGGCTGGCAAGGCAGGCGCTACCGGCGCCTCCACCGGCGTCAAGCCGGGTTGTACCTCTACCGGGGCGCCCTCAGCGAGAGATTCCAGGGTCACCTCGTACTGTTTCCCTTCCAGCATCACCTGGTAGTGATCCGGTCCCAGCGTTTCTACGGCAATCTCAAACTCTCGCTCGCCGACGGTTAGCCGGTAGCGTTGCATGCTACCCCCTTCTCCGCTGCACCACGCGGATCGTCTGCCTGATGCGTCCGGCGGCAACCCAGCGATCGACCGCTGCCGGGCCTTCGGCCTGAGCGGGCGCGGTCTGCCATCCACGCGGCTGCTCCTGGCTGGCATGCGCCACCACCGCCACCGCGATGGCCGCAAGGGCCTCGGGGGCAAGTTCCTCGACGCCGGCGCCCCGTACCCGTACTCCAGGCGCCGCGGTGACCGCTTCCAGCGCCGGCGTTGCCCCCTCGGGCGTGGCGGCGGGCGCGCGCCGTCGCCCGTCGAGCCACACCAGCAGCGCCAGCAAGCCCCACAGGAGCGCCAGCAAGGCGAACACCAGGCCCATGCCGTAGATGGTTATCTGGATTCCGAACCAGAGTTCTGTCATAGGTCCGAGACTAAACTTGCCTGGATAAGGGGGTGCGGGGAGGCGTAGCCTCTCCGCGCCTCTCCACGTGTAACACAGGGGATTTCATGAGAGGGCTACGCCCTCCCAGGACACTCCCACGGGGCAGGGTTACACCCGGAAGCCCGCGCGCCGCGCGCAGGCAACGCCAGCGTTTCACGACGGATACAGGCCATGCTTCCGCGCCGGGTTCTGCTGCACCTTGGTGCGCAGGATCTCCAGGGCGCGGATGAGGCGTGGGCGCGTTTCGCGCGGCTCGATGACCTCGTCAATCTGGCCCAGATCGGCGGCGTGGTAGGGGTTGAAGAAGCGTTCGCGGTACTCGGCGACGAACTGCTGCTCCAACGCCGCCGGATCGGCGGCACGGCGCAACTCCTCGCGCCAGAGAACCCGCGCCGCGCCTTCGGCGCCCATCACCGCGATCTGCGCCGTCGGCCAGGCGAAATTCATATCTGAACGCATCTGCTTGCTGCTCAGGGCGATGTAGGCCCCACCAATCGCCTTCCGCACGATCACCGAAAGCTTGGGCACGGTCGCCGCAGCATAGGCATAGATGATCTTCGCCCCGTGGCGGATCACCCCGCCGTACTCCTGCTCGATCCCCGGCAGGTACCCCGGACAGTCCACCAGAGTGACGACCGGCAAGTTATAGGCGTCACACAGCCGCACAAAGCGAGCGATCTTGTCAGAGGAATTGATGTCCAGCACCCCTGCCAGCACCGCCGGATTATTGGCGACGATGCCGACGGCGTAGCCGCCCAGGCGAGCGAAGCCAGTGATGGCATTGGCGGCGTAGGCGGGCTGCAACTCCAGAAAGCTTCCCCGGTCAACGATACGCTCGATCACCAGGTGCATATCGTAACTGATCCGTTCGTCCGCAGGCACCAGGGTGTTGAGCGCCGGGTCTATGCGCTCGGGTGCATCGTCGGAGGGCTGGTAGGGAGGATCCTCGGCGTTGTTCTGCGGCAGGTAGCCCAACAAGGCTTTGACCAGATCCAGGGCCGCGCCCTCGGTATCGGCCACCAGATGGGCCACCCCGCTGCGCTCGTGGTGCACATCGGCCCCCCCGAGTTGCTGCGCCGTCACCTCGCGACCCGAGACGGCGCGGATCACTTCGGGACCGGTGAGAAACATGTAGCCCACGTCGCGGGCCATGATCACGAAATCGGTGAGGGCGGGGGAGTAGACGGCGCCACCCGCGCAGGGGCCGAGGATCAGCGAGATCTGCGGCACCACGCCCGAGGAGAGCACGTTCCGCAGAAAAACTTCGCCGTAGGCGGCCAGCGACCGCACCCCCTCCTGGATGCGCGCCCCGCCCGAGTCGTTCAAACCGATGATCGGAATGCCGCTCTCGGTTGCCAGATCCATCAGGCGGGTGATCTTCTGCGCCTGCACCTCGGAGAACGAGCCGCCCAGGACGGTGAAATCCTGCGCGTAGACGGCCACCCGCCGGCCGTTGATGGCGCCGAAGCCGGTGACCACGCCGTCGCCTGGATAACGCCGGGTTGCCAACCCGTAATCACTGATCTGGTGCCGGGCCAGGCTCCCAAGCTCCTGGAACGAATCAGGATCGAGCAGGCGCGCGAGGCGCTCGCGCGCGGTCTCCTTCCCCCGGGCGTGCTGTTGCGCGATGCGCTCCGGGCCGCCCCCGAGCAAGGCCGCCTCCCGCAGGGCGCGCAGGCGCTCCAGATGATCCTCTGCCATACGAGTCCCCCCTTACTCTCCACCCGGCGCATCGTCACCGGCCAGGCGCACCAGGTTCACCGAGGCGTCAACCATCAACTCGCCGAGACCGGCGAAGCGCACCCGCAGGATCTCGCGCCCGTCTTCGACCCGGCTCGATACCACTGTGCCAGGACCGTGGGGCACGCAGACGATGCTATCACCAGGGCGGAAGCGCGGCTCACCGCCCGATGCCGGCTTCGGCGCCCGCGGCGCGCCCCCTTCCTGGCGCTGCTCGCGCATTGCACGCAGACGCGCCGCCAGTTCGGCGGGGTCGGCTGGAACAGGAGGGACAGCCTCCTCGCCGGAGGAGGTCCCTGGCGGATTCGGCTGGCGCTGCTCGGCGGGCGCCTCTGGCGGCGGTGGCGCGGGTGGAGCCTTGCGTCGCGCCGGGCGGCCCTCCCGTGCCGAGGCGGCCTGTGGTTCACGCCGACGTGTGGAAGGTTGCTGATCTGCTCCCTCTGACGTTGATCGGGCCGATGTGGTGGAACTTGAGCGAGCCGCCTTGCGCCGTGACGGTGGCGCCGCCGGTGCGGGAGGGGCCGGCGGCTCGCGCCAGGCCAGCGATGCCTCCAGCGGGGATAACGGAGCGAGCGACTCTTCGTGGCGCGGCGCTTCGCGTCGCACGGGCAGCGGCTCGGGCGTGACCAGTTCCCGGGGCCGCTCAATCGGCACAGGTGCCACGCCACCGAGCAGCGCCAGCATCCAGTCCATATCGGCGCGGGCCAGCGACTTCAGCAGCGGATCGGTGCGGCCATCGAGCGCCACCGCGTAGGCGATCGGCAGAACGCTTTCGAGGGCCTCGAACAGCCAGGCGCTCAGACCATTGCCTCCCGGCTGGGCATCCACGAAGTAGATCCGCCGTGCCTCGGCGTCACAGGCCGGCACGAGATCGCTCACACCGGCAAGGGTGAGCAGCGGGAGCGCGGCCACCAGCGACCAGCCCACCAGTTGCCGTTCGGCGTTGAGGGCCATGGGTAGATCGATCCACAGCGCCGGGGCGCTCCAGCGGGCCGTCAGGGGCTGCTCGAAGCGTTCCTCCCGGGCCGCGGCGCCGGGGCTGACCTCTTGAAAGCCGTAGACCTCTTCATCTACCACCACCCGGCCCCAGGCTACGCTCTGCCCACGGATCAGCCGTTGCTCGAGACGATCGCGCACCTGTATCGTGCAGCGGCGCAACGGGAGCACGCGGCGCGCCTCGGGCGCCTCGCGCAGGGTAAGGCTCAGGCCGGCGTCGTCGCGTGCGCGCACGCGGTACCCGCCGCGCAGGGGTGGCAGGGCCGCGCCGGGAAAACCCCAGCGGTCGAAGGCATCCAGGCCCAGCGTCCCCAGCGCGGCGCCACGCTCATCGCGGATACTGACCGGCGCGGTCGCCGCGGCCTGCAGATCAAAGTCAGCGTAAGGTTCCCCGGCCGCCGGGCCGGGCTGCCAGAGCGGTTCGGCATCGGGGAGTTGCACCAGTGACCCGTTGCGTTCCAGGCGCGCGACGAGTGACTCTACTCCCCAGGCAGCCACCTCTGCCGCGCTCAGCGGGTACTCCGAAGCCGCGCAGACCAGATGCTGCGCCTCGACATAGGCATTGACCGGGGCGGTGATCCAGTGCGGCAGGGTTTCGATAAGCGGGATAGGTTTCTCGTCAACTTCGGCCCCGGCGTGTTCGCCGCGCTCGCAGAGTCGCGCCAGGGTGCGCTCGGCCGGCTCATCGCCGAGGAGAAGAACCGTGAGGGCCGCGCTTTCCAGGCACAGGCGCAGACTGGCGGCGGCGCGGTCAATCCCGCAGATGATCTGCGCGTCCGCGGGCTGGGGGGCGACACCAACGCTCACTTCGGGCAGATCCGGGCCGATCAACCGGCGTGCCAGCGGAACCTCGAACGGGGTGGTGATCAGGTGCACGCGCGCGCGGGCCTGTGCCAGCCCCAGGGCCAGCGTCGCCGCCTCGCGCATGCGTTCGGCCGGGGCGCGCCAGAGGGCCAGCGCGGCCGCGGGTCGAGGCGTGTCATCGGCGGCAATCACCCGCCAGACATCGCCGCTGATCGCCGCCAGGGCCTCGGCGGCCCCCAGCACCGGGGCAACCGTCGCCACCAGCCGGAGCGGCTGCGGCCCGCCGGCCAGCCGCCGGGCACGGGTGAGCAACCCGGCCAGATGCACGGCGGCTGGCCCGGTATAACGCTGCGCATCGGTGAGGATGATGAGACCCAGCCGGGACCAGAACGTGCCCCAGGCCCGCCCGTGGAAGCGCAGCAGGCGTTCGTGGAGGGTCGTGGGCGTGGCAATGACCACCTGGGCGCTCGATGGCATCCGCGACGCAGCTTCCCGGGCCACCCCCACCCGCAGCGCGGGGTCCACCTCGCGTAGCAGCCCCTCAAGGGCGACGCGCTGTTCCTCGCCCGCTGCCTCATCGGGCGCGAGCACCAGCACCGTGCCCGGCCCGGCCTCGCGCAGCCAGCCGCCCACCAGGAGCGGCAGCGTGCGCCGGGCCGGCGGGCCGCCGATCAGCGCCACCGGCTCGCCGCGGCGCAGCGCCGACAGGGCCGGGGCCTGGTGCGGGCGAAAGGGCTCGCCGGTGGCTACTACCCAGGCCTGCTCCAGCCGCGCATCAACCGGCAGATGGCTCACCCGCGCGCCCTCGCGGGCCGGAAACCTGCGCACGGCGATCAGCGGAGCAGCTTCATGGCCCCGCTGCCGGGCCAGCGTGTGGAGAACTTTGGTCAGGTCGTCCATGTCATGCGTCAGAGATCCCGTGCGCATTATGACGACCATTGTAGCACAGGCGAATCTGTGGCGAGCATGGGGAAATCTGGTTTCTCCACGCTCCTGCCTGAGGGGAGAGTCTGGGAGGACTACACCCTCTCAGGAACTCCTCGTTTCGTCCCGATGTTGGGAGGCGAAGCCCCAGGAGCATCTGGTACAATCCCATCAGTGAGATCAAACCAACCCCCGGAGGGCGAAGCCTTTACCCATGCACAGCCACACAATCACCATTGACGGCTACCGGCTGCACCTGCTCGAAGCCGGTCACGGCCCTGCCGTACTGTTGCTCCACGGCTTTGCCGGCTCATCCGAGGACTGGCGCCCGACGGGCCGGCTGCTGGCGCGTGCAGGGTACCGCGCCATCGCCGTTGATGGGCTGGGCTTCGGGCGCTCCGACAAACCCGCCGACGCGCCCTACTCGCTGGAACTGTCGGCCCGCCTCTACGCCCGGCTGATTGAAGATCTCGGGGCTGGAGCGGCGCACATAGTGGCCCACTCGATGGGAGGCAAATACGCCATTGCCACGACCCTGCTACACCCCTCCGCCGTGCGCAGCCTTACCCTCGTAGATAGCGACGGCTTCAGTGAACCCTCGCCGCTGACGCGGGTCGGTGGCTGGCCCCTGGTTGGTCCGGGGCTACTGTGGCTCTCCGCGCAGCCGGCAGTGGTGCGAGCCATGCTCAGCGCCGCCTTCTACGCCCCCGAACACCACGTGACCGCCGAGATCCTCGAACGGGGCCGGGCGGCCCTGATCGGCGCCGATAACCGCCGCGCCCTGACTGCCCTCAGCCGTCGCTACGATGCCACCGACCTGGGGCGCACCGGCCTGCGCGATCGCCTGGGCGAACTGCGCGTGCCTACCCTGCTGGTCTGGGGTGAAAACGATCGGGTCTTTCCCCTGGAGACCAGCCAGCGGGCGCTGGCCATTCCCGGCGCGCGCCTGGTGGTGTTTCCACGCTGCGGCCACTTCCCGCAGATCGAGGCGGCGCGCGCCTTTCACGGCCTGCTCCTCGGCTTCCTCGCCGCTGTCGAGCGCGCTACCCTCGCCGTTGAAGCTCCTCGATGAGCTTGCGCGCCTCCACCAGCCAGAGCACGCTGCTGGCAACTCCCAGGCAGATCAACCAGTCGCTCAGGCTCAGCGGCACGGTACTGAAGGCCCGCTGCAACCCGGGCAGGTAGACCACCAGCGCCTGCAGCGCAAACGACAGCGCCACTGCGCCCCACAACCAGGGGTTGCCGAACAGCCGGTAAAACGCGCTCCGCTCATCCGAGCGGGCATTGAGCACGTTGAACAACTGGAACAACACCAGGGTGGTGAAGGCCATCGTCTGGGCATAGGCCAGATCCCCTGTCCCGGCAATCAGACCGCCGGGCAAGGCCCAGTCCATCACTGCCAGGGTGCCGGTGGCCATAATCAAGCCTACGAAAAAGATAGTGAACCACATCTGGCCGGTGATGACCGGGGCGCGCGGATCGCGCGGAGGGCGCTCCATTACCTGCGGGTCGGCCGGTTCGAGACCCAGGGCCAGGGCCGGCGCGGCGTCGGTCAACAGGTTGATCCAGAGGATCTGCGTGGCCAGCAGGGGCGCCACCAGCCCGCCTCCTTCGGGTGGCCTCAGCCCGATCAGGGACGCCAGGGTCACTCCGCCGAACATCGTCAATACTTCGCCGATGTTTGAGGAAAGCAGGTAGCGCAGAAACTTTTGAATATTGGCAAAGATCGAGCGGCCCTCCTCCACCGCCGCGACGATCGAGGCGAAATTGTCATCGGCGAGGATCATATCCGCGGCGCCCTTGCTCACATCGGTGCCGGTGATGCCCATGGCCACGCCGATGTCCGCCACCTTAAGCGCCGGGGCGTCGTTGACCCCGTCGCCGGTCATGGCCACAATCGCCCCGTCGGCCTTGAGCGCCCGCACCAGGCGTAATTTGTGCTCGGGCGCCACCCGCGCATAGACCGAACACTCGCCCAGGACGCGCCGCAACTCGGTGTCGTCCATCTGCTGCAGGGCGCCGCCGGTCACGGCGGGCTGTCCGGGCGCGCCGATGCCCGCCTCGGTGGCGATTGCGGCGGCGGTGCGCGGGTGGTCGCCGGTGATCATAATCGGACGGATGCCCGCCCGTTTCGCCTGCGCCACGGATGGGCGCGCCTCGGGGCGCAGCGGGTCAATCAGCCCCAGCACGCCCAGGAAGACCAGGGACTGCTCGACCTCCTCGCTCAGTTGGCCGCTGGCCGCGTCGCGGGCCAGGGTGCGGTAGGCCACCCCGAGGGTGCGGAGGGCCTGGTCGGCCAGTTCCTCGACACAGGCCAGGATTTCGCGCCGGCGCTCCGCGGTCAGCGGACGCACCTCCCCGTCGAGGCCGACACGTTCGTAGTCGCAGCGGGCCAGGAGAATATCGGGCGCGCCTTTGGTGAAGATGATCAACCGCTCCTTCTCCTGATCAACGTGCGCCGTACTCATCAACTTGCGCTCGGAGGTGAAGGGCACTTCGGCCACCCGCGGAAAACGCTCGTCCAGTTCCGCATCGGTCAGGCCCACCCGGTGCGCCGCTATGAGCAAGGCGCCCTCGGTCGGATCACCCCGGATGCTATAGCGCCCGTTCTCTTCAACCAGCCGCGCATTGTTGGCCATGTGGGCTGCGCGCAACGCCTTCCGCACCTCCTCGCGCCATGCCACATCGGTCACGGGTCGGCCGTCCATTTTCAGCGTTCCCTCCGGTCCCTCGCCTTCGCTGGCGAGATCCACCCGGCCGCTGGGGGTTACTATCGCCCGCACGGTCATCTCGTTGCGCGTAAGCGTGCCGGTTTTATCCGTGCAGATCACCGTGGTTGAGCCAAGCGTTTCGACTGACGAAAGCGTGCGGACGATCACATTGCGCCGGGCCATGCGCTGCATACCGAGGGAGAGCACAATGGTGGTGATCGCGGTCAGACCCTCGGGGACAGCCGCAACCGCCAGGCTGACCCCCAGGATCAGCACATCCACCAGGTCGCTCAGGCGCCGGGCGCCGCTGACCAGGATCAACGTCACGCTCATGACCACGGCGATGATGACGACTGCGCCGCCGAGGAAGCGGCCCACCCGGGCCAGTTCCTTCTGCAACGGCGTTGGCTCACTCTCGGTTTGTTGCAGGGTCCCGGCGATCTTGCCGATCTCGCTGCGCGGGCCCGTGGCAGTCACCACGGCGCGACCCCGGCCCGAAGCCACCGCTGTGCCGCTAAAGAGCATATTGTGGCGGTCGGGGATGGTAACCTCGGCAGCGATGGGGGCGCTGTCCTTGCTGACGCTGGCGCTCTCGCCGGTCAACACGGCCTCGGCAACCCGCAGGGCAATCGACTCAATGAGCCGCGCGTCGGCAGGCACGGTATCGCCCTCTTCGATCAGCAGAATATCGCCCGGGGTCACCTCGGCGGCGAGGATGGTTTGCGGGCGCCCATCGCGCAGCACACGGGCGTGGGGCGCGGCCATGGCGCGAAGGGCCGCCACGGCGTGCTCGGCGCGGCTCTCCTGCACGAAGCCGAGCACGCCGTTTAGCAGCACAATGGCCAGGATGGTCAGGGCCTCGAAGGGGAGCGGATCGGCCCGCTCGATGAGCCAGACCACAAACGAAATCAGCGTGGCCGCTAGCAGCAGCCCGGTCAGCGGATCACGAAACTGGCCCAGAAAACGCAGCCAGAGGGGAGGTGGCGGAGCCTCGGGCACCTCATTACGCCCGTAGCGCTCGAGACGCGCCCGGGCCTCGGCGCTGTCCAACCCACGCGCGGGGTCAACCCCTAGCGCCGCGAGCACATCGGCCACCGGGCGCTGATAGACCCGTTCCAGTTCTTCGGTCGTAATCATCTCTCGGCTCTGCCTTGACGGGCCGGTACGACACCAGCACCTCACCTCGACGAGTTGTTCAGGCTCAACGCAGGGCATGCCGGGAGAGGGATGGACGTATGTCCCTCAATCAATCGCCCTAAGCTACGCCCTGCCCGTGCACTCGCCGTACCGTCACGCGCACCGAGGCGCGCGGGGCATCGGGGCGCCGGGCCAGCCACTCCTCCACCCGTTCCGGGCCAAGGTAGCGCAGCGCCAGCCGGCGGCGCAACTCCGGGTCTGCCGGTTCAACCACGGCAATCCCGCTCAGCGAAAGGTAGCGCACCCCATCTTCGATCGTCACCGCGATGGTCGGATTGCGGCGCAGATTGCGTGCCTTGACACTCTCGGCGCCAATACTGAAGCGGATCTGCTCCCCCTCCAGCAAATACCAGACGACCGTCTGGTGAATGCTGCCATCGGCGTTGAGCGTGCCGATGACCGCGTAGTGCCGTCCCTCGAGAAACTCCCGTTGCCGCTCCGTCAAAAGCATTGCCGCTACCTCCACCCGGTCTTGAGCGATGAACGTGCTGTATTGTACCCCGAAACGACAGAGGGGTATGGGGAAACCAGGGTTCCCGATACCCTTCCACCTTGCCCGAAGGCGCCCCGAATTGTGAACACACGTACTGCTGCGCCGCAGTGCGTTAATCTGGCTGTTTCTTCACCGGAGAGGGGTTGACTTTAACCGTTGCATAATGCTATAGTAACAGCGGCAAAGTGAATGGGGTGCCATGTTCGCGTCCCTCCAAGGTGTGAATCGAAATGGGGTTTGAGTTGTCAGGCTCGGCCCCATCTTCTTGCCAGCAACGACACACCCGGTTGGCGCGAAGGGCCTGAGCGATCCAGAACCCGCTCCGGCCCTATTACGTTCCCATGGTTCGCTACCCAGGATATTCGTATCCCCAAGGACAGAGTAGCGAGTTTTGGCAAGCAGCAGACCATTGTATTCAATGGAAAAGGCAGGAAACGCTTGACAATGGGTGTATTATGTTAATTGCACCGTGGCGCGGCGCAGGGCCGTCAGGCGTGCCTGAGGACGAGGATGGTACCGCAGAATCATGCATCCACACAGGAGTCGGGGCCGATGAGTGAGCAGTTGCTTGAGCTGGCGCGGCAGCGTGGCTTTGTGACCTACGGCGATATTCTTGAGGCCTATCCGCAACCGGAACTGCATGTCGCCGAGGTTGATCAACTCTATGCTCGCCTGCAGGCAGAGGGTATCAAGGTGGTTGAGTCGGCCACCGACCTTGAGCAGAACTCCGGCCACGGGGAAGAGGAAGCGCTGAGTGAACTGCCCGATCTCGCCGAGATCGCCTTTGATGACCCGGTGCGGATGTACCTCCAGGAGATCGGCCAGGTGCCCCTGCTGACCGCGGAGCAGGAGGTCGAACTGGCCCAGGCGATGGAAGCGGGCGATCTGGCTCGCCAGCGGCTCGAACGTGAGGAGTATGAGCATGGTCACGAGAAGGCCGTCCTCGAACGGGCCTTCGCCAGGGGCCAGGAGGCGCGCCAGCATTTGATCCAGGCCAATCTGCGTCTGGTGGTCTCGATCGCCAAGAAGTACACCTCCTACGGCCTGACGATGATGGATCTGGTCCAGGAAGGTAATATTGGCCTGATGCGCGCGGTTGAGAAGTTCGATTATAAGAAGGGCCACAAGTTCAGCACCTATGCCACCTGGTGGATCCGCCAGGCCATTACTCGCGCCATCGCCGACCAGAGCCGCACCATTCGCCTCCCCGTACATATGGGCGAAGCGATCAGCCAGGTGAAGCGCACCAGCCACAAGCTCCAGCAGTCGATGCAGCGCGAGCCGACGCCCGAAGAGATTGCCGAGGCGATGGGTATCAGCGCCGGCAAGGTGCGGCGCACCCTCGAGGCGAGTATGCATCCCCTCTCGCTCGAAATGCCGGTGGGCCAGGAGGGCGAGGGCCGCATGGGCGATTTTATCGAGGACGAACGCATCTCAACTCCCGCTGAGGCCGCCGCCGCCGCGATGCTTCGCGAACAGATCGAAGAGGTGCTCCAGAAGCTCCCCGAACGCGAGCGCAAGATCATTCAGTTGCGCTATGGCCTCAAAGATGGGCGCTACCGCACCCTCGAAGAGGTTGGCGTTGAGTTCGGCATTACCCGCGAACGCATTCGCCAGATCGAGGCCGTCGCCCTGCGTAAGCTGCGCCATCCCCATCTCGGCAAGAAGTTGCGCGGTTACCTCGATTGATGCCCTTTCGGATGACCGGCGGTGTGGAGACGGCCCGGCGGGTAGAGACGGCCCGCCGGGCCGTCTTTGCCTTCAGGGTATAATGGTCCGGCTATGCCAACCATGAACCCCGGACCGCGTATGAGGTTGCTTGCCATCGGCAGGGCCACCCATCGCCCCGCCACGGCTCATTGCCCGCGCCTGGCACGACTGGCGGCGCCTGCGCTGCTGACCCTGCTGACGCTCGGTTTACTCCTGGCTGGCGCACTGGTCGCCAATCCTGGCATTGACCTGAGCGCCGCTGATCCGGCGGCGCGTCGGGTGCTGGTCCGCTTTCACGGTCTCGAGCGGAATGAGACCGACACGTACCGCTGGAGCGAGCCCCTCTCCGCCCTCGTGCTCTTTGGTTTCGATGGGTGCCCGGCAATCCTCAGTTTGCGCCTCGCGGCGCCCCGTCCTCCCGGCGCCGCCCCGGTTGCGGTACAGGTGCGACGCGATGGTCAGCCGTCTGGCGCCTTCGTGGCCGCTGGCGACTGGCGGCGCTATCACCTGCTCATCCCCACCGATCCCATCGGCGAGAGCGCCCTGGTGCTGCAAACCAGCCCCTTTACGCCCCCCGGCGACCCCCGCGAGCTTGGCCTGGCCCTGAGCAGCGCACGGGCCACACCGGCCACGACCGGGCCGTTGTTGCCTCCCGTGCGGGCACTGTACCTCCTCGTCCTGCCCCTCATCGGCTGGTTGCTGTTCATGCGCCTGGGGACGCCTGACCTCCTCGCGCTGGCGTGCGGCGCGCTGCTGGCCCTGCTGGCCGGCTGGGCCATGGCTTTCCCGACCGCGTCGGCCTACTGGCTGCCTACCCTCGGCTGGCCCTGGTGGCCGCTACTGCCACTCGTCTTCCTGGCAGCCTGGCCCTGGCTCGGGGCCGGCCTGGCCGCCACCCACGCCCGCCTTGCGCGCCGCCCCGCTATGGGCCTGGCCGGCCTGTCTGTGGCCCTGGTCGCCCCTGGCTTGATACGTTTCGGCCTGCCGCCGCTGCCGGGGATGGCTCTGCTCGTCGCCGGCGTGTGGGCGGGTCTCGCGCCGCTGGCCGGGCGCACCGACACCGTTGTCGAAGAACGTCTCTCGAACCGCTGGCTCCTCGCCATGGCGCTGATCTTCTTGCTGGCCATTGGTTTGCGTTTCGCGAACCTCGATGGACAGCCGGCCGGCCTCTGGCGCGATGAGTCGCGCCATGGGTTGCAGGCGCTGCGAATCTGGAACGATCCGGGCTACCGCCCCATCTACGTGGTCGTCGGGGCCGACCTGCCGGCGCTGCTCTTCTACCTGATGGCGCCGGTGGTGGGCCTGTTCGGCCCGCACGCCTGGAGCGCGCGCCTGGTGAGCGCCCTGGCCGGCGCCCTCACCCCGCTGGCGCTCTTCTGGGCCGCCGGTCCGCTCATCGGCCGGCGCGCGGCGCTCTTCGCCGCGGCGCTGGTCGCCTGGGCCTCCTGGAGCCTGAGTATGAGCCGCTGGGCCTTTCCCGCCACCCTCGACCATCTGCTGGTGCTGGGGGCGGTGGGGTTTCTCTGGCGCGGCCTCGCGCCACCGCAGGAAGCCATCAGCGCACCACGCCGAATGGCGTTCCTGGCGACGGCGGGCTTCTTAGGCGGCCTCGCGGTGTACACCTACCATACCGGGCGCGTCGCGCCCCTGGCCCTGGCGGCGGTGGCGGCAATTCGCCTGGGACCCTCGACAATGGCCTGGCGCCGGGCGCTGCCCGGCCTGGCCGTCGCGGCTCTGGTGGGCGCATTGACCGTCGCTCCCCTGGCGCTGTACATTCTGAACGACCAGCAGGGTTACAACCGGCGGGTAGGACGGGTCTCGGTTCTCGATAGCGGCAATCTGACCACTCGCGCGCCCGCGGGGCTGCTCCTCGGCAATCTGGAGCGGTACCTGCTCATGTTCCATGTTCGCGGCGATTTCAACGGACGGCACCATATGCCCGACGCGCCGATGTTCGACCCGGTGGCGGGGTTGTTGCTGGCCGTGGGCGTCGGTCTGGCCCTGCCGCTGCTGCGGCGGCGCGCGGGCGTGGCCGCGGTCCTGGCCCTGGGGGCGATCTACCTGATCCCCGGCGTGTTCAGCGGCAACGCGCCCCACGCGATGCGCTCCCTGGGCACGCTGGCCCCGGCGGCCATGCTGGCCGGCCTGGGACTGGCGGCCCTGGCCCCCCCGGGACGCCCCGTCGTCTGGGCCGTGGCCTTGCTGGCCAGTCTCAGTTTCAATGTGTGGCTGTACTTTGGCGTGATGCGGCTGGAGCCGCGGGTCTACAACGAGTTCGACATGGTGGAGACGGCGATGGGGCGCCTGGCGGCGGCCCCCACGGCAAGCGCCGACGCTAATGTGCGGGCCGTGCGCGTCCTGCTTCCCCAGGAATTGCTCAGCGCCGACACGGTGCGCTTCCTGACCTGGGGCGCGCCGCCCGAGGCGTACACCGGTGCGCCCATCTCCGGCGACGGGCCGGCCCTGGTGCTGCTGCCCGGTGACGTCAGCGCCGCCGACCAGGCTGCCGCCCTGGCGGCCCTCGGCCCCGAGGCCCTTCCGCTTGGCCCGATCGCCACCTACCCCGGCAGCGCGCAACCACTGGTGCTGGCCTTCGCCCGTGGCGAGGCCGCAGTGAGGCTGGTGCGCGGCATGCCGTGACCAGGAGTGCATAGCCCCATACTGCTGGCAAACCCGGGAGCGCGGGCCTCCGGCCCGCATGCAGGTGGGTCGCCAGCGCTCCCAGCCACACCCATGCGGGAGCTCCGGCAGAATCACAGCTCATGCGAACGAGGGCGGACTGAAACCCGGGATCGCGGGCGTCGCGCCCGCGTGCGTTATAGCAGAGAGCGCACGAGGCTTCGAGAACGGGCACGTGCGGCCTCAACCCCTGCGACGAAGGTGGCCGTCTCCTCAGCCAGGCGGTTGCATCCGAAAACTCTCTTCCCCAGAGGGTCTGAACTGTTACGCTAGCCATTCCTGCTTGACGCTGAACCGCCAGCGTGCTATACTCGCGCTAACACTGTTCCAGCTATCAAAACATTGTTCCAACTGACGGAACATAGCCAGGGTCGGCCTCTCGTATTCGCCTCTATGCCAGGGTCTGGATGTCTCTGGCAGAAGTGGTGTATACGCTCTGTGCGCAGAGATGTGGTTTTTCGCGGCCTATGGAAGGAGGAACCGACCGTGAGTGGTAAACTGTCGGTCATCAAGCAACTCATCGGGCTACTGACCCTGGCCCTGATCGTGGCGCTGGCCGGCTGTGGCGGCGCGCCATCCGCGCAGGCGCCCGCGTCCCCCCCATCTGCGACCACGGCCCGGGCCCCTGCACCCGCACCGGCTGGTCAGGCCCCCCCGGCGAGCATCAAAATCGGGGTCATCTATCCGCTGAGTGGGCCACAGGCGCAGACGGGCAATGATATGAAAGCGGCGATAGAACTGGCGCTGGCGATTATCAACCAGGACATGGGCGATCTGCCGTTCGCCCTGGCGCCAGGCACGGGCCTGCCCAATCTTGGCGGCGCACCTATCGAGGTGATCTTCGGCGACTCGCAGGCCAGGGCCGACATTGGCCAGTCCGAGGCGGAGCGACTGTTGAACCAGGGTGTGGTGGCGCTCTATGGCGCGTACAACAGCGCAGTGACCAAAACTGCGAGCAGTGTGGCTGAACGCGCCGGCATTCCCTTCGTGAATGGCGCATCCTCATCGCCAGACCTGACCGAACGTGGCTACCGCTGGTTCTTCCGCACATCGCCCACTGACCTCGACTTCTCGCGGGTCATGTTCGCCTTCCTCAAGGATTTTCAGGAGCGCCAGGGGGTGACGCTCAACGGCGTAGCCCTCTTCTACGAGGATACCGACTTCGGCGTGAATAGCGCCACTGCCCAGAAGCGTTTTGCGGAAGAATACGGGGTTCCGGTCCTGGGTGAAGTGAAGTATCGCTCGGGCAGCGCCGCGCTGACTGGCGAGATCCAGCAGCTCAAGTCCTTCAATGCCGACGTGCTGCTGCCATCATCGTATGTCAATGATGCTATTCTGACGGTGAAGACAGCCCGCGAACTCGGCTTCGCGCCACAGTTGATCATCGCTCAGAACGCCGGCTACCTCGATAACGCCTTCCTGGAAACCACCGGCGCTGATGCCGAGGGCATCCTTTCCCGCGCGGCCTATGCCGCCGACATCACCCAGGCCAAAGATCTGGCGGCGCGGATCGACCAGATGTACCAGCAGAGCCACGATCGCCCGCTCACTGACGCGCCCGCACGCGCCTTTACCGGCTTCATGGCCCTGGCTGAAGCGATCAATCGCGCGGGATCAACCGATCCTGAGGCCATCCGCGCCGCGCTTGCCGCTACCGACATCCCCGCCGACCAGTTGATTATGCCCTGGCAAGGGATCAAGTTCGACGAAAAGGGACAGAACAGCCTCGGTCAGGCCATCCTCGTGCAACGCCAGAACGGCGCATACGTGACCGTCTATCCCTTCGAGTTTGCCTCGTCCGAGGTGCGGTTCCCCGGGGTCGCGTGGGCCAATCGGTGAGTAACCGCTATGGGGCGCGGGAAAACCTCGCCGGACCCGCGCCCTGCCGTATGACACCAGGTCAGGCAACCCGGCAGGCGCCCCCGTGGCGTCTGGGGTTTTGCTGACTATGGCGAAGAAGCGTCAGGCGAGCCTGCTATGGATGCTACAATCGTACAGGCGGTGCTATCAGGGGCCTTGATCGGCATGATCTACGCCCTCATCGCTGCGGGTCTCTCGCTGATCTTCGGGCTGATGGAGATCGTCAACTTCGCCCATGGCGAATTCCTGATGCTGGCGATGTTCAGTTCGTTCTGGATGTGGGAACTCTGGCGGCTTGATCCGCTGGCGAGCCTGCCCATTACCGCGGCGCTGATGTTCGGGGTCGGCGTGTTGACCAATCGACTCCTGGTGATGCGTGTACTCAACGCCCCGGCCCTGGCGCAGATTTTCGCGACCTTCGGCCTGGGCCTCTTCTTGCGCGCCAGCGCCCAGTATCTCTGGACGGCCGATTTCCGTGCGATCCAGGATCCATTCCTGTCGCGGGTTGCTGGCGGACGTATCGCCCTCGGCAGGGACGTGTTCATCGGCGTGCCGCAACTGGTTGCAGCAGTGATTGCCGCAGTCGCGTTTGCCCTGCTGGGGCTGCTGATCAGACGAACGCGGCTGGGACTGGCGCTCCAGGCTGTCGCCGAGGACCGCAGCACCGCGGCATTGATGGGCATCCCCGCCGGACGCATGTTCGACCTGGGATGGGGCATTGCTGCGGCCTGCGTGGGGATTGCCGGCGCAGTGCTGGCCAGTTTTTACTATATTTATCCGAGTGTCGGAGTGACCTTTGCCCTCCTGGCCTACATTATTGTGGCCCTTGGAGGCTTTGGCAGCATCACCGGGGCCCTCATTGCCGGGATCATGGTAGGCCTGGTGGAGATTGTCGCGCCGCTGCTGCTCGGCATTCCCCCGGCGTATAAGTACGCCCTGGTCTTCACGCTCTATCTGCTGGTTGTATTAGTACGCCCCCAGGGTTTGTTTGGGCGCTACTGAAAGGGGCGACCATGCTCGATCGTCGCCTGCCCGCACCGCTGACTCTGACCGCCCTTGCGGTCGTGATCGGCATCCTTGTGACCACACCACTGCTGATCAACAACAATGTGTTCCACCACACCCTGATCCTGATCGGCATCTATGCCGCCCTGGCTCAGGCATGGAACATTCTGGGCGGCTTCGCCGGCCAGATATCCCTGGGGAATGCCATTTTTTTCGGCATCGGCGCATACACCTCCTCCCTGTTGCTGGTGCGCGCCCAGCTCTCGCCGTGGCTCGGCGCTCTGGCAGGTATGGCGCTGGCGATGGTTCTGGCGCTGCTGATCGGGTATCCCGTATTTCGTCTGGCCGGCCATTATCTGGCCATTGCCACTATCGCCCTCGCGGAAATCGCCCTGGTAGTCTTCCAGAATCTCGAGTTCGTGGGCGGCGCCGCAGGCATCTCCCTGCCAATCACCCGTGATATGCAGGGACGCCCGACCGATTCGTGGTGGATGCTACAATTCAACAGCAGTAAACTACCATATGTTTATCTGGCTCTGGGTGTCCTGGGCGTGGTACAGGTGGTGGCCACGCTGCTTGACCGTTCGTGGATCGGGTTCTTCCTGCGCGCCATTAAGAACGATCAGACCGCCGCTGCGGCCATTGGTGTACCGGTGGCGCGCTATAAGCTGATCGCACTGTTGATCAGCTCCGCCTGTACGGCGCTGATCGGAACGTTTTATGCCCAGTACTTGCTATTCGTTGACCCGGAAACCGTGTTTGGTCTGTCACTCTCGGTGTTGATCGCCCTGGTGGCGATCCTGGGCGGCGCCGGCAGTCTCTGGGGGCCGTTCCTGGGCGCGGTAGTGCTGATACCACTCGCCGAGGCGACCCGCAGCCAGTTAGGCGGGCGGGGAACGGCCTTCGATCTGGTAATCTACGGGTTGCTCATCATGGTCATCGCGGTCTTTCAACCTGCGGGGCTGACTGGCCTTCCTGAGCGCTTTCGCCCCCGTCAGCGCACGTCGGTGGCCCCTGCTGCTCCTGCCGACACTCAAATGGAAGAGAGCCTCCGCTCATGAGCTTGCTCGAAGTTACCGACCTGACCATGGCGTTCGGCGGCCTGGTGGCCAATGACCGGATCTCCTTCACGCTCCATGAGGGTGAGGTGCTGGGCGTTATCGGGCCAAACGGCGCCGGCAAGACCACGCTCTTCGCCTGTATCGCCGGATTCCTGAAGCCCACCCGTGGGCAGGTGCGTTTTGCGGGTGAAGATATTACCGGCATGCGCCCTGATCGCATCTGCCGGCGCGGTCTGGTGCGCACGTTCCAGATCGTCCGCGCCTTACCCGACCTCACTGTGTTGCAAAATGTGATGGTCGGCGCCTTTCTACGCACTCACGCCATGCGCGAAGCGCGGCAGATCGCGGAAGAAGTCCTGGCCTTCACTGGCCTTGAGGCCCGCGCCCATACTCCTGGCAAGAATCTGACCATTGCCGACAAGAAACGCCTCGAGGTGGCGCGCGCGCTGGCAACCCAACCACGGCTGCTTATGCTTGATGAGGTGATGAGCGGCCTCAACGCTCAGGAACGCCAGCAGGCGGTCACGCTGGTGCGGGCCATCCAGAGGCGAGGGATTTCTATTTTGCTTATCGAACATATTATGGATGTATTGCTGCCATTATCGAATCGGGTCTTAGTGTTAAACTACGGCAAAAAGATCGCCGAAGGCTCTCCCGACAGTATCACCCGTAATCCAGAAGTCATCGCGGCGTATCTGGGGTCCAGTTATGCAAGCCCGTCCTGACCGCGCCAGCACTCCGTTGCTGGCCGTGGAGGATTTGCACGTCAGCTATGGCGGCGTTCCGGCGCTCTATGGCCTCTCGTTCGAGGTGCATGCCGGCGAGGTGGTCGCGCTGGTCGGGGCCAATGGGGCCGGCAAGTCCACGACACTGCGAGCCATCAGCGGTCTCATTCCTCCTGATAGCGGTTCGATCCGGCTGGACGATCGCCAGCTTAATCGGATGCCTCCGCATGCTATCGCGGCCCTGGGAATCGCGCATGTTCCCGAGGGCCGCCGGATCTTCAGCCGGCTCAGTGTGCTGCAAAACCTGCTGCTGGGGTCGTATGCCCGGACGGCGCGATCTACCGAGCAGCAAACGTTGGAGGAAGTGTTGACTCTCTTCCCTCGTCTTCGCGAACGCCTGCATCAGCCCGCCGGCACGCTCTCGGGCGGCGAGCAGCAGATGCTTGCCATCGGACGCGGGTTGATGCTCCGACCACGCCTGTTGATGCTTGACGAGCCGAGCCTTGGCCTGGCGCCTCTGATTGTCGAAGGGATCTTCGATGTCGTGCGCACCCTGAGCGCGAGTGGCATGACTATTTTGCTCATCGAGCAAAATGTACAAGAGACGCTTATGCTGGCCCATCGGGCCTACGTGCTTCAGGTCGGTCAGATCGTCGCCACAGGCGCTGGCGTTGATCTGCTGCAATCCGATCTGGTGCGCCGGGCCTATCTGGGATTGTAGCGCGCTGCTTCGTTAAGCGGGGAAGCCAGGTTTCCTCGCCTCGCTGCCGGCGTAGAGGGTTTGTGAGGACTATGTCTCATCACCTGAAGCCCCGGTTCGCCCACGAAACCAGACCGGCGGCTATTCGCGCGGCCATCCGCAATGGCCTCTGGCGCCGTTCGACCGAGTGCCTGGCGCCTGGATACGTTCAGGCGAACCTGGTGGTTCTGCCTGCCAATGAGGCGGCCGCTTTTCAATTGTTCTGCGAACGCAATCCACAACCCTGCCCGCTGCTGGCGGTGTTGCCTCCCGGCGATCCGCGCGTGCCAGCGCCTCTGGCCGCGGATGCCGATGTGCGTTTTGATATCCCGCGCTATCGAGTCTATCGCGAAGGACGGTTCGTCACGGAAGTTGATGATCTGCGCGATCTCTGGCGCGATGATCTGGTCGCGTTTCTGCTCGGCTGCTCCTTTGGCTTCGATGGAGCGCTGCTGGCCGCTGGTTTGCCGGTGCGCCACGTCGAACAGGGACGCAATGTGCCAATGTTTCGCACTACTCAACCCTGCCTTCCGGCCGGGCCGTTCCGGGGTAACCTCGTGGTGACCTATCGCCCGATGCCGGCAGCTCTGGTCGCGCAGGCCGCAGCAATTAGCGCCCGTTATCCCTTGCTCCACGGTGCTCCTGTCCAGATCGGCGATCCTGCGTCACTGGGCATCGCTGATTTGAACCGACCAGACTGGGGTGAGCCGGTTGTCGCCCAACCCGGCGATGTGCCTGTATTCTGGGCCTGTGGGGTGACTCCTCAGGCTGTAGCGCTGGAAAGTCGGGTCTCTCTGATGATTACGCACGCCCCGGGCCATATGCTGGTCGCCGATTTGCCTATCGCGGCGCTCGCAGAACGGACTCTCTCGCCGGTACGGCCATGACAATGCATGATGATCGCCACAGCCGCCTCTTGCAGCGCGGTCTGGATATTCTGGAGTTTCTCGCTGCGCAACCCTATCCAATCGGAATCCGCGATCTTGCCCAGCAGATCGAGTTAAGCCCGAGCACGTGCCATCGCCTGCTCCAGATTTTGCAGGAGCGTGGCTATGTCTGTCAGGATACTGTGACACGCCACTGGATGCTGGGGTTGAAACCCCTCGAGCTGGGGATGCGCCAGTTGAACAAAGCCGGGTTGCCATCACTTGCCCGCCCGCACCTGGTTGACCTGATGCGCGCGACGCACGAAACGGTCTTTCTGGGGGTTCGCGATGGCGACCATATCGTGTATATTGACACTATTCTCAGCGAACAGGCGATTCGTACCGACGTGACCCTCGGGTCACGCTGGCCGCTACATAGCGGCGCCCTTGGCAAGGTGCTGCTGAGTGCGTTGCCTGAAACCGAAATCGAGCGCATTCTTGCTGGCCCGTTGCAGGCGTTTACGCCTTGCACCATCGTTGATCCGCCCCGCCTGCGGGATGAAATCGCCCAGATCCGCGCCCGTGGCTATGCACTTAATCACGGTGAAACCGTATCCGGCATTTTCTGCGCCGCTGCGCCGCTCTACGACCGCAGCGGCCAGGTTGTCGCCGCAATCGGCGCCGCCGGCCCTGAACAGCGTATCGGCGCCGCGAGTATCCCTCGGGTTATCGAACTGGTGGTTGCCACCGCCCGGCGGATCTCAGCGTGCCTCGGGCATGTCGCGTGATCCAGCCCTCGCTTTCAACCGACAATGAGCCGCATACCTGCCACCCCCTGGCGCCTGCTGCCCTACAGTGAGGAACCGCCGGAGGTTGAACTGGCCGCTGCCGAGGCCCTGCTGGCCGGCCTGACACATATGCCGCGCCCGGCGCTGCGCTGGTACGGCGCCCGCCAGCCGGCCCTGGTGATCGGCTCGGGCCAGCGCCTCACCGACGTGGACACATCCGAACTGGCGGCGGCGGGCGTCACTCTGCATAAACGCGCCTCCGGCGGCGCGGCGGTGCTGTTCGCGCCAGGTTTTTTGATGCAGGACATCGCTCTGCCTGCCGATCACCCGTTGCATCAGCAGGATGTCAGCGAGTCGTACCGCTGGCTCGGCGAGGTGTGGGTCGCTGCCCTGCGCGAGCTTGGTCTTGCCGCGCGGCTGGTCAGCATCCCCGAGTCCCGCGCCGACGCGCGGACCCTCGATCCCCTGGCTCGCCTGGCCTGCTTCGGCGGATGGTCGCCCTACGAAGTGTTGGCCAACGAGCGGAAAGTGGTGGGCTTCTCGCAGATCCGCCGGCGCCCCGGCGCCCTGTTGCAGGTGGGCCTCTACAGCCGCTGGCCGGGCCGCGAACTGGCCGCGCTGCTGCGCCTGCCCCCCGCGGAGCGCGAGCGCCTGGCAACGCTCCTGGATGGGCGGGTCGCGGGGCTGGCCGATCTGCTGCCCGCGCCGCCCCCGCCAGAGCGCATCATCGTCGCCTTCGCCGGGGCGCTGGCCGATCGGCACGGCGTGGTCCTGGCGCCCGCGGGCTGGCGCGAAGACGAACTGGCGGCCGCCGCCGCCGCGCGGGCGCGCTACGCGCCCATGACGTAGCCGGGCCAGGGCATCGGCCAGACACGCAACCTTTTCGGCGTACCGGTCGTCATAGCAGGCGGAGCGGTTCGCGTGTTGTGAGCCGGGTTTATGAGAGGATGACGGAACAATGACAACGATAGTACGTCAGGAGCGCGGGGTGAACCTGCTCCTCCGCGCGATTTATTTTCTGGTGTTCGGATTGTGGTTCAGCGCGATCTGGGCCGCGGTGGCCTGGGTGCTCTGCGTAACGATTATTGGACTGCCGCTGGGCCTGTGGATGCTCAACCGTCTGCCGCAGGTCACCACATTGCGCCCGCAACGGGGCGACCTGGTGGTGAGCGCCAGCGGCGAGATCTACCGGAAGAACATTCCGCAGCGACCGTTCCTGGTGCGGGCGTTGTGGTTCCTGCTGGTGGGGTGGTGGCTGAGCGCCGTGTGGCTCTCGATCGCCTGGGCGCTCTCGGCGGTGATTATCGGCTTGCCGATCAGCTTCTGGATGTTCGACCAGGTGCCGACGATCATCACCCTGGCGCGAACGTAGCCCCTCGCAGCGCCGGGACGAACTGGCGACCGGGTGACAGTGGCGGGGTGAACAATGCCCCATCTGTCACCCGGTCATCGTTTTACATCCCCCGCCGGGCATGGTTCTCCTGTCGCGCTAAGTTCGATACTAGTGTATAATCTTCGTGGCGCCTATTCTACAGGCTATCGCGGCCCTGCGCGCCCCCCGGGAGGAGCCATGCGTCACTATGCCCGCCTGATCGGGCTTGCCGTCTGTCTGTTGGTATTGCTGACCACGTGCAGCCTCCCCTTTACCAGCGGGCGCGGGTTGCGAGTGTCGGCCTTCGTCGCCGCTCCGACCGCCGTGCTCGGCCCCACCATCTTACCCACCGTCACCCCCGCGCCGGAGATGGCCGCGACCCTGGCCCTTGAGCCGCCCGCGGCGCCGCCACTGGCCGCGGTGCTGGCCCCGGCCCGTACCGGCGATGGCGCGCCCCTTCCAGCGGACCTGCTCGACCGCGCCGCGCAGATGGACGCCTACATGGCTTCGCTGGCCCAGCAGGGCGCGTTCAGCGGCTCGGTGCTGGTGGCGGCCAGGGGTCGTGTTCTGCTAAGCCGGGGCTATGGTCTGGCCAACCGTGAGGAGGGCATCGCCGCAACCGCGAGCACCCGCTACCGCCTGGCCTCGGTGACCAAGCCGCTCACCGCCCTCGGTGTGCTGCGCCTGGCGGCGGCCGGGAAGCTGGACCTTGACGCCTCGGTCTGCGCGTACCTCGATACCTGCCCGCCGGCCTGGGGGCCAATTACGGTGGCCCATCTCCTCAGCCATTCCTCCGGTCTGGCAAACTATACCGATTTTGCTGAGTTTGCCGAGTTGGAACTGTTGCCATCCACCCCGGATCAAACCATCGCTCGCTTTCGCGACCTGCCGCTCGGTTTCGTTCCTGGCACGCTGTATCACTACACCAACTCGAACTACGTGGTCCTGGGCCGATTGATCGAACAGGTCGCGGGAGTGAGCTACGAGGAGTTTCTGGGCCGCGAGTTGTTTCAGCCCCTCGGTATGCAGGATACGGGTCTCGACCCCGGCGACTTTGGCCCGCTCAACGGGACGCGCGGCTATGCCGGGGGGCAACTGGATATTCCTCTCGATGTGAGCAACCTCTTCGCCGCCGGCGATCTGTATTCCAGCGTCGAGGATCTCTTCAAACTGGCCCAGGCCCTCGATGCCGGCAGGGTGCTGCCCCCCGATCTCGTGGCGCGTATGACCACTCCCGGCCACGGCGGCTATGGCCTGGGCTGGAAGATCGAGCAGCGCGGTCCGCACCGCCTGGTCTACCACCCCGGCTCGATGAGCGGCGCCGCTACCTGGTTCGGGCGCTATCTCGACCAGGGAGTGACGGTGATCGTGCTCAGCAACGATTACTACGCCAATGTCTACGCCATTGCCGATTACCTGGCAGGGCAGGTGTTAGGACCGTGAGCGAGGGATGCGAGGGCGCGGCTCTCCCAGGAGCTGTGCATCCCGTTGGTGTGTGGCGAAGCCGCCAGTTGCTCCGTGTCCGTGGATGAGGATCACGAACTATTCTTGTCTCAGTTTCCGAGCAATCGCGAATAGAGCGCCCGAAAGCCCCCGCCGAGTTGATCGTAGCCGAAACTGGCCACCACCTTCGCGCGCCCGTGCTCCCCGAAGCGGCGGCGCAGCGCCGGGTCCTCACCCAGAATCCGCACCTTCTCGGCGTAGCCGGCTACATCGTCGCGGGCCACCAGGAAGCCGTTCAGCCCATCGTCTACCACTTCGGGCAGGGCCGAGGCATTCGTGGTGACCACGGGCCGGCCGCAGGCAAGGGCCTCGGCGGGAGCGATGCCGAACCCTTCCAGGCGCGAGGGGAAGAGCAGCAGGTCGCAGCTCTGGTACGCCGCCACCAGGCCCCCCCGGTCGGGCGAGCCGATCGGGATCATGCGCGGGTGCGGCGGTCCCTTGTCGCGTCCCTGAAAGCCCCCCGTGTAGTAGAGCACATAGTCCGGCGGCAACAGGTCCATAATCCTGGGCAACAGATCGAAGCCCTTGCGCCGGGTGCGGTTTCCCACGAAGAGCAGCCTGACCCGCGCCGCCGAGGGTGGCAAGCCATCGTCGCGGCGCGCCAGCCCCGGTGTGGGCACGAATACGTCTGTGTCAATGCCGTCGAAAATGATGATGCTATCGGCGCGGCCATAGGTGCGCTCGACCTGCTGCTGGGTGAAGCGGCTCACGCAGACCACGGCGTCGGCGTAGGCGATCGAGAGGCCGTCGTAGCGCGCCTCGACCAGATGGTAAAACAGACGTTGCGCGAAGGAGCTGTAGGGCCGCAAGTCGGGGTCGGTGGTCAGATGATGCACGGTGGTGACCACTGGCAGCCCGGTTACCCCGAAGCTGAAGGCCACCCGCGAGCGTCCCTGGAGGAGATCGAAGCCGCGCCACCAACCCGCCGGCATGGCTCTGGGAATAAGCATCGGCAGAAAGTTGTAGATCTCGGGCAGGCGCAACAGTTCGGGGCGCAGCCCGGCGGCCCGCACGGCGCGTGTAATGTTCTGAATGCCGAAGTCCACTCCGCCTCGCCCTACCGGCGAGATGTACAGGGGGCGGGTCGTCATACAGGGTACGTTCCCTCAGAAAAAATCCGAACTAAACGGCGCCAGCCCGGCGAACGCTTGTTCGGCCAGGTTGAGAGCCTCGCGCCGATGGGCCTCAAGCACGCCGAAGGCGGCCGCAGTGCGTGGGCGCAGGTAACGGCTGTAGATCTGGGCAAGGGTCCCCACCTCGCAGCGCAGATCAGCGGGCGCGCCGGGGGGCAGGCGCGTCACCTGGCAGCGACCAGTGGCGAACTCCAGGGCAAATACGGCGTCATTCTCGGCGATCCAGTCGTCATTTACCGCCAGGGTCAGGCGCCCCCTTGCCTCCGGCGCGAAGGGGTACGCCTCCAGGGCTGCCGGCACGTCGAGCAGCCGTAGCATAAAGTCCGGCTCCACCGAACACTCCAGCGGATCGGGGAAGAGCAGGTTTACCGGTGCATCGGCGGGGGCGCGGAAGCGCACGTGCTGCACGTGGTCCTGGTGACCGGCGATGAAGTGGAAGAGCTGGGCGCGCGCCGTAGGATCGAGGGCGACCAGTTCGCGGAACTCCATGCACCTGCCGCCGTCGTCGTTGCGCAGGTGGTAGATCAGGTAAGAGCGGCCCTGGCCCCGTTCATCGCGCCAGATATAGGACTGGCGTGGCCGGCCGTGCAGGTTGAGCACCAGGTTGCGCCACCAGTCGGCGTTGCGCACGATGGGGCCAAACCGCCCCCGCAACGCGCCACGGTAGATCCGGTCGAACTCCTCGATCTGCGCGTCCCCGGCCTGCTGCCAGGCCCCGGGTGCGGCGCGGAAGCTGGCGAACCGCTCCGGGGGGCCGCTGTACATCCGCCGCTCGAAAAAGATCGCCCAGCCGTACCGGCGGTAGAACGAGGGTTTGAAGGGATACAGGATGGCCAGCGGCACGCCCCCGGCGCGCAGTTCGTCGGCCAGATGGCGTAGCAGCAGGGCCACGTGGCCTCGCCGTCGCAACTGCGGCGCGCTGGCGATCCCGGCAATGCCCGCCACGGGAACGTCGCCGGCGCCGGCCTGCACCCGTAGCGGAAGGATCTCCAACTGCGCGGCCAGGGTGTCACCGGCGAACACGCCGCGCAGGCGCGCCAGACGGTTCGTGGCAGCCGTGGTCAAAACGTAGCTGGCATAGTTGGCTGGAAAGACGTACTGTTCCAGCGCGATGAACTGCTCGAGATCTCCCTCGCTGAGCGGGCGGTAGGTCAGCACGATGTGCACCCCGGTTTTTCCACCAGAAGGAAATAGCTGCCGCAGCGCATCCAGCCGAACAGCCACAGGTCCAGTTCCATCATCAGCGTGACGGCCAGCAGCGCCAGATGGACGACACTGCCGGAATGCAGGCGCCGGCGGAGGCGCTGCCGGGCGCGGATCTCGCGGACGACCCCGTTGGCAGACGGCCCGCTGGTGGCAGGACAGGGTTCTTCGACCGTGCCGTCGCGCGACGCGGGCGCGCGGCCCAGCGCGGCCTCGCCCAGCTTCATCAGCACGTGCTCGACAAAGGTGGTGAACAGACTGTTCCAGAACACCACCTTCACCGGGCGCAGGCCGGCGCGCTCAAAGGCGGCCAGCACGTCTTCCCAGGTTTCCAGGGCCTTCACATGGTCGGATTTGCGGCGGGCTTCGCGGGAGAAATCGTACCATCCCGCGCGCACGAATACGCGCCCCAGGCGCCGGCTGAGGTCAATCACCGGCTGGATGGGCGACCGCTCGCGGGTATTCGAGAAGGCCAGCATGCGCCCGCCGGGGCGCAGCACGCGGGCGCTCTCGGCCAGGTACTGGTCAATGACCTCGAGGGGGAAGTGTTCGAGAATGTCAATCGCGAAGAGCTTATCGAAAGTGTTGTCGGCGAAGGGCAGGCTGCGTGAGTCGGCCCGGGCAAGGGCCACCTGGTCGCGGGCCTGGTCGGCGAAGAGCGTGGCCGGATCGCTGCCGATCATCAGCCGCACGCGGTGGGCGTTCCAGACGGCGTGTTTCGCCGTGCCGCAGCCATTGTCCAGGGCTACATCAGTGGGCCGGAAACGCAGGAGCCGCCGCAGCGCCCGGTCGCGCACACCAGCGGCAAGCAGTGGAGGGGCCAGTTCGCGGTAGTCCAGTTCCTCGGCCAGTTCCTCCTCATCGGTCACGTACTTCGAGACGTAGCCGTAGGCGACGTTCTGGGGCATCAGGTCAATATAGCCATCACGAAAGGCGTAGACGGCGCCGCACCGTCCGCAGTGGACGCCGTCATCTTTAACATAGAGGTCGCGCGAGCGGCAGGTCGGGCACTGCAGCAGCGGAAAGAGTTCGCGGGGGATCATGCCAGGAACTTCCGTTCCACGTCACGGGCCAGGAGGGCGTCGAAGAGCAGCAGGAACACTCCCTGTACCGCGATGCCCATCCCCATCCCCCGGCGATCAGGCCGGTCGGCGAAACGCAGCGCGGTGAACAGCCCCGCGACGATGTACAGCACATCCAGCCCGGCATTGAACCACAGGATGCCCCGAAAACGCTCGGCCTCGTGGGTGGCGGCGGACTCGTCGAGGGCGTGTTCGGCCAGGGCCTCGGCTTTCAGCAGCGCCCTGCGGCGCCCGGCCATGGCCAGGAGTACGTCAATCACCCCCCATGCCGTCGCCTGTAGCCCGAAGTGGCGCGTGAAGCCTCCAAACGGCAGCATCAGCGTGCCCAGGATGCTGCTGACAATGCCCCAGAAGAGCAGCGGCTGCAACGCGCGCCGCTGGTAGACGAAAAAGTTTGGATGCATAACGTTGTGAGTTCGGCTAAAAGCCTGACCGGATAATTTTTTCTGGGAGGGCGTAGGCTTCCTGGACCCTCCCTTCAGACGGGGGTGTGGGGAAACCAGGTTTCCACACCCCTTTCGGAAATCCCCTACCCGAGCTTTGCGTATCTTACCCGATCCTGGGATAGCGTCAATCGCGCCGTAGCGCCACCCGGAGGGTTGCGCGCAGGGCAAGCCTGCTTTCCCCTTGTTACCGCCAGTCAAGTTGCGCGGCATAGCGGACCGCGTCTCCCGCGCGGCGCAGCCGCAGGCCCAGGCGGGCCAGCGGTCCCAGCAGCCGCGCGTCGGCGATGTGGTCGAGGTGCAACTGAAAGGCCGCGCGCAGCAAACGGTGGCCGCCCTGCGCCGCCGCGGGCACGTGAACATCGGCCCAGGCCAGCAGTGCGCCCAGGGCGGCCTGGGCCTCGGCCAGCGTCTCGCCGAGCAGCACCGCGTCGGCATCGCGGGCAGCCAGGACGTACAGTTGCTGGCGCAGGCGCAGGAAGCGGAGCAGTGCGACGCTCAGTTCCCACTCGGTCCGTTCGGTAGCCAGGCCGGCACTGGCGAGAGCGGTGTCCCACACTGCTGCCGCCCGTTGCGCCTCTTCATCGGCGCAACGAAGTCTCTCCAGGCGGCGCTCAACGGCCCGTCGCGGCCCGGCGATGATCTGGTCCAACACGTCGGCGGGCGGGTGGGCCACCGGGTCACGCCCCCGGCGCGGCGTCACGCCCTCGTCCTGCTCCGGGTCGCGTTCGAGCACGGCGCGCCAGGCGCGACTCAGGGCGAGGTGGGCTTCCACCAGGGCCGCACTGCACCGCGGTGCGCGCGCGGCGGCGTAGCAGGCCAGTGTATCCTCTGCGCTGGCGGTGGGCGCCCAGGCCAGCCGTGCGAACAGGTAGGCGTTGGGTGGCGTGGCCACGAAGGGCCGGTCGCCGGTCAGCAGTACGTGCACCCCGGCTACTCCCGTAGCCTGATAATGGCGCATATCGGCGGCGATCACCTCGGGCAGCGGCGGCGGCGAGGATTTGAACAGAATGCCGTCCAGATAATACTCGAAGATCGTCAGTTCATTCCCTGCACCCTTCGCGGCGTAGCGGGCCAGCCTGCCGCTAACCCCGGCGTTGGCCGGCCCGTCCATCCCCTCGGCGTAGCTGCGCAGCCGCGGTGCGAAGATCGGCGTGACGCGCGGGTGCAGGCGCGTTGCCGCGGGCGGGGTTTCGGTGTCGTGGTAGGCCAGAAAGGATACCCGGGCATACGGGCGACTGGTAGGCAGAGCTTCTGCCAGCGCGTTCGTGGCGATCAAGGCCTGGTCGGCAGGGCCGAGGGTCGCGCAGTCCGGGCAGTGGCACCAGCCGCCCGCCCGTAGATCGTCCGGCCAGAGGTGGTAGACCTCGGCTTCGGGGTAGGCGGCGAAGAACGCCGCTGCCAGTTCCCGCGCCTGGGCCAGCGCGACGGGATTGCTCACGCAGAAGTTGTGGTCGGTGGTGCGCTGGCGCCCGTTGTGGCGAAACATATCCGGCCGCGCGCCAAACAGGCGTCGCGGCACCAGGTCGCGCAGATGATGGCCCCCCAGTTCGATCCGCAACCCGCGCTGGCGGATCAGCGGCAACAGCGCGGCGCGGCGCTCGCGCCAGGCGTCCAGCCGGCATGCCCCCAGAGCCGGGGCGCGAATGGTGGTATGGATGAACATCGTGTTGAGGCGGTTGCGAGCCGCCCAGACGATCCACCGTTCAGCCTCGGCCAGAAAGAGGTCGTGGCCGATGATCAGCCCGCGGTGGGCCAGGCCGGGCCGGTCGGCGACGGCAATTGCCGGAAGGGTGATACGGGCAGGGCGGGGGAGATGCTCGGCGCCCGCTTCCGGCGCGGGCCAGCGACACCCCAGGGCCTCCAGCAGGTCGTAAACCGCGTAGAGCAGGCCCCGCGGCCCTGCGCCGCGCAGGCTCAGGCCATGCTCGTCGGGGGTGCGGATGAATCCCTCGCCAGTGGGACCATGCGACAGGGCAATGCGCGGTCCCTGCACCGCGGCGGTTATCGGCAGGACCGGCGCACCCATCCGCGCCAGGGTCTCGCGCAACTCCTCGGCGGCCAGCAGTGCCGTCGGGTGGTCGCTGGCAAGCTCAATGGACCAGGAAGAGTGCAGGGTGAGGTCAACGCTCATACTACCACCGGCGGGTCAGCAGCACCCCGGCCACGATCAGCACCGCTCCAGCCGCCTGGTTCCAGGTCGGTTGTTCACCCAGCAGCGGCCACGCCAGCAGCGCCGCGCAGAAGGGGATCACGCAGCCATAGATCGCCGTGCGCACCGAACCGGCGACGCGCACGCTGTTGTTCCAGAGGGCGTAGGCGACCACCAGGGCGATCGCCGTGGCGTAGGCCAGGCTGGCCCACGCCCCCGCGCCGACCCCGGCCCAGTCCAGTCGCAGCAGATCGGGAATACCCATGAGTAGCAGCGCTGGCGCGCCGGTGATCGTCGTCCATGTGGTGATCGCCAGGGGCGAGAGACCCTGGGCCAGTGTGCGCACGCCCAGGGTGTAGATCGTCCAGCACACCGCGCAGCCGAAGAGCAGCAGGTCGCCAGGCAGGCTTTTGGTGCTGAAGTGGGGTTGCCCCGAAGCCACCACCAGGGCCACGCCGAGGAAGGCCAGAATGATGCCGGCAATGGTGTGCCGGCGCAGGCGCTCGATGCCCAGGAGTGCGCCGAAGAAGGCCACCAGGGCCGGGGTCGTGGCGATCAGCAGTGAAGCGTTGGCGGCGGTAGTGATGCGCAGCCCGTAGGTGAACCCGAGTTGATAGAGCGTATTGCCGACCAGCCCCACCCAGGTCAACTTCCACAGCGTGCCCTGCGGCAGGCGGAGCGGCCCTTCGCGCCAGGCCAGCAGCAACCAGAGCAGCACTGATGCTCCGGCGAAGCGCAGCCCCGCAAAGGCCAGCGGCGGGATCTCGCGCAGCCCGATCTTCATGGCGCTGAAGTTCAGGCCCCAGATCATCACCACTGCGATCATCGTCACATCGGTGACAGGCAGGCCGAACCCGGCCCGGGTCTTGCCTGCCTGCGTTGGTATGGCCATTGCTGGTTGCCTCTCGTAACAACGGTGGGGCGCGGCAGGGCGGGTTCCCCTGACCATGCCGGAACATGCCTGGCCGCGCACCTGCCTGGCGATGGTACCGCGCTATAGTAGCACTGCGGGCGATGCGGCGCCAGCGCCAGACGTGGTGCAGCGATGGTCCGGCGGGCCGGCATTCAAAAAGGAAACAGCAGCGGCGTCACCGCGAGGCACACGATGAGCGCCAGCACCTGCAACGGAACGCCTACACGAGCGTAGTCGGCGAAGCGGTAGCCCCCGGGCGCCAGCACCAGGGTGTTGACCGGCGAGGCCACGGGGGTGGCGAAGGCGGTCGAGGCGGCAATCGCGGCCGTCATCAGCAGCGGTTCCGGGGCGACTCCCAGCCCGACACTGGCCTGGAGGGCGATTGGCATCACCAGCACCGCCGTGGCCGTGTTGGAGATAAACTGGCTGAGCACACTGGTCAGCAGGAAAATCCCCGCCAGCAGGGCCAGCGGGCCAAAGGCGCCCACTGAGTCAACCAGCGCCGTGGCGATCAATGCCGCGCCGCCGGTCTTTTGCAGGGCCGTTGCCATCGGCAGCATCGCCGCAATCAGCACCAGACTCTCCCAACTCATACGCGTGTACACCGTATTGAGGCGCACGCAGCCGGTCAGCGCCAGGGCCAGCGCCGCCAGCATCGCCGCGATCATCGTCGGCAACACATTCGTGACCATCGCCGCCAGCATGGCTACCAGAATAGCCACTGCCAGCGGCCAGCGTGGCGAGAGGGGCGTACCGGCCTGCGCTTCGAGTTCGGTCGGCGCCGCCACCACGACGAAATCACCGTAGTAGCGTTGTTCACGGACCACTGGCGCCAGGGTCGCGGCTGGCCCCGCCACCAGCAGCGTATCGCCGAAGCGCAGCGGTTCGCCGGCGAAGTCGCCGTCGAACACCCGTCCGAGCCGCTGCATGCCAAGGACGTTGACGCCAAAGCGGTTTCGCACGTCGGCTTCAACGATGGTCTGGCCGATGAAGCGCGAACGAGGGGTCAGCGCCACTTCCAGATATACCAGATCCTGCCCCGCGAGCGAACCGTTATCAGGAGGGACCCGATCGAGCCCGAGAGTATCCGCAAGCTGCGCTCCCTGCTCCGTCATAATCTGTACATCGAGCAGATCGCCGGTCTCAAAGCGGGTAGCAGCGTTCACCGGGCGGGCCGTCCCCGGCGTTGCCGTTCCAGGCGGCCAGGTATGCACCGCCAGGACAGTCATCCCGTAGTCGTCGCTGAGATGGCTCTCGGCGATGGTCCGGCCGATTAAGGGTGAATCCGGGCGCACGCGGAGCCGCGCCAGAGCACCCCGCACATGGTAGGCCGCCGCGAGATCCTCGAATGAGAGTTGATCGGTTGTTACCGGTGTTCGGGCCGGTTCGACCCGGCTAGGCAGCAGGCGCCGGCCGATGGTCATCAGAAACGCGATGGCGGCGCCAAGCACCACCACCCCGATCGGCGTGAAGCTGAAGAAGCCAAAGGCGTCCCGTCCCGCCCCGGCGCGGGCCTCGCTGGCGATGATGTTGGGGGGCGTGCCAATGGCCGTTAGCATTCCGCCTATGAGCGCGGTATAGGCGAGCGGGAGGAGCAGCCGCGAAGGGCTGATGCCGGCCCGGTTTGCCACGCTGACCACCACGGGCAGCATGATCGCCACCGTGCCGGTCGAGCTCACAAAGGCCGAGACGGGCGCCACCACCAGCATCATCGTCACCAGAATGCGCCCCTCGCTCGTTCCGGCGATGCGTCCGAGCCAGCGCCCCATGGCCTCGGCGATCCCCGTCTGCAGCAGCGCGTCGCTCACCACGAACAGGGCGGCGATCAGCAGCACTGTCGTATCGCCGAAGCCAGCCGCCGCCTCGGCCGGGGTAAGGATGCCGGTGAGGGCCAGGGCCATCAGGGCCAGCAGGGCGGTGATGTCCAGCCGAAGGCGATCGCTGACGAACAGGACGATGGTCGCCGCCAGGATCCCGAAGACGATCCAGATTTCTAGTGTCATTGCAGGCGCTGAGGGTGTAAGTGGTGCATTCGGCAACCGAAATCATTGGCCATCGGAGAAGAGGTTCCACCCGTCCGGCAGGAGTCCGGGGAAACCAGGTTTCCCCCTTCAACTCAGTTCGGCGATGCGCCGCGCCACGTTCGCCAGCACGCCGGCCTCCTCCCCGGTCAGCCCGATCTCCGCCAGGGCGCGCCCCGCGCTGCGAACGAGGGGCGAGGTCGCCCCTGACGGGGCCGGGGCCGCGGGCGGAATGCTGGCGGTCGGCATGACCGGTTCTTCCTCATCCGATTGAGGGGACCACAGGGGTTCCGGGCGGATCTTACGCACCACTGGCCAGCGGTACAGGCGAGCGAGAAAGCGGGCATACCCAACGGCGGCCCGTTCCAGGGTGTGTTCGGTGGCCACGTAGGCCCGCGCCCGCGCGCCCAGGGCCGCTGCCAGCTCCGGGCGCGCCAGCAGCAGCCGGCAATAGGCGAGGACCTGATCGCCCTCGGCGGGGCCGGGGTCCACCTGAGCGGCCACGCCGGGCGGCAGTTCGGCGAAGGCGCCCACGGCGCTCACCAGGGTCGGGCGCCCGGCGCCGAGGAGCCGCAGCAGGCTGGCGCTAGTCTCGCCGCCGGTCGGGTGGCGCAGGTTGACGCAGATGTCGGCGGCGGCTACATAGGCCTCAAACGCGGCGCGGGGCACGTAGCCGGTCACCGTCACGGCGTTGCCCAGCCCCGAGCGGGCGATCAGCCCGGCGAGATCGTAGTTTGGTGAGACGCTGCCCACCAGCAGATAGCGCGCGTCGTGGCCCTCGGCGCGCAACGCGGCCAGCGCCCGCAGCGCCGGCTCGACCCGCTTCCAGGCGTTGATGTGGCCGAAACTCGCCAGCACCGCCGCTTCTGGGGGCAGGCCGAGACGTGCGCGCGCCTCCTCGCGGGAGGGTACGTTCGGCAGCGGGACACCCATTGGCACGACGGCCATGGGCAGGTCGGGACGCAGCGCGGCGGCGCGCTCGACCACGTAGCGGCTATGGGCGATCAGACCGATGGCGCCGTCAAGCACCGGTTCACAGCAGGGGAAGTCGAAGGCTGCATCGGTGAAACGCGAGCGGATCATAAGCTGGGCCATGTGCGCGCCAGGTGCGCCGTAGCGCGTTTCCATCGCGCGAACGTAGCTCTGCACGTCCCGCAGCCGGCTGGCGGCGTACCAGAGCATGAAATGGTGCAGCACAAAATCGTGCAGTACGACAACGCCGGGCAGCCGCCGGGCGGCGTCCCAGATCGCCCCGTGCGCCGGGCTGTTGCCCATGTGGTACACCAGGGCATCGTAGCGTCGCCGCCGCAGTTCGCGCGGCAGGCAGCGGATCGGCAGCACCTTCAGGTGCTGCGCCAGGCGGGGGTTGGCCGGGCGCAAACCATCCTCGACAAACAGCACGATCTCAGCGTACTGGCCGAGGTAGGGCAGCAACTCCTCACTGTAGTCGGAGATGCCCGAGGGCGCCGGGTTCACGGGCGAACAGTAGGCGATGCGCGGTGCTTGCATGGCCCTGCCAGTGTAGCACAGGTTTGCCCCCCGCTGTTGGATCTTCCGCACAAAATACCGCCGCGATGATTGGACGGTGATATTGACAGTGCCCGCAGAACATTGTATAGTCCTACATAACACGAAATTAATGATCCCATCTGTGCGGTGCAGTGAGGCGCTGCCGGAAGCTCAATGGAGGAGTCCGGCGGCTTTTTGCACCCCCCGGTTCGTCTGGCAGGTTCGCGGAAGTACCCAGGATCGCTCCATTCGGGCCAAGGTCCCCGGCCCGCCCGGCCTCGTTGGCGCAATGACGCGCTACGGGGCGGTTTATGTATCCGCCGGTGTCGGCAAACCGGTATGCCAATGATGCCCGCCACACCCTCGAAGGGCCGAGGGCACGGTGGGCATTTGTCTGTTTTTCGCTGGAGTGTAAGGTGGTAACGATGCAACTTCCTGTGCGCGACGCTCATGGATTGTACGACCCGCGTTTTGAGCACGACGCCTGCGGGATCGGCTTTGTCGCCCGGATCAGCGGCCAACCTGGCCATGAGATCCTCTCCATGGCCCTTGAGGCCCTCGGAAACCTGGAGCATCGCGGCGCGGTCGCCGACGATGCGAAAACGGGCGATGGCGCCGGCGTGCTCACCCAGATCCCGCGCGAGTTGATGCTCCGCGAGTTGCGTCGCCAGGGCATCACCGCGCAGCCGGCGGATCTGGCAGTCGGGATGTTCTTTTTGCCGCAGGCCGAGGGCGCCAGCGCCGCGTCCTGTACCATCGTCGCCCAGGCCCTCGCGGAGCGCAACCTGACGCTCCTGGCCTGGCGCGACGTTCCGGTTGACCCCGAGGCCCTCGGCCAGCGCGCCCGGGCGGCGATGCCGTTGATCCGCCAGGCGCTGATCGCGCGTCCCGCCGGTCTCGATGATGTCGCTTTTGAACGTACCCTCTACCTGGTGCGTAAGGCCATCGAAGCCGCCTTCCAGCGCGAGAACCTCGCCGCCTACGTGCCCTCGCTTTCGAGCCGCACCATCGTCTACAAAGGGTTGCTCCTCGGCAGCCATCTGGCCAATTTCTACCTCGATCTGCGCGACCCGGCCTTCACTACCGCCATCGCCGTGTATCACCAGCGGTATTCGACCAATACCTTTCCCACCTGGGAGCGCGCCCAGCCCTTCCGCATGCTCTCGCACAACGGCGAGATCAACACCATCCAGGGCAATGCCAACTGGATGCGCGCGCGCCAGGCGGTGCTGCACCTGCCTCCCGATTTCCTCGCTGCCGGCCCGGTGGATGGCCCCGCGGCCCTGACGCCGGTGCTCGATGAGCGCGGCTCCGACTCGGCGATGCTCGACAATGCCCTCGAGTTGCTGGTGATCGGCGGACGCGATATTCGCCACGCCCTCACTATGCTCGTCCCTGAGGCCTGGGAGAAGGTGCCGGATCTGTCGCCGGCCCTGCGCGCCTTTTACCAGTACCATGCCTGTCTGATCGAACCCTGGGACGGCCCCGCCGCCCTGACTTTCTCCGACGGGCGCATCGTCGGCACGGCCCTCGACCGCAACGGCCTGCGCCCGGCACGCTACATCGTCACCGACGACGGGTTGGTGTTCGCCGGCTCCGAAGTCGGCGCCGTCAGCGTAGACGATCGCCGGGTCGTCCACAAGGGCAAGCTCGGCCCCGGGCAGATGATCGCCGTGGATACCGCTACCGGCCACTTCTTTACCAATGAAGATGTCAAGAGCTACCTCGCCGGCTTGCGGCCCTACAGCGCCTGGGTTAGCCAGCATCTGCGCACGTTGCCGCCCTCCGAGCCGGAGACGCCAGAGGAAGCAGATGCCGCCATCCTGAGCGCCGATTTGCTGCCCTTGCAGATGGCCTTCGGCTATACGTCCGAGGAAATGAGCGTTATTCTGAAGCCCATGGCCAGCACCGGTCACGAGCCGGTGGGTTCGATGGGCGATGATACGCCCGCGGCGGTGCTTTCACAGTTGGAGCTGGGTCGTCCGCTCTTCCACTACTTCAAGCAGCGCTTCGCCGAGGTCACCAACCCGCCAATTGACCCGCTGCGCGAAGAGATGGTGATGTCGCTTAGCGTCGGGTTGGGCCGGCGTGGCAATGTGCTCACCGAGACGCCCGAGCACGCCCATCTGTTGCAACTGACCTCGCCGGTGCTGACCGACGCGCAGATCGCCGCTATCCGCGCACAAAACGATCCGGCCCTGCGCACGGCCACGGTGATGGCCCTGCTGCGCCCCGATGAGACTCTGGCCGAGGCGCTGGAGCGCCTGCGCGCCGAGGCCGCCGAGGCCGTGCGCGCCGGGGTGTCGATTCTGATCGTTAGCGATCGCGGCGTTGACCCTTCGCATGCGCCGGTTCCCGTGCTCCTGACCGTCGGCGCCGTCCACCATTACCTGATCCGCGCTGGCCTGCGCACGCTCTGCAGCATCGTGGTCGAAACCGGCGAACTGCGCGAGGTGCACCACCTGGCCTGTCTGACCGGCTACGGCGCCGAGGCGGTCAACCCCTACCTCGCCCTTGCCAGCGTGCGCCAGCTTGCCCTGGAGCGCGAGGCCCTGCGCCAGAAAACGGCCAATGCTCCGGTCGAGAAGGTGCGCGACGATCCCCGCTCGCGCACCCTGGCCGAAGAGGCCGAGCACAATCTGATCACCTCGCTCGAGAAGGGCCTCCTGAAGGTGATGTCGAAGATGGGCATCTCCACCCTCGATAGCTACTGTGGCGCGCAGATCTTCGAGGCCGTGGGTCTGGACCAGGAACTGATCGACGCATGCTTCACCGGTACGCCGTCGCGCATCGGCGGTGTGGGCCTGGAGAAGTTGGAGCACGACGTGCGCGCCCGCCAGCGCAAGGCCTTCGGTGATGCCGCCCCGGCCCTGCCGCACCCCGGCTTCTACAAGTTCAAGAAAGATGGGGAGTACCACACCTTCAGTCCGCCGGTCATCCACGCCCTGCACCGAGCCGTCCAGAATCCCCACGCGCTCAACGGTGATAGCCGCGACCGCATCAGCCCCGAGGGCTATGCCCTCTACCGCGCCTACGCCGATCTGGTGCACGCGCGCCCTCCGACGGAACTGCGCGATTTGCTGGAGTACGTGCCTGCCGGTCCTCCTGTGCCGCTCGATGAAGTCGAGCCAGTTGAGGCGATCGTCAGGCGCTTTAGCACCGCGGCAATGAGCCATGGCTCGACCAGCAAAGAGGCTCATGAGACGCTCTCGATCGCCATGAACCGCCTCGGCGGCCTGGCCAACAGCGGTGAGGGCGGCGAAGACGCCGAGCGCTTCAAGGACGAACGTAACAGCCGCATCAAGCAGGTGGCCTCGGGGCGCTTCGGAGTCACACCGGCCTATCTGGCCAGCGCCAGCGAGTTGCAGATCAAAATGGCCCAGGGGGCCAAGCCTGGCGAGGGTGGGCAACTGCCCGGCCATAAGGTCAACGAGGAGATCGCCCGCATCCGCCATACTGTTCCCGGCGTGGCGCTGATCTCGCCCCCGCCGCACCACGACATCTACAGTATCGAGGATCTGGCCCAGTTGATCTACGATCTCAAACAGGTCAACCCCAACGCCACCGTCAGCGTGAAGCTGGTGTCCACGGTCGGGGTGGGCACTATCGCCGCGGGTGTCGCCAAGGGCTATGCCGACATTATCCTGATCAGCGGCCACGCTGGCGGCACTGGCGCGGCGCCGCTTAGCAGCATCAAGAACGTCGGTCTGCCCTGGGAACTCGGCCTGGCCGAGACCCAGCAGACCCTGGTGCTCAACGGGTTGCGCGGGCGGGTGCGCGTCCGTGCCGACGGGGGGCTGAAGACGGGGCGCGATGTAGTGATGGCCGCGCTCCTCGGCGCCGACGAGTTCTCCTTCGGCACGGCAGCCCTGGTGGCTGAGGGCTGTATCATGGCCCGCGCCTGCCACAACAACACCTGCCCGGTCGGCATCGCCACCCAGCGGGCCGAACTGCGCGCCCGGTTCCCGGGCAAGCCCGAGATGATCATAGCTTTCTTCCGCTACCTGGCCCAGGAGATCCGTGAAATCCTGGCCTCGCTTGGCCTGCGTTCGCTCAACGAGGCCGTCGGTCGCACCGATCTGCTGCGGCAACGCCACACCGGGCATCCCGGCGCCGACGATCTCGATCTCACTCCCCTTCTCGGTGCGGCGCGCATGGTCGTCGGTCACGAGATTCGCCACGCTGGCGGGGGCAATCTCCTGCCAGCCGAGGAGAGCCTCAACGACCGGATCATGCTCGACACGCGCGGCGCCCTGGCCGCCCGCGGCCCGGTTAGCCTGAACTATACGATCCGCAATCGCGATCGCAGCGTGGGCGCCCGCCTTGCGGGAGCGATCGGCCAGATCTATGGCGATAAGGGCCTGCCCCACGGGACAATCACCATTCACCTGCGGGGGAGCGCCGGTCAGAGCTTCGGTGCCTTCAACCCGCCAGGAGTGGAGTTGCGGCTGATCGGTGAGGCCAATGACTACGTGGGCAAGGGAATGGCCGGCGGCGTGATTGTGGTTGCCCCTGACGCGCAGGCGCGCTTCGCCTGGCACGAGAACGTCATCGCCGGCAACACCCTGCTCTACGGCGCCACTGGCGGCGAACTCTACGCCGCCGGTCAGGTCGGTGAACGCTTCGCCGTGCGGAACAGCGGGGCCGTTGCTGTGGTGGAGGGCGTGGGCGACCATGGCTGCGAGTACATGACCGGCGGCGCTGTGGTGATCCTGGGGCCGACCGGACGCAATTTCGGCGCCGGTATGACCGGCGGCGTCGCCTATGTGCTGGATGAAACCCGCAGCTTCGAGCGGCGCTACAACCCGCAGTTGATCGAGTTGCGGCCCATGAGCGCCCGCGATGAGGCTCGCGTGCAGCAGTTGATCCGCAGGCATGTCGAGTTGACCGGCAGCCCCCGCGGCGCCGAAATCCTTGCCCGATGGGAGAACTACCGCAACCTCTTCTGGACCGTGATGCCCAGGGAGACCGTGGCGCGCATCGAAAACGCCGCTGAGGGCGCCGAGGAGCTCAAGCCGGCTGCCGCCCGCGCGGCATAAGGGCGCAGCTCCAGGTGGACCGCACCCTCCGGTCCTTCCCCTCGGGCAGGGGCGTGGGGAAACCTGGTTTCCCTGCGCCCCTCTGTCTGGAAAGGCGTTTACTCCGCCAATTCGTGGCCGGGCCGACGCAACGGCAACTGCCCGGCCGCAGGTGGCGCGATCAGGTTGTAGGTGGTGATCTGCCGGTTCAGTTCGCGCACCTTCTGCGTGTACTCTGCGCGCAGGCGCTCCCGCTCCAGCGGGCCGGTCCTCGTCCAACGTTCGGTGACACGGGCCAGCCAGCGCTCCAGATCGGCCAGTTCGGCGTGTATGTGCTTTTGCAGTTCGATCCACGCGGGGGCGTAGCCCGCATTCTTGAGCAAGCGATAGCCAGGTCGCAGATCCTCCGGCACGTGAGCGTCGTCATCCAGGCGCAGCGGTTGACCTGCCCCTGGCAGATTCGCAAACATACCCGCGGCCTCGGCTTCGCGAATGCGGCGCTCGATCAGACTTTCGTTCGCCCGGAACGGACCCTGGCCAGGCCGTGCTTCTGTGCTTCTCTCTTCAGATGGTCTGGTCTCGGAAGGTTCGTAACCCATGGCTGGCTCCCAGTGCAGGCTCCGCAAGGGCGAGCAGATTCCCTTTCCCCACAGTATCATACCAGATGCCCCGCGTATGGCGCTCATAAGTCTGTGCACTGAGTTTTTCAGGAACTCCGCCCCCTCCCCCACCGGGGAAGTGAGTCCGGCGCCTCCCCCCAACGGGGGGTTGGGAGGGGGACGACCAGGTCGCCCCAGACCCTGAACCCTGCCGCCAGAGGCGCACCTGGCACAGGCTCTGCTGTGGTTCGTCTCCACTTGCGCCCTGGCGCAAGTGTGGTAGTATAGACTGCCTTCCAGTGACGCAAGGCAGGCCAGCAGGCAAGTGTGTCCATTAAGCGTTTCGCATCGTCTCTTGCATAGTAATCGATATAATGATGTAAGGCGTGTTTCAAATTCGCTTAACAGTCTGGCCCACATCTCCACAGACTGGTTACGAGGAACGCTGGAGCAACGGTCAAACTGGAACGCTCAATGCTGAAACATGCCCTGGTTAGGGGACCTATGGCCTGGCTTGCTCTTCTCGCGCTCATGCTGATGGTCGCAGCTATCCCTGGCGTCTCGCTGTATCTCGAGAGCCTCCGGTCCCGACCCACTGATGGCGGGGACGGGGTTAACGATGGTACCCGGCAGATAGCGTAAGGTACAGTTCCCGCCCCGTCAACCAGGTTCGGCCCCCGCCCGGTAAGGTCGAGCATTGGCGCAGCCAATGCTGCGACTCTCGGATGCAGTACTAGAGTATGGTACAATCCGCGCATACCCGGCTCGCGCTCTGGCCGATCACCAATCACATGGGTCGCCGTACCCGGGCCAGGATCAGATCACGGGCGCTATCCAACACGTTATGGCTCGTCCCCGACCGGGCTGGCGTGAGGAGGTAGCGGTGGAGCGATAGGCGGAGCCCTGCAGTGCCCTGTCTGATAGCATGGGCGCATGGCCCCTTCGCAATTAGCCGGGTACGTGGGAGAACCCGGATGGATAGAAGCATCCACCAGACCACTCAGCCGGTACTGACTGCCCCTGAACAGCCCTGGGTTGAGCGGCGCCTGCGGCGCCTGGCGATCGTAGGGGTAGTGGCCCTTGATCAGGCGCTAATCTTTGCCGGTTTTGCCATTGCCTACTGGTTGCGCTACCTGGCCGATTGGCCCCCACCGTTCGACCGCGTGGTACTCGAGGTTGCCACGAAGAACTATGTGGATTTTAGCGCCTTTTTGCTACCTTCGGTCCTGCCGCTGATGCTTTTCCTCGCGGTGCGCTTCGCCAGTCGGGGCCTGTATCGCACCGCTCCCCGGCTGAGTCTCTTCGATCAACTTGGTGTCATTTTTAACAGTCTGGTGACCGGACTGGCCCTGTTGATCATTTTTGTGTTCCTCTATAAGCCATTCTACTATTCACGCTTGATCTTCGCCTTCGCCGGGGTGAGCATTTTCACGCTCCTCAGCGGCTGGAGGATCGCGCTGGCGAGTGTGCGGCACTGGCAGTGGTCGCACGGGGTTGGCCAGGATCGGGTGCTGGTAGTTGGCGGAACCGGCCTGGGCCAGCAGGTGATGAATGGTATTGCCTCGTCTCCGGGCCTGGGCTACACGCTGGTGGGATATGTTGACGACCGGCCGATTGTTGCGAATGGCCGGGCCACGCGGGTCTATCGCCACCTGGGCAAGCTGGAGGACCTGGAACGCGCCGTTGTGCAGAGTGGCGCACAGCAGGTTATTCTGGCCCTGCCCTTTTCCGAGCAGGGCCGCCTGCCAGAGTTGGTGGCCGTTTGCCAGCGCCTGGGGGTCAGATACCAGCTAGCTCCGGATCTGTACCAGTTAAGCTTCGACCGGGTGGATGTGCTGCAACTGAGCGGTGTGCCGTTGCTGCGGCCCAAGGAGATCCGGCTGAGCGGCGCCAATCTGCTGCTCAAGCGCACCATTGACGTAGCCACGGTGATCCTGACGGCGCCGTTTGTGCTTCCCCTTATCGCCCTCATTGCCCTGCTGATCAAGCTGGACTCGCGCGGTCCGGTGCTGTTCCGCCAGGTTCGCGTGGGCAAGGGCGGGCAACCCTTTGTGTGTTACAAGTTCCGGACCATGGTGCCCGATGCCGAGGCGCGCAAGGCTGATCTGGTCGCCCGAAATGAGGCCGATGGGCCGTTGTTTAAGATGCGCGATGACCCGCGTATTACCCGCTTTGGGCGTTTCTTGCGCAGGAGTAGTCTTGACGAGTTGCCGCAGTTCTGGAACGTGTTGCGGGGGGAGATGAGCCTGATCGGCCCGCGCCCTGCGCTTCCTGATGAGGTGGCGCGCTATGAATCCTGGCATCGCCGCCGGCTGGAGGTGCTGCCGGGGTGCGCTGGCCTGGCTCAGGCCCTTGGACGAAGTGATATGTCGTTTGATGAGCAGGTTCGCCTCGATATCTACTACGCCGAGAACTGGTCGGTCAGCATGGATCTCCGCATCCTGCTCATGCTCATCCCCGTGCTGATCAGCGGTCGCGGCGCCTATTGACGACGGAGAGGGAAGACTCAGCATGCGCGTGCTTATTACCGGTGGCGCGGGTTTCCTCGGCTCTCATCTTACTGACCGGTTTCTCAGCGAGGGCCACGAGGTAATCGCTATGGATAATTTGATCACCGGGACCACGGATAACATCGCGCACCTCGCGGGCCATCCCCGCTTTATGTTTATCAAGCACGATGTTACGAATTATATCTACGTTGATGGGCCGCTTGATGCCATTCTGCACTTCGCCTCGCCGGCCTCGCCGATTGATTACCTGGAACTGCCGATCCAGACCCTCAAGGTCGGCGCCCTGGGCACGCACAAGGCGCTGGGTCTGGCCAGGGCGAAGGGGGCGCGCTTCTTGCTGGCCTCTACCTCCGAGGTGTACGGCGATCCACAGGTGCATCCTCAACCCGAGAGCTACTACGGTCACGTCAACCCCGTTGGGCCGCGGGGCGTCTATGATGAGGCCAAGCGCTTCGCCGAGGCGATGACGATGGCCTACCATAACTACCACGGCCTCGATACGCGCATCGTGCGGATCTTCAATACCTATGGGCCGCGCATGCGTCTCCGCGATGGCCGGGTGGTGCCTAATTTTATCCAGCAGGCCCTCAAGAATGAACCGCTGACCGTCTATGGCGATGGTTCGCAAACCCGCAGTTTTCAGTACGTGAGCGATCTGGTTGAAGGGGTCTATCGCCTGTTGTTCTCAGATGAAGTTGAGCCGGTTAACATCGGTAATCCCGGCGAGTTCACGATCCGTGAGTTTGCCGATGTGGTAATCAGGTTGACCGGCAGCAAGAGCCCGATTGTCTATAAGGATCTCCGCACCCGCGATGATCCGCAGGTGCGCCAACCGGATATTGCCAGGGCCCGACGGGTATTGGGTTGGGCGCCGCTGGTGACCCTGGAAGAGGGGTTGCAGCAGACTATTCCCTGGTTCCGTGACGAGCTCCGGCGCCGGGGTGAGTTGTAGGTGATGGACCGGCGTGCGGGGGTCTGGGGTTCCGGGCGGGAGGCGCGGAGTGCGGGGTTGGCGACTCTGGTTGGCGCCATCGCCCTGGGCCTGGGGGCGGCAACCCTGCCGCTCACGCTCTCCGCGGTGCTCGTCATCGGCGCCCTGGCCGCCACCCTGGCCCTGCTCGCCCCAATCTGGGCGCTCTATCTGCTGGTGCTATCGGTGCCGGTGCAGGAGGTGTGGCTCCTGCCCGGCGGTCTTACCGTCACCCAGGCCGCTCTGCTCCTGGCGGCGGCCAGTCTGGCGCTACACCTCTTTGCCTTCCCTGAGCAACCGCTGATCCCGGGGCCGCTCTTCCTGCCCCTGGGTGGCTTTGTGTGGACGCTGGCACTCTCCGCTGTGTTCACGCCCTTTAGCCTCGCTGAAGGGTTGCGCGAGACCGCACGGTGGTTCACGGTGCTGCTGGTCTATGTGCTGGCCCTCCGCGCCCTGGGTGGCGTAGGGAGGAGGGAGGTCCGGCGCGAACCGTGGTTCACTCCTGCTTTCGGGCGTGCCATGGAGGATGAACCGGGACCAGGTCCGCGTCGTGGCCAGCCCTGGCGGGTCTGGGGCCTGCTGGTGTGCCTGCTGGCGGCCCCCGCGGTAACGGGCGCGCTGGGACTGGTCCAGTTTGCTCTGGGGTTGGGTCCTGAAAGTTTTGGGATCGGAGGCGGGCGGGTGCGGGCCTACGGCACGATTGGCCAGCCTAACTCCTTCGCCGGATACATGAACCAGGCCTGGCCCCTCGCCGTGGGCCTGGCCCTGTTTGCCCTGGTGGGTCTGCGGCAGGGGGCGCCGCGCCGGCCGGCTCTCCTCACGCTGGCTTTCGCCAGCGTGGCCGCGCTTCTGACCGGCGGGGCGCTGATCGCCAGTTTCTCGCGGGGCGGGTGGATCGGGGCCATGGCCGGCATGCTGGCGCTGCTTGGTGCCGCGTTTGCGTTGCTGCCAGCCGATCTGCGTAGACTGGTCCGGCGATTGCTGGTAGCCGTTGCCGGACCGGGTGTGGTGCTCCTGGCGCTCGGCGGGGGCGGCCTGTTGCCCGATGCGGTCGAGCAGCGCGCCATCAGTCTGGTGCGCAACCTGCGCCTCTTTGACGTGCGCGGGGTTGCCGTGACCCCTGAGAATTTCGCCGTGGTGGAGCGTATGGCCCACCTCCAGGCCGGCTGGAACATGTTCCGCAGCCGGCCCCTGCTTGGCGTCGGACCGGGCAACTACACCATCGCCTATGAGCGAACGCCCGCTCCAGATGCGCCGCCGTTCAGTGTGCGGCCCTGGTATGCGTCGCGGGGCCACGCGCACAACTACTACCTGCATATTGCCGCCGAGGCCGGACTGGTTGGCCTTGCGGCCTACCTGCTCCTGATCGGCGCGGTAATGGCACAGGTGGTCCGTGCGGCGCGTGCTGCGCGCGGCTGGTTGTGGTCCGGGGTAGCAGTCGGCGGGGCCGGAGTGGTTGTTGCTGTGGCTGCCCATAACCTGTTTGAGAACCTGCACGTGCTGAACATGGGCCTGCAACTGGGCGCCATCTGGGCCGTGCTCCATACGTGCGAGGTGTCGCTTCCCTCGGACCCGCCGTGACCCTGCTGATGTGAGGTGGAGGGGGACGGGGAAACCAGGTTTCTCCATCCCCCTGCCCGCGGGAGCGATCAACCTGGAACAGCAATCTCGTGCCTGGAGAGGAGGACCGGCCATGACCTGTCTCGTGACCGGCGGCGCGGGCTTCATCGGCAGCCATACGGTTGATGCGCTCCTGCGCCGTGGTGAACGGGTGATCTGCGTTGATAACTTCACCCCCTACTACGATCCTGAGCGCAAACGGCGCAATCTGGCCTGGGCCGCTACCCAACCAGGGTTTGTGCTGGTCGAGGCCGATATCCGTGACGGCGAAGCGCTGGCCGCGGTGTTTGAGCACTATCGTCCGCGCGGGGTGGTGCACCTGGCGGCGCTGCCCGGCCCACGGCCCTCGATTGCCAACCCCGCGCTCTACGAGCAGGTCAACGTTGGCGGCACCGTACAAGTGCTGGAACTGGCCCGGCGCTATGAGGTCGAACGCTTTGTGCTCGCCTCGACCTCGTCGGTCTATGGACGCGCGACCAGGTTGCCGTTTGAAGAGTGCGACACCACCGACCGCCCCCTTTCGCCCTATGCCGCGACGAAGAAAGCCGCCGAGGTGCTGGGCTATACGTTCCACAGCCTCTACGGCACGCCGATGAGCGTGGTGCGCTTCTTCACTGTTTACGGCCCGCGCGGGCGTCCGGATATGACGCCGTACATCTTTGTTGATAGAATGGTGTGCGGGCAACCGATCGTGTTGTTTCAGCGCGGGGTAAAGCTGTACCGCGATTACACCTATGTTGATGACATCGTAGCGGGAGTTCTCGCGGCGCTTGATCGGGCGCAGGGCTATGAGATCTTCAATCTGGGCAATTCAAGCCCCGTCGAACTCCAGCGCTTTGTCGCCTTGCTGGAACAGATTACCGGAATACGCGCGGTGATTGAGGACCAGCCGCTACCGCCCACCGAGCCGCCGATCACCTACGCTTCCACCGAAAAGGCGGCTCGCATGCTTGGCTTTCGGGCTGGCACAAGGGTTGAGGAGGGGTTGGCGCGCTTCTGGGAGTGGTACCGGCAAGAGGTGTTGCCTGACCATCGCGCCCGTGCCTGAGGTGAAGTCAGGTTGTACCGAGTGGATCTGGAAGTGTCCGGCTGTCCCCGGAGAAACAGGCGTTCCTCTGGCCCGGGAGGGCTTCGCCCTCTCAGGAAAACACCTTCCTACTCCACCCGGTACGGTTTCGAGTCTGGAGGGGCTTTGCCTCGCCGCAAGCCCTTTCCAGAGCGGCGCGGTGAAGCCGTGCCGCTCTGGAAAGGGAAATTCTGCGGGAGTCGCAGGCCCCCGCCGCGAGGAAGTCTCGTTATGGTCATAGGCGCCTAAATGTTCAATGAAGAATCGCTAAGAGAATTGTTACTGGCTCAACCGTGCAAAATACGGTATACTCCTCCGGAATGTAGTGGTCTGACACCGCCAGAGATGGCGGATACGGACCGGAGGGAGCGCGGGAGGGCGCAGCCCTCCACGCAAAAAAAATCAACTCGTCACAGCCAGGTTGTCAAGCGAGTCGCATCGCGCACCACCCACAGGAGGCAGGCTGAGGCATGATCGCAGACAATACCAAGGGAGCATCTGCCGGTGATGCGCCAGTACCGGTGGAACTGCCGGTTACGCCTGAGGTTTCTCCTGAGGCCGAGATCGCGCGCGAAGGATTTTCGTTGTGGGAGCGCCTGCGGAGCCCGCGCACCCTCATCTCTTTTGGCCTCGCCGTCGCGATTGTCATCTTTGCCCTGCGCGGGCTGGATATTGATCTGGCGACTACCTGGCAGCACATGCGGCAGGCTAACCCCTGGCTGCTCCTCGCCGGTCTGGGCGTTTTTTATCTGACCTTCCCCCTGCGGGCGCTACGCTGGCGCGTGTTGTTACGCAATGCGGGCGTGCCGGTTGATAAGGGACGAAGTAGCTGGGCCTCGATGCCCGCGCTAATCGAATACATCTATCTTTCCTGGTTCGCGAACTGCATCGTGCCGGCCAAACTTGGCGACGCCTACCGGGCCTACCTGCTCAAGCATAATGGGAAGGTCAGTTTTTCGACCTCGATCGGCACCATCTTTGCCGAGCGCCTGCTCGATATGCTCGGGCTATTCGGTATGCTGGTCATCTCGGCCTACTTTACCTTCGGGGCGCATATGCCCGAAGGCACGCAGATTGTCTTCGGCTTTGGCGGGTTGCTGGTGCTGATGATCCTCGGCGGCCTGGCGGGAATGCGCTGGTTTAGCCCGCTGGTGTACCGGGTGTTGCCACGCCGACTGCACGCCTTTTACGGGCGCTTTGAGTATGCCGCCCTGCGCTCGTTCAGCCCCGCCATTCTGCCCCGCCTGATTGTGTTAACCGCGGGGGTCTGGCTGCTCGAGGGCTTCCGGCTCTTCTTCGTGATCGAGGCGCTTGGCCCGGCCATTGGAACCCTCTCCCTCTCGGCGATCATTTTCGTGGCCCTCTCCTCTTCATTGCTCACCGCGCTGCCGATCACCCCTGCCGGCCTTGGGGTCGTGGAAGGTACGATCACCGTGGTGCTCACCTTCTTCGGGGTTGATAAGCATCTGGGCGCGGCCGTTACCTTCCTCGATCGCTTGATCAATTTCTGGAGCATCGTCGTGGGGGGCTTTATCGCCTACATTTTCAGTAAACGGCGCTGATCATTATGGGGAAACCTGGTTTCCCCAGGCCCCTGCCCGTGGAAAGGCGCCGGCGCTCCAGGGCAAGCTAAGGAAGCCGGGGAAACCGGGTTTCTCCAGGCCCCTGGCCCGTGGAGAGGCGCCGGCGCCCCGACGCCGGTTGGAGTGGTGGGGGAAAACCGGTTTGCCCCACTCTCGTGCCCGTGGTTTGGTTCCAGGCACATGCGCATCGGGGTTGATTATACCGCAGCGGTATGGCAGGGCGCGGGGATCGGGCGCTATACGCGCGAGTTGATCCGTGCCGTTGTCGGTCTCGATCCATCGATCACCTATCACCTCTTCTACGCGGCGGGCGGCCTGCCCGCCGCGTCGCCCTATCTGGCCGATCTACGCGCCCTGGGCGCGGCGCATCCCGGTGTTCAGCTTCGCCCCATCCCCCTCAGCCCGCGCCTGCTGACCATTCTCTGGCAGCGCCTGCGATTACCGCTGCCTGCCGAGGCTCTGGTAGGCCCTCTTGATCTGCTGCATGCCCCTGATTTTGTCCTGCCGCCAACCCGCGCGCGTACCCTGGTCACTGTTCACGATCTCACCTTTCTGGTGCGGCCAGAGTGCGCCGAGGCCGGGCTACGGCGCTACCTCACCCGCGCCGTGCCACGGGCGCTGCGTCGCGCCGATATGGTGCTGGTCGACTCGCAAGCTACAGCGGCGGACCTTGCGCGGCTGCTTGGCATTGAAGGTGCACAGGTCCGCCTGATCTACCCCGGTGTAGATCCCCGCTTCCGGCCATTGCCCTCGGCCGTGTTGGAAGCGACCCGCGCGCGCTTAGGGTTGCCTGCGAGCTTCGTCCTCTTCGTTGGGACACTGGAGCCGCGCAAGAACCTGCCGCGTCTGGTGCGCGCCTTTGCCCGTCTCGCTGATCCTGAGCTGCACCTGGTGATTGCGGGACGGCGCGGCTGGCTCTACGAGGAGACCTTCGCTACCGTGGAGCGGCTGGGGCTCCAGAATCGGGTGCATTTTCTTGATTTTGTTGCGGATGCAGATCTTCCGGCGTTGTATAATCTTGCGCGGGCCTTTGTGTATCCCTCGCTGTACGAGGGTTTCGGGTTGCCGGTGCTGGAAGCCCTGGCGTGTGGCACTCCCGTGGTAACCTCGGGGGTGTCGAGCCTGATCGAGGTCGCTGGTGAGGCGGCGGTGCTGGTGGATCCGTTTGACGAAGCCGCCATCGCCGACGGCATTATCCACGCCCTGCGCGACGACGCGCGCCTGCGGGCCGCTGGCCCGGCCCAGGCGCAGCGGTTTCGCTGGGAGACGGCCGCGCAGCGTTTATTGGCATGCTACCGGACGCTTGGCGTCGGTGGACCGAGTAAAGGATCGCGTGATCATGTCTGCACAGAACGATCTGACCGCTGAGGCCATCCAGCGGGGGGCAGCGCCGGGCCGCGGCTATGCCGTGGCCCGGCTTATCTCGCAGGTGTTGCATCCGGTGTTCCTCGGCGTGGTCAGCATCTTTATCGTTGGCCTGCTTGGGGTTGAGCCGCGCCAGGCGGGTTTGTACTGGGCCTTGCTCTGCACCGGGCTGCAGGTGCTGCCGCCGACGCTCTTTTTCACCATTCGCCTGCGGCAGGGCGCCTATACCGATGACGATATCTCGGTACGCTCGCAACGCAACGAGTTGTACCTCTTTGGCATCGCCAACCTGGTGGCCGGTATGGTGGTGTTGCAACTGCTCGGCGCGCCGCCGCCCATTTTGGCGATGGCAGCCTCAAGCATCGCCCTCAGTGTGCTGGCCTGGATCATCAACCTGTACTGGAAGATCAGCATCCACGCCTCCAGTATGGGTTCGACGGCGACACTGGCCGCGCTCTACTCCGAGCCGCTGGGCCTGGCCCTCTGGCTGTGCGCCCTGGCCCTGGGATGGGCGCGAGTGCGAACGCGCAACCACACGCCGATGCAGGTCGTCGCCGGGTTCCTCCTGGCGGCAGGGTGCGTGATCGGCGCATTCGTGGCCTACGGGGTGTTCTGACGGTCCGGCAGGGCCGAAGCGCCGGGTTGTGCCAGTGCTTTCGGCCCTACCGGGCATGGGGCCAACATTCCAGCCAGGCGAATAGTTCTGCGAAGACCCGCGCGCGCACCGGCGCGGCCGAGAGCGTCAGGTCGTGCATACCGCCCTCGATGGCGACCAGCGTCACCCGGGGGCCAAGGCCCGGCCCGTACCGGCGCATATGGGCAACGTTGAGCACCGCATCGGCGCGCAGCAGGCGTTCGTCCCAGCGCGAGAGCAGCACCGAACGCGCCGAGTGCATAATCAGCACCGGACAGGCTATCTCCAGTCCGGCCTGGAGCCGGCGCTGTCCCCGCATCACCGCACGCATCCACCCGGCATAGGCCGGAAAGCCCTCGATCGGTTTCCAGTCCAGGTTGAACTCCCATTCGCCATAGTAGGCGCGGTGCAGGCTGTGGGCGTAGAACGGTGAGACCGAGCCATTGGCGGCGAGACGGGGGCGCCAGCGGCCCACGCCGGCAAGCAGGCGCGCGGGCGCAATTTGATGCCACGGGAGATGAAAGGCGAAGAAGGGGCTGTTCAGGAACAGGGCCTTGATCCGCTCGCGCCAACGTCCCTCGTGGGCATACAGCGCGGCAATAAGGCCGCCGGTAGAGTGGCCGTTGAGCACGAGCCAGGGGCGGTCCTCTTCGTTGAAGATGAGGGTGATGGCAGCGTCAAGTTCGGCGTAGTACTCGCGGAGATCGACGCAGAAGTTCGGCGTGTGGCCGGGACGTAATGAGCGGCCGCACTTGCGCAGGTCGAGGGCGTAAAAGTGGTAGCCGTGGGCATTGAAGGCCTCGGCCAGATGGGTCTGGAAGAAATAATCCACAAAGCCGTGAAGGTAGAGCACCGTGCGACCCGCCGGAGCGGCGGCGCGGCGGCGCACCAGCGTGGCGATGACCGGTCCTTCGTCGTCGGGAGGGAGCGTCAGCGTGCGCGCCTCGAAGCCTGCCAGGGCCACGTCGGCGCACCACGGGGTCACGGTGAAAGTCGTAGTCATATTTTGCGGTACGGCGATCCAGTATCCACAATCCAAAATGATATTACGGGGCCGGTTTGCGTTGGCTTCCCGGCGACAACTCCGGGGGCGGCGCCGGGGTGTAGTGTTCGCAGAAGAAGCCGCGCAGGGCGCCACGTTCGGCGCCGGGGCAACTCTCAGTAGCTTGCAGGACCGTGCCGCGCATGTCAAGCTGGATGGTCTGAGTCCGGCCGGGGCAGTTCGCGTCGTAGACGAAGATGGCGCCGGTACCGTCTCCGGGGTCGTCCACGCCGATGGCGAGCACCTGGTGGTTGTTGAACGGCGAAGTCGAACTGCCAATCAGGCAGATCGGCCAGGGCTGCCCCTGGGTGAGAAAGCCCTTAAGGTTGGTGAACTGCTCGCGGGTCTGCTCCAGCAACCAGCCCGGACCGGCGCCGGGCAGGGGCAGGAAGAGCATGGCCATCCACGAGAGCAACAGCGGGGCATTGGGTGCGAGGCTATCGATCTGGCGTTTCCACAGGTAGTCGCGCACGGCCCGGTCGAGCGGCGCGTCGCTATCGGGGGGCAGGTTCGGGGTAATGCCGTGGGGAACGGGCTTGCCAGCGCGGAAATAGTCTGCGGCGGCAAAGGCCATACCACCGCAGAGACCGTAGGTGTCGGGCAGGGCCGTTTCGATCCACCGGGCCAACTGCGGTGAGACCATCGTGCGCACGAAGCCGAAGGGGTCATTGCCCAGAGTGCTGGTTGCTTCGCCGGTAGACTGGGCAAGGGTCTGGCGCAGGCGGGTGCGTTCCTCAGGTTTCAGCCGCCACGAGTTAGGGAAAGCAAAACCGTGCTGTGCCGGCTCGAAGTTCGTTCTGGCCATGCTGCCTCCAGGGCGTGGGGATGCGGGGATACCAGGAAGAGTATACCATTCGATGGGAGGAGCCGGGAGGGCACGGCCCTCCCAGAAACCCTCCTTTTCACCTTTAACAGCAGACGATGGACGGGAGGGTCCGGGAGGCGTGCGCCCTCCCAGGAAAACCTCCTTTACCTCATCGTTCGTTGCGCGGTACGGGGGAACCCCGGCGCCCCGCCTGCTTACCAGCGGATCGCAATCTCCGCGTCGCCGCCGGTGACCGTCGCCACGACATAGGCGCTGGTGCGGGTAACCTGGATGGTGGAGGGGAGGCCAGCACCGTTGAGGGTCACCTGGAGCGAGCGTGTGGCGATCTCCTGGGGGATGAGCAGGCGCACTTCGGCGCGTTCGGCGCTGCCGGTGAAGTTCAGGGTGATGGAGTGCGCCTCACGGCGCCAGTGGTAGGCCGCGTAGCCGTCGGAGGCGGCATAGCGCGCCACGGCGTAGACTTCCGCAAAACTCGGGTCGGCGGCCCAGCGGGGGGTGAGGAGCAGGTCGCGGTAGCCGCTGGCGCGATCATTGAACCCGGCGGCGCCTTCCATAAGCGCGCCAATCATTGCCCCCGCCCCCCAGCCGTCGGTGGCCAGGGTGTCGGGTCCCTGGATGCCAGGTGCGCCGGTGGGGTAGTACCACAGGTAAGATGCCCCGGTGAGGCGGGTGAGTTCGGCGTAGCGCCGGAGGATGTCGAAGCCATAGGCTTCGAGGCCGTAGTGGAAGGCGCCGCGGGCCAGTTCGCCGCCAACCAGGGGCATGATGCCCCCGTTGACATATTCGCCGGGATTTTCGCCCTTGCCTCCGGCCATGCCGAAACTTCCCGGCGGGAAGGGCGGATCAATACTGTACCATTCGGCGAAAGCACGCCCAAAATCGCGGCGCCGGTAGTACTCTTCAACGATCTGCTGGCCCTGCCACTGGTCCAGCACCTCGCGGTTGAGGGCGTAGGCGTTGGAGAGGCTGAGTTGCGCCGCCGGATCCACTCCGGCGGGGCGAAAGGCCGGGTCCTCGGGGACGAAGTGGGTGAAGAAGCGCCCGTTCCAGCTCAGGTCGTTCAGGCGTTGCATCAGATCGCGGCTCCGGACGCGCCAGGTTTCGGCCAGGGCCGGGTCGCCCACACGCTCTTCGACGCGGGCCATCAACATCAGGGCGTGGGCCAGGCCGGTATTGTCGCCGTGAAAGGTTCCCCAGACCGTATCCGCGTCGATCCAGTGACGGGGGGCCGGACGTCCATCGGGGCTGATGGTCGTCGGGCCATAGGAGAAGTCCCACGTATCAATGGTGTAGGGACGGCGCACCAGGCCCCGTTCAGCGTTCCAGCGCAGCGGGTCGCTGGTGAGGTAGCCCAGGGCGCGCCGCATGGCCTCCAGGTTGGAGCGCAACCAGTCTTCGTCGCCGGTCATTTGCCATGCCTCGTACACGCCCTGCACGAAGAGGAACTCCAGGTCGCTCTCGACCTCTTTGCGAAAGGCGCGCACCGAACGTTCGGGGTAGTCAATCACATCGGGAAAGCTGCCGTCGGGCCGCTGGGCGGTGCGAAAGGCGTCGAGCAGGCTGGTCACGTCGCGTTCAAAGTAGCGAAAGCCGCGCCCCTGGTAGACGTGGTCGCGCAACCACAGGAGGGGGTTATCGGGGGAGCGATAGCCGCGCACCGGGCGCCCGTCGAGTTCATAGGCCACAATGTCTTGCTGCATAAAGGCGCGCAGGCGCGGATAGAGGGCATCGAGATCTGGCTGGCCGGTGCGCAACTCGGTGACGGGATCGAGGGTGAAGAGACGGCTCCGGGCGGCGGCAATCTGCCCGTTGATCACAACGACGGCCCACTGGTCTCCGGCATGCCCGCGTGGTAGCAGGGTAACCTCGCCGTGACCAGCGTTGACCTCCGTTCTCGCAATGCCTGCCGGTTGCAAGGCGCCATCGAAGAGGCGCACCTCGATCGGACCGCTGTAGCCTGGCACACGCAGCGTTGCCGTCAGGGGGAGCAAAGGTTGCGCCACGGGACCCGGGGCGTTGCTCAGGGAAGCGCGGAAGGGCGAAGCCGGCAGGTGCAGCAGGTCATCGGGGTAGTGGCGTTCCCAATCTGGCGCCAGAGGTTCGACCACGGCACGTTGCCCATCGGTGGCAGTGATGGCGTGACGGGCGAAGAGTTGCACCTGGAAATCGTCGATCCACAGCGGAGGCGTGCGCGGCGGCCCGAGGGCTTCGCCGCCGGCGCGTCGCCAGGCGCTGAGAAAGGGCTCAACCATACCGTGGGGAGCGGGTGGTTGTGGCGGGTTCGCGGGGGCGCAGCTTGCCAGGAGGATGAGCAGACCCATTCCAACAACCCGTGAAGCGAACTCGGCGACACGTCGCGTAGTTCGCATCGCCAGGGCTCGGCGCCGGGGAGGAGCTGGAGGCCCTTCGTCCAACCCGCCGGCCTGGGGGAAGGGTGCTGCCCTTCCCGGAAGGTCCTTTTTCATCGGTGAAACCAGGCTATGGATACAAGGGTCCGGGAGGGTTTTGCCACGTTGCCGGCAACGAGTGTCCGCGAGGATACGGGGTGCGCTCCTCAGGCCGGCGGATGCGGCGCGTCAGCGTGGTTCGGGTTCTGCTCCACGTCCAATCCAACGTCGCTGGCGCCGTTTATCATCCCGGGGCCGACCGGTTCATTGCAAGGGAGGCGTACCGTCATTGTTGTGCCCCGGCCCACCTCGCTCTCGGCCTGAATGATGCCGCCGTGGTTCTCAACGATGGTGCGGCAGATCGCCAGTCCCAGACCGGTGCCAGTGTCCCTGGCGCTGCTCGCATGTTTGGTTGTCACAAATGGCCTGAAGATCTCACCGAGCATCTTGGCAGGAATACCGACCCCTGTGTCTCGGATTGACAGATCGATCTGATTATCGATCACCCTGGTGCTGACAATGATCTGTCCGTGACCCTGATCGCGCATCGCGTCACGGGCGTTGGTAAGCAGATTAATCAAGACCTGAGTGATCTGGCCGCTATCACAGTGAACCACAGGGAGCGGTTGCAGGCGCTCCTCGATGGTCACGCCCAGGCGGGTAAATTCGGGCCGCAGTAAGGTGATCGTATCGTGCACGAGGTCGTTCAACTGGCAGGGCTCGCGCCTCGGTTCGCGCTGGCGCGTAAAGGAGAGGAGGCCACGGGTGATACTCTGGCCGCGAGAACAGGCGCGCCGGGCCACGTCAAGCGCATGGTCCTTTTCCTGGGGGTCATCGGTGCTCAGCCCAAGCTGCGTATAGCCGTAGATGGCGGTAAGGAGATTGTTGAACTCGTGGGCCACGCTTGCGGCAAAGGTGCCCAGGGCGGCCAGTTGGGAGGAACGGATCAACTCCTCCTGCCTGGCGCGCAGCTCATCCATCAGGCGCGTCGCATGGTTGGCCAGGTCGCGGTTGCGCTGGCTCTCCTCCTGCAACCCGGCGATGGCCTTGAAGGAGCGATAGGCCATAAACAGCGGCAGCACGGCGACCAGGGTCAACCAGGGGTTGGTTGCCCAGATGTAAGCCATGATAGCGCCAAAGGGCAGGGTAATAAAATGGATCCAGTGCACCTCGCGGAAGCTCGCGCGGTAGATCTGGAGCGCCGGCTGGCTGCTGGCCAGGGCGACAATCGTGGAGACGAGGATCGTGTTGAGGGTATAATAGACTCCGGCCAGAATCACAAATGTCAACAATCCCCTGAAGCCGCTGAAGGGCAGGCTTTCGGGCAGGGTGAGCGCGTGGTACAGCAGGACCATCAACAGGAAGGTGATGCTGCGCTGCGCAGCATTGAAGAGACCTTTGTACCATCGCCGTCCGTGCAGCCGGTCCACCAGCAGGCTGCCAATGAGCACGACCAGCACGCCAGGCGGCCCGGCCATGGGCACGAGGAAAATGGTTGGCGCGTCAACAACAGTCATCGCCACGCGACTACGCTGGTCGAGACCGAAGTGAACCTCGAAGTAGTCGGCCAGCACATAGGCGATGCCACTGAGGCAGAGTATGAGCAGACCAGGCCACATTCCGCCGGAGGAGGTGACCCCCACAACGACGCCGAGCAGAGCTATGCTCCACAAGCTGTACAGGTACCAGCGCGCAGCCAGTGGCAGTGTGCTCATCGTTTTCTCATCCTGTGGCGGCGCGTGGTGTCGGAAGACCCGAGTCGCCGATCCCTGACGGTTCGTCGTGTCCTGCAAGTGAGAGGACGTACCTGGAGCCTGTCCAGATAACCAGGTCGTCCGATTGTGTCCTGGGGGTATGGCGCAGCCCCCCGGCCCTTCTCTTCGGGCAGGGGCAGGGGGACCTCTGGTTTCTCTGCCCTTTGCCAGGTGGCCGAAGAACGAGCGTTTTCGGGAAGATTTTGCTCGCCTGGATCTTCGCGAAGTGAAGTATAGCCTATGCCCCGATCCACAAGGGTACAAAAAGCAGAAGGGGTTTTCCCCTTCTGCTCGTGCGGACCAGAAGTACCTATCTGCCTAGGCCCACTTGCCCTCAGCTCCTGCCGCCAGAAGGAGTGAGGCGATCGCCCCCATAAGCAGAGAGACCTTGATGTAGAGGTTCAGGGCGTGCCATTTCATCCTCGGAGACCCCTTTCTTCGCTGTTGATACGCTATGACCAGTGTGTATCGGGTCCCCTCCGCTCCGCTTCGGGCAATCTGCCCGGTTCCATTCAGACACCCGGCCTTCCGAATCCGCTGTGAAATGGTAACAAAAAAGTTGAGACTTTGCAAGTCGCTCATGGGTTCGGGTCGCTCAACAGCCGCTCAACCCGGCGGTTGGCCGCATCGAGTACGGCCCGGGCTGCTGCAGTGGCCTCGTCTTCGCGCACGATGCTCACTCCCAGGAGAGCCTCGAGGCTGCCTTCGAGCACGAATGAGAGGTGTGTCAGGAAGGTGTCAAGCTCACCCAGGGGTTGGCGTTGCAGCCGTTCGAGCCGGAAGGACCCCCGCGCGCCAATGGCGCGGTTGAGGGCCTCGATTGTGGCAGCGGCGGCCAGCAAGGAGCGTGACGTCTCTCCTCCGCTTTTGCCGGTGCTGGCGCCCTCGAAACGCCGTTCCTGCAAGGCCAGGCGCACCTCAACCCGCGTGCCCGCCTCAAGGGCGCTGGTCATAACGTCCAGCAGTTGCAGCCGGCGTCTCGCAGCGGTGGTATCGCGCTCAGCAACCTGCACCAGGCTGATCTTGCGATAGTCGAGCCGCACGCCGCCCCGCACGTAGAGGATCGACTCGATGTCGCGCACAATCTGTTTGGGGTTGCGCCGGGCTGTACCCACGACGTGAATCTCGTTAATCTGCCCCTGCGAGTCGGTAATCAGGCGCGCCGCCTGAACGCCACGGACCTGGTAGATCAGTTGTTCAAGCAACAGCGGACCGGTTGGAAGGGCATCTGAAGTCATGGTTTTTTTCCTCCACGATTTCTAAGGTGCAAATAGTGGATTGGAGGGGTATGGGGAAATCAGGTTTCCCCATACCCCTGCACATAGGTGGCGCCGCCGCGCCAACGCCCCTGCTACAGGGGAGGGCCTGGAAGGGCGCAGCCCTCCCAGGAATGCACGTTATGCCGGTCTCTTGCGGTCGTACCGTGTGGTGAGATCGGCTCTCACTGACCTGTGCCCAGCGGCGGAGCGCGCGTCGGGGTCGAGGGAGGGGAAGGGGACGAGGCAGGGGGTGCAGCCAGGGGGCCGCGAATGGTCTGGTAACAGAGGATTGCGATGCCGAGGGTGAGCAGCACATCACCAAGACTAAAGACATTGGCGAAGGGGATGCCGGCGGGTACGGGGAAGATGTCGGTCAGAATCCAGAGATGGACGTTTTCGGCAGCGAGGGAATTGTTATCTACCGGCAGGCCCTCGGAAGCGTAGCCTTCCAGACGACCGGCGTACTGCGCCGCCGCGGGACTCACGGGCATATAGCCGCCGTTCGCGGCAATGGCAATCGTGTTCAGCAACACGCCGGCGGTGATCAGCAGAGCGCCGGGGAGCTGGCGGTTCAGCGCGATCCAGATCACCAGGAGCGTCATTGAGAGCAGGTAGAGGGGTGCGGTGGCAAAGGGGATCAGCGGTGGGTCGCGAAAGGGGGTAAAGATTAGCAGTTGCAGGCCAAAACCACCCAGGACCAGGGGCAGCCAGCGCAGCTCGAGTGTGGCGAAGTTACGCAGCGAGCCGCCTCGGACCAGCGCTACCGCAATGACGATCAAAACAACAATGCCTCTGAGCATGCCCTCCTCCCTACAAGTGTGAACTCTCCTGAACCGCCACGATGAGGAAACTGGCGGATTGCGCAGGGTTCGAACACGAGGAACGCTACAGCAACAGTATGATCTTCAAGTGATCGCTGGCAGGTCTATTTTACCATATTTTTAGAATTGTGTAACGATGTCTGTGCGCTGTCCTTGAGGCGCCAAAGTCACCCCACGACCCATCGTTGGAGGCGAGTTGGGAAATCCCGCCGCCCTTGACGCGCGCAAGCCGAGGGCCTATGATGAAGTTGCTCCAGGCCTCACTGCCACCAATCGCGCCACTGATAGAGGGGACTGCCAATGGCCCGCACGCCTGTTATCTTTGTGCCCGGTCTATGTGGCTCGTTTAATCTGATGGTTCTGCTCGATTTCCAGGGCTCGCGGCTCACCGGTTGGAACTTTCCGCCCTTCATCAGTTACGGAAAACGCTTCATCGAGGCCTTCGAACGGGCCGGCTACGTCCGGGATACGGATCTGTTCGTCGCTTTCTACGACTGGCGCAAGTCGGTGCAAGACGCGGCGCGACTGTACCTGAAGCCGTGGATTGATCGGGCGAAGCAACGGGCGCGGGCCGAGAAGGTCATCCTGGTGGGGCATAGTATGGGCGGTCTGGTGGCGCGGAGCTACATTCAGAGTGCCAACTACGGCCATGATGTTGCGCGGCTGTTTACCCTGGGCACGCCCCATCGCGGCGCAGGCCAGGCTTACTACGCCTGGGGCGGTGGCGAGTTGCGAGCCGATCCCACCGTCAAAGCAGTTTTCGATGTGTACCTCTGGTACCTCCGGCACGCCCATCCCTTCCAGACCCAGATGGACCCACTGCGGACGATCCGCACCCAGGTGCCCGGCATCCGCGATTTGTTACCCATAGATGGTTATCTGCTCAACCACCAGGGGCCTCCGCTGCCGAAGCCGGAGACATCGTATCGGGAGCGCAACCTGGTGGGCCTGATGTTGAACCAGCCGGCGCAACTGGATCTGCTGGCCCGGCGCGTGCCGATTACCACCATCAGCGCAACCGGCTTTCCGACTATCCGGGCGATTGTGGTGGGTGGTCCGCCCATTCCTCCAGGCGATCCGCCCCGTTTCCCCGATGGGGAGCCGGTGCATGAGGAGGTTGATACCGAAGGGGACGGCACCGTGCGCGTTGCCAGCGCCGGCCTGGCGCATCCGAACATACGCAATCTCGGTCCCCTGCCTGGCACGGGCCATGGGGTGCTGCCGGATCATCCCGATGTGCTGGGTCTGATGTTCAACGAACTGCGGGCGTTTGAAGAACCTGATCTCAGTGTGCCCCCGCTCGGCGCGCCGCCGGTCGAGGAGACGAAACTGGTGGTGCTCACCGCCTCCCCGGTGACGATGGTGGTGGAGACGCCGGCTGGTCCGACCCTTCCCGGCGTCGGCGTCCTGGGCGCCGCGCTCGAAGCGGTGGGCGCCCCCGCACGCCCGCGGCGGGTGCGCGCCCGTGATCATGGTCACAGCGGGAAACATCTCAACATCGCCGTCGTTCCCAATCCGCCCGCAGGGTCCTACCGCGTGCACCTGCACGGCACTGCGACCGGTAGCCTGGCTCTTGGCGCCATGCTCGTCAGCGCCGAGCAGGTGACCGTGCCTGGCGCCGCCGAAGGCGCGGCTGAAAGCGTGGCAGCGGAGACCCGGCATACCCAGATCAGCACCGTTCACGGGCAGGTAGCCGATGGGACGGATCTCTTCTACGAGGTGGTGGTAACTGACGTGACCACGCTGCCAGATGTGCATCTCGACGCGCGGGCCACCGCCGCCGACGCAATGGCGAAACTGCGTGCAGCCGCGGGCGGCGCGGTGCTCGGCGGCGCACCGCCCGCGGCGGAGGTGCTGGGTGAAGCGCCGCCCGAGGTGCACCAGGCGGCCGAGGCGGCGCTGGGCGAGGATAGCGCGGCTGCCGAGGCGGCGCTGGAGACGCTTGGCGGCGCCGAACCCGCGGCAATGGTAGACGCCCTCGCCGCTGTTGCCCGCGATGTCGTCGGTGCGCAGGACGTGGCGCTCGCCGAGGCGCTGATTGTGCAGTTGCAGGCGCTCAAGACGGAATAGTCCGCTGCGTCTGCTCACCCCCGGAGCAGCCGGTTGGGTGCATGGTTCCACAGAGTGGTGCTGTTCCTCCGTGGCGCCGTTCCACTGGCATTGGTGGCCCTGGCGCTGGTCGGCGTGCCGACACTGCTGGCCTGGTGGTTGCTGGGTGGGCCGCTGGGATGGCGCCACCTGCTGGTAGGGGTGGCGGGCGCGGTGATTCTCTTTGCGCTGGGGGGGCTGGCCCTGGGTTGGGCCATTGGGCGGCAGCGGCAGGATCTGTAGTTCAGGCGGCGCGTTGCACGGCGTAGTCGGCGACACGAGCCAGCGCTTCGCGCCCGGGACCGGGGGGTATCCGGGTGAGCAGGCCACGGGCGCCTTCGGCGCAGCGCAGCACCTCCGCGCGGGTCGGAGTGAGGCCATAGCGCCGCACCTCATCAATCGCCCAGCTTTGATCGGCCGCATCACCGCTGTCGAGGGCGGCCATCAGGCGTGCCCCGTCACCAAGGGATGCTGCGAAGATCAGCGGCAGGGTCACCGTTCCGGCGCGGAGGCTGGCACCGGGGGACGTGCTGCCGTTCCGTTCGGTGAAATCACGCATCTCGTCGCCGAGGCGCAGGGCCAGACCCAGTTCGTGACCGAAGCGACCCAGGGTCTCGATCTGCTCCGCATCGGCGTCTGCGGCTGCGGCCCCGGCCTTGCAAGCTGCTACGATGAGCGCGGCATCCGTATGTGCGATGCGTTCCAGATGATGCGCTCGCCCCTCCTCCAGCGGCCGCAGCGGCGCGGCAGGCATCAAGACCCCCTCGGTGATTTGCTTGACCGCCTCCGTAAAGAAGGTGATCACTCTCGGGTCAGGACTGAGGGCCATTTCTCCGGCGGCCAGGGCAAACAGGTAGTCGCCCACCATCAGGGCCACGCCGTGGTTCCAGGGGCCAATGCGCGGCTGACTGCGACGACGTTCGGCTTCGTCTACCAGATCATTATGGGTTTGTGTGGCAGCGTGGATCAATTCTACCGCCGCTGCGGCGTGGATGACCCGTTCCAGACGATAATGAGCGGTTTGCGCGGCCAGCAGTACCAGCGCGGCCCGCAATCGGGGCACGTCCGGTGGTGACAGGTGTGATCCGGCGATGCTGATCACTGCGGCGCGGGCGCGTGTCCGCTCGTGGATGATCTGCTCCACCTGTTGCAGATCGGCGCTCAGATTGGGAGAAAACGCTGCTTGTCGCATAGTCTGCCGCTGCTGCTTCAGGCATGCCTCATCTTCTTATTATTATACGTCGCAATTGAAATCGCGCAGAGCCTGCATGGGGAATCCGGCAGGGCTTGAGCAACGTCCGTCTCCGACAGGAGGGTATGGGTGTCGCAGCCGCCCGACAGGTTCTTTTTTCGTTGGGTCTGGCGGCTACAGTGCCACCTGGGGTTTGGGGCCAACCCCAACGATGTTGCGACGGCCCCGGGGAACCCGGGGTTCCCCACTCGCCTGGCGGCCGCTGTGGCCGGTCGGGGTTTGACATCGCGGCGCGAGCGGCACACAATATCAGGAGATCTTTCTCCTGGTTCACCACACTCATTTTGCGGGTAAGTTTGTTTCAGGAGAGCCTGGCCATCCCGAACCCTCATGCCGGCCCCCGCAAAACCAGCGTGGTGAGCCAGACAACAGAAAGGCGCGACTGCATATGACAGAACTTCCCCGCCTTGCACGGGTGCTTGGCCTCACCCTCGGTCTTGCCGCTGGCGCGGTGGGCATTGGCGTGGTTACCGCTTTGCGCCGTTCGCTCCCCCGCGTGGCCGGGCCGCAGCCACTGCCGGGTCTTGTCGCCCGGGTGGAGGTGCGCCGCGATCGCTGGGGTATTCCGCACCTCTACGCCGCCGGTAACGCCGACCTCTTCGCCGCGCTGGGCTATGTCCATGCTCAGGACCGGCTCTGGCAGATGGAGTTGAACCGCCGCACCGGGCGCGGGCAACTGGCCGAGATCTTTGGTCCGGTGGCGCTGAGTTCCGACCAGTTCGTGCGCACCCTGGGATTCGAGCGCCTGGCCCGCCGCGAGGTCGAGCTGCTCGATGATGAGACGCGCACGATCCTGGAGGCCTATGTGTATGGCGTCAACGCCTGTCTGGAAGCCAGTCGCGGGCGGTTGCCGCTGGAGTTCACCCTCCTGGGGTTCCAGCCGCGCCCCTGGGAACTGGTGGATATTCTGGTCTGGCCGAAGATTATGGCCCTGACGCTCTCGGGCAACTGGACGGGCGAGTTGCTGAACAGCAAGATCATTGCCGCCGTGGGCTACGAGCGTGCCGCGGCTATCGCCCCGCGCTACCCCGGGGCGGCGGTGGTCACCGTGCCTCCCGAGGCGCAGTTGCCGCCCCATCTGGGAGAGGGCGCCCTGCGGCTCGCCGCCGAGGCGGCCCCCTTTACCGGCGAGAGCGGTACGCCTCAGGGCTCCAATGCCTGGGCCGTCTCCGGCGCGCGCAGCGCCACGGGCCGTCCCTTGCTGGCCGAGGACCCCCATCTCAGCCTGGGCCTGCCCGGTCTGTGGTACCTGGCCCATCTTGAGGGCGGCGACTTTAAGGTGGCCGGCGCGACCATTCCCGGCACCTGCGGCGTGATTATCGGGCACAACGAGCGCATCGCCTGGGGTCAGACCAATACCATGACCGATAATCAGGATCTCTACATCGAACGGTTCCATCCCGAGAACCCCGACCTCTACGAGTGGCGCGGCGAGTGGCGCGAGGTCGAGAGCCTCCGGGAAGAGATTGTGGTCAAGGGCCAGAAAGAGGTCGTGCTGGTTGATGTGCGTCTGACCCACCACGGCCCGATCATTGATGAAATCGCCGGCCCCGAAGGCTCGCCGTTCCGCCGCTCCGAACCGGCTGTGCCTCATCAGGGGCTGGCCCTGCGCTGGACGGCGCTCGATCCGTCGCCGGCAGTGACGCGGGCGGTGCTGCGCCTCAACCGCGCCCGGGATTGGGACGAGTTCCGCGCCGCGCTGGAAGATTGGGACGTGCCGCCGCAGAACTTCGTCTACGCCGACGTGGACGGGCATATCGGCTATGCTGTAGGTGGCCGCCTGCCGGTGCGGGCGAAGGGCGACGGGCAAATCCCCGTGCCCGGTTGGGACGGCGAGCACGAGTGGCAGGGCTTCATCCCCAACCTCTCCCTGCCCGCCGCGCTCGACCCGCCGGGCGGTCTGGTGGTCACGGCGAACAACCGCATCGTCAGCGCCAACCACCCCTACCACGATGCCATCCACGGTGACTGGGCCAACCCCTACCGCGCCGAACGGATCACCGAACTGTTGCAGCGTGTGGAGCGGCACGACCTGCGTAGCTTCGCCCATATTCAGGCCGACCTGCGCTGCCTGCCGGGCTTGCAGTTGGCGCGTCTGGTGGCGCGTCTAGATCCCGGGGAGCCACTGGAACGGGCCGCGCGTGACCTGCTGGTGGCCTGGGACGGCGAGTTGACGGCCGAAGCGCCGGCAGGCGCGGTCTATGATGCTATGCGCCACCACCTGCTGCGCGTGGTCTACGCCGAGTTTGGCGAGTTGATCGGCGCCCAGGGCGGGTTGGGGGCCTTCGGCGCGCTGCCTTCCAACACCTATCTGGAACGAGCCCTGCCTGAAGTCCTGGCGCGCGCCGAGGCCGCCACCGATCTGACCCGGACGGATGCCTGGCTCGGCGGAGAGCGCAGTTGGGGCTCGGTACTTGGCGAGGCGCTGCGTCTGGCCGTGGCCGAACTGTGCGAGAAACTCGGCCCTGATCCGACGAAATGGAGCTACGGCAAGATCCACACCCTGACCCTGCGCCATCCGCTGGGCGGTGTTCCGGCGCTGGCGCCGATCTTCAACCGCGGTCCCTGGCCCACCGGCGGTGACGTCGACACGGTGAACCAGCAGTACGTGCCGCGCCAGACGGCCGCCGGGCCGATTTACAACGCCCCTTCCTACCGGCAGATCTTCGACCCCGGTGACTGGGACGCGGCGCGGGTGATCATCCCCGCCGGGCAGAGTGGTCACCCGATGAGTAGCCACTACGCCGACCTGGCCAGCGCCTGGCGCGCGGGGGGCTACTGCCCGCTCCTGTGGAGCCGCGAAGCGGTTGAGCGCCATACGGCCGATGTGCTGTTCCTCGAACCACGATGAGCGTCGGGTTCATCTGGCAGGGGGGTGGGGAAACCTGGTTTCCCCCCCTCGTTTCACCGGGCCTTCTGGCCGCTGGCCCTCCGCCCTCCCCGCCGGGAGAATGCAGGGCTTTTGCAACGTCCATTGGGCAACCTCCCCACCCTGATTGTTTCGGTGGTTCTGGCGGCATAGCTGACCCGGACCCTGCCGTGGGAGACGGGCATTGCAAAAGCCCTGCGGGAGAATGCGGTCGCCTTGCCCCGCGCATCCCCATCGTGTACAATGCCTCGGAACACGTGGCACAGGCGCGTGTTGGGCCTACAGGTAGCGCATGGCAACCATTGAACTGTCGCGGCCACGGGCCGCCCCCGAGCCTGCCCCTGGCGCGGGTGCAACTGCTCTCCGGCTCTGGTTGCTCACGGTCGAGCAGGTGGCCTACCTGGCGCTCGGCGCGGTAGCCCTGCTGGCCCATCTCTGGGCGCTCGGTGACCGGGCCCTGCACCACGATGAGACGCTCCATGCGGCGTATTCGTGGTACTTGCTGGTGGGCCGCGGCTATATCCATGATCCCCTGCTCCACGGCCCGCTGCTCTACTACCTGGGGGCGGCGCTCTACTTCCTCTTTGGCGATACCGACTTCGTGGCCCGTCTGGGACCGGCCCTGGCCGGAACGGCCCTCACGCTCTCGCCTTACCTCCTCCGCCAGACCCTCGGGCGCCCCGCGGCGCTGATTGCTGCCGTCTATCTCCTGATTTCGCCAGTGGCCCTGTATGTCGGGCGCTTCTTCCGCCACGACATCTATTCGGTGCTGTGCGAAGTGCTGGTCTTTGCTGCGATTGTGCGCTACGGAGCCACGCGCCGCCCTCTCTGGCTCTTCGTGGGCGCGGGCGCCTTCGCGTTCATGCTGGTGAACCAGGAGACGACCTACCTTTTTTTCCTGATCATGGCCGCGCCCCTGGCAGCGACCTTTCTGTGGCGCGTGTACCGCCCGGGGATCGCCCTGGCGGGCCTGCTGGGGGTGGCGGTCGCCGCGCTGATTTTTGTGATGCCCGGTCATGCCCGGGTGGACGGCGCGCACCACGCTATGCGCGACCCACAGACGGGCGAATTGATCGTTGAGCGGCCGGGCTGGTTTGGCTGGCCGCCGCTGGAGACCGAGGATAACGGCTACGCGCTGCGGGTGCGTAATCGTGCCGATGACGACGGTGGGCGCGGTCTCTTCGCCAATCTTGGCCTGTATCTGGGCGATCTCTGGCAGTTCTTCCGCCATCCGGCGGTGTTGCTGGCCATCGGGCTGACCCTCGGCGTACTGGCGGCGCTGGTCTTCCTGATCTGGCGGCGTCCCGGCGCGGACGGGCGCACTCCATGGCAGGTCGCCCGCGAGCGCGGCGATCCTGCGGCGGAGGTTTTCGCCAGCCTCGGCGCCGGGCGGCGCTGGCTGGTGGCTCTGTTGATTGTCCTCGGCATCTACACGGTGTTTTTCACCGCTTTTTTCACCAACATTATCGGCGTCATCAGTGGCGTGAGCGGGTCGCTGATCTACTGGCTCGCGCAGCACAACGTCGAGCGAGGTGGACAGCCGGGACACTATTACTTCTTTTTGCTTGGTGTCTATGAGCCGCTGTTGCTGATCTTCGGCGGCGCCGCCCTGGCACTGGTGGCGCGGGATGCCCTGCGGGCGGCGCGCCGTGCCGGGCAAGCGCCGGACGCCGCGCCAGACGGGCCGGCGCATCCCGGGCATGAAGCCGGCCCCGGGGTTTATCTACTGGCCTGGTGGGCGCTGGCTGCTCCGGGCATCTACACCTGGGCCGGCGAGAAGATGCCCTGGCTGACGCTCCACATCAGTGTGCCACTGACCTTACTGGCGGCCTGGGGCGCGCAGCGGCTGATCTGGAACCGCCGGCGCGCCGGTGAGGAGGTCGAACTGGCCGCCGAGGATGCGGCCCTGGCCCGCGCCTCTGGGCACGCTGCCTGGGTGATCTACGCGACCCTCTTCGCGATTATCGTTGGCTTGAGCTTCGTGCTGCTGACGGCCATCGTAGCCTTCGGTGAGAAGTCGGTGCTGCCGCCCTGGGTGGTGCCGGCGGCGGCGCTGGGCCTGATCGCGCTGCTGACCACGGGGGCCGCCCTGCGCTGGGGGCCAGGACACGCTGTGGCCCTGCTCGCCGCCTGCCTGGGGGTCGCTGTGGGCCTCTACACCGTCCGTTCGGCCTTCCGCCTGGCCTATATCAATGGCGACGTGCCGGTTGAAGCCATGGTCTACACCCAGACCTCGCCGGATATGCTGCGCGTCGTGCGTCGCCTCGAAGAGGCCTCCATCCGCCGGGGACGGGGATTGGCCTTGCCGATTATCTACGATAACGAGACCATCTGGAGCTGGTACCTGCGCGATTTTAGTGCCGCCGAGCGCATTGGCGGGCAATTACTGGGGCCGCCCGACGCGCGTATCATGGCCGTGCTGCTGCTTCAGGAGAACTACGACCGGTATCCGGAAAACCGGCGTTACCTGGAGGGCTTCGCGATCCAGCGTTATCCGCTGCGCTGGTGGTTCCCCGAGGATCACGTCTACCGGCTGGGGCCAGGCTGGCGCGAGGCGCCGCTCGATCAGGTGTCGCTGCTCGGCCAGGCCCTGCGCGCGCCCTTCGATCGTGGTGTGGGCGAACGCTGGTGGCGCTTTCTGATGTTTCGCGATCTCGGCGAGCGCCTGGGTTCGACCGATGTGATTGTCGCCGTGCGCCCAGAGCTTGCCGACCAGATCGGTCCTGGTTTCGGGGGCCAGTTGAGCGGCAGGCGACCCTGAACGGTAGCGCAACCCTCGGGATTGACCGCAAGGTGCGCCTGGAGGGGTATGGGTAAGCCAGGTGTCCCCACTGCCCGCTGCGAAGAAACGTTAGCGCAACCTGGAGGGTTGCGCGCAGGGTCCGGTTGGAGAAGTGTGGGGAAACCAGGTTTCCCCATACTCGATAAGAGTTCTCGCAAGCGCAAAGCGCCGTATGGCTTCCGTCAGGTGGTAGGATAGACCCGCATAGCATGGCACTCGAGACGCTTAACCAGCCCGCACAACCACCGGCGCTCACCCGCCCGCTCGGCCTTGCCTGGCTGACATGGGATACCGTGGCGTTCGCCCTGATCGTCCTTGCCAGCATCATCACCCATCTCTGGGGTCTGGGCGTCATGGCGCTGCATCACGACGAGAGCATCCACGCCTGGTCGAGCTGGCGCCTGTATACGGGCGCAGGCGGCTTCAACTGCTGGGGTGGGGTAAGCGCGCCGACGTACTGCTACGACCCGGTCTACCACGGGCCGTCGTTGTACTATTTCACCGCCCTGGCCTACTTTCTCTTCGGCGACGGCGACGCCCAGGCGCGTCTGCCGATGGCCATAGCTGGCATTCTGATGGTCGCTTCGGCCTGGTGGCTGCGACCCTACCTGGGACGCCGCGGGGTGCTGGTGGCGGCGGCGCTGCTGGCCTTCTCGCCCTCGCTGCTCTACTACACCCGTTTCGCGCGCCACGATGGCCTGATGGTGCTCTGGGAGATCTGGATGTTCATCGGGGCGCTGCGCTGGCTCGACAGCGGGCGTCCTGCCTGGCTGTACCTTACCGCGGCAGCGGTGGCCCTGGCCATCGCCACCCACGAGTTGTACTACATTCTCCTGTTCATCTTTGGCGTCTTTGTGCTCATGCGCCTGCTCGCCGAGAGCCGCTTTGCTCGCTACCTCAACTGGTTCCTGATTGCCGTCATCGGCATCGCCGTGTTGCTGATGCTGGTGAATCCGCGCATCCCGGTGGGCCAGGGGCTGTACTTCGGCGAAAAAGCCTTTCTGGTGGCTCTGGCCTTCCTGCTGGCCTGGCTCTGCCAGCAGTTGTGGGATCCCGCGCCGGTCCTCTTGCCGCGGCTGCGGGCGCTGTGGAGCGAACAGCGCCCGACGCTGTGGGTCGCCCTGGCGATTCTGGGCGGCATCTACCTGGTGCTCTATTCCTCGTTCTTCGCTCACATGCGCGGGGCCTTCGACGGGCTGTACGCCGGCCTGGCCTACTGGCTCGGCAGCCAGCAGGAGTATGCCCGCGGCGATCAGCCCTGGTACTACTACCTGATGCTGCTGCCACTCTACGAGCCGCTGGTGGTGCTGGCGGCCATCGGAGTGGTGCTGGCGTTGATGGTCGCCGTGGCGCGGCGCTTCCTGGCCGGACGGCGCGTTGTCCCTGCTGTGACCGGCGGTGATTCGGCGGGCGATGAGACGCGGGCGCCGGAGGAACCCGCGCCGACCGGGACGTCCCCGGTCGCCGTAGTGCGGCGCTTCCTCCTCCGCCAGCACGCTGCTACTGCCGCGACCGGCGAAGACGCGCCCGAGGCGGGCGTTGAGGCCCCGACGGCGGAGAAACCTTCGCCAACCGGCGTGCCGCTGATGCCCGGGGCGTTGCGGCCCTGGGGCCTCTATCCCCTGCTCACCCTGTTCTGGTTCTGGACAGCGCTGATCATCTTTTCCTGGGCCGGCGAGAAGATGCCCTGGCTGGTGGTGCATATGGCCCTGCCGGGCGCCCTGCTGGCCGCCTGGGTGATCGCCCGCCTGCTTGATGTCGTTGAGCGCGAGGGGCGCGACGCACCCGCCGAGATGAGCGATCCGCCCGCGGCCAATGCCAGACTGAACCCGCTGATCGGCCTCGTGCCCCTGGTCACTGCTCTTGCCGTCATCGCCGTTGGCGTGGCGCTCTGGCGCATCGGAGCCGGCGCCCAGGGCCAGGAGTGGCAGCGTAATCTGTTGCAGGGCCTGGTGCCGCTGTTCATCGCCGGGGGCCTGGTGTACGCCCTGCTGACCCTGGCCAACCTCCTCGGCGCGCGGCTGGTCGTCGCCCTGGTCGCTCTGACCATGGCCCTCAGCATCGGCGCCTACACCGTGCGGGCCACCTGGATGGTGGTCTATCACCATCCCGATACGCCCATCGAACCGCTGATCTACACCCAGACCGCCCCCGAGGTGCCCCGCTACGTCGCCGATGTTCGTGAAATGGCGATTAACCTGACCCGCGGCAATCGCACCCCCCAGGACCAGACCGGCGGCCTGAGCATGCCGGTGTTCATTGACAGCGGCGACGACAGCGGCGAGGGGTCGCTGGCCTGGCCGCTGCAATGGTACTTCCGCGATTTCAAGAACCTGGCCTGGACCAAACGCGACCGCTTTCAGGCCGATCCCGGCCCGCAAACGTTCGTGGTCTCCATGCCCGATGGCTCCACCGCCCTGGCCCCCGTGGTCCTGCTCTACCGCCCCCACGTGACCGAAGCGGTGCGCGAGGCGCTGCGCGGATCCTATGTGCAGCCCTACGGTCCGGCGGGGGTGTTTAACTGGTGGTTCCCCGAAGGCGACAAGTGTTCACCCAACAGTCCCGGGTACAAACGTTTCTACTACAGCACGTGGACGCCGGTGGAGCAGTTGTTGAAACCTCCAGGGGCCGGCGGCTCGGGCGGTTGCGGGCGCGATATTTCAGCGGAGGTGCACGGCCCGTATGCTCCGCTCCTCTGGCCGTTCCGCGTCGAGAACTGGACCTGGCTGGGCCGCTACGTCTTTCACCGCGAGTTGCCCTATCCCCTCGTGCCCGGCGCCCGGGAGATGGAGGTCTGGGTCCGCAGCGACCTGGTGGCCGGCGGCGTGGAAGGAACAGCGGCAGCCCTGGCTTCGCCCGATCTGCGTCTGGTGGCCCGGCAGGTGGTGACCTTGCCCGCCGGGGGCGGTCAGCCGACGGGCGTGGCCGTGGACGCGCAGGGCAACCTCTACGTTGCCGACACCGGCGGCCATCGCATTCACGTCTACGGCCCCGACAGGCGCTTGATTCGCACCCTCGGCGGGCAGGGCGCGGGCCTGGGCGAGTTGTACGAGCCCCGCGGGCTGGCCCTTGACGCTGAGGGGAACCTGTACGTGGCCGATACGTGGAACGCGCGCATCGTGAAGTACGATCGCGAGGGCCGGGCCGTCGCCGCCTGGGGCAGTGGCGATCAGGACCTCGGCGATGGCCGGCGTGCGACGATTACCGAGGGCGACCCGGAGCGAAACGCCGCCGCCCCCCTGGGGCTGTTCGGGCCGCGCGGCGTGGCGGTGGACGCCCGGGGCAACGTCTACATCGCCGATACAGGCAATCGCCGCGTCATCGTGACCGACAGCAACGGGACGTTCCTCTACCAGTTCGGTTCGGCCGGCGTCGGGCCGGGCCAGTTCAACGAGCCGGTCAGCCTGGCCGTGGACGCGCAGGGCAATCTTTACGTCGCCGACACCTGGAACAGCCGGGTGCAGGTTTTCGCCCCCGACGGCGCCGGACGGGTCGGCCCCATCCCCATCGTCACCTGGCAGGTGGCTGGCTGGCGCCCGAACACCTACGACGATCCCGCGCTTACCGCCGGTCCCGATGGCACGGTCTTTGTCAGCGTGCCCGTCCGGAGCCAGGTGGTCTCCTTCAACCTGCGGGGCGATCCGCTGCTGCGCTGGAGCGGCCAGAGCAACGACCTGGTCGCCCTGACCAGCCCGAGTGGCCTGGTGGTGGATGCCGAGGGAGCGGTGTGGGTGACTGATCGAGCCACCAATCGAGTGTTGCGCTTCGTTCTGCCCGACGTGGCGCCGCAATGATTGGGGCCGTAGGGTAGGGGACGTGGGTTCTCGCTATACCCGGCAAGTAGGGATGTGGGGAACCACGTTTTCTCACATGCCTTGAACTGACTTTTTTTACATCAGAACAAATGGATTACACCCACCTCAACCACGCCATTCCCCCGGTCAGCGAAGGCATGAGCGATGCCTGGCGACGCCTGCTGGCCCATCTGGGCGAGCATACCGCGCTGATTGTGCGCGCGCTGAACCTGCGTCCCACTGCCGTGACCCTCTACAGGCAGACCGAGCAGCATGTCCTGGTGCGCGTCTCGACGCTCAACGAGCACCTGATCCTGCGCATCGCTCCCGAGGACGACCTGGCGGCGCACGTCTTCTTTCTGCGCATGATGAGCGCCCAGAACCTGCCCGCGGCGCGGCTTATTCAGCGTGACCTCTCGTGCACCCTGGTGCCCTTTGCCTACACCCTGGAAACGTTCGTGCCGGGCCTCCCCGCGGCGGCGCTGGGCGAATCGCACCTGCTGCGCGGCGCGGGGCGCCAGGCCGGGCGCGCCCTGCGGCGCATGCACCGCGTCAACACCCCCGGTGCGGGGCGCCCGCGCATCACGGGGCGCTGGCCGCGCACGCGCTGGCGCCTGGTGCTGCGGCACATTGGCGAGTACCTGGCTCCGCCCCCCAGCGACGCGCTGCTGTTTGGCGAGACGGAACGGGCGGCGGTCGCCCTCCTGCTCGACGACGAGCGCCTGGAGTTGACCCGGCCGGTGTTGATGCACGGCGCCTTCGGTCCGGCGGTGGCGCGCTGCACCGCTGGCAACGGGGTACATGTGGAGGCGATTGAGGAGCCGGGGCGCTGGGTGGGCGGCGACGGGTTGTGGGACCTGGCCTGCGGCCTCTGCCCGCTGTACCCCGAACCCTGGCGCGAGGGCCTGCTGGAGGGCTACGGCGTTGCCGGGCCGCTCTCCCCGGTCGAGGAAGAGCGGCTGCCCCTGTTGCGCCTGCTGGCCAGTTTCTGGCTCGCCTCCTACCACTACATGCGCGCCTGGCCCTACGAGGCGGCCCGTGACGACGCCTTGCGGCTCATCGAGACGCTGGTCGCTGCGTAAGTGTAGGGCGGTGGTCCTCCCCCTCCCCCTTTCCACCGCAGGTGGAGAGGGGGGGAGCTTAGCGAGGCGGGGGAGGGTGAGGACCAGCCCCCCTCCGGGCAATCCTGTAAATCAAGAAAGTTCCAGACCATGCCAGCAGAACCCGAGGTTGAGATCTACGCCAGCCTGGAGGAATTGCAGGCCGCGGCGGCGGAGCGGGTGGCGACCGTGGCCGAGGCAGTGGGACGCGCGCGGGGGCGGGTGTTGCTCGCCGTATCCGGCGGGTCGGCGATGCCGGGCGTGTTCGGTCTGCTGGCATCGGAACCGCTGCGCAGCCGGGTGCCCTGGGAGCAGGTCAGCCTGATCTGGTGCGATGAGCGCCTCGTGCCCTTCGGCAGCCCCGACAGCAATTACCGTCTGGCGCGCGAGACCCTGCTGGCCCACGTGCGCATTCCCTCGCTGCAAGTGTACCCTGTGGCGACCTACTACGACGCCGCTCGCGCCGCCGAAGTGTACCATCAGCAGGTGGCGGCCCTGCTTGCGCTGCACGAAGGGCGCATTGACGTCGCGCTGCTGGGCATGGGTCCCGATGGGCACACAGCGTCGCTCTTTCCGGGCTTTCCGCAACTCGACGCGCCGCCCGATGTGTGGGCGTTGCCGGTCGAAGGTGCGCCGAAACCGCCTCCCACCCGCGTGACGCTCAGCCCCGCGGCATTGAACCGCGCCGCCCTGGCGCTCTTCCTCGTTGCGGGGGCCGACAAGGCCCCGATGGTCCGCGCGGCCCTGCGGGCGCCGTATGATCCCCACGCCATTCCTGCGCAGATCGTGCGCCCGCCCGACGGGGCGGTGGTGTGGATGCTCGACCGAGCGGCGGCGGGGAGTCAGGATAATGCCTGGTTATGACTGTGCCCTGCCAGATAGGGGCGAACGACCTTTTGCTCCCACGGGTTCAATCGGGAAACAACTCATCAATCTCCTCCTGGGCCGGGCGGGCCGGGCCGGGCGCTGGCGCCGCGCGGCGCAGGCCACGCCGCTCCATCGCGGCGTAGAAGGTCGTGTCGTAGGCCCGGGTCTTGACGACCACCGGCATGGGCACGGCATGCCCGAGCACCAGGGCCTGCTGCTTGCTATCGAGCGACGCCAGCACCGCCCGCAGGCCCGCGCTGCCGCTCACGCCGGTAAACACCGCCTCGATGTCGCGATCGTCGTTCAGCAGGGCGGTGACCCGTGTGCCAAGCTGGCTCATCACCTCCGGGTCAATCGAAGAGGGGCGCTGGTCAACCACCAGGAGCGTCACGCCGTACTTGCGCAACTCGCGGGCGATCGTGCCGAAGATCGTCTGGCGCGCCGTGCGTGGGTTGAGGAACTTGTGGGCCTCCTCGATGGTGATCATCAGGGGACGGGGCCGGTCGGCCTGGCTCTGGCTCTGGATGGCGCGGCTGGTCTGCTCTACCCAGCGGCGGTGGATGCGCCGGGTGATGATGTTGGCCACCAGCACGTAGATCAGGCTGCTATCGTGGCGCCCGAACTCCAGCACCACGTGGCGCCCGGCGGCCAGGGCGTCGATCAGGCGGTCAACGGCGGAAAAATCGGCCCGCTCGCGCACGAAGCTCAGCCGGGAGACGCGGGCCAGTTTGCGTTTAAGCGCGCTGATCGCCCCCGCGTGGGCCCCGCTGCTCTCGGCGAACTCCCGGATCGCCTCGCTGTCCATATCAAGCAGCGCCCGCAGCCAGCCCTCCTTGTAGCGATCGAAGAGCAGGTACGACGACTCGGTGGCGGTGCTGCTCAGGTTAAGTTCCTCCTCCAGGGCGATCACATCCTCGACCTCGATCTGGTCAAGGCCGATCACCAGGTCGCCGTCGTAGGCCCGCCCCCGCGACGCCTCGGGATCGATGGTGTAGACCAGCACGTCACTGCCGAAGAGTTGCCGCAGACCCTTGACGAACGTCCCACCCTCCGACGGAGCGCCCCAGCCGTATTCGCTGTGCATATCGAAGATCAGGTTGCTGGCCACATCGGCATGGATCGTCCCACAGATTAGCAAACGGGTCAGAAAGCTCTTGCCGGTGCCGCTCTTGCCGAAGATGCCATTCGAGCGTTCCACCAGCCGTTCCAGGTTCAGGCACACCGGCACGTCCATATCCAGCGGGCGACCGATCTCGAACGAGGCGCCGCCGGCCTGCCCAAACACGCGCCCGAAATCCTCCGCGTCGGCCTCGTAGACCGGGGCGAAGTGGCGGGGAATGGTCTTTACCGGGAGCAGGGACTGCTCGCTCTGCTCCAGGGGCAGCATCAGGCGAGGCATCAGTTCGAGGGCGCCATAGGTAGCCGTTCCGGCGAGCACCTCGTGGACGAAGCGGTCGCCGTCGGGCGGGTCGAGCAGCACCTCCTGGTTGGTTGCGGCGAGGGCGACGTCGGTCACCATCGAGAAGAAGGCGTGTCGGTCGCCCTGGATCACTACGAACTTGCCGACGCGCATATCCTCGACGCTCGTATGCGTATCAAGCCGGACGGTCAGCCCTTCAATGAGCGAGCCGCTGACGACGACGCCGAGGCGGTTTCGGGATGGCGGCATGGGTCTCTCCTCTGTGCATTGATGGTAGCACAAATATACCATACACCCTCGGGGTTTCCCACGCGCCACCACTGGCGGGGGTGTGGGGAAAGCTGGTTTTCGCATTCTTCTCCAATGTGGGCCTTCAGCGAGGAGGTTGACGTTGCCCTACATTCGCCGCCGCGAATGCTGCCGCCCCGGGCCATGTGCGGTATAATCGGCCACGTGTTTGCAAGCTACGCTTGCGGCCTTTCGCAGAAGGAGAGCAGGGGGGCGGGCAGGGCTTGCCCTCCCTGAGACCCTTCCGGCCGCAGCTCCAGGCGCGAAGCAAGCAGCTTTCTTTCGCCAGTGCTTACCCCTTCACTATGCGCATCCCACGCTACGATGGCTATATCTTCGACCTGGACGGCACGCTCTACCTGGGCGACGTACCCCTGCCGGGGGCGGTGGAGGTGCTGGCGACCCTGCGGACCGAGGGGCGGCGGGTGGCCTTCCTCTCGAACAATCCGACGAGGACCCGCGAGCAGTACGTCGCGAAATTGCGTGGGATGGGCCTGCAAGCCGAGCTGGAGGAGGTGGTCAACTCATCGCACGTGCTGGTGCAGTGGCTGCTGGAGCACGCGCCGGGGGCCACGCTCTTCGTCTGCGGCGAGGCCCCGTTGATCGGCGAATTGACTGCGGCAGGCTTCACGCTGAGCGAACGGGCCGGCGCGATCGACATTGTTGTCGCCTCGTTCGACCGCACCTTCACCTACCACAAGCTGCAGGTGGCCTTCGACGCCATTCGTGCCGGGGCGCGCCTGGTGGCCACCAATCCCGACCGTTTCTGCCCGGTGCCCGGCGGCGGCGAGCCCGACGCGGCGGCGATCATCGCCGCGATTGAGGCTTGCACCAACACCCGCTGCGAGGTGAACGTTGGCAAGCCCTCGCCGATTATGGCCCGCACCGTCGGGGCAATGCTCCAACTGCCCCCCGAACGTTGCCTGATGGTCGGTGACCGGCTGATGACCGACATCGCCATGGGTGTGGGCGCGGGCATGGCCACCGCGCTGGTGCTCACCGGCGACAGCAAACGCGCCGATCTGCCCGGCGCCCCCGTGCAGCCCATGTATGTGATGGAAAGTCTGTTTGAGTTGCTGGGGTAAACACCGGTCCCACGTGGGAGGGTCTGGAAGGGCTTTGCTTTCCCAGGAAGCATCTTTCCAGACCTGAGTAGTCTGGAAAGTTACGTTTCGTGGTATTTCCGCCCCCCTCCCAGCCTCCTCCCGTTGGAGGGCCGGCCTTCCTCCTCCAGAGGGCGGAGGTGCCGAAAAACCTGGTTCACAGCATACTGAGGCAGACGACGCCGCCGTCTACCCCGCTGACCGCCGGTTGGAGAAAGCAGGCCCCTCGCCCAGGGGCGCGGATCCCCGCATTTCTCCACGGGGAGGCGCTGAGGGCTGCACCTCCTCGCGCCCTTCCAGATGGCAACTCGGGTGTGAACCATTGCCTCGGGACAAAAAGCCCTTGACCTGGTTACATCTCGGATCTACACTAAGAGAAATATGCCATACACTGAGGAGATGCCATGACCACCGCGCGTTCTCTGAAACAACAACCACACGGGCCATTCCTCCCCCTCGTCGCCGGTGACATGGCATCGGAGACGGGATGGCCCGCGGCTCTGCGGGCGCTCCTGCTGTTGAGCGAGGCGAGCGCTGCCAACGACCCGTTGCTGGCCCGTCTGACCGATGAGGAGCTCGCGCTGCTGCGCGCCTCCCTCGTTCGCCTCAGCGGCATTGAGCCGACCAGCGCCGCCTGAGGCGCGCAGGCGACCGCACCGCACGCTGCGCGTAAATATCGGGAAACCGCGTTTTTCCCTGTATCCCTGCCAGATAAAAAGGGCGTGAGAAGGCTTTGCCCTCTCACGCCCTTCGCACTACGCTACCGGTCGCGCCACGAAACTGAAGCTGATCTTCACGTCGTCTTCGGCCCGCAGCACTCCCGCGATGTCGGGTGGCTGGAAGCCAAAATCGGTCATCTTGATCTGCGTCTCGGCCACGCCGCGCATGGTCTCGCCGTCAATCGCCCCGGTGACGGTGAACGTCGCAGGCCGGGTCACCTCGCGCACGGTCAGGTCGCCGGTGATGGTCAGGGTAATCTCTTCGCCTGAGGTGTATGTCTCGGGCAGGCCCTCAATCGCCGTGGGGGCGAAGGTTGCCAGCGGATAGCGCGCCGACTCGAGCCAGCGGTCGCGAATGGCATTGTCCCGGCGCGGGCTGTCCGAGGTGAAGGTGCTGATGTCAATGGTCAGCGCGCCAACGCTGCTGTTGCGCGGGTTGGCCTGGTCAAAGCGCACCTCGCCGTTGACCTGTTGCGTGCGGCCCACAGCGATGGCGTAGCGGTTGTTCTGGTTGAGGAAGGTCTCACCGACCTCGTATGTCACCTGCGACTCCTCCGGGACAATGCGAAACACGACCACGCCGGCACTGGCCGGAGCGGCATTCGCATCCGCGTTTGTGGCGGCGGGTGTAGCCGCTGCGGCGGTGGGGGCAGGCGCAGTGGTGGGCGCTTCGGTTGGAGCAGGGCCGAGGGTGGGCGCCTCGGTGGGCGTCTGAGCGGCTGGTGCGGCACAGGCGGCCAGCACGCCAGCGAGCAGGAAGATGGTAAACACTCGTCGTAGCATCGGGTAAGCTCCTGAGATCTGGAATAAGCCTTCGGGGCGCCTCGCGGCCATGGATCAGCCTGCGGCATCTCAAGGCGCAGTGTCAAATGAGTGTTTGGTGAGAGGCGCCTGTAGCTCTACGTTGTCACTTGCCCCCGTTTCCGCTGCGAGGAGGTTCGGAGAGACTATGCCCTCTGAGCTTTCCCCTTCCCGGCGCGATGCGGCGAACCCACACCGCGCCAGGGAGGAAAGATCTTCGAGGGCCGCAGGCCCCCGCAACCACCGCCAGGCGCAAAGTGCCAGAGGACAGGTAGGGCAACCCGGATGGGCGTCCCACCCGTCACAATCCGATGGTATACTCAAAGAAGCGTAACTCGAAGGTGCCATTGCCCGAACCTTTGTGTATGGTCACACCATCCAGAACTGGCGATGTACTTGTTACCGTTAACCGGACGACCCGCCGGCGCCGGGTGTACTGGACGCTGGGTAATCTGCTGGCGATTGCGGGGCTGTACCTGTTGTTCTATGTGGGTGGGGTGTACGCGGAGATCGCCTACTACCGTATGGCCGCCCGCGGTGACAGTGACATTGCCGCGCCGCAGGTTCTGATGGGTGGCAGCGCCGGGCAGGCCGACATCAGCGTCGCCGGCGCCTCCCTGGCTCTGCCGTCCACGGCGCCCGCCGCTCTGCCCGCCTTCGAGGCGCCCGTGCTTGCCAGTCAGAGCGAGGTGGCGCCGGGGGCCACTGCCCCGGAAGTTCGCCCGGCGCTGGTCGAGCGCATAGTTATTCCCAGCATCAAGGTTGACTCGAAGGTGATCGAGGTCGGGTGGGAAATCGTGGAGCAGAACGGCCAGCAAGTGGCGGTGTGGCAGGTGGCCGAATATGCCGTCGGGCAACACCGGGGCTCGGCCAATCCCGGCGAAGGGGGCAACATTGTGCTGGCTGGCCACGTCGGCGGGTACGGCAAGGTGTTCCGCGACCTCTTCTACGTGCGGCCCGGCGAGCCGGTGGTGCTCTACAGCGAGGGGCGGCAGTTTCTCTACACGGTCAAGGAACGGCTGGTAGTGACCGAAGAAGGCGTGGCGCCTGAGCAACGAGCCGAACATGCGCGCCTGATCGCCCCGACCGACTACGAGGTGGTCACTCTGGTGACCTGCTGGCCCCCCACTGGCCCCCAGAAGTTTACCCAGCGGGTGATCATCCGCGCCGTACCCTACGCCGCTGTCCCGCCGCCGGTTGGCGATGTGGCCCATCAGACCGCGCGGTGACAGGCACTGACCCCGGACGCCTTATCTCAATTCCTGTTGAACGACGGGCCGGCATCATCGCCTGCTCTCATCGGGAGCTTACACCCGGCAATTCAACATCCGCGATCCATATCCGGCAATAGCCTTATCGCATGCGGCGCCCGCGTTGCAGCCGCCGCCCCCAGGGTCGCAATTGCAGGAGGCGCGGGCGGCGGGGCTCGGCGCTGGCCCGTTCATTCACCAGCGAGAGTTGTTCCATAAGGATCTGCGCGATCTGTCTGGATCCGTCTCGCGGCACGGCGCCCTCAAGGCGGCGCAGGGTGTCGGCGTAGCGTTGCGGCTCCTCCAACTCGCGCACTGCGCCCAGGATGCGCTCATTGGTCGGGCAGAAGAGTCCCAGTTCGTAGTTGAGCACGAAGTCAATGTTGCCCCGCTCCTGCATCCCCACCGCTTCGGTGACGATGACCGGCTTGCGCATCACCAGGGCCTCCATCAACGTCCCCGGGCCGGCCTTGGTCACGACCAGGTCGCTCGCCGCCATCAACGCTTCCATGTTGTTCACGAACCCATAGATGCGGCTATGCGGTGAACCGTGGCGCCGTTGCAGTTCATCATACACGGCGCGATTCTTGCCCGTCACCACCAGGAGTTGCTTTTCGGGAAAGGCGCGTTCCAGTTCCACGACCAGTTCCCCCAGACGCCCGGAGCCAACCCCGCCGGCGGTCAGCAGGATGGTGAAGCGCTCGTCGAGCCCCAACTGCCGGCGGGTCTCGGAGCGCGGTGTGGTGTAGTTGGCGAATTTCGGGTGGACGGGGAAGCCCGTGCGGCGCAGCTTTGAGGGCCGCATCCCGCGCCGGTACATGATCTGGTAGGCTTCGTCAGTAGGCACCAGCGCGAGGTCCACACCAGGGTACGTCCACGAGGCATGCAGGCTCACCAGGTCGGTAACGACGGTGACCACCCGGAAGGGCAGCCGGCGCGTCTGCCGCGCCGCCACGACCAGCCGGTGCACCAGCGGATGGGTGGAGACCACCAGCCGGGGCTGGCGCTCCAGCAAGAGGCGCACCAGGTTGCGGCGCGCCGTTAGAAAGACCAGGCGTGAGAGCACATCCACCGTGCGGGTAGTGTTGGTAAGTTGGAAGGTCAGATCGTACAGGCGCAGCCAGCGCGTCGAGAGACGCTCGTAATGCTCGGGCGCGCCGCGCACACCGGGGAAGTCGGTGAGGCGCAGAATATCGTCAATTGACCAGGAGAGCGCATCGTTGCTGGCCTCGTCCAGCCCGGCGCTGATGGCGACCGCGGCGCTGCGGTGGCCGCCGCCGGTGTCCGAGATCGCAAAGAGCACATCTACCGACCCGTTCATAGGCCTTCCTCACTCAATGGTAGCGACGGTCGTTGAAATCGCTGATCACTTTTTCGGCGATCACGGCGGCGGCGCGGGGCCGGGCGACACAGTGGGCATTCTCGCGCATCTCGGCCAGCAACTGGGGACGGTTGAGCAAGCGTTCCACCGTCGCCGGCACTGACTCGGCCATACGTAACTGGACCCCCGCGCACGAGCGGACGACGTAGTCAGCGTTCCACTCCTCGTGCCCCGGTATGGGGTCAATCACCACCAGCGGCACGCCGCGCGCCAGCACTTCGCTGACGATCAGCCCGCCCGCTTTGGTGATTACCAGATCACTGGCGACGATCAGGTCATCAACAAAATGGACGTACCCGTACAGCCGGAGGTTCAAACGCGGTGTAGAACGCTCGTCGGCGAGGTACTCCACCAGGGTTGGATTGCGCCCCGCTACCACGATCAGCGTCGCCTCGATCTCACTGCGTTTGAGACCCTGCACGATCACTCGCACGTGCTCCTCGTCTACCCCGCCGCCAAAGAGGGTGATGATCGGCCCTTCCACCGGCAGGCCGTAGCGGTTGCGGATCTCGACCGGGTCTTTAGGTTCCGCGATCTGCGGATCAACCGGAATGCCGCTGACGCAGATCTGCCCGGCGCTCACTCCGCGGGCGATCAACTGGTCGCGGGTCTGCGTGTCGCCGACAAAATAGCCATCAATCTCGGTATAGGTCCAGAAGGTGTGGGCGGCGTAGTCAGTGATGACGCAGTAGATCGGCTGCGTGAGTTGCGCGCTGCGCCGGTAGCGTACCAGGAGTTCCATCGGTAAAAAGTGCGTGCAGATAATCACCTGGGGGAGAAAGGCCCGTAACAGATCCTTCAGCCCCGTGGTGCCGATACTCTCGACGATCCGGCGCAGGTTATTGGTAAACTCGGCGAGATTGGGATCGACGTTGCTCTGAGTGTAAAAATAGCCCCAGACGAGGGGCGCGCGGTCGGTCAATTCCAGATACGAGCGGGCATAGGCGACACGAAAGAGACGTGAGGTGTGGTCGAGCACGTCTTCCACCCGCACCTCACCGGGTTGGCGACGGATAAAAGCGGCAGCCAACGCCTCGGCGGCTCGCTTGTGGCCAGTGCCAACAGAGGCGTGAAGCAGTAACACTCGAGGCATGGGCGTAGTCCTGGAGATGATGAACGGTCAAACACGCAACCGCACCCATCGTACCACGTTTTTGCGTCGGCTGGCGTTCGGGGATACCTGCAGCAGGGCTGTTGCAACGTCTTTGAGCCTTGCCTCAAACCCCGGGTTGTGACAAAGACCCTGCCTGGCGGCTACGTCGCCCCACACCCTACCGTGGGAGGCGGACGTTGCATCCGCCCCGCTCCCCTCGCGCCTCGATTGACTCCGCCCCGTCACGGTGCTACAATCTAACCGCCTTTAACGCAGCCCGGTGAGGCTGTGAAGGAGTTCAGAAATGCCCGGATCTGCGCCTCCCCTGGCGTTGTGTCTGCCCACGCTTCCCCGCTTTTTGGGGCGTGGGTCTTTTTTTGCCTGTACCTGCTGATGAGAGCTTCGGGAGACTCAAGTTCTCCCAGAAGGACCCTTTCTCCTATGTGCCGCGCAGCCGCGCGTGGGGGGCCGGGATCGCTGCACCTTGTCCAGCAACGCCGGGTGCCGGAGGGTCCGGGAGGGCAAAGCTCTCCCGGGAAAACCCCTCGTATCCTGCCGTCGCGCGGCTCGGCCGCATGTGTAGTAACTCCACCACGGCGCCCGGAGGGCGATCAATGAGCGAACGCAAGCAAATTATGACCGCCGATGAGATCCGGCGCGCGCTGGTGCGCATCGCCCACGAGATCGACGAGCGCAACGGTGGGCTCAACGATGTCGTACTGGTGGGCATTCGCCGCCGTGGGGCGCCCCTGGCCGAACGCATCGCTGCGGCAATCGCCGATTTTGAGGGCGTGCGCGTGCCGGTGGGGCAACTCGATATTACCCTCTACCGGGACGATCTGATGCTGCGCGGCCCCGCACCTCTGGTGCGCAAAACCGATATTCAGACCGATATTACCGGCAAGGTGGTCGTGCTGGTGGACGATGTCCTCTACACCGGTCGCACCGTGCGCGCCGCTCTCGATGCGCTGACCGACCTGGGACGGCCGGGCCGTATTCAACTGGCGGTGCTGGTGGACCGGGGGCACCGAGAGTTGCCTATTCGGGCCGACTACGTGGGTAAGAACGTGCCGACCGCGCGCGCCGAACGGGTCGAAGTCCATCTGCGCGAGGCCGGCGATGCGGAGGATGAGGTGGTAATCGTGCGCCCCTCGGCAGATGGGTAGGAAGCCACCTGGCGCAAGCCCTGGAAGGGGAAACCCTCGCTCAGGGGGGGTCAGGGAGGGTCACTTCCTAGAATGAGATCGGACACTCTGGTTATTCCGATAGGCTCCAGGAAATGGTTTGAACGGTATGCCAACATCCTCGACGGAACGCTCACGCCGCCGCCATGTGATTGACCTGGACGATTTTTCGGCTACAGAGATCGAGGAGATCCTCACGACCACCGAGAGCATGAAAGAGGTGCTCTCCCGTGAGATCAAGCAGGTGCCGGCCCTGCGCGGGCGTACCATCGTGAATATGTTCTACGAGGATAGCACCCGCACGCGCATCTCCTTTGAACTGGCCGCCCGCGCTCTCTCGGCCAATATTGTCAACTTCAGCGCCCGTGGCAGCAGCGTTGAGAAGGGCGAGTCCCTGGTTGACACCGTGCGCACGCTCCAGGCCCTGGGCGCCGACGTGGTGGTGATCCGTCACAGCCAGTCCGGTGCACCTTACCTCGTCGCGCAACACTTCCGCGGCTCGGTGATCAACGCGGGCGACGGGCGCCACGCCCATCCCACCCAGGCTCTGCTCGACCTCTACACGATGCGTGAACGCCTCGGGCAGATCCGCGGCGTCCATGTGCTCATTCTGGGCGATGTTGTTCACAGCCGCGTGGCCCGCTCCAATCTCTGGGGCCTCACCCGTATGGGCGCCCGTGTAACCCTCTGCGGGCCGGCGACGCTGCTCGGTCCGCCTGCCTACTGGACGGCGACCTGGCCGGAGGTGACGATCTCCTACCAGCTCGACGAGGTGTTAAGCAGCGCCGATGTGGTGATGGTCCTGCGGTTGCAGAAGGAGCGCCAACAGGCCGGTCTGCTGCCCTCGTTGCGCGAGTACACGCGCCTCTACGGGCTGACCCCCGAGCGGCTGGCGCGTCTCGGCGAAAGGGTGCTGATCATGCATCCCGGCCCGATGAACGAGGGCGTCGAGATCTCACCCGAGGCTGCCACCGCTCCGAACGCGGTAATTGAAGAACAGGTGACCAACGGCGTCGCCGTGCGCATGGCCCTGTTGTACCGTCTGGCAGGTTGATATGAGTATGAGGAAACCAGGTTTCCCCAATCCGCTGCTCGATGGAACGTCCTCCCTTTTACAGGTGTGACCCGGTCACGAGGTCGCTCCCGCTCTTCTAGTATGGGGTAACCGTAAGGTTCTATGCGCTACCTGATCAAAAACGGCTCGATCATCGACCCGGCGCAGCGGGTTGCCACGGTAGGCGATGTGCTGGTAAGCGACGGCAAGGTGGAGCGCCTCTTTGAGATCGCTGACCGCGCCGCGGAACAGCATGTGTTGGACGATGGTGTAGAGATTATTGATGCCCGTGGCGCGGTGGTGGCGCCGGGCTTCACCGATCTCCACGCCTACCTGCGCCAGCCGGGGGAAGAGCACAAAGAGACCATCGCCAGCGGCACCCGGGCCGCGGCCCACGGCGGCTTCACCACCGTCTGCGCTATGCCTACGGAGCATCCCACCCATGACACGGCGGCGACGGTGCGGCTGGTGCAGGAGCTTGCCCGCCGGGAAGGCTACGTGCATGTAGATGTGGTAGGTGCGCTGACCGTGGGCCGCGAGGGGCGCGCCCTGGCGGACCTGGGCGAACTGGCCGAGGCAGGTTGCATCGCCTTCAGCGATGGGGACCGGGCGCTGAGCGACGCCGCCTTGATGCGGCACGCGCTGGCCTACGCCGCCGCCCTGGGGTTGCCGGTGATGAGTTTCTGCCAGGAGGCGCGCCTGAGCGCCGGCTGGGCCATGCACGAGGGCGCAGTAAGCACGCGCCTGGGCTTGCCGGGCTTCCCCGCCGCCGCCGAAGAGGCGCTGATCGCCCGTGACATCGCCCTGGCCGAATTGACCGGCGCCCATCTGCACATCTGCCAGGTGAGCACCGCGGGTGGCGTGGCCCTCATCCGCGCTGCCAGGGCCCGCGGTGCGCGTGTGACCGCCGAGGTGTCGCCGCACCACCTGACTCTCACCGATCGCTGGGTGCTGGGCGCCCTCGCCGCCCACGATCCAGCGCCGAAGGCGCCTGCCCGGCAACGCCGCCAGCGCAACCCCCATCCTGAATTGGGCCTGCCGTCCTGGCTCGACCCCACCCGTCTGCCGCCCTACGACTCGAGCACCCGCGTTTGTCCCCCGCTGCGGACCGAGGAGGACATCGAGGCCCTGGCCGAGGGCTTACGCGATGGCACGATTGACGCCATCGCCACCGGCCACAGCCCCCAATCGCGCGTCGAGAAGGAGTGCGAGTACGGCCTGGCCGCCCCAGGCATCAGCAGCCTGGAAACGGCTCTGGCCCTGGCCCTCTCGCTGGTCCATCGCGGCGAAATGGATATGGTGGACCTGGTCGCCCGGCTGACCGAAGGGCCGGCCCAGGTGCTTGGCCGTTCGCCGGCCACCCTGCGCCCCGGCGCCCGCGCCGACATCGTGATCTTCGACCCCGATGCCGCCTGGACGGTAGACGCGATGCGCTTCGTCTCGCGGGGGCAGAACACCCCCCTGCACGGCCAGCGCCTCAAGGGCCAGGTGATGTTGACCATGGCCGGCGGTAAGATTGTCTTCCGTCGCAACGGCTTTGGCACACCTGACGCCGCGCCCGCCCATTGAGCGCGCAATGTGGGGCAGCCAGGAAGCGTGAGTCAGTGGCCCGCACCGCATAGAAACGTATTGGACTGGAAGAAAGCTGATCAGTCCAGTAACTCTTTACACCTTTTCAAGATTTACCACGTCGTCTCCGCTCTACAACAGGGTAAAACGACCAGGATCTCGTTGATCTTGACATGCCAGGAAGAAGTATGTTACCTTAACAAACAGTATTATCGCGTAGCGTGTGAAGGCGTACTGTTGAGCAGGGGTGTGCGGGAACCTGCTTTCTTCGTGTTTGCATTCGCAGTGCGCGGCCCGGCCGCATACGGTTCCAATGTACCCTTCGTATCCACAGATTGCTGTTCGAGGAGATCAACGTGAACCAGCAACGGATCTGGTCCTGGATGGTCGCTCTGTTCGTCGGGGTGATGGTGCTCGCGGCATGTGGCAGTGCGCCCTCTGCGCAGGCGCCCACTACGGTGCCCGCAACCACAGCGCCAGCACCCCCCACCATGGCAGCGGGCGCCACGGCGGCTCCCGCGCCCACCGAGGCGCCCGCTGCCCGTCCCGGACGCGGTGAAGGCGATACGCTGCGCATTCTCTACTGGCAGGCGCCCACGATTCTCAACAACCACCTGGCGGTCGGCACGAAAGACGTTGAAGCCTCGCGGCTGGTGCTTGAGCCGCTGGCGGCCATCGACCCCGAGGGCAACTTCGTGCCGCTGCTGGCCGAGGAGATCCCTACCGTGGAGAACGGCGGCGTGGCCCCGGATTTCACCTCGATCACCTGGAAGCTGCGCAAGGATATCAAGTGGTCCGACGGCAGCGACTTCACCGCTGCTGATGTGGTCTTTACGTATCAGTACTGCGCCGATGCGAAAACTGCCTGCACCAGTGTTGCTGCGTTCCGCGGCATCAAATCAGTCGAGGCGCTGGACGAGTATACGGTGAAGGTTACCTGGCAGGCTCCCAACAGCTATCCCTACCAGGTGTTTACCAGCACGCGCGGGGCCATTCTCCAGAAGGCCCAGTTCGAGAAGTGCGTTGGCGAGGCTGCCTCCACCGCCGCCGATTGTCAGGCGGCCAACCTGGCCCCCATTGGCACCGGCCCCTACAAAGTGGTCGAGTTCAAGCCCGGCGATGTGGTCATCTATGCGCTCAACGAACTGTACCGTGACCCTGACCGGCCCTTTTTCAAGCGCGTAGAGTTGAAGGGCGGGGGTGATGCGCCCTCTGCGGCTCGCGCCGTGCTCCAGGCCGGCGAGGTGGATTGGGCCTGGAACTTGCAGGTGGAGGCCGCCGTGCTCCAGCAACTGGCCAACCAGGGCGGTCAGGGCAACCTGGTCACCTACAACACGGCCAATGTCGAGCGCCTGTTGATCAACTTCACCAACCCCGACCCGGCCCTCGGCGAGGAACGCGGCCAGTTCAGCCAGCCGCACCCCTTCCTGACCGATTTGAAGGTGCGCCAGGCCCTGGCCCTGGCGATTGACCGCAAGGCCATTGCCGAGCAACTCTACGGCCCGGCAGGTTACCCGACCTGCACCCTCCTGTGGTACCCGCCCTTCGCCGAAAGCGTCGCCGATATCTTCAAGGATTGTAATCAGGATATTGCCGAGGCCAACCGTCTCCTCGACGAGGCCGGCTGGACGCGCGGCCCCGATGGCATTCGGGTCAAGGACGGCAAGCGGCTCAGCCTGCTCTTCCAGACCAGTGTCAACACCCTGCGCCAGAAGACCCAGGAGTTGATCAAGGCCAACTGGGCCGAGATTGGCGTTGAGACGGAGCTGAAAAGCGTGGATGGCAGCGTGTTCTTCGGCAGCGATCCGGGCAACCCGGATAACATTGGCCACTTCTTCGCCGATATCCAGATGTACACCACCGGCGCGACGGAACCCGATCCCACGTCGCACCTCTGCGGGTGGATCTCCAGCGCCGCCTCGCAGAAAGAAAACGAGTGGCGCGGCACCAACAATATGCGCTGGCAGAATGCTGAGTACGATGCCCTCTGCGAGCAGCTTCGCAACGAGCTTGACGCCAACCGGCGCGTGGCGATTGCCCGCCAGATGGACGCGCTGATCGTCAGCGATGTGGCCATGATCCCTCTGGTGGCGCGCCCACGAGTTGCCGGCGCCAGTAAGGACCTCAAGGGCTACAAGCCCTCCGGTTGGGACGCGGAGCTGTGGGATGTGGCCAACTGGTATAAGTGACGAGCGCATAGCAGGGAAGGGTCTGGGAGGGCTTTGCCCTCCCAGGGACATTTATGGGTCGCTATATTCTCCGCCGGCTTATGTTTGCCATCCCCACCTTGCTGGGCATCAGCATGGTGATCTTTGCCATTCTCGCCCTTGCCCCCGGCGACCCCCTGGCGCAGTTCGCCGCCGATCCCTCGGTGCCGCCCGAGGTGCGCGACCGCATTCGCGAGAACCTGGGCCTGAATGACCCCTGGCTCCTTCGCTACTTCAAATGGCTGGCCGCTCTGATGCGCGGCGACTGGGGCTACTCTTTCGCCAGTCGCGTGCCGGTGCTCGACCTGATCGCCCAGCGCCTGCCGCAGACCCTGCAGGTGGTCGGGGTGGCCTACCTGGTCTCGATCCTCATCGCCATCCCGATCGGCATCATCTCGGCGGTGCGCCCCTACTCGCTCTTCGACAATCTGGCCACCACCTTTGCCTTTATCGGCTTCTCTGTGCCGACCTTCTTCACCGGCCTGCTGTTGATCCTGATCTTCTCCGTGCGTCTGAACTGGCTGCCTTTCATCTACGACTCGACCCTGCGAGTCACCGATTGGGATACCTTCGCGCGCCAGGTGCGCCAGATGTTCATGCCGGTCACAGTGCTGGCCCTGTTCCAGACCGGCTCGCTCACCCGCTTCGTGCGCGCTGCGATGATGGAGAACCTGCCCGCGGATTATGCCCGCACCGCCCGGGCCAAGGGGCTTAGCGAGCAGGTAGTGGTGCTGCGGCACGTGTTTCGCAATAGCATGATCCCCGTGGTGACCCTGCTGGCCCTGGGTGTGCCGACCATCTTTACCGGCGCGATTGTGACCGAACAGATCTTTCGTATCAACGGCATCGGCGAGTTGCTGATCAAGTCAATCCAGAACTCCGATACGCCGGTAGTAATGGCGATAACGTTTATTTTCGCGGTGCTGGTGGTGGTGTTTAATCTGGTTGCGGATGTGCTGTACGGGGTTCTCGATCCGCGCATTCGGTACGATTGACATGGGGAAACCCGATTGCCCCGCGCCCCCGCTGCTGGTTGGAGGCGTGTGGGAAAATCGAGCTTCGCTTCACCCCTGGAGGATGCGGGCAACCACACCACTGGTGGGAAAAGTGCGGGGAAACCGGGTTTCTTCATCCCCCTGCCTGAGGCGAGAGTGCGGGCGCCCCCACTGCTGGTTGGAGGTGGGTGGCGAAACCAGGATTCTCTATGCCCCGCCTGGCAGACCCGGGCGCGCGGTTCCATTCGGAGGCATGTAAGGGGCGCCGGTCCCCGGCGTCGATCTCGGAAACGAAGATGTCGGAAGCGAACCCACCTGTCGAACGTGCTCCCGGAGCGCGCACGACGGTTGCGGCAACACCCCCTGGGCACGTAGCGCGCCCGCCGCGCTCGTTGTGGAGCGACGCCTGGCGCCGTTTCCGTCGCCATCGCATGGCCGTGGCCGGCGCGCTGGTGCTCGCATTTCTGGTCCTGGGGGTCATCGTTGGCCCCGTGGTCTGGCATAGCGATCCGCGCAAAATTGACTTCTCGCGGAGCCTGCTCCCCCCGAGCCGGGCGCACCCGATGGGTACCGACGACCTGGGTCGCGATGTGCTGGCGCGGGTGATGCTCGGCGGTCGCGTTTCGCTGTCGGTTGGCGTAGCGGCCATGCTGATCGCCATCACCCTCGGAACCCTGATTGGCGCCGTGGCCGGCTTTGCCGGCGGGCGGGTTGACAGCCTGCTCATGCGCCTGACCGACCTGTTTCTGGCCCTGCCGGTGGTGCCGTTACTGCTGCTGTTGATCTTTCTCTTCCGTGACAGCCTGCGTAGCGCCTTCGGGTCGGAAAGAGGCATTTTTATCCTGATCGTCACTGTCATTGGCGGGCTGAACTGGATGACTGTGGCGCGCCTGGTGCGTAGTTCGTTCCTCTCGCTCAAACAGAGGGAGTTTGTTGAGGCCGCTCACGCGCTGGGGGTTGGCGAGATAACGATCATGTTCCGCCACATGTTGCCCAATGCCCTCGGGCCGATCATCGTCGCGGCGACCCTTGGCGTTGGTGCGGCAATCATCACCGAGTCGGTGCTTTCCTTCCTCGGTCTGGGTTTTCCTCCCGACACGCCCACCTGGGGGCGTCTGCTCTACGATGGGCAGAACTTCCTCGATTTCGCTCCCTGGGTGGTGCTCTGGCCCGGCTTCCTGATCTTCCTCACTGTTCTCAGCATCAACTACATCGGCGATGGCCTTCGCGACGCCTTCGACCCCCGATCGCGGTTGTAGGAGGCTCCAACTTCTCTCCTGGACATGGCGTCCGAACTCCGCCGATGCCACCGGCTCCTCTTCCGTATGCGGCATCAGGATGCGCTCCTGCGCAATCGTGTGTGTGACGCGCGATGACATCTGGATAATGCGTGGCGCGAGCGGGAGAAGCGAGAACGCAGGTTGAGCCGGGGCTTAGCGGCGTAACTTCTCCTCTCCTGAGACGGTTTCATCGTGCGCGTAACTACTCTGTGAACGAAGTTTTTCGGTAACTCCGCCTCTCCCCAACCCTCGCCGGGGGAGGGAGTCCGGCGCCTCCCCCCAACGTGGGTGGGGGTGGGAGGGGAGCGGAAATGCTTGGAAACTTTGTTCACAGATTAGTAACCCTTCCAGCCGGTGGGGGAATGGCAAACTCGGGTTTCCCATCCCTCACGGAGGTGCAAAGGGTTGTGCCTGGGAAGCCACGTCCTCCCCAACCCTCCGCGTCTCAGAGCGTTTCTCGAAACGATTGACCCGCAACGCTGGTGGCACGAGCGCAGCGAGCCACACGGCGCAGGTTCCTCAAAGGATCAGGCATTCCGGTCAGTGCTCTGGTGATCTTCGAGATGTCGTAGTGTATGACCACCTCTGCTCTTCCCCTGCGCCACTCCGGGCGCATGCTGATCATCCTGGCGCTCGTGTTCGCCGCCGTGGTGGCCTATGGCTTTCTGGGGCGCGTCGGCCCCTTGCCGGGCCGGGCCGGCCAGCCTTACCTGGCGGCGGGCGGAAGGCTGGCGGTCTACTTCACCACTCCGGAACTGCGCTACCCCGACGTGCCACGCAACCGGGTTGCGCCGGCCCTCGAACGGGCCTTGCTGGCCGACATCGCCACTGCCAGGGAACGCATTGAGCTGGCCAGCTTCGAGTACAACCTGGCCAGCGTCGCCGAGGCGCTGATCCGTGCCCGCGCCCGGGGGGTGCAGGTGCGCCTCGCTCTTGACCGCGAGAGCCTGCACCATCCGGCCATGGCCCGCTGGGCCGGGCTGCTTGAAGAGGCCGGCGCAAGCGTAAGCTGGGAACGGAGCGACGGCTTTCTGCACAGCAAGTTCGTGATTCTCGACCGGCGCGTGGTCTGGACCGGGTCGTGGAACGTGACGGTAAATGACACTTACCGCAACAACAACAACCTGTTGCGAATCACTGCCCCGCAGGTAGTGGCAAACTACGTCGCCGAGTTCGAGCGCATGGCTGCGGGACGCTTTGGCAGCCGCAAGGCCGGGGCGACGCCCTATCCCCTGGCGCGTCTCTCCGGGGTGACGGTCGCCACCTTCTTCTCGCCGCACGAACCGGTGCGCGAGCATATCCTTGACCATCTGGCCCGCACGCGGCGAAGCATAGATGTGCTGGCATTCTCGTTTACCGACGACAAAATCGCCAGGGCGCTGATTGATCGTCACTATCTGGGTGTACCGGTGCGGGTGGTCTTCGAGGCGCGCAATGCCAACGGCTCCGGGTCGGAGTACGGCCGTCTCCGCGCGGCCGGCCTCGATGTACAACGCGACGGCAACTGCCATACGATGCACCACAAGGTCATGATCCTCGACGAGCGCGTGGTGATCACCGGCTCGTACAACTTTACCCGCCGCGCGGAGGAAGTCAACGACGAGAACCTGTTGATTATCGACGATCCGGGGCTGGCGCGAGCCTTTGCCGAAGAGTTTACCCGCGTGTACCGGCAGGCCCGCGTGCCTGCGCGCTGTGTGTAATGCTCCGGCCTTACCGGGCGAGGGCTGACTCTGGCGGGCAAGGGTATAGGCAACCCGGTTGCCCCACACCGCTCCAAATGTGGAACCTGTAACCCTCTGCCAGCGTCATATAGTACGGAGGTACTATTGACTCCCCTGAAGGGGCCGTGGTGGCCCCTTCAGCCATCTTCGTGAAAGGATACGACAATGTCTCGCAGGCTTGCGCGAACATGGCGTTGGGGCTTGCCGTTGACGTTGGTCGTCGCACTCGTGCTGGCGGTGCCTGGTCAGGCATTTGCTCAGCCTGGTCCGCCCGGCGAGCCCCTGCTGCCGAACATCGAGCCGGAAGAGGCCCTGATGGCCGATGTGCCGATCTGGACGCTGAGTGAACAGGAGGCGGTCGAGGCGACTCTCCGCACCTATCTCGCCGGTGACCCGATGGTCCTGGATGCGGCAATGGCGTTCGTTGATCAGAACATGGTTCCAGCCATAGCGGTGCTCGACCGTATCTCAACGGTGTACATACCGGTCATCCGCAGGGCGCCGGAGCTGGGTCAGGTACCGACCCCGACCCCGACGCCGACGCCAGCGCCTGAACCTGAGCCGGGCGACGTCGCCGATGTGGCGGTGACGATCTGGCCGAAGCCGAGCATCTGGGTAGCGCGGGGCGCCATACTCGAGTATGAGTTCCGACTGACGAACTATGGCCGGGGCACGGCGCGCGAGACGGTGGTGGTTTTCCCGATCAACCGCGCTCAGGTTTACGGCTTCTACACCAGCCTGAATAGCCAGGCCGGCGACTGGGTACGTTCGGTGGACCAGAACAGCATCACAGTGGTGTTTGGTCCGTTGAATGCGGGCGCCAGGCGCAGTGGCAAGCTCTTTATGCGTGTGAATGAGAACTTGCCATTGCCGTCGCCGACCCAGACGCCGGTGCTGATCGACACTCGGGCCAGTTACACCTTCCGCGACGATGCTCGCGGTGGTGGCCAGCGCACCAACTGGGCGCCGGTGCTGGTAGGTGGAGGCTCGGTTGACGCGCCCTACATCTGGGTGCGAAGGACGCCGGAGAGCGGTCCGGCCGGGACACGCTTCGCCTTCTTCACCAACCGCTTCCTCCCAGGCGAAGACGTGACTACCTGGCTGAACACGCCCTCCGGGGGTGTTCAGCCATTGTCGCTGCGGGGCACGGCCAACAGCGAGGGGAGCATCGAACTGGTGCTGAACAGTGCGGGCCTGTCGCGCGGCCTGTACCAGATCGTGCTCTACGGCCAGCGTAGCAGTCTGACCGGCGTGGCGTCGTTCGTCGTGCAGTGAAGGGTGATCTGCCTTCGCCCCACACCCGCAGGGAGGATATTGCAGAGGTCGTTGGGGCAGGCCCCGGACCCAGTTTTTTCCGTTGGTTTTAACCAATGAAAAAAAGATCCTGTGGGGCGGCTATGCCGCCCCACACTCCGCTGTCGAAGACGGACGTTGCTCACGCCCTGCTGTGGGAGACCGGGGCTTTGACACCATTTCGCGTCTGGTTTATAGTAAAGCCAGACACGGGGCTGTAGCTCAGTGGATAGAGCAGCCGCCTTCTAAGCGGCCGGTCGTGCGTTCGATCCGCACCAGCCCCGCCATCGTAGAGCGACCGCGCCGGAGGGTGCGGTCGCTGCCTTTTCACCCGACTGATAAGCCTTTGCTGCGCGGCCTGTCGCGTAATCCTACGGGGGAGGCGTGGAGGACGCAGCCCTCCACGATCCTCTACAGTCACCCGCGTTGGCAAGTGCGCCCCGGCTGCGCCAGAGCGTGTCATCCGTGGGTGGAATAAGAGGTTGCCGGAAGGTGTAACCTCTGCGCGCCTTTCCACATTCCGGTGAGGGACCATGACCTCAGGCGCCGATACCCGCGAACAGGCGGTCTATCACTTTCGGCGGGCGTTGAGCCGGGCCTACCTCGAAGACATTCTTGCGCGTCTCACCGGGCGCAGCAACGATCTGATCCCCTTCGAGGAAGCGCAACGGGCGCTCAAGGGCCGCGTCAGCGAACAGCGCGAATTGCGCGAAATTCCCCTTGAGGCGATTGTGGGCAGTGTGGGGCGTTACACCGACTTTACGCGGCAGTTTCTGCCCCGGCGCCGGAGTGACGAGGAGCGGTGGACACGGGTCATGACGGCAATGGACGACCCGCGCAATGCACCGCCGATCCTCGTTTACCAGATCGGCGAGGTCTACTTTGTGCTCGACGGCAACCACCGCGTGTCGGTGGCTCGCCAGCGCGGGGCCAGCCACATTCTGGCGTATGTCACCCACGTGCACGCCCGCGTGTCGCTTACCCCGGATACTACCCCTGATGAATTGATCCGCAAGGCTGAAGAAGCGGACTTTTACGAGTTGACCGACCTGGACAAGCAGCGTCCCGGCGCCGACCTGCGCGTGACCAATCCGGGGCAGTATCGCGAGATTCTCGCTGATATTGAGGCGTTGCAGCAGGAACGGGGCGCGGGTGGGCAGGCCCTGGAACTGGCGGAGGCGGCGGCGCTCTGGTACGATACGATCTATTCACCGATCGTCGAAATTATCCGCGACCGGGGTATGCTCCACGACTTTCCGGGTCGTACCGAGACCGATCTGTACGTCTGGATCTCGCAGCACCGGGCGCATCTGGAAGCCGCGCTGGGCTGGGCGCTCGATCCCGACATCGCTGCGGCTGACCTGGTAGCTATGCAGGAGCAGGGGCCCCTGCGAGGCGTCGCCACGGTCCTCTCACCTCTCGTGGCGGCTAATCCGCTGGATGCCGGGCCGCCGCCTGGCCAGTGGCGTCAGGAGCGCGGTATTGCCTCAGTTGAACAGCGACTCTCTGCCGATGTGCTCGTGCCGCTCAGCGGCAAGCCTGAGAGTTGGGCGGCGCTCGAACAGGCCCTCATCGTTGCCCGACGCGAAGGTGGGCGGCTGCAGGGGTTGCACATCGTGCCTGAGGCCGCGGCCATGAGCAGTGCGATAGCCCTGGCGGTTCAGGCTGAGTTCGAGCGGCGGTGCCAGGCAGTCGGGGTAAGTGGCCAGTTGGCGATCGAGGTTGGCGCGATCACCCCGACAATCGTGGCCCGCGCGCGCTGGAGCGATCTTGTAGTGGTTCGTCTGGCCCATCCTCCCGCCGGGGGAGGGCTGGCGCGATTGCGCGCCGGCTTTCACTCCCTGGTGCAGCACTGCCCACGACCGATCCTGGCCGTTCCTGGTCCGGCGCGGCCCCTCAACGCCGCGCTGCTCTGCTACGACGGCACCCCGAAAGCCAACGAGGCGCTGTTTGCCGCCGCCTACCTGGGGATCCAGTGGGCCATTCCAATCGTCGTGTTGACGGTAATGGAGCCGGGGCGCGCCGACGAATCCACCCTCGCCCGCGCCCGGCGCTACCTGGAGGCCCACGGGGTGCAGCCGGTCTGCGTTGCTACCTCGGGGCAGCCTTCTGCCACCATCGTCGCGACCGCACGCGAGCGGGCGTGCGATCTGATTTTAATCGGCAGCTATGGCCACGGCCCCCTGGTTGAAGCGGTCCTCGGTGGTACGGTAGACGAGGTGCTCCGTTCCACCGACCGGCCGGTACTGATCTGCCGATAGAAGCAAATTCGCTACTGAACAGAGGCTCGGCCCGGACGCTTTGCCCCTGCCTGGCGGGTGGGCCGGAAGCGCAATGCTCTTCCAGATTAGAGACTCAGCAGCCTGCCGATGCGCTCGCCAGTCTTGCGAATATGCTGTTCCATAGCGTAGCGGGCGCGCACGGCATCGCGGTCGGCAATTGCCGCGACGATCTCCAGATGCTCCTGGTGTGAGGTAAGCAGATGTGCGCCTTCGATACGCTGCAAATAGCGGTGGATCAGGTTCACGTGAGGTTGCAGTGTCTGAAGGGCGGTAAGCAGGACCGTGTTGGTGGTGGCGCCGACGATCAGAGCGTGCAACTGCGTATCGGATCGCACATAGGGCCGGGCGTCGCCGCGGGCAAGGGCATCGGCCGTCTCGTGGATGAGCGCCCGTAGTTGGAACAGGTCCTCCATACGGATGTAGGGTGTGGCCAGCTCCGCGCATAACCCTTCCAGCGTCCCGCGCACCAGGTATACGTTACGAACGTAACCGTCGCTCAGGCTGATAATGTGCAAGCGCCCATCAGCCGCTTCGGTCACCAACCCCTCCTGGACGAGGCGCATCACCGCTTCGCATACAGCCGTCTGGTTCGTCCCCAGGTGTTCGGTGAGGCGCTCGATCAGGATCGGTTCACCGGCCTGCAAGCGTCCATCGGCGATCAGGTCGAGCATGCCGGCGTAGGCGTGGAGCGCCAGCCCCGGGCCGCGCCGTATGCCGTCTGGGTCTAGCTGTACCATCGCACGTCCTCCCGCTTGCCCTATCCCTTTTTGCCACTTTACCCCTTCTCAGAGGGTGCGTCAAGGGTTGCGAAGCGGCAGGTTCTGGTGAATGAATGACTACATAGCACCCCTGGACCATTACGTGTCAGGGCGGCGATGGTGCTACACTGGAGGTGCGTGCGTCGCCTGACAGGGTCTGCGCCGCTACAACCTGCTATGGAAGGAAGCAGGTAAACCCTGGTCGCGCTCTGTCCTTCCACACCTCGCAGCAGACGTATGTTACATTCCGCCGCGGTGGTAGGGAAACCCTGAGTGCGCTCGGTCCTTCCACTCCGGGCGGCTGTACTGCGGCTGGGCCTGCTGGACGGGCATGTTCCTCGATCTCTTGCCTTATCGGCTAAGCAAAGGGCGCCTGAGAGGGATCTGGCGCCGGCTCCCCCTGATCCACCTGGCCGCCAGTGTGATCCTGGTGACCGTGCTGGTCCTCGGGTTCGGTTACGTGCCGGGTCCCGTCGGGGCGCTGGTCTGGTTCCTGGGAGGATGCGCGCTCTACTATGCGCCGGGGCCTGGTCTGGCCTACGGGCTGAAGGATAACCGCGCCTTTTGCAAGTACGCCTGCCCGGCAGGGGTGCTGGCGCGCCCCGCGGCGCGGTACAGTCTGGTCAAGGTGGCCGGGGACCCCACGAAGTGCAACGGCCATGCTGAATGCATCGCGGTGTGCCCGATGGATATTCGCATTATTGATTACACACGCCTGCACCTGCGCGTGCTGTCCACCGATTGCATTCTCTGTCAGAACTGCATCAACGTTTGCCCCGACGGGGCGTTGAACCTGAGCCTGGGGCTGGAGACCCACGGCATCGAGTTGCTGCGCACGCGCTAATCGAGCGATCGGATCACCAGATTACGGAAGAGCGCCACCACCTCGGCCTCAGTGGCCCTGGCCACCATTCCGTAGCGGGCGGTGGGAGGCGGATCGGCAAGGCTGAGGTTCGCCACCTCTTCGCCATTCATCCACAGGGTGATCTGGTCATTCTCCATACGGGCCGCCAGGCGATTCTGTGCCCCTTCGCCAACAATAACCGCCGGATGTTGCTCCTCAAGAAGCACCGTGGAGCGCCCGCCGCTGGAACGAAGCAACTGGTAGCTGCCCTCGCGTGGGTCAACCATGTAGGCAAGAAAGTTCCGATCGTTGGATCGCAAGAGCAGTCCCGCTCGTCCCCCGCGCACCTCGACATCAACACCGACCAGGAAATTCGCGCCCGCAGGCGAGGAGTTAAACGCCCAGATGTTGCCGACCCCCTGGGTGGCGGTGATGCGATAGGCGCCAGGAACGAAGCCAACGCTCCACCCGGCCCCCTGGACCGAGGGCCATCGAGCCGCCTGGGTGAAATCCTCCTGGTACAACACCGTACCGCTCTCGGCGATTACCTCCATTGTGGGAGCAGGCTGAAGGGTGCTGGTGGGAACAGGAGTTGGGGCGCTGGTAGGGGCACGGGTGGGGCCAGAGGTGGGGATGCTGGTAGGGGCACGGGTGGGGGTGTTGGAGGGGGCGAGAGTAGGCGCTGCGGCGGCGCTCTGTGGGCTGGCGCCAGTTGCACCGCTTACCGCGACAGCGCTCTGCCGACGCAAGGCCCAGCCGGCGACCCCTGACCCTGCCAGGAACAGGGCCGCGATGCCGCCGAGCAGCAACGCCCGGCGCCCACGGTCTGGTTGTCGGGCAGGAGGCGCTGGCGAGGACGTGACGGCGCGCCCGGCGGCTTCGGCGCGTGCCAGGAGCTCACTGCTATCACGGTAAAATGGGTTGATCCGCTGGATCTCACGCAGGGTTGCGGCGGCCTGCAGGTGGCGTCCGGCCTCAAGGTGGGCCCGTGCCTGGGCGTACAGTTCTGCCAGGTGATCGCGAGGTTGGGCCGGCGCCGCCGGAGTTGGGTGGGGATGCGGAGAGGCTTGCCCCAGTTTCCGGTTGTATGCCGTACGCGCGGCGAAATTGCTCAGCGTGGCATAGGCCTGGTTGATCTGTTGGGCGCGCCGGCTAGCCCGGGCCTGTTCCTCAGGGCTGGCCGTCGCGAAGCGATCCGGATGGTACCGCGCGATTTGCTGGCGATACGCGCGTTTGATCTCCTCCGCCGTTGCATTGCGGTGGACGCCGAGTACTGCGTAGTAGTCAAGCTCCTCGAACTCGTCCATGCCATCCTCTGGCCGATCACGTTCGTGCTGCCTCACACAACCGATGCATTATAGCACGCCCGCAAGGG
>CAKZSI010000038.1 GCA_937918935.1 uncultured Chloroflexales bacterium | reverse complement strand
GCTTCATCAACCGCTTCAGTTCGTCTGCGTCCTCCGTAACCGTCGGCATCGCCCGATACATCCTACCCCTCCCTATCACTGCTGCGTACCCCAGTTCATGCTAGCAGGACTTTGCGAGGATGTCTATAGGATTTGGTATCAGGAGATGTACGCACAAACTTCCCCCTGCGCTTGTCAATGTTGCCCTCGGCATAGTCGCCGCCGCCGGTGTCCACATTGCGTACCGTGCTCTGCGCCCCGCGCCCGATGGCGATGCCGCTGCCCTTGATGTCGCCGGTGCTGATCCGGTCGCCCCGGGTGACGTCGGTCTTGATGATGTCGCGCCCGGCCACGTCGCCGATGCTGATGTCGCCGTACCGGCCGCCACTGCCGAAGTGCACCCCGCCGTGCTGGGTTTGGTGGTTCACAGCGACGTCGCCGTGCACATCGCCGGCAATGGCCGCGCCGGTCTGGGCGCCGCCGCCGATGCTCTGCTGGTGCTGGCGCAGCACGGCCTGGCTGTAGGCCGGGTTGACCTCGCGCACCGCCGTGCCCTCGGGCGGCGCGCCGGAGGCGTCGAAGGGGCCGAGGGTGGTCGCGCCGCGGTAGAGCGCCACGGCGAACGGGCCGACGCCCTTGAGGATGGTCAGTTCAGGTTCCTGCTTCTCGCCGTACATCTGGCGCACGGCCGCGGGAACCAGGCGCGGCACGGCCTCGTCGAGGGCGAAGTAGAGATGGGTGTAGAGGTCGAATACGCTGATGTAGCCGTGGTTGCTGGGCGTCCCCTTGCCCTGGAGGCCATCGAGCAGGGCCTGGGTAAAGAGGGTGAGCGGCCCGGGGCCGATGAAGGAGTACTGGTTCTCGCGGCAGGCGCTGATGATCACCCGGCCCTCGCCCGTGCCGAGCAGCGCGGCGGCGACCGGCGGCGGCAGGGGTGCGCCGGTCGGCGGGGCCTCGCCGGGGGCCAGTACGGGCGAGATTTCGCCCGCGTGGCAGGCGTTGACGATCAGCAGCAGGCGCTTTGCCTTGATGCCCCGCAGCTTCGCGATCAACTCGGCCTCGCGCAGGCCCGTGCCCGCCGCCACCTTGCGCCCATCCAGGCGGGTGTCGTGGGTGGTCAGGTAGTAGCCGTCGTCGCCGTACTCACCGTGGCCGGCGTAGAAGACCAGGACGGTATCGCCTTCGCCGGCGCGCGCCGCCAGGGCGTCGAGGGCCGCCAGGACGCCCTCGCGGGTCGCGTCGGCCCCGCTGAGCAGGGTGACCTGCTCCCGCGGGTAGCCGCAGTACTGCGGGTCGCGCAGCACGGCGGCTACGGCGCGCGCATCGGCAGCGGTGATCGGCACGTTGAACTGCGGCGCGTGGGCGTAGCTGCCGATGCCGATGAGGAGGGCGTGGGCGGTGTCAAAAGCCATGGGAGTATTCCTTTGCGTCTTCTTCTGAGTTGACAGAGGTTATGTGGTTGCCTCCCGGGGGGTGGTGTGGAGGGCCGGCGACCCTCCACGAACCCGTACAGCCGCGCCCGCGGCGGTGGCGATGGCAGCTTTTGGCCTGGCTTCCTGGCCGCCGCGGGCGGGGAAAAGGGGCATGCGGGGGGCTTCGCCTCCCCGCGCCCCTCCATGGCATAACTCCAGGAATCTGAGGGCATTATAACAAACGGCTTCGCCTCCTGACACTGGCTGCGCCGCGGATCAAGGTGATGATGGTGAGTTTTTCCTGGGAGGGCAAAGCTCTATCGGACTCTCTCGCCGGGCAGGGTAGGTCATTGCCCGGCCCTGCACGGCGCTGAGTCATGCTATTATGCGAAGCAAATACCGGTATCAGCAAGCGAGGAGGAGAGGGATGATCAACCGGTATTCGGGCATCGCCTGCGTACTGTTGATAACCACGATCATCGCCGCGTGCGGCGGCGCGCCCGCTGCGAATGATCAGGCCAGCCTGCGGGCCACGGTGGAAGCTGAGGTGCGCGCCACGCTAGCCGCTCAGACCCCACCTACCGAAGTGCTGCCACCCACTGTCACCCCCCTGCCCGCGACCGCCACCCCGGCGCTGACCAGCACACCAGTCGAGCCGACCCTCGCGCCCTTCGCGCCCGCCGCCGATACGCCGTCCCCATCCGGCGCAAGTGCGGCGGCGACGGCGGCCCCCGCCGAAGATGTTCCCGTGGTGTTCAGCCCCCAGGAGCAGAGTGGAACGGGCACAACCGTCAACATCCAGCTCGTATTCGACGCCAGCGGCTCGATGGCCCAGCGCATCGGCGGCGAAACCAAGATCCAGGCCGCGCGGCGGGCGATGGAACGGGTCATTGACTCGCTGCCCGACAACCCGAACCTCAACGTCGGCTTCCGCGTCTTCGGCCACGAAGGCGATAGCAGCGAGGCCCAGCGGGCGCGCTCCTGCCAGAGCACCGCCCTGCTGGTCCCGGTCCAGGGGGTCAACAAAGAGCTGCTGCGACAGCAGACCTCCGCCTGGGAACCGGCGGGCTGGACGCCGATCAGCCTGGCGCTGCAGCGGGCCGGCGAGGACCTGCGGGCCGGCGAGAACGTGCGCAACGTGATCATTATGGTGTCGGACGGCGAGGAGACCTGTGATGGCGATCCGTGCGCGGTGGCGGCGGCGCTGGCCGCCTCGGAGGCCGAGGTGCGGATTGATGTGGTGGGCTTCGGGCTGGAGCCACAAGTGGCCGAGACGCTGCGCTGCATTACCGAGAACAGCGGAGGACGCTATATTGACGTGCAGAACGGCGACGCCCTGGCCCAGACGCTCCAGGAACTGATCGCCGCCTCACTTAAACGCAGCACCCTGCGCTTCATCGGCATCGGCCCGGACGGCCAGCCGGAACACGTCCATCTGTCGGGTTTCCGCGACGCGCAGGGCAACAGCATGTTCGGCGCGCGAAATCCTGAAAGCGACAAGCAGATCGAAGCGACATTCGAAGGCGAACAACTGATCGCTCTGCCCCCCGGCGAGTACCGTTTCACCGTCTCACGGGTTGACAATCGAGGCGATCAGGTCTCCAATCACTACTTCACCGACTATACGGCCATCGTCGAAGAGGGCCGTGAAACGGTAGCCGTTATCGGCTGGGGCGGGGTGACCTTCATCAACGATGGGCTGCCGGCGAATGTGATCAAGGATCTGCGCGTCGAAAAGGCGGTCAAGGGCAAGTGGGACACGAGCATATTCACCGGACCGCCACCGGGCGATATCAAGTTCTACTTCCAGTTAGACTACCAGTACCACCTGGCGCCGGGGCGCTACCGGGTCTACGATACGAAACGCCGAACGGTACTGGTGGATAACATCATCGTCGAGCCGGGCAAGGCGGTAACGGTGCGCCTGCGACCATAGGGCGATGATGGATTGAGCGTGGCGCACCACCTCCTGCCCGCAGGCAGCAGGGAAATCTGGTCTCCCCGTCCGCAACCCGAAGCCTTCCTGGGAGGGCCAGGCCCTCCCAGGAAGGCGCCCGAGTCATAGCCTTGCTCGAAACGATTGCCCCCACCGATGATGGCGCGAGCAGCGAGCACGACAGCTCAGTGTCATCATCCTCAGCTCTTCAGTGCTCTACAGATTGACGCTATACGCCTGTTCAATGCCCTCCAGGGCGCGGATCCGGGCCAGGACCTCGTCGGAGGCCGGCTCGTCGAGGGTCAGCACCATCATGGCATGTTCGCGAGGGGCCAGACGCCCGACGTACATGCCCGAGATGTTGACATCAGCATCGCCGAGGATGGCCCCGACGCGCCCGATCATGCCCGGGCGGTCGCGGTGGTAGGTGAAGAGCAGCGCCCCCTGGGGAATGAAATCCACAAAATAGCCGTCGGCACGGACGATGTGGGGTTCGCCGCGCAGCACCGTGCCCCAGAAGATGTGCTCGCCGTCGGTGGCCTCGACCCGCGCTACCAGCAGCCCGGCGTAGCTCTCGGCGTCGGGGGCGGTGCGCTCGGTGACGCGCATGCCCCGTTCGCGGGCGATCAGCGGGGCGTTGACCGGGGTGACCCGTTCGATGCTGACCGCCTCCAGCAGACCCTGGAGCACGGCCAGGCGTACCGGCTGGGTGTCCACGTCGGCCAGTTCACCCCGGAACTCGAGATCGTAGCTGCGCACCGGGCTGTGGATCAACTGGTTGATCAGCCGGCCCATCTGCCGGGCCAGCGACAGATAGGGTTGCAGCACGCTCCAGGCCTCGGGGGCCACGAAGGGGGCGTTGACGGCGTACCGGGGCGTGGCGCCGCTGAGCGCCGTCACCACCCCTTCGGCCATCTCGGTGCCGGCGGAGGTCTGCGCCTCGGCGGTGCTGGCGCCGATGTGCGGCACGGTGATAATCCTGGGATGGTGGATGATCGGCGCGTCGGCGGGAGGCGGCTCCTGGCTGAAGACATCGAGGGCCGCGCCGGCCAGGTGACCGGTGTCAATGGCGGCGAGGAGGGCCTGCTCGTCCACCACTCCGCCGCGGCTGGCGTTGATCAGATAGGCGCCGCGTTTCATCTGGGCGATGCGGGTAGCGTCAATCAGGTTCCTGGTACTCTCCACCAGGGGCACGTGGAGCGAAACAACATCGCTGCGCTGGAGCAGTTGTTCCATGGTCACCAGTTCGACGCCGAGTTGCGTGGCGCGGTCGAGCGACACTACCGGGTCGTAGGCCAGCACCTGCATGGCCATAGCCCGGGCGCGCACCGCCACCTCCGAGCCGATACGCCCCAGACCCACCAGACCCAGGGTCTTGCCGCGCACCTCCCAGCCGACGAACCTGTTACGCTCCCACTTGCCGCTCTGCAATGACAGGTGCGCCTGGGGGATGGAACGGGCCATGCCGATCAGCAAGCCGATGGTCAACTCGGCCACGGCCACATTGTTGGAGGCGGGCGCGTTGACCACGACAATGCCGCGGCGCGTGGCGGCGTTGACATCAATGTTATCCACGCCGGTGCCAGCGCGGCCGATAACGCGCAGGCGCGTGCCGGCATCAATCACCTCGGCGGTCACCTTCGTCGCCGAGCGTACCACCAGCGCGTCATAGCCGCCGACGATCTCCAGGAGCGCGGCCTTATCGAGATCCAGGCGCACGTCAACCTCGGCGGCCTGCCGCAGCACGTCCAGACCCTCGGCGGCGATCTTTTCTGTGACGAGAATGCGATCCATGATCTCTCCTTGCATCTGTCGTGAAAGATGGAGAAACCGGGTTTCCCCATACCCCTGCCCGGTGCGATGCTGGCGGGGAAACCGGGTCTCCCCATACTCCTGCCGGTGCGGTGCGCACCGGGAAACCCGATTTCTCCGCGCTCCGACGATTCCGGGTTTCCCCGCGCCCCGGCCCGCGGGAAAACCCGGTCGCGCAACCGCGCGAGTTGCGCGCGCTATGTTGCATGCAGCTTATTCTACGACGGAGCGATACACTCAAGGAGCGGCCACGAGCCGCCCCTCGACCGCCTCGCAGATGGCGTGGAGGAGCAGGCCGTGGACCTCCTGGATGCGGGCGTTGTTGGTGGAGGGCACGATGATAGGGTGGTCGGCCAGCAGGGCGGCGGCGCCGCCGTCCTTGCCGAGGAGGGCCACACTGATGACGCTGCACTCCCGTGCAGCGCGGAGGGCACTGAGAACATTGGGCGAGTTCCCCGAGGTGCTGAAGACCACCAGGGTGTCGCCGGGGTGGGCCAGGGCGGTGAGCTGGCGGGCAAAGACCGCGTCGTAGCCGAAATCGTTGGCGATGCAGGTCAATGCGCCCACATCGGCATTGAGACACACCGCGGGCAGCGGGCGCCGATTGGCCCGGTAGCGGCCCACCAGTTCCTCGGCCAGATGCAGGGCATCGGCGGCGCTCCCGCCGTTGCCACAGGTGAACAGGGTGCGCCCGGCCAGCAGCGCCTCGGCCAGGAGTTCAACCACTGCCTCCACCCTGGCAGCCTGGGACGCGAAGGCGCGCAGCACGGCGGTAAGCTCGTCGAGCTGGTCGCGGAATGGGACCATGGTTTTACCTTTTTTATGCTCTGGTGGTGGATTTCAGTTCCCCGGAATGCAACCGTCTTTTCTCACCCTCCCCCGCCTCGCTGCCCTGGGAGGGAGGGTAAGGACCTACAGCTCACCGCAGCCGTAGCTCACGCGCCCCTTTCAAGCGCCCGGCGATCGCCGCTGCGGCCAGGTACCACTGCTCACGCAGCTCCAGCGGCCAGGAGGGAGCGAGCGCCTCCAGATCGGCGATGGTTGCCCTGTCACCGATCCAGGCCAGGGCCTCCACCGCCTTGCGACGCAGGTAGAGTGGGCCAGATGGGTGATCATCGCGCCGCAGGTCCACGGCGAAGGCGCCGATGCGCAACTCCCGCAGCGGTCGCCAGGCCGCGATATCCTGGATGACCTGTTTGACCGTAGGCCCATCGCGGCCATCGGGCAGTTCCAGCACCCGGTCGGGCACGCCCATGCCAATCCAGGCCAGCGACTGCAAGGCCCGGGCCTTGACCGACTGGTTCGCGTTGGTGATCAGCACCTCCAGGAGCCAGTCAATGACGTCGGGATCGGCGACGCGCATGCGGCCCGCCAGGTACGCCAACTGCTGGGCGGCCCGGTCGGGGAGACTGGCATTGCTCCGCACCAGCACGGTCAGCAGAGGCGCCACCTGGTCCGGCTCGAAGAGGGTCAGCGCATCGGCGGCAGCCCACATGGTATCGGCCCAGTCGTCGCTGATCAGGGTGCTCGCATCATCGGCCGGGCCGAGGATCACGCGCAACAGGAAGCGCACATCGAGGAGCTTCATTTCATCATCGTCGCCGAGATCGGCCAGGGCGAAGATCGCCAGCGCCCGTTCGGGCGGCAAGGGCGACTCCTGGATGATCGCCCGCAGTTCGTCGCGCCCCTGCGCCCCTCGGCCCCAGAGGTCAAGAATGCCTCGCAGCATGGCCTCATCACGCTGCTCCTGGAGCGATTTCGGCGCGGCCTGGGGGCCTGCCGGCAGGGCCAGTGAGGCCTCGTCACGGTAGCGCGCCATGACGAAGGGACCTGGTTGCGAGGTGGCGAGATCCCGCTCCTGAGCCAGCCAGACGGGTGCAAGGTTGCGGAGTGCGCGAGCGGCCGCGATGCGCACACTGGTGTACTCGTAGCGCGGGCCGCCGGTGGTCTGGCGCACCTTCTCGGTAAGCACGCGGCGCATTTCGGGGATCAAGCGCGGGTCGCTCAGCCGCCCGAGGGCGGCAACGAGTTGCTCGCGCCGTTCAACGGACGGCTCACGCTCGTTGCGCAGGCGAATGATGCAGGCATCGAGCACCTCGGCGCGCAGCGCGGGCGTTAGTCGCGCCTCCTGTTCGCGGGTGATCGCCTCGAGGCAGCGCGCCGCGAGCAGGGCGTGGGTGCCGCTCCCGGCGCGAATGGCCGCGGCGAGCGGCTCGAAGAGTTGCGCCGGATCGGCGAGCAAGCCTGCCAGAGCGTACAGAACATCCTCCCACCAGGATAATCGTTCGGGACTGGCGCAGAGGGTGACGATGTCGGCGATGCGATCGCGCAGGTCAACGTGGGTGTTCAGAGCCAGTGCCGCCAGGTACGCTTCCAGCGCGGGATTGGCAAAACGGGTATGGTTCTGTCCTACGCTGCTGAGCAAACGGGCCTCACGCAGCAGGGCGTACAACTCCTCCAGACTGTAGTCGCGCTCGCGGCGCACCTGTTGGAAGATGCGAAACACCTCCGACAGCAGAAGGTGCTCGCGATGGTTCCACCGTGCGTACCACGCCAGTTCGGCCAGGCTCTCGCGGGCGGCGTCGCCGATGCGAAAGGTCAGGGCCAGGCTGGCCAGGGCCTGATCCAGATACTCTTGCACAATCTGGTTGCGGGTCACGCGAACTCCTGCATTGGCAATCAGCCGCTCGTAGATCAGCGCCAGCAGGCTCGGCTCGCTCGCCAGACCGAGCAACCGGTTGTCGCGCATGCGCTGGAACACGTGCGCGGCGCTCTTCTGATTCCGCTGGCGACAGTAGCGCATCACCTGGCGTTCGGTGAGGAGTTGCAGGATGAGTACGCGCGCTGCGGGGAGCCACGCACCGGGGTACAGGTCAATGTTCGAGGTAAGCACGAAGCCCTGGTCGGGGCGGCGCCGCGCCAGCGCCGCCAGTTCGCGCACCAGATCGGCGCGGGCCCGATCGGAGAGTGCGTCAAGGTTGTCGAGCAAGAAGATATAGCGCGCCCGGAGAGCAGACACCGGGGCCGCACCGAGCAGGCCGCTCAGGGCGTCACCCAGGTAGGGGGTCACGTTGCGAGCCTGCTCGATGATGTACCGCTCCAGCCGGCCCAACCCGCGGGTCTGGTCATAGCCATTGAGGGTGATGTAGATGCCCAGGGGCCGGGTCGGGTCGCCAATAACGGCCTCGGCCAGTTCGAGGGTAAGCCGGCGAAGCAGGGTGGTCTGTCCGGAGTAGGGCGGCCCGATGACCGCGACGAGGTTGGTTTCGGGCTGTTCCGCCCCCCGCTGGCGGCGCCGGCTGCGCAGACCCAGCCCCAGGCTCTGGTCAAGCGCGTCGAGGGCGCTGAGGACGATTGGCGCGTCCTCGGGGCGCCGGCGCGCCAGGGTCCAGTCCTGTCCGGGCGCGAAGCTGACTACGCCGCTTTCGATGAACTCGGCCCCGCTCCAGCGGGTAAAGTTCTCATCAAGCAGCACCTGCGCGGCGTATTCGAGTTGCGCGTTGGGGCTGAACAGACGCCCCTCGGCATTGCGCATGTAGAGCACCGGCGTAGTCCAGCCCACATGGTCGGGCCGAAAGACGCGCTGGCGGGCCACGTTGACCGCCTCGTCAATCACGCCGTTCCGCAGCAGGTGCTCACTGAGATGAAAGGTAAAGCTGCGCGCCAGGGCGATCTCAACCAGGCGTTGCATCGCCAGCACGGCCGGGATGCCGCTCTCGATAATCAGCCGCGCGGCCAGGCTGTTGATCTCGCCGCTGACCGCACTGTTGCAGGCCACCAGCACGACCATCGAAGGCCGATGGGAGGGCGGAAGCTGGCGCAGGAGGGCGATGAAGTTCTCGCCAGAGAACAACTGCACGCGGCGATCGCCGACTCGTTCGAGCACCAGGCGTGTACCTTCCTGAGAGTGGTGCAAAGCGTGGCCATAGTAGAGCAGCACGTCGTAGCCCCGGGCCGGCGGCGTCTCCAGACCGGTATGATCGCCGCCGCTGCGCAGCGTGGGTGGCGGCGCGCCCCGAATAAGAGCGTCGCGGAGATCTTCCTCGGTGGCCCGGAGCAGCGTATCGCAGCGAAACTGCCCGCTGGCCGTCGCGGCGCTGAAACGGGTATTGAAGTCGCGCTCCTCGGCCTCCCGGTCGATCGGGGTCAGGTTCCAGCGCTCCAGGTCCACCGGGGCGGAGATGACCGTGAGCATGCGAATCGGGCGCTCGGCGATCGGGCGGCCCTCGTCGAAAGCCGGGCTTTTGATATAGCGCGAAAAGGCGATGCGGGGATCGACGGCGATGGGACGGGGGGCGAACGTGCCGCCGCTATCGTCGAAGTACAACAACTCCCAGGGGATGGCGTGCACCTCGGGCGCGGCGGGGTCGAGCGCCAGACGCAGGCGCAGGGAGCGGCCACGGGCCATCACGGCTGACCAGGCTTTCTGGAACTCCAGGGCCAGCCGGCCCGCAAAGAGCCGGTTAAAGAGGTCGAGACCGAAGGCGGCCAGCCCCCGGGGCGAATTGTCGGCGGGTTGCAGCGTAGCGGGGAGGGGCGCCGGTTCGTCGGCGCCAACGCGGCGCCCACCCTGGAGCTCCAGTTCCACTGTGTAAAGACCCGCGCCCCCCGCGCGCTGCACGAACACCAGCAGATCGTCGTAATCGGTCATGGTGTGTCCATCGCCTGAATGGCTCATCCGGCACGTTAACGGGAGTTCTCCGCCGCACGTTGCGTGTGTAGTGGCTCACCCCGGTGGTTTTGCAGGGCGCCGGCGGGAGGATGTAGGAGGGCCAGGCCCGCCCGAAGGAAATCGTCTGTAAAATATGGTGCACCAGCAGGTCAACTGGAAGTATATACCATTTCTTCAGCCAGTCTGTCCGCGTGCACGCACGGTAAGGCCGAAGCCCTGGCTGCGCCAATGCCTCTGCCCGACATACCTCCAGCACAAGTAATGGTACAATGAGAAAGGCTTTCTTCGACGCACCACACGTTGCTTATGCCTGTCGGGTACCAGGAATCAACTGAACTGACCTGCCCTGCCTGTAACGTCGCCTTTGAGGCGTCGGTCTGGCTGATCCTCGATGCCCAGGAGTCGCCCGAGGCAGTGGCGGCGCTGCGCCGGGGTGAGTTGAACGTGGTAACCTGCCCGAGTTGCGGCCACCGCGGCCCCGCCGGCGCGCCCCTGCTCTTCCACGATGCCGTGCGCCGCCGGGTGGTCTTTGCACCCGCCCCCGGCGTCCCCGAGTACGCCTGGCGCGACCAGGCCCGTGACCTGCATGCCCTCCTGGTTGGCTCAATCGCCGAGGAGCAACGCCGCCCCTACCTCGGCGAGGTGGATATCGTCCAGGATCTGGCCGGTATCGCCCGTCTCCTGGAGCGCATCGAACGCCGTCCATCCGAGCCAGTGTCACGCCCGCACCCCCGGGCCGCCAGCGAGCCCGCAGCCGGGCAGGGTACCCACGAGACGACCGGCGCCAGCCGCACCGAGGAGCCGCCGCCGCTGCTGGCAGCCGTCGAGGCCATGCTCGCTGCGGACGCACCGGAGGAGTTCGACGCCGTCCTGGCCCGCCATCCTGTCCTGCTTGATCCAGGCACCGATGCGGCCCTGGCGCAACTGATTGAGGTGGCGCTGGAACAGCGCGAGTTCGCCATCGGCGATAGTCTGCGCAATGCCCGCGCCCTGCTGGCCCGCCTGACGGAGACCTCGCGCGGCCAGGTGGCGCCCCCTGCCCCCGCGCCGCCGCCCCTCGACGACCTGCCCGACACTGCGGTGCAGGCTCTGCTGCGCGCGGGCACGGAGGCCGAGTTGGAGGCCGTCTGCGCCGAACACGCCGTGCTGCTGCGCCCCGAGGCCGATGGCTTGCTGGCCCGGCGGGTGGACCAGGCGCTCGATGAGGGGAACGAACGTCTGGCCCACGCCCTGGAGGAGCGCCGCGAGGCCCTTGCTCGCCGGCGCCCTGCCGCCAGCGCGGAGGCCGCGAGCCTCGATGAGGCCATCGAGGCGCTGCTGGTCGCTGATGGCGAAGAGGCGCTGGTTGAGGTACTCGAACGCTACCCCGCGTTGCTCGAGGACGCCGCCGCCGAGGCCCTCTGGCAGTTCGCCGCCGAGGCGCGCGCCAGCGGCGATGAGGAACTGGCCCGCTATGCCGTGGCGTGCCGCGAATTGTTGCGCCGCGTCCGCGCCGATCTGGAGCAGTAATCGGAGGCCCTATGCTCAAACGTACCCCGCTCTTCGATGCCCATCGCGCCGCAGGCGCACGGATGGTTGAGTTCGGCGGCTGGGAGATGCCGGTCCAGTATAGCGGGATCATCGAGGAGCACCACGCGGTGCGGCAGGGCGCCGGCCTGTTTGACATTAGCCATATGGGCCGCTTTATGGTTCGCGGCCCCCACGCTGTGACGTTCCTCCAGCACGTCGTTACCTGCGACGTGACCGCCATTCCCATCGGGCAGTCGAGCTATGGCCTGCTCTGTAGGCCGGATGGCGGGATTGTGGATGACATCTTCATCTACCACGTCCCCGATGAGTTTCTGGTGGTGGTCAATGCCGCCAATCGCGACAAGGACCGGGCCTGGCTCCAGGAATACGCTCGGGGCTTCGATGTGGAACTGGAGGATCGCTCCGAGCGCTGGGCCATGCTGGCGCTCCAGGGTCCCGCCGCCGAGGCGCTGCTGGTCAACGCCGAAGACTGCGAGACGTCCGAACTGGGCCACCTGCCCTTTCACGGGGTGGCGCTTACCAGCATGTTCGGGGTGAACGTGCTGATCGCCCGCACCGGCTACACTGGCGAGGATGGCTTCGAGTTGTTCTTCAAGGCCCCGCATGCCGAGATGGTCTGGACGCGCCTGCTGGCCCTGGGGACGCCGGGGAGCGTGAAGCCCTGCGGCCTCGGCGCTCGCGACAGTCTGCGCTTCGAGCCGTGTCTGGCGCTGTATGGCCACGAGATCAGCGAGACGATCAACCCCTACGAGGCGCGCCTGGGCTGGGTGGTGAAGCTCGATAAGGGCGACTTCGTCGGGCGCGAGGCCCTGGCGGCGATAAAGGCCCGGGGGCCAGCCCGCCGCCTGGCCGGCTTCGAGATGGTCGGACGGGGCATCGCTCGTGCTGACTATCCGGTACATGCCCTCAGCGGCGAGCGGGTGGGTCATGTTACCTCGGGGATGCCGGCGCCGACCCTGGGCAAGCCCCTGGGCATCGCCCTGGTCCCCACGCCCCTGAGCGCCGAGGCTAGTGAGTTCGACGTGATCATCCGCGAGAAGCCCGTGCGCGCCCGGGTGATCAAGATGCCGTTTTACAGGCCGCGTTATAAGAAGGCGTGACCCGCGGGGGCAGCCGCGAAAGATAGAGGTGTCGTTGGGGGCTAAGCCCTTGCAGACGTTCCCATCGGCAGGGGCATGGGAAAATCAGGTTTCCCCATACCCCTCCAACCACCTGTGTTCACCTTAGGAGTGCACCATGAGCGCCATTCCAGCGGATCTCCGCTACAGCAAGTCGGACGAGTGGGTGCGGGTCGAGGGCGATGAGGTGGTGATCGGCATTACCGACTACGCCCAGGAACAACTCGGCGATATCGTCTACCTCGAACTGCCCCGGGTGGGCGCCACCTTCGCCCCCGGCGACAGCTTCGGGGTGATCGAGTCGGTCAAAGCCTCGTCGGACCTGTACGCCCCCGTCGGCGGCGAGGTCACCGCCGTGAACAGCGACCTGGAGAGCGACCAGCAGCCGATCAATAGCGACCCCTACGGCGCGGGGTGGCTCATCCGCATGCGCCCCTCGGGCGAGGAAGAGGAACTGATGGACGCCGTCGCCTACGCTGCCTATCTCGAGGGGCGGGGCCATTAGTTCGACGTTGTCACGGCACCCCTGGCGGGGGTTGCGGGGGCCGAAGTTCACCGAAGATCCTCCCTTCCTGGTGCGGCGCAACTTAGCCGCGCCGCACCAGGAAGGGGAACGCTCGGAGGATGGCAACCCCTCCAAACCTCCTCGCATGAGATTACACCCTGGATCGCATCGCTATGTCACACTATATTTCGATCACCGAGGCCGAGCGCGCCGCGATGCTGGCCGCCATCGGCGTCAATTCGCTCGAGGACCTGTTCGCCGATGTGCCGGAAGAACGGCGCTTCCCCCGGCTCGACCTGCCCGCGCCGCTCTCCGAACCAGAACTGATGCGCGAACTGCGCGCCCTCAGCGATATGAACGCCAGCACCCACGGCCATAGCATCTTCCTGGGTGCGGGGGCCTACAACCACTTCGTGCCCGCCGCAGTGGACCAGATCCTGCGCCGCGGCGAGTACTACACCGCTTACACCCCCTACCAGCCCGAGATCAGTCAGGGCACGCTCCAGGCGATCTTCGAGTACCAGAGCCTGATCTGCTCACTCACCGGCATGGAGATCGCCAACGCCTCACACTACGACGGCGGTACTGCCATCGCCGAGGCGGCGATCATGGCCCTCAACGTGGTTCGCAACCGGCGCAAGATCGTCGTTGCCCGGGGTGTCAACCCCCAGTACCGGGCCGTGCTCCGCACCTACCTGCAGGCCCTCGATGTACGGATTACCGGCGATGAGACCCCCGACGCCACCATCGAGGACGCCCTGTCCCTCGTGGACGCTCAGACCGCCCTGCTGATCGTGCAGAACCCCGACTTCCTCGGGCGGCTGCACGACCTGCGCGGGCTGGCCGCGCAGGTGCAGGCCCGCGGCGCACTGCTCTGCGTGCACTTCGACCCGATCGCCCTGGGCCTGTTCCAGACCCCCGGCGAGGTCGGCGCCGACATTGCCACCGCCGAGGGCCAGTCGCTGGGCATTGGCCTCAACTACGGCGGGCCGTACCTGGGCATTTTTACGACCAGGCAGAAGTATGTGCACAAAATCGCCGGGCGGATCGTCGGCGTCACCCGCGATGTGGACGGGCGCCTGGCCTATGTGCTCACCCTGCGCGCCCGCGAGCAGGACATCCGTCGTGAGCGGGCCACCAGCAACATCTGCACTAACCAGGGCCTCATGGCCCTGGCAGCGACGGTATACATGAGTCTGCTGGGCCGGCAGGGCATGCGCCAGGTGGCCGAGTTGTGCTACCACCGGGCGCACTATGCGGCCGCGCAGATCGCCGCGCTGCCGGGGTACAGCGTTGAGAGCGGCCCGTTCTTCAAGGAGTTCGTGGTGCGCTGCCCACGGCCCGTGGCCGAGATCAACGCCGCCCTGCGCGAGCGGCGCATTGTCGGCGGCTATGACCTGAGCCAGGACGAGCCGCACCTGGGCCATGCCATGCTCCTGGCCGTAACTGAGATGAACAGCAAGGCCGAGATTGACCGCCTTGTGGCGGCGTTGCGGGAGGTGTAGACCCCGTCGGGAAGGGTTTAGAAGGGCCAGACCCACCCCGGAGGGGCTGATGGGGCAAACTGGTTGCCCCACTTCTCCGCTAAGTTGCACGATGATCCTGACCGACGCACAACTCGGGCGCCTTGTCGCCCAGGCGCTGCCCGGGGCCCGCCTGCGCGAGGCGGAGCCGCTGGGTGAGCGCACGCTGCTCCTCCACCTGGGCGAAACGCGGCGGGCCGTGCTGCGCCTGGGCGCGTCTCCCGATCCGGGCGCGGGTGATCCCCTGGCCGCCGAACTGGCGGCGCTCCGCGCCCTGCGCCCGGAGATTGACCTGCCCCTCCCCGAAGTGCTGGCCCACGACCTGCGCGGCGAGGCTGGCGCGCCCTATCTGCTGCTGGCGTATCTGGAGGGCACGCCGCTGATCGAGGTGCTCGGCGCCCTCGATGAGGAGCAGCGCTACGAGGTGGGCCAGGCCCTCGGCGCGCTGCTGGCGCGGGCGCACCAGTACACCGCGCCGACCTACGGTCCCCTCGACCCCGAGACTCCGCCGGGCTATGGCCCCGAACGTGGCCCTGCCCCTGGCACGCACGCCGACGAGGACGTTCGTTACTACCAGACGCGCCTCGCCGCCGCCCTTGAAGCTGCCCGGGCTGCCGGCGAACTCGACACTCGCGGGGCGGCAGCCCTGGCTGCCTGGGCCACCGAGAATGTCGTGACCACCGGACGGCCCGCCTGCCTCACCCACGGCGATCTCCGCCCGGGCCGCGTACTGGTGCGCCGGCGCGAACGCCACTGGCGCCTCGCCGGACTGACCGGCTGGGGCTGCGCCATGGCCTGGCGCCCTGCATGGGACCACGTCGCGGTGATGGAGCATTTCGCCGGCCAGGAGTATTTCAGCGTCCGCGTTGGCTATGGCAACGCCTATGATGCCACCACTGAGCGGCGCTACGATCAGGTGCGCGAATTCGCCCTGACCCCTTACCGCCTCATCCTTTTCCTGGAGGCCGGACGCGCTGACCTGGCCCTGGCGTTGCTACAGAACCCGGAGGAACTATGAGCGCCACCACGAGCCGGTTGCTCACCGTCGAAGAGTTCGCCGCGCTGCCCCCCGCCGCCTCCCGGCGCGAGCTTGTATGTGGAGAGGTTGTTGAAACGAGGCCCCCTGGAAGAAAGCACGGAAAAATCGCCCTCAGACTCGGCAGACTGCTTGACTCCTGGGCCGAAACCTGCGGCGGGGAGACCGGCGTCGAGGCGGGTTTTATTTTGCAACGCGACCCGGATACGATACGCAGCCCCGATGTGTATTACGTGCGTCCCGAACGCCTCCCCGAAGGCGAGGTAGCTGAAGGCTTCTGGACCATCGCGCCCGACCTGGCCGTGGAGATCGTCTCGCCGTCGGATACCGCCGACGGGTTGCACGAGAAGGTCCACGACTACCTGGCCGCGGGCGCGAGCGCTGTCTGGGTGGTGTACCCCCGCAGCCGCAGCATCACCGTGCATACGCCCGATGGTCTCGCGCGGACCTATGGCCCGGAAGCCTCCCTGGAAAGCCCGGATCTGTTGCCGGGGTTTAGCCTGAAGATCGAAGATCTGTTTCGCTAGTGCTGAGTCATCTGGAAAGCATCTCGAGATGGACACCTACGAACCGCACCTCTACGAACTTTCCGCGCCGGGCAAGCACGGCGCCAACCTGCCGGTCCTCGACGTGCCCGAAACGCCCCTGCCGGAGGCGTTGCTGCGCCAGGACGATATGAACGATTTCCCCAGCCTGACCGAACCCGAAGTCATCCGGCACTACACCCGCATCAGCCAGCGAAACTACGCCATTGACACGGGCTTCTACCCCCTGGGGTCGTGCACGATGAAGTACAACCCCAGGCTCCACGAAGAAGCCGCGCGACTCCCCGGCTTTGCCACCGCCCATCCCCTCCAGGACGCCAGCCTGTCCCAGGGCGCGCTGCAACTGATGTACGAACTCCAGGAGTACCTGGGCGAGATCTCCGGCTTCGACGCCGTCTCGCTGCAACCCGCCGCCGGAGCGCAGGGTGAGTTCGCCGGCATCCTGACCTTCCGCGCCTATCATCTGGACCGGAATGACCCGCAGCGTGTCGAGGTGCTGGTGCCCGACGCTGCCCACGGCACCAACCCCGCCACCGCGGCGATGGCCGGCTTCAAGGTCGTCGAGGTGAAGAGCGACGCCCGCGGCAATGTGGACCTGGACGATCTTAAGGCCAAACTCTCCCCGCGCACGGTGGGAATGATGCTCACCAACCCCAACACCCTGGGGCTGTTTGAAGAGCACATCGTTGAGGTTGCGCGCCTGGTTCACGAGGCCGGCGGCCTGATGTACGGCGACGGGGCCAACTTCAACGCCATCCTCGGCATCGCCAGACCGGGGGAGTTGGGCTTCGACTTCATGCACTACAACCTGCACAAGACCTTCACCACCCCGCATGGCGGCGGCGGCCCCGGTTCGGGCGCGGTGGGCTGCACGGCAGCCCTGACCCCTTTCCTGCCCGGCCCGCGGGTACGCCGCGACACCAGCGGCGCGTATGAGTTGTTCATCCCCGAGAAAAGCATCGGGCGTCTGAAGACCTTCCATGGCAACTTCGGCATGCTCGTGCGGGCCTGGACCTACATTCGCAGCCTCGGGGCGGCGGGCCTGCGCGAGGTTAGCGAGATTGCCGTGCTCAACGCCAACTATGCCCGCGTGATGCTCAAGGACCTCTACCCCCAGGCGATTGACCGTATCTGCATGCACGAAACGGTGCTGAAGGGCCAGATTGCTGGCGCGCAAGGGGTGCGCACGCTGGATATCGCCAAGCGGTTGATTGACTACGGCTTCCACCCGCCGACGGTCTACTTCCCCTTGATTGTGCCCGAGGCGTTGATGATCGAGCCGACCGAGACGGAGAGTAAGCGCACCCTCGACGCCTTCATCGAGGCCATGCGTCAGATCGCCCGCGAGGCCGTCGAGACGCCCGACCTGCTCCACCAGGCGCCGACGAAGGCGCCCGTGCGCCGCCTCGACGAGGTGCGCGCCGCCCGGCAGCCGGTGCTGCGCTACGATGCCGAGGCGTTCGCCAGGATTCGCGAGGAGGCTTCACAGTAGCCAGCCTGGGCGGCGGCGATAGGAAGCAACCTGGTGCCCTGATGTTCTTCGTAGAGGAGAGTTTGGAAGGGCCTTGCTCTCTCAAATTCTCCTGTTTTCACGTTTCATTTGGTGTCGCTGCGCCGCGGGTCTCACAACTGGTGGAGGGAACGAGGTTGCTCCTTATGTCCCCCTGCCTCGCTACCCTCGGCGCCCCTGCTCCACCACAGGTAGAAAGGAAGGCCGGGGGGTGAGAACCACAAAAGGAGAGCCTCGTATGCATCATCACCGGCGTTTTCTGGCGCTCCTCCTCGTCCTGATCTTCACCGCATGCGCTCCACAGCCGGCTGATCTGCCTGCTCCCACCGTAACCGTCGCCGCGGTCGCGCCAACCGGCACGGTGATCGTACCGACCGCCGCGCCGACTTCAGCTCCCACCATTTCGCCAGAGACGCTGCCGCCGCCCACAGGCACGCCCACACTGCCCGCCACCCGCCTCGATCCAGAAACGGTGGGCCGGATTGCCCGGCTACGTACCATCGGCCTGGGGGGCTTCGCCAGTCTTGCCCTGAGCGGTGATTCGCTGCTGGTAGGTACAACCGACGGCATCGCCTGGCTGCGGCTGCCCGATCTCGACCTGGCGCGCTTCGAGGCCGTCGGCGCCGCCTACGATCTCGCCGTGTCGCCCGACGGCACACTGCTGGCCCATGCCACACCCGCCGACGATGACCAGGGACGCACGATCCTGCGGCGCGCCGCCGACGCCGCGCCAATCGCCGAACTGCGCGGCAGCGCCCCGCGCTTCGCTCCCGACGGGCAGTTGCTGGTGACGAGCAGCCCCTTCTACCAGCTTGCCGGCGTCACCTGGCTGTGGCGCGCCGCCGATGGCGCCCCGATCGCCGAACTGCCCGGAAACGCGCCGCGTTTCAGCGACGATGCTCGCCACCTCGCCACGGTTGAGACCAGCCTCGAAGATCCCTCCATTACCCGCGTCTACCCAACCGGTCGCAGCCAGCCCTTGCTGGAAGTTGAGGGCCAGACTCCCGCCTTCAGCGCCGACGGCAGTCTGGTGGCCGTGGCGCAGGACGCCGGGGTGGCGGTGTATAGCCTGTCAGACGGCAGACGGACAACCAGTCTGCCTGGCAGCCTGGTGTCAGCGGTAGCCTTTAGCTCCGATGGCCGCGAACTCCTGAGCGTGGACGGCCCGGACTTGATTGTCTGGGACCTGGCTGCCGGGCGGGAACAGCGCCGTCTCGCCGACGTGAACCGCGCCGGCGATCTGCCGCCCTCCGAGGAACCCCGCTTCAGCCCCCGGCGCGACACCCTCGCCACCCTGACACCGCTCCTCGGCGACTGCCCGCCGGGCGGAGCACGGGTCAGTGCCATCGCTGACGGCGCGGTGCGCTACGAGGACGACGCCAGCATCAGTGTGGTCTATGCCCCCGATGGCCAGCGCATCGCCCTGGGACGCAACGGCCAGGTGCGCGTGGTCGATCTGGCTGGCGGCGCGCTCGCGCAGCGCGACCTCTCGGCATACACCAGCGTCGCCTTTGGACCTGACGGCGCGACGCTGGCTCTGGCTGCCGTTGTCAGTGACGAGAACAGCCGCCTGGTGGGCCAGGTGGAACTATGGGACGTCGCCGCGGGCGCGCGGCGCGCGGTGCTGGCCACGGTGCCCGAGGATTTCGTCTTCGACCTGAGCGAGCTGCGCTTCAGCCCCGATGGGCGGCGCATCAGCGCCCTGGCGCGCTATGGCTGCGCAGCCATCGGCTTCAGCAAGATCGTCACCTGGAACACCGCTGACGGCGCGATCCTGAGCGAAATCCGGGATCTCCCACCCCCGGTTGATGAAGCCGGCAACCCGCTCGACAGCGCCCCGAAGGTGCTGGCGTTCGCTCCCGACGGCTCCGCAGCAGCCTGGCGCGACGTAGAGGGCAACCTGGCCCTGCGGCGCCCGAACGGCGCGAAACAGGCGCTCAAGACCCCCGCTGAACCGACAGCTCTGGCCTTCACCGACGATGGGGCCACCCTGGCCATCGGCGCCGCCGCGGGCGACGTGTGGCTCCTCGCGGTCGGAGACGGGGCGCTACAAAGCATAGACCGCACCGGCAAAGCAGTGGAGGCGCTGAGCTTTGGCCCCGATGGAACCCGGCTCGTGGGATTGGCAGGCGGCACGGCCCACGTCTGGGACGCCGAACAGGGCATCCAACTGGCCCGCTGGCCGGTTGCGCCGAACACCAGCGATCCACGCCTCAGCGCTGATGGGCAACTGCTGCTGGTAAACACCCCCGCCGGTCCGGTCTTCTACGCAACGGCAAATGGACAGCAGGCAGGTGCGCTGAAAACCCCGGCCAGCGCCGTGGCCCTGGGGCCGGAGCAACGCCTCGCGGCGACCATCAACGGGGGGCGGGCGCTGTTGTGGGGAACGCCATCGCCGTAAAGCCACATTCCGGGGCAGGCCCGGCAGGACAAGGCCCGCGTACCGGGAACGCGGGCATCTCGCCCGCATGCGTCATGGCAGAGAGGGTACACGGCTGCCCCACCTGACCCGTGCGGCCTCAACCCCTGCGACGCACGGCGCCGCCTCCTCAGCCAGGCGGCTGCATCCGAAGACTCTCTTCCGCCAGGTCCGAACAGTTACAGGCCCCCCACATCCGCGTCGCCGCTGCGAGTTGCGGTACAATAAGACGTTGCCTGATACGGGCGCCGCACTCCTTGACCATCTGGCGGAAGACGATGAGCCTCTACAAAAGCCGCCATATCGCGGCCCGGTTTCTCCCTGGCCTGTTTGTGCGTTTTGTATGGATGTACACGCGGCCTGCAGTCGAGGGACGCGAGCATCTCCCTACCGAAGGAGCGTGCATTATTGCCGCCAATCACTGCAGTCACGCCGATACGGCAGTGATCTTCGCCTCACTGCCCCGCCAGGCGCGGGAGCGGTTCGTCGCCGCGGCGGCCCAGGATTTTTTCTTTCAGGGCGGGCCGCAGCAGTTCGCCTCGCGGGTGCTCTTCAACGCCATTCCCATCGCCCGCGATCGGCGCGGGGGCCAGGATCCACTGCGCCACGCCGCGCGGGCCCTCCGCGAGGGCTACGTTCTGCTCCTGTTCCCCGAGGGCACCCGCAGCCCCGACGGGACCATCGGTCCCTTCCGCGCCGGGATCGGCAAACTGATCGCCGAGTTCCCCGGCACCCCGGTCATCCCCACCTACATCGAAGGCACCAACCGCGTCATGCCCAAGGGGGTGCTGATTCCCCGGCCCTTCAAAGTGCATGTCCACTTCGGCGAGCCGCTATACCCCGGGGCGCACCCCAAATTGCGCGCCACCTGGCAGAGCGCCGCCGACGAGGTGCGCGCGGCGATTATTCGCCTCGGCGCCCCCGAGCCTGCTGTGGAGGAGTGAGGAGGGTGGAGGTGTGGAGGTGCAAACACCTCCACCCAAAAAACTACCCCCTGAGCTTCGCCGCCAGGTCCACAAAAAACGGCAACAACTCGGGGTTGCGCAGGGAGTCGGGATTGGCCGCACGTTCCACCGGCACCCCCATGAGGATCTTTTTGACCGGCACTTCCAGTTTCTTGCCCGAGAGGGTGCGCGGCACATCGGGCACGGCGATAATCGCGTCGGGCACGTGGCGGGGCGACAGCGCCGCGCGGATCGCCTCCTTGATCTTGCGCTCCAGGGCCGCGTCAAGCTCCACTCCCTCGCGCAACACCACGAAGAGCGGCATGTATGACGCGCCGCCCAGCCCCTCCAGGTCTACCACCAGACTATCGAGCACTTCGGGCAGGCCCTCGACCACGCGGTAGATCTCGCTGCTGCCCATGCGCACACCCTGGCGATTGATTGTGCTATCCGAGCGCCCGTAGATCACCACCCCGCCCCGCTCGTTGATCACCACCCAGTCGCCGTGGCGCCATGTGCCGGGGTACATCTCGAAGTAGCTCTCACGGTAGCGCCGCCCGTCGGGATCGTTCCAGAAATAGATCGGCATCGAGGGCATCGGCTCGGTAACCACCAGTTCGCCCATCACACCGATCACACTGTTGCCGTCGGCATCATAGGCCTGGGCATTGACCCCCAGGGCGCGGCACTGGAGTTCGCCGCTGTAGACCGGGAGGATCGGCGCTCCGGCGATGAAGCAGCCGCACACATCGGTGCCGCCGCTGATCGAGGCCAGCCACAGGTCCGGCTTGACGTGCTCGTAGACCCACTCAAAGCCCTCGGGTGGCAGAGGCGAGCCGGTGGAACCCATCCCGACCAGGGCGCTCAGGTCGTACTGCCGTCCCGGTTCAACGTCGCTCTTCATCAGCGCGGTGATATAGCCGGCGCTGGCGCCAAAGAAGGTCATCCGGCTCTCCTCGGCGAAGCGCCAGAGCACGCCCATGTCGGGATAGGCGGGGCTACCATCGTAGAGCAGCACCGTCGCGCCCACCAGCAAGCCGCCGATGAGCAGGTTCCACATCATCCAGCCGGTGGTGGTGTACCAGAAGAAGCGATCCCCCGGCTTGAGATTGAGGTGCAGGTGCAACTCCTTGAGATGCTGGATAAGAATACCGCCCTGGCTCTGCACGATCGGCTTGGGCAGGCCGGTGGTCCCCGAGGAGTAGAGCACCCAGAGCGGATGCTCGAAGGGTACGAGTTCGTAGCCCAGCTCGCCCGGCGTCGCCAGGGCCGCCTCCCAGGCCAGGATGCGCCCGGAGAGACCCTCCGGGGCGGCGCCGGGGTCGAGGTAAGGCACGAAAATGGTCGCCTCCAGGGTCGGCAGGGCGGCCTGGATCTCGGCCACCACGGCGCGCCGGTCGAAGGGCTTGCCGCCGTACTGGTAGCCGTCTACCGCCACGAGCACCTTCGGCTCGATCTGCTTGAAGCGATCGATCACGCTGGGGCTGCCGAAGTCGGGCGAACAACTCGACCAGATCGCGCCGAGGCCGGCGGCAGCGAGGAAGGCCACCAGGGCCTGGGGGATATTGGGAACGTAACCCACCACCCGGTCGCCCGGGCCAACCCCGAGGCCCCGCAGCGCCGCGGCGACGCTGGCGACCTGGCGCTCCAGCTCGGCCCAACTGATCGGCGTCAGCGGCTGGCGCTCCGATTGAAACAGGGCCGCGGGGTGGTCGGGCGTGGCCCGGCGGAACACGTGCTCCACATAGTTGAGCGTTGCGCCCTCGAACCAGCGCGCGCCGGGCATCTCGTGACTGGAAAGCACCCGGGTGTAGGGCGTCGCCGAGCGGATCTGAAAGTACTCCCAGAGCGACTCCCAGAAGGCTTCGAGGTCGGCGACCGACCAGCGCCACAGGTCGTCGTAGGTGTTGAAGCGCAGACCGCGCCTGGTCTCGAGCCAGCCCATATAGGCGCGGATGTTACTGCTGTCCTGCAACGCCTGCGAGGGCGTCCACAGCAGGCGCGGAGCGGGAACGTTCGTCATTGAACACCTCCTGATGCACGACGCATCCGGCGCGTCAAAGGCGGATGCTGCCAGGGGAATGATACCGCATCTGGGAAGCCGGCGCACGCCGTGGGGAGCGTGAGGTATAGAGCTGTTGTGGAGCGGTGGAACTGTGGAGCTGAAAACACCCCCACATCTCCACACCTCACCCATGGATCCCGCACTCGGTCTTCGCGAAGCCGCTCCAGCGCCCGGCGCGGGGATCATCGGCGCTGGCCGGGCGGGTGCAGGGCGCGCAGCCAAGACTGGGGTAGCCCCGGTCGAGCAGCGGGTTGTAGGGCACATTGTGGGCCTGAATGTAGGCCCACACGTCGCGCTCGCTCCAGGTCGCCAGCGGGCTGAGCTTGAGCAGACCGTGCCGGGCGTCCCAGGCGACCAGTTCGGTGGCGGCGCGCTGGGCGGTCTGTTCGCGGCGAATGCCGCTGATCCAGGCCCGGTAGGGGCGCAGGGCCTCGGCCAGCGGAGCCACCTTGCGGATGCCACAACAGCGGTCCGGGTCGCGGGCGTACAACTCCGGGCCGTGCTGGCGGGCCTGCTCCTCCAGACTGAGGGCCGGGCGCTGGCGTTTGACCGTCAGCCCATACCGCCGTTCCACCTCGGCGGCCAGGTGGTAGGTCTCGGGGAAGAGCAGGTCGGTATCGAGGAAGAGAACGGAGATCGGCAGGCGCTGGCGGGCGATCAGATCGAGTAGCACCATGCCCGATGCGCCGCCGAAACTACAGGTCAGCACCGTCTGTTCACCGAAGCGCCCGGCGGCCCAGGCGAGTAACTCTTCGGGCGGGCGATCGCGGAAGTGCGCGTTCAACTCAGCCAGCTCCGCGGCGGACCAGGGCGTGGAACGGTCGGGGTTCACACTCATCGCTGCACCAGACTGCTGTAGATGTGCATCACGCGGGCGCGGGGCCTGAGAAGGCTTCGCCCTCACAAGTATACTCGTTTTATCCGCTGGTTGTGCAGCCTGACCCTGACACCGGCACATCAGACAACGCTACGGGCTTCAGCCCGCCGCGAGACCCCACAGCAACCACCCTCACGGTTCCCAAACCCGCAATCCCCAATCCCCAATCTACAATCTACAATCTGCAATCTGCAATCCCAAGCCAGGGCTTCAGCCCGCCGCGATCACTACCGTAATACTCGGATGCTATCCTGACATAGGCACAAACCTTGCTGTTGAGACCTGGAGGAAGGGAATCTGAGGATGCAGCTACCTGGATCAGCGGTGGCAACACACGTCGAAGAGGCTGAGGCCGCACGTGCCACGTCGAGCAGCCATGTACGCTCTCTGCCACGACGCATGCAGGCGAGATGCCGCCGATCCCGAATTTCAGCGCCCCCTCGTTCCCAGAAGCAGCGTACACACGTACCCAGAAAAAAACCCAAAATCTAAAATCTAAAATCTAAAATCTACAATCCTAAAATCCCCTGGGACGATCAGCCTATTGCATCTACCTCTGGCATCGTCAATCATGAGGCGCGAGCATTTTATCGGCGTTCGCCAGAAAGAGAGCGCTATGCGACAGACAGCCGTGGATCTTCAAGAGCGCGTGTCCTTCCTCGAAGCGTCTGAGACGGTCGAGTCCCGCGTCATTCCCGACACCTTCATCCCCACCGACGATCCCGAGGCGGCGCTGCGTTTCTGTCGCGCCCTGGCTGCACTGGCCGAGGCCGGACACGGCTTGCGCCCCGCTGGCGCTGCGGCGCCCCTGGCCCCGGCGGTGGCCGATCACACCTCTGATGAAAAGGTCGAACTGTCGGTCGTCATCCCCGCCTACAACGAAGAAGAGAACCTGCCCGCCCTCTACCAGCGCCTGACCGCGACCCTCGATGCGCTGAACCTGGACTATGAGATCATCTTCGTCAACGACGGCAGCCAGGACCGCACCCTGGCCCTGCTGCGCAACCTGGCGGCCAGCGACCCGCGGGTGGTTGCCGTGGACCTGGCGCGCAACTTTGGCCACCAGGTGGCGATCAGCGCAGGGCTTGACCATAGCCGCGGCGCGGCGGTGATCATTATGGACGCCGATCTCCAGGACCCGCCCGAGGTCCTGCCCCAGTTCATCGCCCGCTGGCGCGAAGGTTACGACGTGGTCTACGCCATCCGCGAGCAGCGCAAAGAAGGGCCGCTCAAGCGCGCGGCCTATACGCTTTTCTACCGCCTGCTCAAGCGCATCGCCCACATTGACATCCCGCTCGACGCCGGCGACTTCTGCATCATGGACCGTCGTGTCGTGGACCTGCTCAATAGTATGCCCGAACGCAACCGCTTCGTGCGCGGCATTCGCACCTGGGTCGGCCTGAACCAGACCGGGCTGGCCTACGAGCGCCACGCCCGCCATGCCGGCAAGCCCAAGTACACCTTCAAGAAGCTGGTCTACCTGGCGCTCGATGGGCTGATCTCCTTCAGCCTCGTGCCCCTGCGCATGATCTCCCTGACCGGACTGACGGTCTCGTTCCTCTCCATCCTGATCGCCATCGCCTACACCATCCAGAAGCTGACTATCGGCCTCTCGCCGCCCGGCTTCGCTACCCTGGTCGTAGCTATCTTCTTCCTGGCCGGCATCCAGTTGATCACCATCGGCGTGATCGGCGAATACGTCGGACGGATCTTCGAAGAGGTCAAGGCCCGCCCGCTCTACGTGACGCGCCAGGTGTATCGGCATCGCGGGTCGTGACCTGCGGCAGGGGCGGTTCGCGAACCGCCCCTGCCTGAAGCGCCCGGCACAGGGCAAGAACCCACCGACCACTGAACGTTTCCCGCAGAGAAACCGCCATGCCACATCAGCTCAATCGATCCATAGTGAACCATCTCACGGCTCGGCAGGCCAGCCTCGGCCTGGCGCTGGTATGGGGCGTATTTACCGGCTGGTTGTGTTTCCTGATACGCCAGTACATCTACCCGGGACCGGGTGATTTTAACTGGGCGCTGGATACGGCGCGGGCGCTGCTGGCAGGACGCGATCCCTACGGATTTGAGCCTTCAGCATTGCGGGTGGCTTACCCCCTTCCGGTGGCCCTGTTCGGCCTGCCGCTCAGCGCACTGCCCGGCACGGTCGCGGCAGGAATATTCTTCGGCGTCTCTTCAGGCTTGCTTGCCTATGGCATCGCGTGCAGTGGCGAACCGTGGCGTCTGCTGGCGTTTCTGTCATTACCCTACGTGTACGCGCTGTGTTTCGCCCAGTGGTCGCCCCTGATTGTCGCGAGCTGGTTCTTCCCCATCCTGGCGCCATTGCTCGTGCTGATCAAGCCCCAGACCGCCTTGCCGATCGCGGTGAACCGCCTGACGCGCCCCGGCCTGCTGCTGGCCGCCATTGTTCTGGGAGTCTCGCTCGTGCTGTACCCGACCTGGCCCTGGCGCTGGCTGGCAATGATCGGCGATTATGAGCGCATGATCCCCATCCTCACCTTGCCTTCTGGCTGGGTGCTGCTTACCCTCCTGTTGTACTGGCGCGACGAGCGCGCGCGCCTGCTCCTGGGGATGGCCATCCTCCCCTTCCGAGCTGTCTATGACCTGCTGGCGCTCTGGCTCGTTCCGCGAACTCCATCACAGATAGTGACGCTCGTCGGATTGAGCTGGCTGCCCCTGTTTATCAGTGATCAAGCATTCGTCGTACAACCCGAATAGTCGGTTCCGCTCCTGTTCGTTCCCTGCCTGCTCTTCGTCATCCTCAATGCACGGCGGGAGCAGGGCCATACGATCAGTCTGTTCGCCCGCCGAAGCCTTCCATGGAACAGGGGCGCGGGCAAACCTGACCACTCGCCGGAGTAATGTCGCCACAGGCACGCGCATGCGCATCCTCATGCTCAACAACGAGTTTCCGCCTCTTGGGGGCGGTACGGGCACGGTGAACCGCGCCATCCTGGAGCGTCTGGCGGGGGCGCCGGGCCTGGAGCTTGACCTGGTGACCTCGGCCCTGGGCCGGCGCGCCGAACAGGAGACCTTCGCCCCGGGCGTGCGGATCTTCAAGACCCCGGTCAACAACCGCAACATCCATCACTCCAGCAACCGCGAGTTGCTCACCTACGCCGCCCGCGCCCTGCCCCTCGCCCTGCGCCTGCACCAGGCCGCGCCGTATGACCTGGCCTTCGCCTGGAGCGCCGTGCCCGCCGGGGGCGTGGCCCTGGCCCTGCGGCGCCTGACCGGCCTGCCCTATCTGGTGCGCGTCTGCGGCCCCGACATTCCCGGCTTCGAGCAACGCTACGGGCCGCTGTACCCCGTCCTGACGCCGGTGATCAAGGCGATCTGGCGTGATGCCGACCGGGTGGTGGCCAAATGTCAGGGTGAGGCCGACATGATCCGGGCCATCAGTCCCGATCTGACGATCGATCTCATTGCGAATGGCGTGGACCTGTCGGCGTTCTACCCGGCGCCGATTGCCGACGGCGGCCCGCTGCGGGTGATCTGCGTGGCGCGGCTGATCGAGCGCAAGGGGCAGGCCCACCTGATCGAGGCCCTGCGCCGCCTCGTGGCCTTCGGCCACGACCTGCGCCTCGAACTGGTCGGCGAGGGTGACGCGCGCGCCGCCTACGAGGACCTGGCGCAGCGCCTCGGCATAGCCGAGCAGGTCACCTTCGCCGGCTACGTGCCCCGCGAGCGCATCGCCGCCCACTACGCCAGCGCGCACGTCTTCGTCCTGCCTTCCTACAACGAGGGCATGAGCGTGGCGACCCTCGAAGCCATGGCGTCCGGGCTGCCCGTGGTGGTCACCCGCACCGGCGGCGCCGCCGAACTGGTCGCCGAGGGCGTCAATGGCTGGACCTTCGCCTGGGGTGACATGGACGCGCTCACCGGCCATCTGCGCCGCCTCGCCGCCGACCGCGACCTGGCCCGGCGCATGGGCGCCGCCTCGCGCGCGCGAGCCGCCGCCTTCTCCTGGGACGCCGCGGCGCAACACTACCTGGAGCTGTTCCAGACCCTGGCACCCCGTGCAGCGGGTATTGAGACGCAGGAGAAGGTCGAGGTCTAAGAGCCTTTCAAATAAGCCCGCAGGGTAAGGCCCGCACTACCCCCTGGCTGCATGCACCCCCGGCCCCGCAGGGGCTTCCACGTCCTCAGCCAGGTCTCCAGCCCGCCGCGAGAACTGCAATCCCCAATCTACAATCTACAATCTGCAATCTGCAATCCCAGGTTGCCACACCGGTAACACCCACCTGCTACAATGCCTCACGGTCAGAACATCTTGCGGAAGGGAGAACCGCTCGTGTGCGGCATCTGCGGCATCTGGCGAAGTGACGGGCAACCGGTCGAGCGCGCGGCGCTGGAGCGGATGAACACCAGGTTGCACCACCGCGGCCCCGACAGCGCCGGGGTCTTCCTGGCCGGTCCCCTGGGCATGGCCATGCGCCGCCTGGCAATCATTGATGTGCGCGGCGGCGATCAGCCGATCTTCAATGAGGACGGCAGCGTGGCCGTGGTCTTCAACGGCGAGATCTACAACTTCCGCGATCTGCGCGTCGAGCTTGAGCGCCTCGGCCACCGCTTCGCCACCCACAGCGACACCGAGGTGCTCGTCCACGCCTACGAGCAGTGGGGCGACGCCATGCTGCCCCGGCTCAACGGCATGTTCGCCTTCGCCCTCTGGGACGCGCCGCGCCGACGCCTGCTGCTTGCCCGCGACTGCATGGGCGAAAAGCCGCTCTACTGGAGCCACAGCCCGCGCGGCCTCGTCTGGGCCTCCGAGGCCAAAGCTGTGCTGACCGTTCCCTGGGTCGATCGCGAGGTGGACCCGCTGGCCCTGCACCACTATTTGACCCTCCAGTACGTCCCCGACCCACTGACGATCTACACCGGCATCCGGCGCCTGCCGGCAGCGCACAAACTGGTGCTCGAAGCCGGCCAGGCTCCCCTGGTGGAACGCTGGTGGCAACTGGCCTTCGAGCCAAAATGGAACCTGAGCGACGACGAGGCGATTGCACAGGCGCGCCTGCTGCTACCCGCCGCGGTCGAGCGCCAACTGGTCAGCGACGTGCCCCTGGGGGCCTTCCTCAGCGGCGGGATCGACTCATCGATCATCGTGGCCCTGATGGCCGAACAAACGAGCGCGCCGGTGCGCACCTTCTCCATCGGCTTCGAGGAGCGCCACTTCTCCGAAACCGGGTACGCCCGGCAGGTCGCCGCGCGTTACGGCACCGAGCACCACGAGTTCATCTTCCGCCCCGCCGATCTCACCGCGGTGATCGAAGGCGTGGCGCGGGCGGTGGACGAACCCTTCGCCGACCCGGCGGCCCTGCCGCTCTACGAACTCGCCCGGCAGACGCGCCAGCACGTGACGGTGGCCCTCAGCGGCGACGGTGGTGACGAGACCCTGGCGGGCTACCGGCGCTACGTCCTCGACGGCTGGCTACGCCCCTACACCGCCCTGCCGCGCTGGGTGACCCGGCAGGCCGTGCCGGCGGCAGCAGCCATGCTCCCCGAGCCGGCCTGGCTACCCGAGGATCGCAACCCGCTCACCGGCCTCAAGCGCCTGGGACAGTTCTCGGCCACCACCCACAAAGCCTCGCTGGCCCGCTGGGGGTCATACTTTAACCACCGTGAGAAACTGGACCTCTACCAGCCCGAGTTGCGCGCGGCGCTGGCCGGGGTGGACAGCGCCGACTGGATCGCCGCAGCCTACGACGCCGCGCGGGCCGAGAGCCTGCTCGACCGCACCCTGGCCGCCGACCACGTCACCTATCTGGCCGGTGACCTGCTACCGAAGACCGACCGTATGACCATGGCCCACTCACTGGAAGCGCGGGCGCCCTTCCTCGACGCCGAGTGGGTGGAATGGACGGCGCGGCTGCCGGCGCGCTTCAAGGTGCGCGGGCGGCGCGGGAAGTGGCTGCTGCGGGCAGCCTTCGGCGACAAACTGCCGCCGGCGGTAGCGGCGCGGGGCAAACAGGGCTTCGGCGTGCCGGTGGGCCAGTGGCTGCGCGGCGAATTGCGCGACTGGGCGGAGGAGCGGCTGCGGAGCGAGGCGCTGCGCACCTGGCTGCGCCCCGAGGCAGTGCAGCGCCTTTTCGAAGAGCACCAGAGCGGGCGCGCCAACCACGGCAAGAAGCTCTGGGCCCTGCTGATGCTGGGCGTGTGGAGGTGTAGAAGTGTAGAGACGTAGAGGTGTAGATGTGGGAAACGGCTTACAGCTCTACAGCTCCACA
>CAKZSI010000037.1 GCA_937918935.1 uncultured Chloroflexales bacterium | reverse complement strand
TGCCAGGTATCGAAACCGTTGCCCGGTACCGCAGTGGTGAATTGGAGCGGCATCGGCCAGGTCATCAGCAGGGCCAGGCCCAGGGAGAGGGCCAGGGCCGACCCGTGGTTCAGCATCGCTTCGCGCCACCGGACGGTTCGTGGGGTCATAACGAGCCTGAGGTGAGCATAAGCCTTGTAAGGAGGGCCAGGGCGATTGTTGATTGCCGATTTTGGATTGCGCGTTGGGACGATCCTGTGCATGGCTCTAGTCTCACCTCCCTGAGCGGGAGGGAAGCAGGAGCTAAGGTCAATACCTTTCATCAAATAAGACAAGGCTCACGGCAAGGCACCCCTGCCAGCCTCCCCCCGCTTGGGGGAGGAGCAGGGCAGCGTGCTCACGCGCTGGTGAGCCGTCCGTATACCTCCGAACCGCTCCCCGTTGGAGCGGAGCCGGAAGCCCTCCCCAACGGGGGAGGGTTGGGAGGGTTTGGAAGCACCATTCACTGCGCAGAACGGGCGGAAGCCGGAAGCCCTCCCCAGCGGGGGAGGGTTGGGAGGGGGCAACGTGCTTATTTGAAAAGTGTCGGAGTTAAGGCTGGACCGGCGCATCCCAACGTCATAAACCTCATCTACGCTCATGTGTTCTGCTCACCGCTTAAACCCCTGGCGTGTGAGGGGGCACAACCCCGCGAAGGGCGGCATTACCCCTGTCCATCCGCCTGCCGCAACTCGGCCACCACGCTTGCCGGCAGGGGATGTTCCCAGATCCGCCCGCCCAGGCGTTCAAGTTCCTGCACTGTGGCGTCGCGCTCCTGAACCGGGACCAGCGCCACCAGCGCTGCGCTGCCCGTGTCGAGTTCCTGCCCGATCTCGTAGAGGGCCTGGTCGGGAAAGCCAGTATCACGCACCAGCCGGTGCACCGCCCGGTTGGCCGCCTCCCCGGCCAGGGTCGCCGATTGCGGGCCGAGCATGCCGGCAAACGTGTACACGAACCACGCGGCCCCACCGACCACGGTAGCGGCAATCTCGCTCAACTCCTCGCGCAGGTCGCCTGGTTCGCGCAGGGTGATCCGCCCGTCGGGACGCTTCTGCACCACTGCCACGTGGCTCTGCGGGCCGCCGAGCCGCCGGGTCAGGTCGAGGACGGCATCCTTCGCTTCGCGCGCCTGCCGCGCGCTGTCAAAGGTGTAGACCAGGAGCAGCGTATCGTTTTGCATAGCTTTACCTCGCTCGTTGGAAGTGCCGGGGCATTCGACTTCTCTCCGCTGCCCGATATGCGCCGGCCAGGAGCGCCCGGAGCTTGCAGTCAGGTGACCTGTTCGGGAGATCAGCGCAACCCCGCCGCATCACCTTGCGCTGCACCCAATCCAAAACCGCAAATCTCACCCCCACGTCCGGCGCAGCACCCGCAGCCAGTTGCGGTAAGCCAGGCGCTCCAGCGTTGCGTCATCGTAGCCGTGGGCGCGCAGCGCGGCGATGAGCCGGGGCAAGCCCGTCACGTCACCGATCGGGGCGGGAATCGTCGCTCCGTCGAAGTCCGAGCCAAAACCGACCCGCTCCAGGCCCACCCGCTCCACCAGGTAGTCAATGTGCCGGATGAGCGTGCTCAGCGGTGTATCGGGATTGCGGCTGCCGTCCTCGCGTAGAAAGCTGACCGCGAAGTTCACCCCCACCATGCCATCGGAGTCGCGGATGGCATCGAGTTGTCGGTCAGTGAGATTACGCGAACTGGCGCACAGCGCATGCGCGTTGGAGTGCGTCGCCACCAGGGGCGCCTGGCTCAACCGCGCCACGTCCCAGAACCCCGCCTCGTTCAGGTGCGACACGTCGAGCATGATCCGCAGCCGGTTGCAGGCCCGCACCAGGTTCTTGCCCGCCTCGGTCAACCCCGGCCCGGTATCAGGCGCGTGCGGATAGGCGAAGGGCACGCCGTGCCCGAAGACGTTCGGCCGGCTCCACACCGGGCCGAGCGAGCGCAACCCGGCCTGGTAGAAGACCTCCAGGGCATCCAGGTCCGGGTCAATCATCTCGGCGCCCTCGAAGTGCAGCACTGCCGCCAGCACACCTGTGTCGAGGCAGCGTTCAATCTCGTCCACGCTCCGGCAGACGCGCAGGCCACCCGCCGACTCGGCCTCCAGGCGAAACAGCAGCGCGGTCATGCTCACCGCCGTGCGCCAGGCATAGGCAGGGTCAAGGGGCGGCGGCAACGGCAGCATGTAACTCGCGCCGGGGGGCAGGTCGGGATCGGGAATGGCCGGCGTCTCGGCAGGGGGCACGAACACCGCGAAGAGGCCGCCGGCGAAGCCGCCGGCGGCCGCACGGAGCGCGTCAAGATGGCCCTGGGGCGAGGCGCGAAAGAACGAGCGTTCCTGACCCGCCCGGGGCTGGTAGAGGCGCAGCAGCGTATCGTTGTGGCCGTCGAAGATGGGGAGGATCGTCTGGGAAGCCATGGGCCATACGTTCTTACAATGCGCGAAGAAAGGGCGCCCGCACCGCGATCGTCGCCACAATCAACCAGCCGGCCATGGCGTTGCCGGCCACCACCAGGGGAACGCTACCCACCACCTGGGCGATGCCCCCGGCCAGCATCCCGCTCATCGGGCTAAGGCCCATCAGCAGCAGGGTGAACACGCTCATCACCCGCCCGCGCAGGCTATCGGGAACGATCGACTGGATGAGGGTATTGGTCAGCGCCATGGTCGTTACTCCCGCCCACCCGGCCATAGCGATCAACAGCAGCGAGAGCGGCAGCCACCGCGAGGCGCTGAAGGCGATCAGCAGCCCTGGCTGCAAGAGCGCGGCCAGACGCACCAGCCGTCCCCGAGGGACCGCGTCGCCGAACTGTGCCAGGATCAATGCCGCCGTCAACGCCCCCAGGCCGCTGGCCGCCGAGAGCATGCCCAGTCCACTCGCCCCGACGTGCAGGATATCACGGGCGAATACCGGCAACAAGGGGATGTAGCTAAAACAGAAGAAACTGATCGCCGCCGCCTGCATAAGCAAGGCCCGCACCCGCGGCTCGTTCTGGATGTACCGCAGCCCCTCGCGCAACTGCCCGCGCCGCTGGACCCCGCTCGGCGGGAGAAAGGGCGGCAGCCGCATCAGCAGCAGGCTGGCGATAACGAAGACGAAGCTCGCAGCGTTAAGGGCGAAGGCTGGCCCCTCGCCGATCAGCGCCACCACCACTCCCGCGACCGCCGGCCCCACCGTGCGCGCCGCGTTGAAGATTGACGAATTCAGGGCAATCGCGTTGAGCAGGTCTTCGCGCCCGACCATCTCCACCGTGAACGCCTGGCGCGCCGGCCCCTCGACGGCGGTAACCATGCCCAGCAGGGTCGCCAGCGTCACCACGTGCCACACCTCGATGCGTTCGGTGAGCGTCAACCATGCCAGGATAACCGCCAGCGCCATCGCCACCACCTGGCTCACGAGCAACAACCGGCGTTTGGACACCCGGTCGGCAAGTGTCCCCGCCGGCAGCGATAACAGCAGCACCGGCAACGAGGCCGCCGCGGCCACCAGGCCCAGCATCGCCGGCGAGTTGCTGAGGCGCAGCACCAGCCAGCCCTGGGCAATGCTCTGCATCCAGGTGCCGGTCAGGGAGATTAGCTGTCCAATGAAGAACAGCCGGTAGTTGCGGTGGCGCAAGGCCCGGAAGATCGGAGGAAAACGACTGATTTCCGTGGAGGCGTCTGGTGTTGAGGCGCCGGTCGTTGCAGCCATAGCGGTTGGAATTATTCCTTGTCGGCCAGGGCCTCGTAGAGCGTTTTCATCGCTTCGTACATCGCCGCCAATTGCTCAGGGCTCAGGTGGCTCATGCGCTGTTCGACATACGCCCGATGGCGCGGGCGCAACTCGTCAATCAGAGCCTTTCCCTGTGCCGTCAGTTGCACCAGTGTGACACGGCGGTCGTGCGGGTCGGCGGCGCGCCGCACCAGCCCACGCGCCTCCAGCCGATCCACCAGGCGCGTCAGATTGCTGTTGTCGGCCAGCATCTCGTGACAGATCTGGCTCAATGGCACTCCTTCCACGCTCGCATGAAACAGGATCGCGTACTGTGGGGTCGAGAGGTCGTAGGGGCGGAACTCCTCGCGGTTCAGTTCCTGAAAGCGCCGGTGGAGCTTCAGGAACAGCCGGTAGGTCTCGATCTGCGGCGAGTCCTGGCAGGAGATTTCAGGCATGGGCCACCTCGGATATCCATGCGGCTGTACCGCTGCAACCCTCCCAGGGGCAGGGGCGTGGGGAAACCGTGTTTCCCCATGGTTAATCAGTCTACGCGACTGTATTTGACTTGTCAACCATTTCGACGCTAAACAAGCGCCCCGGCAGCGGTCGCCGGGGCGCAGGGCGGGCGCGACGCCTACCAGTAAAAGGCGAAGACCCAGACCATCAGAACGAAGGCGATTAGTCCGGTGATGCCGATCAGCAAAAAGTAGCTCGGAACCTCCGGGTTGTCACTCCACTCAGGCTGCATACAGCCCTCCTGTCCCATTCGTCGCGCGAACCTCAGGGGTTATTGTACCGCAATCTGCACAAACCGCCAATCAGCCACTGACTGCTGGCAAGAAGAGAGTAGGGAAACCCGGTTTCCCGTTAACCGCCTGCCCCCCTTGCCCGCCTGGCGAAGGGCTTCGAGCTTCTCCTCCCGGCGGGGGGAGGCTGGGAGGGGGGCCGAAAGACAAGCAAACGTAGTTCATGGACGATGTAAAAACTCTCCGCGGCAAGAACGTGTCCTTACCTGCCGGGTGGGGGCGAGCTACGCTGCCACCACCCCCTGGGGCAGATCGATCACCGCGGCGACGCTGCCACGTACCGGCGCGCACCCGAACTGCCGATCCTGCACGTGTACCCGCATCGGCAGCCCGCCCCGCACCCGCAGCGTCAGCCGCAGCTCCGGGTCCACCCGGGCGCCCTCGAGGAGCGCCAGGCGGAAGCGCTGGATGATCATCGCCAGGGCCAGTTTGATCTCCATCAAGGCAAAGGTGGCGCCGATGCACATACGCGGCCCCGCCCCGAAGGGCAGGTAGGCGTACAGCGAAGGTTCGGTTCCTTCCCAGCGTTCCGGCTTGAATGCCTGTGGCGCCGTGAACAGGTCCGGCATACGGTGGGTAATGAAGGGGCTGAGGAAGATGGTCGTGTTCGCCGGCAACTCGTAACAGCCAAGCTGGAAGGCCTCGGTGCTGACGCGCACCAGCACACTCGCCGGCGGCATCAGCCGCAGGCTCTCCTTCACTACCCGGTCGAGCAGCGGCAGGCGCCCTGACTGCTCGACCGTAGGCGCGTCGCCGCGCAGCTCGCCCGTGAGTTCATCGTGCAAATCGGCAAGGACGTCGGGATGCTGGTCGAGCAGGAAGAGCGTCCAGGTCAGCGCGTTTGAACTGGTCTCGTGGCCCGCAGCGAAGAGGGTGTAGGTCTGGCCGATCAGTTCATCGTCGCTGAGCATCTGGCCATCTTCATCACGGGCGGCGATCAGCGTCGCCAGCACGTCGTTGTGCGCCGCGCCGAGGGCGCGGCGCTGGGCGATCAGGGCGCGCACATAGATCTCGATGCGTTCAGCCAGGCGCGCCAGCCGGTAGGCGCCCGTACCGGGCAGGGTGGGCGGCAACAGCATTTCCAGCGGCGAGAAGCTGATCTCCAGCGATTGCTTGAACAACTCGCCCAGGGTGCGCGCCTCGGGCGTGGCGTCCAGGCTGAAGAGGGTCTTCATCGCTACCGCCAGGGTCAGCATCTGCATCTCCTGAGCGATGTCGCGCTGCTCGCCCGGCCGCCAGCGGCTTAACACCTGATCGATCAGCGCCACCATGGTGTCGCGGTAGCCATTGACCTGCTGGCGATGAAAGGACGGCATCATCAACCGGCGTTGCTGGCGGTGCTTCTCGCCGTTCATCGCCAGCAGGCCATTGCTGACCCGCGCCACCGCCGAGTCGCGCGGCATGGGCCGCCCGCCGCCGAGGTTGGTCCAGAAGCGTTGCCCGTCCGAAAAGATCTGCCGGTTGTGCTCTGGCCCGAAGGCCAGCAGCATCACCGGCTCTGTCCGCGACAGGCCGACGATCGGGCCGTAACGCTGGTAGGAGCGCATCAGGAAGCCGATGGGGTCACTGCCAAAGGGTATCAGCGCCCCGCGCCAGCCCAGTACGGGGTCGGGGCGGGGGCCTGGAATGAAGACCGGGGCAACCGAAAACCGCATAGGTGCAAACCTCTCCAGGGCGCCTGTGCACCGTAGGCCGGGGGCAGCCGGCCTCTCTGGTCACTGGTTGATGGTGAAGGGACTGCTCTCTAGTATCCTACCCCAGATCGGGCCTCGCTGCGGGACAAATTCGCGGCGATTCTCGTGAGGGCCAGCGTGCTTCCGCCTCCCGGCGGGCACGTGTCTGGAGAAACCTGCTGGAGAGGACCCTGCCCTTCCGCGCTCTCCCATCAGGCGGGGGCGTGGGGAAAGCCGGTTTCTCCATACCTTCGGCAGTGGTTGCGGGGGCTGCAGGCCCTGCCGAGCCTCTCCTACCCGATGAACAAGAAGTCTTCCTGTGAGGGCGGAGTTCTTCCAACCACCGATAGGCGGTCACGTCCTAATCGTGAACCCAGAGCACCGCCACCAGCAGCGCCAGGCCGGTCACCGCGGTGCCTATTGCCACGAGTATCAGCAGGGTCATCGGCACCAGACCGGACCAGCCGCCCATGCCCGCGGCGATCGCCAGAATTGCCAGGGTCAGCATCAACGCCGCCAGCACCAGCGCAATGGCGATGCGGTTCGCCGCGCCGATCAGCGCCCCTGCGACCCGTCGCAATTCGCGCTCTTCGGTGCGCACACGCAGCACGCCATCGTTGAGTTGCTGGAGCACATCGCTCAGTTGGTGTGGTAACTCTACCGCCATCTCGCCCAGTGACCGCCCCTCGCGCAGTACCTGCGCGCCCATCGCGCCCGGTCCCATCTGCTCAGCGAGGGCCTGGCGCACATAGGGCCGGGCGATCCCGAAGACGTCGAGGGTCGGGTCGAGTTGCACCCCCACCCCTTCCATAATCACCAGCGTCTTGAGCAAGATCGCCAGTTGCCCTGGCAGGCGGATGGTGTGCCGCCGGAACAGCACCAGCAGGTCGTTGATCGTGTCGCGCGCCGAGATATCACGCAGCGAGCGATCGACAAAGCCTTCAGTGAAGCGTTCCAGATCACGCCGCAACTGGGGCGTGATGTCCCGCCGCGACACCAGGTTCAGCCGTTCCATGGCCCGCAGCGCGCCGCTGGTGTCGTGGTTGACCAGCGCGGCGAGCAGGAGCAGCAGGCTCTGAGTGGTCTGGCGATCCAGGCTGCCCACCTGGCCGAAGTCCACCACCCCGAGCACTCCGCCGTCCATCACGAAAAAATTGCCGGGGTGGGGGTCACTGTGAAAGAAGCCAAAGCTAAATACCTCGCGCAGGATCAGTTCCGTGCAATTGCGAGCCAGCCGGCCGCGATCCACACCCGCGCGCCGCAGGCCAGCCTCGTCGGTCAGCTTCACCCCGTACAGGCGCTCGGTGGTCAGCACGCGAGTGTCGGTCAGTTCCCAGTAGACGATGGGAATATGCACCGTGGGCGTGTCGGCGAAGAGGGCGCGGAAGCGATCGGCATTGCGGCCCTCGCGCTTGTAATCCAACTCGGCCCGGAGCATTGCCGAGAACTCCCAGGCCAGTTCCATCAGGTTGTACTCCTGCCCGAAGGGCAGCCGTTCCTGGGCCAGCGCGGCCAGGTCGGCCAGGATCGACAGGTCGGTGTTGATGCGCGCTTCGATGTCGGGCCGTTGGACTTTGACGGCCACATCGGTGCCGCTGTGCAGGCGCGCGGCGTGCACCTGTCCCAGCGAGGCGGCGGCCAGCGGCGTAGGGTCGAAACTGGCGAAGAGCGCGTCAATTGGCCGGCCGAAGCTCTGCTCGATCAGGGCCACCGCCTGTTCGCCCGGATAGGGCGGCACGGTGTCCTGGAGTTTCTCGAGTTCGGCGATGAATTCTGGGGGCAGCAGGTCGGGGCGCGTGCTCAGGGTCTGCCCGAGCTTCACAAAGGTGGGGCCGAGGGCGATCAACGCTTCCCGGAGGCGGACAGCCGTGCCCAGGGGCGCGGGCGGCGGCACCCGCAGGATCACGCGCTTCGGCAGGGAGAGCAGCGAGACCAGGCCCAGTTGCTCGACCAGGTAACCAAAGCCGTGGCCGACCAGCACGTGGGCGATCTCGCGGTAGCGGCCAAGGTAGCGCGCCTGGCGAACGAGGGGCCACATCGCTCAGGAACCTGACAGCCTGAACAGGAGGGGCAGGAGGTGGGGCAAGAAGATCAAACAGCCGACAACTACCGAGCCGATGGCGCAGATCAGCACCGTTCCCGCGGCGACGTCCTTGGCGATCTTGGCCAGCGGATGCCACGCACTCGTCGCCAGGTCCACCGTCGCCTCAATCGCCGTATTCACCCCCTCTGCCGCCAGCACCAGGGTGATGGTGATCACCAGCGCCAGCCACTCCCAGCGTTCGATGCCCAGCACCACACCCAGCGCCACGGCGCACGCGCCGGCCAGGCAGTGGATCTGCGCGTTACGCTGGGTACGCAGCAAATAGCCCAACCCCGCGAAGGCGTACCGAAAAGCGGCGATGAGCGGCCCCATCCGCCGAACTACCGCTCGCCGCGGCAGATCGCTCTGGCTGTCAACATCGCGCTCCATACCCCGATTATACACCACACGGTGGGGGATGGTTCGGTAAGATGGCGTCCTTATGCAGGAGCGGGAGGGTCTGGGAGGGCGTAGCCCTCCCAGAACAAAAGCGGACAACCGGGTTGCACGACTGGACCCTTAATCGGGCTGCAACACCAGGTTCTCGCCCGCCACCCAGCCGTTCTGCCCTCCCACGGTCGTGACCCGCCACCAGGTAAAGCCATCGGCGGGTTGCGGGCCCTCGTCCACCATCATTTCCGTGCCGATTGGCAGGCGAGCGATGACGTTGTCGGGGCTGATCGCCGGCGCCGAGCGCATCCGCAGGTTGAGCCCGCCGGCGCGCGTGACCCAGGCGCGGCAGCCGACGGCGATTTCGGTGCAGGCCGGCCCGACCTGGGCCGCCTCGCCGATAGTCACCCGTACCGGGCGATTGAGGATCTGATCGGTTCCCTTGACGCGCGCGCTGATTGCTGCCGTGCCCTGCTGCAGGGGCACTTCCACGCTCCACGCGCCGTCCTGGCCGACCGTCACCTCGCCGAGCACCAGGTCGCCGTTGAGGATCTCCAGCACCGTGCCAGGCTTGCCCTTGCCGCTGATCACGTTCGGCCCCGGCTGCAGCACCGCGCCTTCCGTGGGTGCATCCACGCTCACCCCGAGGCCCCCCGTCGCGTTCACCTCGACCGGGGCGCTTGCGGCCACCGGGTTGCCGCTGGCGTCCAGCGCCTCGACGATGACCGTCTGTTTGCCGGCCCCGAGGATCGTCTCAAACTCCCAGCGTCCATCGGGGCCGACCACGGTCGTGCCCAGGTTCGTGTCGCCCGCGCGGACCCGCACCCGCGAGCCGGGGGTGCCCGTGCCGCTCAAGGTGATCGGGCCGCTCTCGACCTCGCCGGTGGGCGCGTCGAAGGTAGGCGCCGCCAGGGCCTCACCCACGGCCAGGTTCACCGCCTCGCCCGTGGCGACGACCTGGCCCCCGGCGTCTACGGCGCGGGCCACCAGTTCGGCCTGGCCCGCCGCCAGGGTTGTATCCAGGCGCCAGTTCCCATCGGCGCCAACCACAGCCGTGCCAACCGGCGCGCCGTTCACCAGCACCTCGACGGTCGAGCCGGGGGTGCCCGTGCCGCGCACGGTGTAGGGGCCGGCGAAGACCGCCTCGCGGGTGCTGAGGATGGCCGGCGCCGCCAGGGCCGCGAGCGTGGGCGCTGGCGTGCTTACCACCACCGGCACGGCCGTGGCTGCAACTGCCGGCACACCGGCCTCAGGTTGGGCCGATACCCCGGGCCGCAGCAGGGCCAGCGCGAGCAACCCGGTGATCCCCAGTTTGGCCCAGTCACGGCCCTGCCAGCGGCGCTGGTCGGGGATCTCGGTGACGGTTGTCGTCGTTGTCGTCTGCTGCATCAATACCTCCCCTTCCGATACGTGCCGTCACGCACCTGCTGGGCGAGGACCTTCGCCTCGGCGATCCAGGCGGGAATATCCACGTTCTGCCAGGCTTCAGGCTTAATAATCCCGCGGATCTGGGCCTCGGTCATACTGGCCAGTTGCTCGAAACTGGTCACGCCGGCGTTCAGCAGCCGCTGCTCGTAGACCGGGCCAATACCGTTGATGTCGATCAGCGGATCGCGGCCGGGCAGATGGGCCATCTGGCGCGCCTGTTCGCGCCATGACTCGATGTCCAGTTCGAACGTCGTCTCGGGATCCACAATCGCGCGCAGCCGATCCGGGTGTATGGCCGCAACCTGCTCGAACGTGACGATCCCTGCCTTGTACAGCCGATCCTGGTACACCGGGCCGATGCCTTTGATATCGATCAATGGATCGCCCTTGCTACCGGCAAAGCGCCCAAGGGCCAGGCGCGTGGCCGCCAGTTCGTCGTAGAGCGCCAGGTTGTACTCCCGCAACGCGGCAACCTCGTTCGTTTCGTCGGCGGTGCCCACCTGCCTGGCCACGAGCGTCTGGCCCTGGGCGCTGGCGGGCGCGCTGGAGGCGGTGCGTAGCGCGGACAGTTCGGCGCGAAGCTGGTCATTTTCCTCGCTCAACGCCGTGACGCGGGCGCGGAGGCCGCCCAGTTCGTCCTGCACCGTCTGGAGCGTGCCCTGTGCAGTCTTCAGATCACTTTCCAACACTGCCCGCCGATCGCCACAGGCGCGCAGATCGGCTGCCAGCCTGTCGCGTTCGCCGCGCAGGGCGCTCACCTGCGTCTCAACATCCACTGATACCACCTGGCGGCGGCGGCGGAACCAGATCCAGTCCCAGATCCACTCGGCGACAAAACCGATCAACACACCCAGGGTCAACCACCACAGATAGATAAGATTCATCGAACCCTCTCCCACGAATCGTGTAAGGCCGGTGCACCAGCGCGCCGATCGGGAATGCCACCGAGAACATGCGCGCAACGCGATCCAGATTTACGCTACTACGGCTAGCAGTGTTATAGCCTACCCAATTGGCTAGATTGGGGCACGACTCCCGGCCAGGCATCCCCACGGAGGGCCTTGCCATCAGGCGGGGGCGTAGGGAGACCTGGTGTCCCTTGCCCCTGAACCGTTGCGCCCGTGGGATCGGCTATAATGGCCCGTTGGAACGGCCCGGAGCAGTGGGGCGGGCTGCTCGCCCTGCTGGCCGCTGCACGCTCAACAGAGAGGCATTGCCATGCGACTGATCATCGTTCGCCACGGTGAGAGCGAGTGGAACCGCATTCACCGCTACCAGGGTCAACTCGACGCCCCGCTCTCCGAGTTGGGGTTGCGGCAGGCCGAGGCGCTGGCCACGCGCCTCAAGGCCGAGCCGATCGACTACATCTATAGCAGTCCCCTTCAGCGCGCCGCGCGCACCGCGGAGGCCATCGCCGCCTACCATCCCCAGGCGCCCCTGGCCTACAGCGATGCCCTGCTGGAGATCAACCACGGTGAATGGCAAGGCAAGTATGCCCACGAGGTGGAAGCGCTCTACGGCCCGGGGTTGCGCGAGTGGCGCGAGCATCCTACCCGCTCGCAAATGCCCGGCGGCGAGAGTTTCTCCAACGTCCTCAAGCGCACCCTCGACTTTCGTGAGGAACTCTGCGTGCGACATCCCGAGCACAGCGTGCTGATCAGCACCCACGATGTGATCGTCAAGATCCTGGTTGCTGACGCGCTGGGCATGAATATGGACCGCATCAACCGCATCTGGGTCACCAACGCCAGCATCTCGGTCATCGAGTACGGCGCCGATCTGCCCTACCTGGTCAGTCTCAGCGAAGCCTGTCACCTGGGCACCCTGGCCAGCACCCGCGAGGGGCAGAAGGCCCTGTAACAGAAGAGGGTGGGGGGGGG
>CAKZSI010000036.1 GCA_937918935.1 uncultured Chloroflexales bacterium | reverse complement strand
CTTCATCAACCGCTTCAGTTCGTCTGCGTCCTCCGTAACCGTCGGCATCGCCCGATACATCCTACCCCTCCCTATCACTGCTGCGTACCCCAGTTCATGCTAGCAGGACTTTGCGAGGATGTCTATAGGATTTGGTATAATGGCACACCTGTATGGGATTATACCATGGGCAGCGGCGCGTGAAGCGTGGTTGAGGGCTCGAGCAACGTCCGGCGCTTCAAGCTCTTGACGGGCGCGCCGCGCCGTCGTACAGTATGCGAGAATATCCTGGAACGGAGGCCGACGATGATGACGGCAGACGATCCTTCTGATGAACAAGACCAGCAACTGGCGTTGTTGTGCAAGGCCCTGGGCAATCCGGTGCGGGTGTCAATCTTGCGCTATGTGTTGCAGCATCCCGATTGCATCGGGAACGAGATTCTCCTGCACCTGCCCGAACATGGCCCGCACGCCCAGTCTACGCTCTCGCAGCACCTCCGGCTCCTCCGGGAGGTCGGGTTGCTCGATAGCTACTCCGACGGCTCGGCGGTCTGCTATCGGGTCAACGGGGAGCGCATGGCCTGGCTGCGCGACCAGATCGGGGCGATGGCATAGGCGTGTGGAGGTGGGGGAAAAGAGACTCTTATACCTCTGCAACGCCTGTCAGCAGTGATGCAACGGAACACCGGGAGGGGTCGCAGAGGAAGGGTTGCGGGTTTGAGGCAGATGCAGTAGTACCTCGCTTCCACACCTCCCGGTCCGCGGCGCAACGTGTATGACAGAGTACTGCCACCTATGCGACTGAGCGAAGACAAGGTGCGGCGGATCGCCGAACGGTTGCACGACGAACTGGCCCAGAAGGGCCTGCTGGAGTACCGCGAGGCCCCCGGCGCCCGGGCCGGCGCGGGGCGCGCGGCGCGGGTGAAGGCGATCTATGACTTCATCGTGGCCGATCTGCGCCGCGAGGAGGAGATCGACGCCGAGGTGGAGAAGATCCTCGCCTCCTACAGCCGCGAAATCAAGGGCACCGAGCGTGATATTCTCTTCCGCAAACATAAGGAAGAGATCGCCCGCAAGCGCGGCTACATTCTGTGAGGTGAGGCGCAGGCTCCCTCCCCGCCAGGGAAAGGGTCCGGAAGGGCGCAGCCCTCCCAGGAAGAAGGCTCAGCGCCACCCTCTGGCGCGTGTCAGTTCGTTCCCCAGCAAGCCGAGCAGCACCTGCCCGTCGTGGTCCTCGAAGCGCGCCCGCTCGAACCACTGCACGGTGCGGAAGACGCCAGGCGCGATTTCCTCAACCTGCGGCGGCGAGATGGGCTGGCCGAAGAGCGCCAGGCTCTCGGCGAAGCTGCTGCCCTGCGCCCCGTCGAACTCCAGCCCGTTGGCCCGCCAGTACCTCAGGAACGGCTCACAGAGCGTATGGCCAGTGGCCTCGAAGGTCAGACAGCCTGGCTGAACCGCACCGCGGGGAAAGGCGTTCCAGTCGCGTCCGGTGGCGCGGAGCACGTCATCGCCGATGCGCGTGAGCAGCACATCGTAGGGTGCGGGGTTCTCGGGGTGCAACTCGAAGCGGTGGCGCTCGAAGTACTGCACGGTGTAGGCGCGTCCGTCGTCCCCCGTTTCGATCAGTTCTTCGCTGATCGGAAACCCGAAGATCCGCAGGCTGCCGTAACGCTCCCAGTAGCGCAAAAATGCGCCGCGCAGCGTGTGGCTGGTCTCGGGGAAGTAGCGGACTCCGGGGGCGTTGACGGGAGGCGCCGGACGGAAGGCCTCGCCGGGGGTGGCAACCGGCGACGATGGCGGCTCAGGTTGCGGCGCGGGCGGCGTATTGAGAGGGCAGCCGGTGTAGACTGGCGCCAGTTGCACCGCCCGAAAGGCGTTCAGGCGTCCCCAGCCGTATTCGGGGTCCTTGCCGGCAGGTCCCTTGTCGTCGGCGCTGGCTTTGAGGATGCAGCCCACATCGGCCCAGCCCAGGTCGGGCCGCTGGGTAAGCGCCAGGGCCGCTGCTCCGGCCACGTAGGGGCTTGAGAATGAGGTGCCGTTCGGCGGGCCGTAGCGCCCGCCAGGCAGCGTCGTCCACAGACCCACGCCAGGAGCAGCCAGGTCGAGGTAGTCGCCGGTGTTGGAGAAGCCGGTGATCGTATCGTCATTGCCGGTGGCCCCGACGGCGATCACCTCGGGGTAGGCCGCCGGGTAGGTGACGGGGTTGCCGGCCTGCCGTTCGTTGCCCGAGGCGGCCACCAGCACGATCCCGCGCCCCAGAGCGTAGTCAATGGCCTCGCGCAGCAAGCGGCTGTCCCCCTCGCCGCCGAGGCTCATGTTGATCACCCGCGCGCCGTTGTCGGCGGCCCAGCGGATGCCGGCAGCCAGACTGGCGTCGTTGCCGATACCCCTGGCGTCTACGACTTTGATCGGCAGGAGGCGACACTCCCAGCAGAGGCCGGCTATGCCCGTGTCATTGTTGGTAGTGGCGGCAATCAGCCCCGCCACGGCGGTGCCGTGGCCGTTGTCGTCGCGCGCATCAGGACTACCGTTGAGGGCGTTGTAGCCGGGCAGCACCTTGCCCGCCAGGTCGGGATGCTCGCCATCTATACCGCTGTCGAGCACCGCCACGACCACTTGCCCGCCGGTGGTGATCGTCCAGGCCTCGGGCGCCTGGATGTTGTGCAGACCCCACTGCTGGGGAAAGGCCGGGTCGTTGGGCGCGCGGCTGATCCGGCGGACGCGGTTGGGCTCGGCGTAGGCGACCCCCGGCGTGGCCGTCAGGCGGGCGGCGGCAGCCTGCGGGTCGGTCGTGGCCGGGAGGCGCAGGCGGTAGATCGGCGCATTGGGCATGAGCGGCTCGGCGGCGGAGATGCGGAGCGTGGAGAGGCGTCGGGCCAGTTCCGGCGTGGATAGAGTGGCGCCTGGAAGCAGCCGCACGATGACCTCGCCGGCCACCAGGGCGCCACCGGTCTCGGCCAAAACGGGACGTGCAGCGAGGGGGACGATCAGAAGCAGCAGGGCCAGGAGGGCCCCGATGGCGGAACGACGCACGGCAGGTTTCCTTCCACGATGGGGCGCATGCGCGGCGCAGCCGCACATCACCGGGAATGCAAAAGGGTTGTGTTGGGCAGGCCTTGCCCGCCCAATTTCTGACGATGGCGCATCAACGCTATCATTATACCTGGTTCGCCGTCTGAGGGGAGGGCAAAGCCCTCCCCAGAACGTCATCGGATAACGCGGAACGCAATGGTAGCGCGTCCGCACTGCAGAGAACTTCAGAAAGCTCTCCTCTGCGTGCTATGCGGTACATCGTAACTCGTAGGCGGAACGCCTCGTTTTGCGCTTCTGCGGAGCGGGCTGTATAATCGGCACAGTGCCCGTCGTAGAACCAGGGCAAGCTATGTCGCTACGCACCCTGCAAGGCAAACTCCTCGCCTCACTGCTGCTTGGCCTGGCAGTGGTGATCGTCATGGGCCTGGTCAGCGATGCCAGCGCGGTCTGGCGCGATCTGGGCGCGTTTCGCTGGGCATGGTTGCCCCTCATCCTCGGTCTCACTGCCCTTAACTACCTGCTCCGCTGGCTGAAGTGGGAGTACTACCTGCGGCGGCCGGGTCTGGGCCACGGGGTCGGTCGCCTGGACAGCGGCTTGATCTTCACCGCCGGTCTGGTGATGTCGGTTACCCCTGGCAAACTCGGGGAGGTGTTCAAGTCGGTGCTGCTCAAACGGGTGAACGGTGCGGCGGTGAGCGCCTCGGCGCCGGTGGTGCTGGCCGAACGGCTCACCGATGGCCTGGCAATGCTGTTGCTGATGGCCGCTGGTCTGATGCTCTATCCGCCGGCGCGGTTTGCCTTTGTGGTGCTGGTGGTGGCGGCATCTGGCGGGATACTGGTGCTCCAGCACCGCCGCCTCGCCCTGGGGTTGATCGACGCCACGGCCCGGTTGCCCTTCGGCTCGAAGGTCGCCCCCCGCCTGCACACGATGTATACCAGCACGCAGCAGTTGCTGGAATGGCGCGTCTTGCTCATTGCCACGCTGATCAGCGTCGTCTCGTGGGGCTTCGAGTGCCTGGCCTTCTACTTTGTGCTGGTGGGTGTTGGCGCGGCGGGCACGCCCCTGTTGCTCCTGCAGGCGACCTTTGTCTTTGCGGCGAGCACCCTGTTCGGGTTGGTCTCCTTTCTGCCGGGCGGGCTGGGAGTAAGCGAGGCGAGCAGTGTGGGCCTGCTGGTAGCGATCGTCGGCCTGGCCGCCAGCACCGCTACCACGGCGACGATTATCATCCGCTTTTGCACCCTCTGGTTTGGCGTCTTGCTTGGGGTGATCGCTCTGGCCTGGTTCGGTCGCCGCTACCGCATGGACGAGCACGGCGGCGCCGCGCGGGAGACGGTGGAGGAGGCGGGGGTCAAGATTTGAGCCGTGGATGGCGTCAATACGGGAAACCTGGTTCCCCCGCACCCTGCCCGGAAGTGCGGGAAGATGCCGCCCTCCCACGCTGACAAGGGAGGGCCGCGCCCTCCCGGAAATATCCTCTTTGATTTTACTGGTGTGGCCAGGCCGTATGGATATCCGAAGAGCACATCATCAAGGGAACCTTGCGGAGAGGAGATAAGCTATGGCCTCGGTCTTCTCGCGGATCGTCAGGGGTGAACTACCCGCCGCCAAAGTGTATGAGGACGACCTGACCCTGGCGTTTCTGGACATCAACCCGGCGTCACGTGGGCATACACTGGTGATCTGTAAGGAGGAATACCCCGATCTCCTCGATCTGCCGCCGGAGTTGGTGGCGGCGGTGGCGCGCACCACGCAGATCGTCGCCCGGGCAATCAAGGCCGCGCTCCAGCCTGATGGCTTCAATATCATCCAGAACAACGGCGCCGCGGCCGGTCAGGTTGTGTTCCACTATCACGTGCATGTCATCCCGCGCTGGGAAGGCGACCACGCCGTGCGCGGCTGGCGCCCGGGCGCCGCCGTGCACGATGAACTCAACCAGACCGCCGAGTTGATCCGGATGCAGATCGGCAAGGAGGGCGCATGAGCGATGGCGGTTCTTCCGAGCCGCGACGCCTTGAGTTCGTGACCGAAAACCGGTATCCCATCATGTCAAGTGGTAAGCAGAGTAACGATCAGCGGCCCGAAGAACGACGCCCCGGTGGCACCAGACGCCCCGAACGGACCACGGGGACGAACCGGGTCCTCCGGTGGGGGTTGCTGCTTCTGGTTGGCCTCGTTGTCCTGCTCTTGCTGTGGCTGTTGCTCAGCGGGCTGGGCTTAACGCGCCTGCCGGGCCGGGGTGTTGATCTGGCGCCCACCCGCGTGCTGCTGGCTGGAGAGCCGTCGCCGGTCCAGGCTGTGCCGGTGGGGTTGGAGCCGGGGTCTATGGAAATCAACGTCGGCGTGCCGCCCGTGGGCGCCCTGGCCTACGTGCCGCCGGAAGTGTCGCCGCGTTTCGCGGGCTACTATGAGATGATGGGCGGCGTGCGGATCTTTGGCCTGCCGCTGGCTGCTCCGGAGGTGGTGAATGGGCGCGAGGTGCAGTGGTTCGAGCGGGCGCGACTTGAGCACTGGCCCGAATTCGCCGGTACACCCTTTGAGGTTCAGCCCGGTCTGATCGGGAGAGAGTTCACCGAAGGACGCAGCTTTGCCCGCCAGGCGTTTTTTGTTGGTACACCCGATCTGCGCTTTGTGCCCGAGACAGGGCATGGTCTGGGCGGGCGCTTCCTGCAGTTCTGGGAGGTGCACGGCGGCATACAGGTGTTCGGCTTCCCGATTAGCGAGGAGTTCGACGAAGTGTTGCCCGATGGCCGCGCCTATCGGGTGCAGTACTTCGAGCGGGCGCGTATGGAGTACCACCCCGAGTTTGCCGGTACACCCGACGAAGTGCAGCTCGGGTTGCTCGGCCTGGCGCTCTACCGTGGCGAGCCGCGCCCGACGACGGTGCAGCCAGTGCCGACGCCGGTCTCGTTGCCGTAGTGTTCCACCAGTTGGGCAAGGAGGGAGCGGTTTCGGGGAGGGCGCAGCCCTCCCTGTCCCTCTTCTCAGGCAGGGGCGCGGGGAAACCTGCTTTCCCCACTCTCCTCTAATCGAGTGCGGTAGTTGCGCACGAGCGCACCGGCAGAAGGGACGTATGTCTGAGGGCAATCGCTTCATTGACGTGGCCTGCGCGCAGGGCTTCAGCGCCGAAGCCGCCGAGGCGGCCCTGGCCGCGCTGCAGGCGCGTCTTGCCGAGCGCGGGGTGCAACCACGGCAGTTCTATGGTTATCGCACCGCTGGCGATGCGTCTGGCGCAACGGCGGGTAGCGGGGAGGCGCGCCGTCCGCGCCTGCTCCTGGTCTTCCAGAGTTCTGATGCGGCCCTTGGCTTCGCCCAGCGCAACCGCCTCGGTCGGTCGCCGCGCCTGGTCGCCCTGAGTCTCTCGCAGGCCCTGGCCGCGCTGCTCCAGCGCCCGACCATTCAGGCGCTGCTGATCGCCGATGAACCGGTCGAAGAGGACACACCCGGCCTGCCACCCGGCCTGCGTCTCGAACGCGAGGCGCTCATCGACCTCCTGAGGTGAACATGCGCCACGAAGGCGCGGAGCACGAGCGGGAGGGTCGCAGGGAGGGCTTGCCCTCCCTGTATCACTTCTTTTCCACCCTATGAAAGACCGTAAGCGGAACTTGCAAGCTTTCACGGAGGAGCCATGGGCAGTCGCTTTGATGAAATGCGGATCTTCTCGGGCAATGGAAACATCCCCCTGGCACAGGCGATCTGTGAACGGGTTGGCGTACCGCTGGGTGATACGACGATCGTCAAGTTTGCCAATGAGAACATCTTTATCAAGCTCAACGAAAGCGTCCGCGAGAAAGACGTGTTCGTTGTCCAATCCCTTTCGACGCCCAACCTGAGTGACCGGATCTTGGAGTTGCTGATCCTGCTCGACGCCTGCAAACGCGCCTCGGCCGGGCGCATCACCGCGGTGATCCCCTACTACGCCTATGGTCGCACCGACAAGAAGGACCAGCCGCGCGTCCCGATTACGGCCCGTCTGCTGGCCGACATGATCCAGGCCGCTGGCGCGCATCAGGTGCTCACGATTGATCTGCATGCCGGGCAGATTCAGGGCTTCTTCAGTATTCCGATGGATGAATTGACGGCCGTGCCCCTGCTGGTGCGTTACTGGGCCGACAAGGGCTGGGACGATCTGATCGTCGTGGCGCCCGATGTCGGGTTTGCCAAACGCGGGCGCAACTTCGCCGAGGCCATCGGCGCGCCGCTGGCGATCGTCGAGAAGCGTCGCATACAGCAACTGGGGCGTCGCGATGGCCCGCTGACCTCGACCGAAGCGCTGAATTTGATTGGCGATGTAACTGGCAAACGTTGTCTGATCGTTGACGATGAGATCGCCACTGGCGGCTCGATCCTGGAAGTCGCGCGCCTGCTCGAACGCGAGGGCGCCCGTGAACTCTACGCCTGCTGCGTACATGGGGTGTTCGTCGGCGGGGCGGCCCAACGCCTGCAGCAGTGCGGGCTACGCGAGGTGGTGGTGACTGACACGCTCCCCCTGTCGCCCGAGCAACACTGGCCAGGGTTGACCGTCTTAAGCGTCAGCACGCTGCTGGGTGAGGTGATCCAGCGCATCCATAGCGGCATTTCCGTGGATGCGATTTTTACCCATCGCAAGCATCCGGCGCTGGGGTGAACGCAGGTTGGAGGAGGCCAGGGAAGCCGGTGTTGCCCCGTATCTCGGCCTGCCGGGAGTGAGTCCCTCTCAGATCCTCTCCTGGTCAGGAACCTGCCGGATACGCCGAGATTGGGCGAAGGGCTTAGATGGCTTGCCTGGCTCGCTCAACGGCGGCCGTGAGGGCGCGTCGGGTGTAGACGGCGACCATCGCCCGACGGTACTCCTCGCTGGCGTGGAGATCGCCGAGGATGTCCATCCCTTCACCGGCCCGCGCGGCGGCGGCGGCAATGGCCTGGGCCCCGCCGTCGCTGCCGAGCATGGCCTGCTCCACCTTGCTCCGACGCACGGCCATAGACCCGGCGCCGGTCACCGCAACGCGGCAGGCACTCACCTGGCCGCCTGTAAGTTTGACATAAGCGGCAACGCCAACAATGGCATAGCCGCTGGCCGGGTGGCGGTACTTGACGTAGGCCGCGCCTTCACCCGCGCCCAGGGGTGGGATCACGATGGCGGTGAGCACTTCCGAGTGGGCCAGCGCAGTGGTGAGCATATCGGTGAAGAAGGCGTCGGCGGGAATGCTGCGCCCTCCGGTGGGGCCGCGGGCCTCGATCCGTGCGTCGAGGGCCAGGATGACGGCAGGAGCATCGGCGGCGGGATCGGCGTGGGCCAGTGAGCCGCCCAGGGTGCCCCGGTTGCGCACCTGGAGGTCGCCAATCTGTTCAACAGCCTCGGGCAGCACCGGAACGGCGCGCCGTAACCCCGCGTGGCGCTCGATCTCCGACCAGGTTGTGGTCGCTCCGATCCGCACCATACCCTCAATCGCAATGCCGCGCAACTCAGCAATTCGCGTAATATCAATCAGCACAGCAGGCGCGGCAAGACGCAGCTTCATCGCCGGGAGCAGGGAATGGCCCCCGGCGAGGATCCTGGCCTCGTCGCCGAAACACTCCAGCAAGGCGATCACTTCGGTGAGCGTAGCGGGCGCGTAGTACTCAAAGGGGCAGGGAATCATACCTCGCTCTCCGGCCCGGTGGCGGCATGCAGTTTCTCGGCGGCGTAGCGCACTGCGCGCACGATGTTCTCGTAGCCGGTGCAGCGGCACAGGTTGCCCTCCAGCCCCCGGCGGATCGCCTCATCGGTAGGACGCGGGTTGCGCCGGAGCAGGTCGGCAGCGGCCATGATCATGCCGGGGGTGCAGAAGCCGCACTGCAGCCCGTGCTGTTCCCAGAACCCCTCCTGGAGGGGATGCAACTCGTCGTGCCGGGTCAGACCTTCAATCGTGGTGATCGTCGCCCCATCAGCCTGCATGGCGAGCACAGTGCATGCCTTGACACTGTCGCCGTTCAGGTGCACGACGCACGCGCCGCACTGGCTCGTGTCGCAGCCGATGTGCGTGCCGGTCAGGTTGAGGTGCTCGCGCAGGTAATGTGCCAGCAAGGTGCGCGCTTCAACCTCGCTGGTGTGGGTTGTGCCGTTCACGGTAACGGTAATCGTTGGCACGGTCGGGGTTCCTTGATTGTGGAAGGGCGTCTGGCGCGCCCAATCCAGGATGCTGGCTCGGTGGGGGTTGCAGGCGTTCGGAAGGGTGAAGCCTCTCCAAACCTCCCTCTCTGAGGGGCAGTCTGGCTGTAGTGCTATAAATGCGTGTTGCACGGGCTATACTCTAGCACGGGTGCGGTACTTCGACAAGCAGGTATACACGGTTTCCTGTGTCTGTCAAGGGACAGATGAGAAGCCGGGTGCACCGCCGATCTGAAATCACGAGCTGCGCCGGAACTTCCCCTGGCGCAGGCGAGACAGATGAGAAGCCGGGTGCACCGCCGATCTGAAAGGGGAAACCAACCGATGACCTCACTTCACCGCCTGATTGCCATCATGACGATCTGGATCGTCACCGGCGCGGTGCTGATAGTAATGTTCAACGTGTCGTTCGTAGGCGCGTTGATGCCGATCTGGTTGCTACTGCTGACGGCGCTGATCGTCGCCAGCGCGACCTTCGCGACGGTGGTGCTGGCGCGCGCGGGCTAGCTCTGCGCCCGAGCACGTATGATGGGCCGGCTGTCGCCGGTAAGGCTGGAACATTGGCGCAGCCAACCCGCCAGGAGGAGGCGCCGGATGCCCTTCCCAACAATCCAACACCCACAATCATCCCCCCCACCCCCGTGCTCGTTCCACTGCCTGCTGCCAGCGCGCCAGCAATTCGGCGCGCGCGGCGATCTCCAGGTGCGGCTCGAAGGTCCGCGCGCCCTGGTCGAGCAGCCGCGGCAGGTCTTCCGGCCCGATCCACACGCCTGCGCCCAGACCGGCCAGGAGCGCCGCGGCCCGCGCGCTGGTCTCGGTGTCGGCGGCGCGGACGATGCGCACGCCGGCCACGTCGGCCTGGATCTGGCAGGCGGCGTCGCTGCGGGCCAACCCCCCGCCGACACGCAACTCGTCAATCCGTAAGCCGCTCTCGTGTTCCATCGTGTCGAGGATCTCGCGCAACTGGCAGCCAAGGCTCTCAAAAAAGGCGCGGGCGATATGGCCGGGCCCGGTCCCCAGGGTCATGCCGAAGATGGCCCCGCGGGCGCTGCGGTCCTCGCGGGGCGCCCCCAGGCCGGTGAAGGCGGGTACGAACACCACCCCGTCGCTGTGGGGCGTCTCCTGTGCCAGGGCGTCGAGGTCCGCGGTGTGGCGGATCAGGCGCACCTGGCTCAGCCAGCGCACTACCGCGCCGGTGACGGTCATGTCGGCTTCCAGGGCGTAGGTGGGAGCGCCATCGAGTTCCCAGGCCAGATAGGTCTTGCAGAGGCCCTGGGGCGGAGCGATGGGGCCGGCGACGAGGTTGACGAACGAGGCGGTGCCGTGGGTGGCGACGGCCTGGCCGGGCGCGCGGCAATCGTAGCCGAAGAGGGCGGCCTGCTGGTCGCTGATCAGCGCCATGACCGGCACCTCAACCTGGCCGAGGCGCAGCGTGCCGAAGGGGTGCAGGGTCGGGCGCGGGGCGGGCAGGGCCGCCCGCGGCAGGCCCAGGTAGTCGATCCACTCGTCCCACAGCGCCCGGCGGCGCGGGTCGAAGACGGTCATCGCCTGGAGCAGCGAGTAGTCGAGGGTGTGCCCGGCGGGCTGGCCGAGGGCCTGGATGAGCCAGCCGGCGCTCAGCGAGACGCGCAAATATCCCCGCTCGGCGGCGCGGCGAAAGGCCGGGTCGTGGCGCATGCGCCAGGCCATGTGCATGGCCGAGCAGTAGGAGCCGGGGAACTGGCCCAGGCGCGCGCGCCGCTCGGCGGCGCGTTCCCACTGGTTGGTCTCCTCCACCAGGGGCGTGGTGCGCAGATCCTGCCAGGTGATGGCGTTGCCGATCGGGCGCCCGGTACGGGCATCCCAGGCGAACACGGTGTCGCGCTGCGAGGTGATGCCGCAGGCGACGATCGCGGCAGGGTCGCAGCAGGCGCGGGCAATGGCATCGTCGAGCGCCTCGCGCGCGCTGCGGGCGACGGCGGAAGGGCGTTGCTCGACCCAGCCCGGCCGGGGGTAGAGCCGACCCACGGGGCGATACCCGTAGCCGCGCACCGTTCCGGCGCGATCCAGCAGCATGGCGCGAGTGCCGCTGCCGCCCTGATCGATCCCCAGTACCAGTGTCTCCGCCACGCCGCGCTCCGTTCAGGCCATTGCTGATTCACGTTCATCACAGAGTACGCAGGGAAAAGCAGAGGATGGACGGTTTCAAACCCTCTGCGCCCCTCCGCGCTCTCTGTGGTAAGGATACGTGCGGTGGGTATGAACGCAATCCATTATAGTGGAGTTTGGAGCGCAAGGAGCTATCGCACCTGCCTGCTAACCAGGTCATGGTCCTGTCACTGGCGTCTGCCACCCGGCGCGGGTATAATGCCCGGGTGATCCGTTCCTGACCCAACCATTGCCCAGGAAAGGACCTTCAATGACCGTAACGCTCCCCGATCGCGCCGAGGTGCAGGTTGAATATACCTGGGATCTCGCCAGCATCTACCCCGACCAGGCGGCCTGGGAGGCTGACGCGCGCGCCTTCGAGGCGGAACTGGACGCGGTCGCCGGCTACCAGGGGCGCCTGGGAGAGGCCCCGGCGGTGCTGCTCGCCTGGATGCGGCTGGCTGACACCTTGCGGGTCATGATGGGCCGGCTCTTCGCCTACGCACATATGCGCTTCGATGAGGATACCACCAACCAGGCCTCCGCCGCGCTGCGCGAGCGCGCCCTCTGCCTCTATGCCCGGCTCGGCGCGGCCACGGCCTTCGCCGAGCCGGAGTTGCTGGCCCTTGGCCCGGAACGGCTGGAGGCGCTGATCGCCGCCGAGCCGGCGCTGGCCCCCTACCGGCACTACTTCGAGAACCTTGGCCGGCGCGCGCCCCACGTGCGCCCGGTGGAGATCGAGCAACTCCTGGCACGAGCAGGCGAGCCCCTCAGCGCCGCCTACAGCGCCTACCTTATGCTGGCCGAGAGCGACCTGCGCTTCGCCGCCGCGGAGGACAGCGCCGGCGCGCGGTATGAGGTGGCGCCGGGCACGATCGAGGAGTTGTTGCAGAGTCCCGACCGGACCCTGCGCCAGCGCGCCTGGGAACACTTCCAGGACGGCTTTCTGGCCTTTAAGAACACCTTCGGCGCGATCTATGCCGGGAGCGTCAAGGCTGATGTCTTCCTGGCCCGCTCGCGGGGCTACGCCGACACGTTGAGCGCCAGCCTCGACCGCGATAACCTCCCCCGGGCAGTGTACGACAATGTGATCGCGGCCTGCAACCGCCATTTGCCCCTCTGGCACCGCTACTGGGACATCCGCCGGCGCGCCCTGGGGCTGGATTTGATGGCTCCGTGCGACATCTTCGCGCCGCTCGCGCCGCCCTACCAGGCGTCCTACGAGCGCGCGGTTGAACTGGTCTGCGCCAGCGTCGAGCCCCTGGGGGCAGAGTACGCGGCGGTGGCGCGCGCCGGGCTGACCCGCGAGCGCTGGGTGGATGTGTACCCCAACCGGGGGAAGACCAGCGGGGCCTACTCGTCGGGCAGTTACGACACGCGCCCGTTCATATTGCTGAACTACGACGGCACCCTCAATGGGGTGAGCACCCTGGCCCACGAACTGGGCCACTCGATGCACTCCTGGCTGGCCAACCATGCCCAGATGCCCGTGTACGCCGACTACTCGACCTTCGTTGCCGAGGTGGCCTCGAACTTCAACCAGGCCCTGCTGCGGGGCCATCTGCTTGCCCGGGCTCCGGCGCGGGAGGTGGAGATCGCCATCCTCGAGGAGGCGATGCACAACTTTCACCGCTACCTGTTCCTCATGCCGATCCTCTCGCAGTTCGAGCAGCAGGTCCACGCCTGGGTCGAGGATGGCGAGCCGGTGACTGCCGACCGGATGATCAACCTGCTGGCGGGCCTGTTTGCCCGCGGTTACGGACCAGCAGTAGAGGTTGAACCGGCGCGCAACGGCATTGCCTGGGCCCAGTTCCCGCACCTGTACAGCGCCTTCTACGTCTTCCAGTACGCCTCGGGGATTGCCGCGGCCAATGCTCTGGCCGACGGCGTGCTACGGGGCGAACCCGGGGCCGCTGAACGCTACCTGGACTGCCTGCGCGCCGGTGGTTCGCGGTACCCGCTGGAGGCCCTGCAACTGGCCGGTATTGATATGCGCGCCCCCGAGCCGATGGAGCGGGCCTTTGGCGTGCTGGCGCGGTTCGTGGATCGGCTGGAGCAGTTGGTGTCCGGGTAAGGCGGCCAGGCTCGCCCCGGGCAGGGGCGGTGGGGAAACGGCGAAGTTTTCCCTTCAGGCAGGGATATGGGGAAACCAGCTTTCCCCATACCTCTTGCTCGAGAGGAGGGTCCAGGAGGGCTTTGCCCTTCCGGGAAAGCACCTTGCATGTTTTGGGATCCCGCAGCGTTTTGAGGTGGTTCGCTGGAGTATCAAAGGAGATTGCATCGCATGACAACCGCAACCCAGAAAGTGCCCACCCGTGCCGAGGCGCCGGTCGAGTTTACATGGGATTTGAGCGTGGTGTTTCCCGACGTGGCCGCCTGGGAGCAGGAACTGGCGGCAGTTGAGGAACTGGCACGGCAGCTCGCCGCCCTGCAGGGCAGCCTGGGCCAGGGCCCCGAGCACCTGGCGCGGGTGCTGGCCCTGCGCGACGAGGTGGGCCAGCGGCTCTACGCCCTCTACATCTACGCCTCGCACCGCAAGGACACCGACGCCACCGATCCGGTCGGGCAGGCCTTGCAGGAGCGTGCCGGCTCCTTCGCCGCGCGTGTGGCCGCGGCCATGGCCTTCATCGAGCCGGAGATCCTCGCCGTGCCCGAGGCCACCCTCGACCAGTGGCTGCGCGAGACGCCCGCCTTACAACTCTACCGCTACGAGTTGGAGAAGCTCAACCGGCGGCGGGCCCACGTTCGCTCGGCGGAGGTGGAGCATGTGCTGGCGCAGTTCAGCGACATCACCCGTGCGCCCTATGAGACCTTCGAGATGCTGATCGATTCGGATCTGACCTTCCCCGGCATCACCGACGAGCAGGGCAACCCGGTGCAACTCTCCCACGCCCGCTACCGCCGCTTCATTGAGAGCCCCGACCGGCGCGTGCGCCGCGACGCCTTCAAGGGCTACTTCGGGGCCTTCCGGCCCTTCCGCAACACGATTGCCACCACCCTGGGGGCGGCCATCCGCACCCATGTGATCGAGGCGCGTATGCGCAACTACGCCTCGGCGCTGGAGGCGGCCCTGGCGCCCAACGAGATCCCCCTGGAGGTGTACCACAACCTGATCGCCACGGTGGAGGCCAATCTGGCCGCCAACTACCGCTACATGGAGGTGCGTAAGCGGCTGATGGGCCTCGACGAACTGCGGGTCTATGACCTCTACGCTCAGCCCGTGCCGGATGTGGCGGTGACCGTGCCTTACCCCGAGGCCATGGCGCTGATGGAAGCGGCCTTCGCGCCGCTCGGCGCAGAGTACGCCGCGGCCCTGCGGCAGGCCTTCGGCAGCCGCTGGATCGACGTGTACGAAAACGTGGGCAAGCGTAGCGGGGCATATAGCGGCGGGTCCTACTCCACCCCGCCCTACATTCTGCTCAACTACCAGGATCAGCTCGACGACGCCTTCACCCTGGCCCACGAACTGGGTCACTCGATGCACTCGTACTTCACGCGTAAGAGCCAGCCCTTCGTCTACGGCAACTACACCATCTTCGTGGCCGAGGTGGCCTCGACGCTCAACGAGGCCCTGCTCACCGACTACCTGCTCAAGCACCGCGACGACGAGGCCCTGCGCCGGCGCCTGCTGGTGCAGCAGATCGAGGACATCCGGCGGACGATCATTCGCCAGACTATGTTCGCCAGCTTCGAGTTGATGATGCACGAACTGGTCGAGGCCGGCGAGCCCCTGACCACCGAGATCCTCACGGCGCGCTACTACGACCTGGTGGCGAAGTACCACGGCCCCACGGTTGTGCTTGATGACGAAATCGGCTTCGAGTGGGCGCGTATTCCCCACTTCTATTACAACTTCTACGTCTACCAGTACGCCACGGGTCTCTCGGCGGCCCTGGCGCTGAGTCGGCAGATTATCACTGAGGGCCAGCCGGCGGTGGAGCGGTACATCACCTTCCTGCGCAGCGGCTCGTCGCGGCCCTCGATTGATCTGCTGCACGACGCGGGCGTGGATATGACCACCCCGGCCCCGGTGCAGGCGGCGATGGATACCTATGCGCAGTTGATTGATGCGTTGGAGCGGTTGTAGGAGGGTGAGGGGGCCGGGTTCCCCTGCGCCCGTTTCGAGTCCGGCGATTGATGATCGTTACAACGAACCTTGCCCCTACCCCCCGCACCTCACCCCCCGGGCGGCATAAAAATCGCGCACGAACTGGCTCTGTACGGCAGCCGCCAGGTCGGGTGGGGCGGTGAGGATGCCCAGATCCTGGAGCAGGCGCGCCTCGGCGGCCCAGAGATCGGGGTTGTTGATGCCAGGGCAGCGCTCGCCGGGGCCGTAGCGGATCAGCGTGATCGTCTCGGCGGACTCGAAGGCCAGTTGCTCGCGTTCCAGTTCAGGGTTGTAGGCCAGGATCAGCTCCACCGCGCCGTCGGGGTCGGCGATGGCGTCGGCCCAGCCGCGCAGGGTGGCCTCGACGAAGGCACGGACGGTGCGCGGGTTCTCCCGTAGGAAACGCTCGGTGGTGAAGAGCACGTCGCCCATCAACTGCACGCCGTAGTCGCGGGCCAGGATCAGGCGCACATCGGCCCCCGCACGCCGGGCGGCGCCGGGCTGATCGGTCACATAGACCGGCCAGATGTCCACCCGGCGCTCCAGGAAGGGCGCCAGGCTGTAGTCGCCGGGTACCTCGCGCATGGCCTCACGGGGGATGCCCGTGGCGGCGAGCAGGGCGCGGTACTCGGTCTCCACATTGTCGCCGTAGAACATGCCGATGGTACGGCCCGGAAAGTCCTGCGGGCCGCTGATCCCCGCGTCGGCGTGGATCATGAACCCCACCGGGCTGGCCTGGAACCAGGTGGCCAGGGCCACCACGTCAATGTCCTGCTCGCGGGCGATCAACACCGTATCGGCGCCGGTGCTGCCGAAGTCGTCGCGCCCTGCGGCGACCAGGGGCATGGGCACCAGGTCCGGGCCGCCGGGGTTGAGGGTGACGTCCAGATCAGCTTCGTCGTAGTAGCCCTTGACCTTGGCGACGATGTAGCCGGCGAACTGGAACTGGGGGAACCACTGCAGGCGCATGCTCACACGGGGCTTCTCGGGGTCGGCGGCGGGCGACGCTGGCGGCGGCGACGGAGTGGCGCACGCCGTCAGGGTGAGGGCGAGGAGCAGGATCAGGGTGAATGTGCGCATATGTGTCCTTTTGTCACGAGGTGTAGAGCTGTAGATAGTGTGTCGAAACTGATTTTACACCTCCACACCTCCACACCTCCCTACCCCGGCCGGCGCCAGAAGACGATGACGCGCTCGGCCAGCACCAGGAGGCCGTGCAGTCCCAGGCTGATCGCCGCGGCGATGAGCACCGCGGCGAAGATCTGGTCGGTGCGCAAATGGTATGCGGCCACGCTGACCACGAAGCCCAGCCCGCGCCCACTGCCGGCCAGTTCGCTCACAATCGCGCCAACCACGGCCAGGGCGGCGGCGATCTTCAGGCCGCTGAAGAGTGCCGGCAGCGACGCGGGCAGCCGCAGGCAGCGGAAGGTCTGCCAGGGGGTGGCGCCCCAGGCGCGCATCAGGGCCAGTTGTTCGGGGGTGACGTCGCGCAGGCCGCGGGTGGTGGCCACCAGGATGGGGAAGAAGGCGAAGAGGGCGGCCATAGCCGCGCGGGGGGCCAGACCGTCGCCGAGCCAGATGGTCAGCAGGGGCGCCAGAGCCGCAGCGGGCACGGCCTGCGAAACCAGCACCCAGGGGTAAAGGGCGTCTTCGAGCAGCCGCAGGTGCACGAAGGCCACCGCCAGGCCGAAGCCGGCCACCGTTCCAGCGGCCAGCCCGGTGATGGCCGCGATGGCGGTTGCCGCGGCGTGGCCCGGCAGGTCCCCCGGGGCGAGCAGGCGCGCCAGCACCCGCGAGGGCGGCGGCAGGAGATAGACCGGTACCTGGAAGGCGCGCAGCGCCACCTCAAGCGCGCTCAGGATGATAAGCATGAGCATGAGAGCGGCGGTGTAGCGACGGGCCAGGGCGATCAGGCGCCCCGGCCCGCTCCTGGCCGCTCGCAACTTGCCTCGCAGAGCGGTGTTTGACATGCCCCTATCGTACCACGAAACCGGATCAATCACCCACCGGTAGACGCGCCGGGCATCCTGGCTGCGGGAGCGCCCCGCGTGGCTGTCACCGCCAGGGCGCCGTCGCTGGTGCGCAGTTCCAGCCGTTCGCCATCGATGCGGTACGTCACCGCTGTGCCCAGCGCCTGCAGGAACTGAGTCTCCTGCTCCATCACCCCGTCCGGCTCGTTGCAGAGCATCCGCGTGCTCGCTATCTGGCCGATGCGCAGGCTCTGGTCGGAGACCTCGTAGGACGTCATATAGGTGTTGCAGCCGGCCGAGCCGCTCAGCCTGCCATCCTCACCGAAGATGATCGTGAGCGTCGAACCGGACAGCACGCTGACCACCGCCTGCTTGCCGTTGTTGTAGCCGGTTACCGTCCAGGTGGTCCCGCTCAATGCGCGGTTCTGCGCGACGAAGGTCGCCACAACCTCGCCGTTTCCATTCAGCAGCGTCAGTTGCTGGCCGGCGATTTTGAAACTGGCCGCCTGCTTCAGCGCCTCATAGTAGGCCATCGCCTGCTGCATAATCGGCTCGGGGCAGGCCATCATTGTACTGGCGATCGAGTCGTTGATGGTGATGCGGTCGCCATTCACCTGGTACGAGCCGCGGTACTGGTTGCACCCGTCGTTGCCGTAAAAGCTGTCCGCATCGAAGTTCAGGGTCACCGGCGTGTCAGGTACCGGCGGCGCGCCGTTCAGACTTTCCAGCAACCAGCCAGTGCCGCCAGGCAGAGATTCTGTTACATTTGTTGCCATTGGTCCCACCGTGCATGCTGCCAGGGCGAACGCCGTCGCCATTGCCAGCAGGATAACCGAAACGATCCGTGATGTCATTCCTTTGCTCCTTGAGCCGGTCCGGCGACCGGCCCGCAGTGTATCGGTAGCATACGACAAAAAGACGCGCCAGTGGGGCGAAAAGTTCCACCGGAAGCGAGGAAACCGGGTTTCCCCAGACCTCTCCAACTGGCGTTGGGGCCGTGAAAAGCTAGTTTCCTCCAGGGTTCCAGGTGAGTTTTTTGGAGGGCTACGCCCTCCCAGACCCTCCCCTACGGCATGGGTGCGGGGAAACCTGGTTGCGCCATGTATCGGCCTCGCGCAGGCGATTGACAACCCGAAACAAATGTCCTATCCTTGGCCAGGAGGGTCCCTCTCAGGTGCAGGGTTTTCCGGCGCATTCTCGCGTCGCATTCGCCATCGGGACGCCCAACTTCCCCCTCTCTCGCTCAGGGAGAGAGGGGCAGGGGGAGTGAGGACCGAAAGCGCATTGGAATGCCAGAAACTCCTTCTCCCTCGAAAAACCCTGCACCTGCGAGCAGGAGGGTCCAGGAGGGCGCAGACCTCCCAGGAACGTTCTTCTTCATATCGTTGGCGCGCGGCCAGGCCGCATACGGAACGGAAAGGAGCCGCACATGGGGTTGGACCTGGCGGCGTTGAGCCGGCAAGTCCGCGAGTTGAGCGGCGCAGCGGTGCACACCGCCGCTGGCGCGGCCCGGCGCGCGACTCTGGCCCGCGAGCGCTATCTGGCCGCCGCCGGTGAAGAGCGCCACTGGGCGCAGGCGGTTGACCTGAGCCGCGACACGGCGAGCTGGTTGCTCGCCCGGCCCGTTGAGCGTCTCGACACCGCGCGCGATCTGCCCGCCTGCCCGCCGGCCTACGCCGTGGTGGCCACCGATGGCTCACAGATCGATCTCGATCGCCATGGCAGTGTGGCCTGCTACCTGATCAACATTGGCCAGGTCTTTATCCGCTACGGCCAGCGCCCCACTGCGCGCCTCGGCTCACAGCCCGCGCTCTACTACCGCGAGGAGGACCTCTACGTGAGCGATGGCGCCCGCCGGGTGGCCATCGAGGGCAACTACCTGAGCGCCCGCCGTGACGTCGAGGAGGGGCTGGCGCTGGCCGATCTCGCCGAGACGTCCCTGGATGGCACGTTACCGGCCCTGGCGCTCCAGGATGGCACCCTGGTGCGCTGGACGCTCGCCGGGGCGGAGCGTTTCGTGCAGGAGCGCTTTCTGGGGCAGTACCTGGGCTATCTGGAGCGCATGCGCGCCCGTGGCATTCCGACCGCGTCGTATATCAGCCGGCCCCGCTCCCCCGAGGTGGTCGGCGCCATTCGGCTGCTGTTCTGCCCCGATGTGGACGTGGCCGCCGGGCGTGGCGCCCGCTGCGCCGAGTGCAGCGACGCGCGCGCCGGGCGCGAACCGTCGTGCGCCCTCTGCCAGGGGCTGGTTGATGCCGATGTGCTTGGCCCCCGCCTCGCCGAGGGCCAGCGTGGGCCGCTGTTCGTCTCGATGAGCACTATCAACATCGAGCGCTATGGACCCCATTGCATCCACTTCTTTCACCTGCGTGTCGGGCGCGAAGTGTGCCGGGTCGAGATCCCCGCATGGGTGGCGTGCGTGCCCGAGCAGGTTGACCTGGTGCACGCTCTCGTGTATGATCAGTGCCTTCGCGGCGGGGGCTACCCCGTGGCCCTGGCCCGCGCCCACGAGCAGGCGGTGATCCGCGCGGCTGACCGGCGGGCCTTCGCGCGTATGCTTGAAGGTAGCCTCGCCCGCGCCGAGGCCGCCAGCGCCGTTTCCGCCAAACGGGAGAGCAAGGAGTTTAGCCGGCTGTAGTGATGAACTCCCAACGCATCGGCGAAATCATCGAGTCGTCCACCACCCGCTTCACGGCGGGCGCCTACGAGTTGCTGGCCGCCCCGCCCTTCGGGTCCCTGGTGCGCGCGGTTACGCGGAGCGAGGGCCTGGCGGTCTACGGCCTGGTCTACGAGATCCGCACCGGCAGCCGGGAGCCGGGAGGTCGCGCCGTGGTCCGCGGGCGCACCTATAGCGGGCGCGAGTTGTACGACGAAGAGATCTATGCCGAGAACCCCGATCTGGCCGAGGTGCTGCAAACCGAGTTCTCGGCCCTTACCGTCGGGTTTGCCGAGGGCGAGGCGCTCTACCAGTACCTCCCTCCCCAGCCGCCGCCGGTGCATTACTCGGTCTACGCCTGCGACGCGGACGAACTGCTGCGCTTTTCCGCCAAGAACGACTTCTTCCGCGCCGTGCTCTTCGCCACGCATATCCCCGGCGATGAACTGCTCGCCGCCGCCATCCGCACCGTGGCGCAGGCGCGCCCCGATCGTCACGACTACCTGGTGCGGGCCGGGCGCGATCTCGCCGGCCTGCTCAAAGATGACCACGACCGGCTCGTGGCGCTGCTGCACCGCATCCGGCCGTGAGAGGAGGAACCTATGCTGCTCGATGTCGGGTTCATGGTGGATGCCAACCCCTTGCCCGTCGCCGCCGAGGTGGCCCGCTCGGCCGAGGCCCTGGGCTTCGCCGCCCTCTGGGCGCCTGAGACTGCCCACAATCCCTTCCTGCCCCTGGGCATCGCCGCCGAACATACCAGCCGCATCAGTGTCGGCACCGCGGTCGCCATCGCCTTCCCCCGCAGCCCGATGGTGACCGCCCAGATCGCCTGGGATCTGGCCGCCTTCTCCAGGGGGCGCTTCATCCTGGGCCTGGGCACCCAGGTCCGTGCCCACATCGAGCGTCGCTTCAGCGCCAGCTTCGAGCATCCGGTCGAACGGCTGCGCGATTACATCCTGGCCCTGCGGGCGATCTGGCAGAGCTTTCAGGGCAATGGCCGCCTCAATTATCGGGGCCAGTTCTACCAGCATACGCTGATGTTGCCCTTCTTCAACCCCGGCAAGATCGATCATCCCAACATTCCCATTTACATCGCCGGGGTCAATGAGCGTCTGGCCCAGCTGGCCGGCGAACTCTGCGACGGGTTCCACGCCCACCCGCTCAACAGCGCGAAGTACCTGCGCGAACATTTGCGCCCCCACATCGCCGAGGGCGCCCGCAAGGCCGGGCGCGATCCCGCGGCCTGCGTCATGGCCGGCAGCCCCCTCGTCATCACCGGTCCCGACCGTGAGAGCACCGAGCGCATGCGCGCCTTCGCTCGCCAGCAGATCGCCTTCTATGGCGCCACCCCCACCTACCGGCCCGTGCTGGAGTGCCACGGCTGGGGCGAGATTGGCGAGCGGCTCTCGCAACTGGCCGCCCAGCAACGCTGGGCCGACATGCCCGGCCTGGTGAGTGATGAGATGCTGGCCGCCTTCGCCGTCGAAGCCGCCCCCGGCGAGCTGGGCGCCGCTTTGCGCCAGCGCTACGCTGGCCTGCTCGACCGCATCAGCCTGTACATGCCTTTCGTGCCCGGCCAGATGGACGAGTTCTGGCGCCGCCTGGTGCGTGACGTCAGCGGGTAGCAGAGGCCTGCCGGCAGACGCCTGTTCGCTGTTAGCACAGGGCGCGCGGAGGAGGGCAGCGATACAGGCCGTGGAATGCCAGTTCCCGTTGCATAGTCTGTACACAACGTTTTTCGCTAACCCCCCACCCTCCCCTGCCGGGGGAGAGCGCCCGGCGCCTCCCTCCAACGGGGGCAGGCTGTGGAAGGAAACGTAGTTCACAGACCACCATATACGGCAATCCAAAATCCTATGCCCGGCGTTTTCAGTGACCTCGATCTCAGCCCCAACCCCCTCGAACTGGCCCGCCGGCGGCGCCTTGCCGCCGGGGGCTACCTCGACCTGACCAGCAGCAACCCGACCCTCCAGGGCCTGCTCTTTCCACCCGACATCCTGCGTGCCGCCGCCGATAGCTTCTGGGACACCCGGCGCTACCAGCCCGACCCTCGCGGCAGCGAGGCGGCCCGCGCCGCCGTCGTGGGCTACTATGCCGGGCGCAAGCCTCCCTTGCCCCTGGAGAGCGATGATGTGTTCCTCACCGCCAGCACCAGCGAGGCCTACAGCCTGCTCTTCGCTCTCCTGGCTGATCCGGGTGACAACCTGCTGGCGCCCAATGTCACCTACCCGCTCTTCGAGTACCTGGCCGCCCTCCGCGGACTTGAACTGCGCCCCTATCCGCTGCGTGAGGAGGACGGATGGGCGATTGATGAACGCGCCCTCTACGCCGCCGCCGACGCCTGCACCCGCGCTGTGCTGATCGTTTCGCCCCATAACCCCGCCGGGGTGGTCGTCTCGGCGCCCCTCGCGGCCCTCAGCCGCCTGGGTTTGCCGGTCATCTGTGATGAGGTGTTTGCCGCTTTCACCTACGGCGTGCCGCACGTGCCGCCTCTCGGCGCCCTGCATGCCGATCTGCCCGTCTTTACCCTCAATGGCATCTCCAAGCTCTTCGCCCTGCCTGACCTGAAGCTGGGCTGGATCGCCCTCAATGCCGCGGCTCGCCCCTTTGGCCCGCGCCTCGAAGTGCTCAACGATACGTTCCTGGGCGCCAACAGCTTGAGCCAGCACCTCCTGCCGGACCTCTTTGCTCTGGGTATGCCCTTCGTCGCCCGGATGGCCGCCCGGGTGCGGGCCAACCTCGATCTGGCCCTGGAACGTCTGGCCGGTCACCCGCGCCTGCGTGTTCGTCCGCCCGACGGCGGGTACTATCTCTTCCCCGCTGTCAGCGGCTGGGACGACGAAGAGACCCTCGCGCTGCGTCTTATCGATGAGGGCATTCTGGTCCATCCGGGCTACTTTTACGGTGACGTCCCCGGCACGCACCTGATGCTCTCCGCGCTGACCGAACCGGCGACCTTTGCCGCGGGCCTCGAGCGGCTGGTTCAGGCGCTTTGAGGGGGAACCGCCCCTGCGGTGAAAAGAGCCGCTGGCCCGCCGCCACTGGTTTCATATAAAGATTAAGCAAAGAATCCGATATACCTGAATCGTTGCAGTGGCGGTGCGCTGCTTGCTCCGGACGCAGCAGCCCCGCAGGGGCTTGCACGCCCTCAGCCAGGGCTTTAGCCCGCCACGTTCTCCGCCAGCGCCCCGGGGGCCGAATCTGCCCCGCCGCCGTATCCGGCCTCGCGACGCGCTCCTGCGGAACCGCGTGTGCGCCGCGCAGCGACAGGCGGGTAGTAGGAAAAGTCCGGGAGCGTTGTATGCTCCCGGACCCCGCAGAACCGCTATCCGAACCGGCGCTCAGCGTTGCGCCAGCGGCAGGTAGACCCTGACCTGCGCGCCCCCGCCGGGCGGGGTGGGGGTCGGGCTGCCCCCGCCCCTATTCACGGTGTACGCCTCCCCGCTGGTGAAGGGCAGGTTGCTCACGTTCAATCCGGCCAGGTCGGCGATGGTCGCCCCGGCGGGCACATCGAGGCGCAGCGTGCCGTCCCCGGTCCCGGTAGCGACGGTGACCGTGTAGGTCGCGCCGCTGCCGCTGACGCCGGTGACGCCGGCCCCGCTGATGCCGCCGGTGGTCGTCAGGGTGAAGTCGCTGGCAGCCACGCCCACAACCGGCTCATCGAAGGCGACCTGGAACTGCACACTGGCGGCGCTGGCGGGGTTGGGGTCGAGGCGCGTGATGGCGCTGACCGACGGCGGCGTAGCGTAGGCGGCCACGTAGTCGGCTTCGGGAATGCCCGCGGCATTCTGGAAGTAGCCGCCCACGTACAGGTCGTTGCCGCTCACCGCCAGGGCCCAGACCGAGCCGTTGAGCGCGCCGTCGCCGCTGCCGCCCAGGGCGCTCCAGACGCTGCCGTTCCAGCGGGCCACGTAGTCGGCTTCGGCGATGCCCGCGGCATCCTGGAAGTAGCCGCCCACGTACAGGTCGTTGCCGCTCACCGCCAGGGCGCGGACCGGATTGGTCAGCGCGCCGTCGCCGCTGCCGCCCAGGGCGCTCCAACTGCTCCCGTTCCAGCGGGCCACGTAGTCGGCTTCGGCGATGCCCGCGGCATTCTGGAAGGCCCCGCCCACGTACAGGTCGCTGCCGCTCACCGCCAGGGCGCGGACCGGATTGGTGAGCGCGCCGTCGCCGCTGCCGCCCAGGGCGCTCCAGGCGCTGCCGTTCCAGCGGGCCACGTAGTCGGCTTCGGGAATGCCCGCGGCATTCTGGAAGTCGCCGCCCACGTACAGGTCGCTGCCGCTCACCGCCAGGGCGCGGACCGGATTGGTGAGCGCGCCATTGGGCACGGACCCCAGATTGGTCCACCGGGGCGCGCCGGCCTGGGGCTGGAAGATCGGCCCCCGCTCGGGGTCGAGGGACACCTGCCAGCCGCTCGCGTCGAGCGCGCCGCTGAACGAGCCGTCGAGCCGCAGGGTGCCGTCGGGGTTGAGCAGGGTCTCCACAGGGGTGGCATCGGGCGCGGGGGCTTCGCCCGGCTGCGGCGGCTGGGCCGTGACGCGGACGCCGCCAAAGAGAACGCTGAGGGTGAAAACGAGCGTGATGGTCCAGGTTCTAATGCGCATGATCTTCCTTTCCGATGTACAGCAACGAGGTACAGACGACCGATGAGCGACATGATTGGACCGGCAAGCAGGGGCGGGCGTTCAAGTGGGGGATGGGCAGCAAGGTTGCCGGACAACTCGTTTCCAGGCTGACCGTGGCGGGATCAACGCCCCGGCCCGTCGTGCGGCGGTCGGGACGTAGCCGTGGCGCAGATTCAAACCGCCGGAGGAGTTACGACAAGTATGCCATAAGCGCATGACGGCAGGATTACTGATAGTGAGTAACAGACAGTGGTGGCCTGGCGCCGGCTGTTCCCTTCCCATCCTTTCGCGTATCGGCAGGGACGACCGGCCGGTCGCTCTCGCTCGTCCCCATGTGCCGAAAGGTTCGGAGGACAGTCTGCCCTTTGGACGTGCGGGTCACGTATAGGCGCCGGTCGGAGGGCGATGCTCTTTCCACATCGCTTTACACTTCTCACCCAGATCGAAGCCGAATCCCTCATTCTGTAGGCATGAGACTATTGCAATGGTGCAGAGCCGGTTGTATAATGATCCATGGTCATCTGCAATGAACAATGGGGTGTGGCGCAACCCGGAGGGTTGCGTGCCCGGGGAAACCGGGTTCACCTCGAGTAAACACGTAGCGCCTATCCGGATAACCCGATTGTCCCATCCCTTTTCCGGGAGGGCTTTGCCCTCCCAGCCCCCCTCTGAGGGGAGGGGCGTGGGGAAACCAGGTTTCCCCACCTTCCTCCAGGAGTTATTCGGATGGGCTGGTATTCAATCCCGGTGGTGCGCGGCGCAGCCGCCTGAACAACCGAGCCGCCTGATGAAACGCACACCGCGCGCGCCTGGTGACGACGCCGGGCATGATGATGACGATCTGCTGCGCGAACTGCTCGCGAGCGAACTGCCGAGCCGGGAGGACCAGATCCGTCCGGCTCGCCTGCGGTCGGCCTCGCAGCAGCAACGCATCGCCCTGAGCGGTTTCCGCCTGCGCAACCGGGTTGATCACGTGCTGACGCTGCTCGAGCGGACGCTGGTAGCGGCAGCGGTCATCGCCTTTGGCTACTGGCTGTTTGATGGCCCGGTGCGCGATTTCTTGCACGTGCGAAACAATTCGGGCGCCTCGCGGGCGCAGGCCATGGCCCCGCCGCCGACGCCACCCCTCGTGGTGCCGACGGTTGCCGGTCAGGTTGCAAGTGCGCCCCTGCCATTTACCCGCCCCGAGGAGGCCGCCCTTAACCCGCCATCGCAGCGTGCGCCCCGTGAAGCCTTTATGGTGCCGCAGGCCGTTCCGGCGGTCTTGCCCCTGAGCGATGATCCGCGTCCGCGACGCCTGATAATGCCCGGCATCGGCGCCGATATGCCGGTATACGAAGTCTTCATTATCAATGGAGCATGGGAAGTGGCCGAGTATGCCGCGGGCTACCACAACGGCAGCGCCCTGCCCGGCACCACCGGTAACACGGTCTTCTCGGGGCATGCCGGTTTGCGTGGTGCGGTGTTCAAGGACATCGGCCGGCTGAGACCGGGAGACGAGGTCATCGTCGAAACCGGCGGCTGGCGCTATGTCTACCGTGTGCGTGAGACGCTGCACGTCTGGCCCACCCAGGTCGAGGTCATGGGTCCCACCTCGACGCCGGTGCTTACCCTGATCACCTGTACAAACTGGGACACGCAGCGTCTGGTGGTCGTCGCCGACCTTGCCGACGCGCGCCCGCGCTCCTGAAGCGAGGAGTTGGTATGCAGCCGCCTGCACGAGGTCGTCCATCATCCCCTGGCCGTGGCCGCGCACCCGCCCGCTGGACGAAGCTGGAACTGGCGCTGATATTGCTCAGCGTGGTGATGATCGCCTTCCCGCTCTACGCGGGGATGATGCGCTTCGTCTTTCCGCCGCCGGCGCCCGCCCAGGAAAGCACGCCCGAGGCGCCCACGGTTGATCCCGTCCTGCCGCCGACAGTTGTTCCAACTGCCGTGCCGATTCCTACCGATACCCTGGTCCCGCTCCCTACCGATACCCAGGCGCCCACGCCAACCGATACCGGCGGTCCCCAACAGATCGTCACGGTGACCAGCATTCCGACCCCGCCTACCAGTACCCCGGAGCCGCCGACGCCTACCAATACCGTTGGCCTGGCCACGCCGACCGGCACGGTCGAGGCGGCTACCCCGACGAACACGGTTGAGCCGGCAACAAATACGGTGGGGCCAGACACACCAACCAGTACGGTCGCGCCGACGAACACTCCTGCTCCCGTGACTGGCATCAGGGTCTTCAAGGTCGCCTCGGTCTCTGAGGCGGCGCCGGGGCAGCAGTTCAGTTACAGCGTCGCCGTAGTTACGGATAGCACCGCCGATCAACAGGTCACGATGGAGGACGCGATCAGCAGTGAGTTGGAGGTGCTGAGCGCCAGTTCGAGTGCCGGAAATTGTAATGCCGGTCAGACGGTGCAGTGTACCCTGACCATTAATGATAGCAATCCAGCGACGGTGACCATACAGGTGCGAGTGCGCACTACCGTCGCCGCGGGTACAAGCATTGCCAATAGCGCCACCGCCGGCGGGCAAAGCTCGGGCACGGTGGTGGTGCGGGTCAGTGGCGCGCCGGTCGCTTCGCCTACGCCGGGCGGCCCGACGGCGACGCCGGGCGGCCCGACAGCGACGCCGGGCGGCCCGACAGCGACGCCGGGCGTCCCCCCGACGCCTCCTCCCGGCGTGCCACCAACCAGCCCTCCTCCACCGGAGCCGCCTCCGCCGCCGTCTAGCGAACAGGAGCCGGAACCTCCTGCGGCCACCCAGGTTCCGCCCGCGCCACCTGCGCCTCCGCCGCCTCCGCCGGTGGTAATCCCTGAACTGCCCACCGAGCCGCCTACGGTGGCGATCGTGCCCACCTCTCGCCCGATTGTGCGTCCTACCGCGGCTGTACGCCCGACGCGCGCGCCGCTCGGTCCGACCAATACCCCGGCACCGCTTGTTCCCATTGGTACCAGCACCGCAGCGCCGGTCACTACCCCCGGCGTCACGACCGATGTCTTCTTCCGCCTGGCGAGCGACTGGGGCAGCGCCTACCCTGGCCAGCAGGTCAACTTCACCCTGGTGGTGCGGAACACGCGCCCGCCTGCCGCTGATGGGGCCAATACGCTGCGTAATATTACGGTGCGGAGCGCCCTGCCCGCCAACCTGGAGGTGCTGGGGGCACGGGCCGATCGCGGGGTTGACCCCACTGTCAGCGGCAATGACGTGAACTACAGCCTCGACCAGCTCCAGCCTGGTGAGGGGGTCGAAATTACGATCCCGACTCGCATCAGGCCCGATGTTACTGTAGGCACCTTGATCGTTGTTCAGGGCCAGTTGTTCTACGATGGCTTCACTCCGGCCCCGCTCTTCTCGAATATCGTCTCGGTGCAGGTCGTGGGCGCCGCTCAGCCGCCGACGGCGCCGATCGCACAACAGGTGACGCCCACCACCGCGCCCTACCCGCCGCCCCGCAGCCCGACTGCGGTCCGCACCGCGACCAGCGCCCCGACGGCCACGCCGTTGCCGACCATCGCCCCGGCGCCGCCGCCGTCACCCCCGCCCGCGCCCTTGCCCGAAACCAGCGCCGGTGTGCCGCTCCTCGGTATCATGCTCCTCGGCGGCACGCTCCTCACGCGCACCATTCGCCTGCATCGGGCCAGGAGCCGGCTGTAAATGCCCGGTGGCGCAATCCATACCGGGTTGCGCCACCGCCTGGTTTCTGGACGGAAGGGGCCGTGGGGAATCCGAGTTTCCTCACGGCCTTTGGCAAGCAGGGGTCGTGGGGAAAGCGGGTTTCCGCATCGCTTTCCCCCTGGCGCGGGCGCGCCCGCGGTCTTCCCACGGGCAGTGGCTGAGGGCAACCGGGTTTCCGTCAGTTGTGGGCAAACAGGGGCCGTGGGGAAAACGGGTTTCCGCATCGCTTTCCCCCTGGCGCGGGCGCGCTCGCGGTCTTCCCACGGGCAGGAGTGTAGGGAAAGCGGGTTTCCGTCAGTTGTGGGCAAACAGGGGTGTGGGGAAAGCGGGTTTCTGCATCGCTTTCCCCCCGGCGCTGGCGCGCCCGCGGTCTTCCCACGGGCAGGAGTGTAGGGAAAGCGGGTTTCCCCAATTCTTTGAGAGGACGCGGCGCGGCCGCAAGGGGAAACTACCGCGTCTGGCGCGTGGAGAGGCGCTGCGGCTGCCAGCCATCAAGGGCCAGCCAGAGCATAATCGCGAGCAGGAGCCAGTGGAGTTGTTCGCGCACGATCACCAGCACGGCCACGATATGGCGTGAGACTGGCAGCGCATCATACAACCGCTGGAGGCCAATCTCGGGTGCGGCGCGGAGTTGTTCCACGATGGCGATAAGGCCCAGTTCGGCGCTGAGCGAGCCGATGACCTGCCAGGCCACGGCCAGCGAGAGGCCAACCGCCACAGCGGTCAGGATCAGCACGAGCGTGCTGTACCACGGCTGTGGGCGCGGGCGCTGGAGCGTCTCGGCCCACAAGGTTCCGTTGGGGATCAGCCCCAGCAGGAATGCGGTAACTTCCGGCGGCGCTTCCCAGCGCAGTTCCTGACGCAGAACCTGATCGAGGGCGTCATCCGGGCCACGCGGGGTTGGTTCCAGAGGGTCACGCATCGTCTTATTCCTGTTGAATGGACTGCATGCGCATCATCGCCAGGTCTCATGAGGAGGCCATACACGGCAATCCAGAAATTATCTTCCGACTGCGCCCGCCAGCAGGCTCAGCGGCACGGGGCCGGGGAACTGGTCCCGGCGGTCCTCACGGCGCGGCTGCGCTACCGTGCGCGTGGCCGGAGGGTGCTCCTGAGCCTCCAGAATAGCCGCCAGGCGTTCCTTGCCGCGCCGGATGTGGCTCTTCACCGTGTTCAGCGGAATATCGAGGATCTCCGCGATGTCGGTGTACTTCAGGTCCTCGAAGTAGTACAACGTCAGCACTAGCCGGTAGTGCTCCTCAAGTTGTCCGAGCGCCTGGCGCACCTGATCACGCAGTTCACGGGTATCGAGGGCCTCGGCGGGATTGGCCCAGCGGTCGTCGTCGGCGATACTGGCAATCTGGTCGGCTTCTTCGTCTTCGGACGCCGAGGGAGCGATGGGCGCCTGGCGCCCACGCCGGCGCAACTCGTCACGACACAGGTTTACCACCAGCCGGTACAGCCAGGTGGTAAAACGACTCTCGCCGTTGTACTGCGGCAACGCGCGAAACAGCCTGATAAACGCCTCCTGGGTCAGGTCGGCGGCGTCTTCGGGGTTCTTCAGCACGCTCATCGCAATGCTGTAGACATAATGTTGCTGGCCCAGGACGATCTGCGTCAGTGCCTGGGGGTCACCCTCTTGCGCCCGGGCGATCAACTCACGCGTTGGTTCTGCCACCGTTGACCTTCCTGGCGCTGCAACCCGCTGCGGCAATCTGAGCCACCGGCTAGGGCGCTGGCCCGGAGGGGCGATCTGTCTGGCGGGCGCTGCGGCGCCATCGTCACTTCTGCACTGCGCCCAGTATGGCACAGATCGTGCCTCCGAGCATCACTCCGCGGGCGGAGCGGCATCCCCGACTTTCGTCATAGGGGCGCCTGCTCGAAGAGTATGACGAGCAGCCGGCGGACAGGGTTGCAGGGTCTTCAGGGGACGGGATCATACCCGCCGCGACCCCAGGGGGCGCAGCGCAGGAGGCGCTTCAGGGTCAACCAGCCGCCCTTGAACACGCCGTACTTGCTGATGGCTTCGATGCCATACTGCGAGCAGGTTGGCGTGTAGATGCAGCTCGGCGGCAACCACGGGGAGATCGCCAGTTGATAGAAGCGGATGAACTTGATAGCAAGCCAGCGAAGCATAGAATCTGGTGATGGGTGGCGTTTACTGCCAGAAAGGTTCAAACGAGCGGTACCATTTTCTCGATGACCGACAGCCGCGCTACCCGGCACACTGCCCGTTGGCGGAGAGGTGGGTTGCCGGGCGGTCAACGCGACGATTACTCGAGGGGTTCCTTACCAATGGTGAAACTGCACGATGAGGCGCCCTGCCCGATGCACGAGCACTGTTCGACGGCAAACCGGCGGCCACCGGAGACCCAGGCCGTCGCCTCTTCGATGATCCCCCGCGCCATGTAGAACACCGGCCCGGGTTCGGGGCGCGTAATACAGTTCGAGCACCGCGTAATATGGTAGATGAACTGCCCGCGTTCCTCTTCGACGTGGCTGGACTGATCACTGAAGCGGTCAAACGTCTGCGCCGTGGCGTTCAGCACGATTTTCAGCTTCATGGTGATCGGCATCAGTTTGAGGGCCAGGTCAGCCATCCCCAGAAGGGGGCCAAATTCCTTCAGCCCGAGGGTGAAGGCCACGCGACCCATGCGCAACTCGAGGCCGCGTGCCCCCCGCGGGCCGTACATCGTGCCTAATGCGACTGAAGTAGCGGAAATGGCCTCGAAGGGGAACTCGCGCTTCAAATCGTTCGGTGGATAGGCATCGAGGTACTGCGGGAGATCAGCCAGGCGGAGCAGCGCCTTCACTCCATTCTGGCCCATAACCTCTTCAAGCGAAATGAACGTGAGCCGTCCGATTTTATTGGGGTAATGCAGGCCACGGAATTCTTCTACTGACGTCATGGGCTCTCTGGCTCCTTACACAGCTATGCAGAGAACGGCAGTATTGACGCTGCGACGCAGCACAGTATACCAGACGACTGCTACCACTGCGGCACTAGCGCACCGTTTCCCAGACCAGGTGGGCCAGTTGAGGCAGAATGAGCCGTTCCATCGCCAGGCGAACAGCATTGGTGGAGCCGGGCAAACAAAAGATTAACGCTTCACCGTAGACGCCAGCCGTGGCCCGCGAGAGCATCGCGGCCGGGCCGATCTCTCCGTAGGAAAGCATGCGGAACAACTCGCCAAACCCTGGCAGTCGTTTTGCCAGCAGACCGTCAATCGCCTCAAAGGTGCTATCGCGGCGGGCGATGCCCGTGCCGCCATTGGTGATAATCAGTTTGCACCCTTCCGCCGCATAGTCGCGTACCAGGCTGGCGATCTCCGCCGGTTCATCGCGCGCTACCGCATATCTTACCACATCATGTCCTGCCTGTGTGAGCAGGGAGCGGATGATGGCGCCGCTTTCGTCGCTTTCGGGGGTACGGGTATCGCTGATTGTCAGCACGCCACAACGAATGGCCGTGGCGGCCTCACGGGCGCGCCGTTCGTGCTCCTCGTGTCCCATGGGTCTTGCTCCTGGAGTGCGGGGCAATCTGGTTGCCCCGATGCTTTCCTTTAGTGAAGGCCTGGGGGGCGTTGCCCTCCCAGATCTTCCCGGCCAGGGGAGGCGCGGCCCTCCGCGATCCATCAAGTGGTTGCGGGGAGGCAGAGCCTCCCCCTGTCCCTCCCCAACAGAGAAACATTATACTTCCCAGAACTGTCGCACCCAGCCGCGCCGAGCGAGGATGTTACGCAGGTCGAGCATCGCCGTGTACGTGGGCAGAACGAAGAGGGTCCCTCCAGTGGGCAGGCTGGCCAGAGCCACGTCTACGGCACGCCCCAGATCGGGTTCGAGACGCATCTGCGCTTCGGGCACGCCGGCATATTTGAGCCGTACGGCCATGTCTTCGGCGCGTGTGCCGCTCAGGGTGACCCGCGCCAGGCGCTCGGCCAGCGGCTCAAACTCGGCGTCCCAGAGCCACGAGACGTCGGCGCCATCGGCGAAGCGGTCGTTGATGGCGATAAGCAGGTGCAATCCGGCATCACCTGCCTGATCATTGACGCTGGTGTCGGTGGGTTCACTGCCGTCCACGAGCATGCGCACTGTCTCGCTGGCGCCGACGGGGTTCTTGATCAGCGCGATGAGCATGGGCGCGCCACCCGGGCCGGCGGTGAGGCGCTCGATGCGCCCGAAGGCGGCGCGGAAGCTTTCGAGGGCTGCGCGGGCGCTGGATGGCGTCACCCCCAGCACCAGGGCGGCGGTCAGGGCAGCGGTGGCGTTCATGGCGTTGTACAGGCCCGGAAGGGGCAGGTCTACCTCCAGCGCGCCGCCGGGGTAGAGCAGGCAGAGGTTGCTCCCCGCCGTTCCCCGCAGCCGCAGCCGGACGAGCCGTACCTGCGGTTCTGGCCGGCGGCGCCCGCATTCCGGGCAGTGGTAGTGGCCGATGTGGGCGTAGAAGGCCAGATCGTACACGTACCGCTGCCCGCAGCCTCGGCAGAACTGTGAGTCGGCAATGTGCGCCCCTGCGCCCGTGGCGTGCTGCGGATCGTCGAGCCCGTAGTACACGACCCGTGCGCGTAGGTTGGCGCCCAGGTCGGCTACGGCGGGGTCGTCAGCGTTCAGGGCCACCGTGGCTTCGGCGGGCAGTTCGGTGAGGGCCGCGCGCCAGGCTGTGGCGACCGTGTCCACCTCGCCGTAGCGGTCGAGTTGATCGCGAAAGAGGTTGTGGATCAGCACCAGCCGCGGGCGGGTTTCGGCGATCGCCCGGGGCAGCGCGGCTTCGTCGGTCTCGAACAGGCCGATGGTGGCCCGCGGGCGCCCACGCCAGTCAGCGTTGGCGATGGCCGTGGCGGTGAGGCCAGCGATGAGGTTGGCGCCGGCGCGATTGTGCAGCACGTGCTCGCCGCTGGCGCTCAACATATCGGCCAGCATGCGGCTGGTGGTGGTTTTGCCGTTGGTGCCGGAGAGGAGCAGGACGCCGTGGGGCAGCGCGGCGGCGAGTGTGCCCAGCACGTCCGGGGCCAGGCGGCGCGCCAGGCTGCCGGGCAGGGTCGTACCACCCCCCAGGCGGAACTGCCGCGAGAGTGTGCCGGCTACTTTGCCCGTTACAATGGCCAGAGGCGTGCGGAAGGACATCGCTGCTGATCGAAGGGGCGCCATGCGCCACGAACTGCCAGTTGGAGGTGCGGTTCTGGGAGAGCGAAACCCTCCCAGAAAGTAATCGGATAAGCTGGTTCTCCAGATAGGCTCTTAACGTAGCCCGGCCTTGCGCAGCGCCGCAGCGAGCGGGTTGTCGTCGTCGTCCTGATCCGTGGCCTCCTCGGCGCTGGTTGCGTAGAGCGAGGAGGCCGGGCGCGCCTCGCCCGGTTCCTCGGGCTCTTCGTCGTCGGCTTCCCAGTCGAGCGACAGGTTTTCTGCCCCGGTGATGGCGATGATATCCTCGACGCCGAAGCGCAGCACGTCGATGCGCTCGGCGTCGGGTTCGCCCTCCAGGCTCTCGACCAGCCGCAGTTCGGGCACGGCGGTGGTGACCTCGCTGAGCAATTCCGGGCGGCGGGGTGGCGGCCGGTCGGAGGCCATCAGCGCCTCGACCTCCTCGACGCTGGCGGGGATGCCGGTGTCCACCAGCAGGATCGTCACCCGCACCGTGGGGTAGAGCAGCTTGAGGATGGCGCGGGTCTCTTGCAGTTGCCCGGCCGCCCGGCGCAGGGCGCTGGCGGTGCGGCTGGCCTTGATCTCGAAGACCCATGCGCTGCGATCGGCGAGGTGCAGGGCGTCCAGTTCACGATACTTGATCACCCCGCGCTTGTTGCGCCGCTCTTCGTAGGCCAGGATGCGCCGCTCGTCGAGTTCGAGACGCTCGCCGAGCCATGCGCGCAGGGCGGCCTCGGCCTCGGCCCCGAAGAGGTCGCGCTGGCGCGGCGGGCGCATAGCTTTCTGATTCTTGCGCTGCAGCTTGAAGCTCTCGACGTAGGCGCGGTAGTATTTGTCGTCTTCGGTGATCAGGCGCGGGCGACTGTAGGTGATCATTGGCGTGCTCGAGTTACTGCTGCTTGCCCAGTTCAACGGAGCGCCGGTAGGCGGCCCAGATGGCGTCGGCGAGGACGGTGCGCATGCCGCCCCGCTCCAGTTCGGCCAGGGCCGCGGCGCTGGTGCCGCCCGGCGAGGTCACGGCGTTGCGTAGTTGGGCCGGGTGCAGGCCGCTCTGCAAGGCGTAGCGCACCGAGCCGAGCATGGTCTGGAGCACCAGTTCTTCGGCGATGCGCCGCGAGAGGCCCAGATGTACGCCGGCGTCAATCATCGCTTCCATCATCAGAAAGAAATAGGCCGGACCGGTGCCATTGATCGCTGTGGCCATATCCAGGTAAGCTTCGGTGTCAACGAACAGTTCGTGGCCCAGGGCGCCGAGCACCGTGCGCGCCCAGCCGCGCTGGTTCTCGTTGACCTCGGGTCCCGCCGTCCAGACGGTCATCCCCTCGCCGATGATCGCCGGGGTGTTGGGCATGCTCCGCACGATGGCGGGATGCTCGAGGGCCTGGGCGAAGGTGGCGATAGTCGCCCCGGCGACCACCGAGATGACCAGGTCTTCGCCGCGCAGGGCGCCGCGTAGCGGTGGGAGCACGCGCTTGAGTTGCTGAGGTTTGACGGCAAAAATCACCACCCGGCCCCACTCGGCGGCGGCGAGGTTGTCGTGGCTGGTGTGCACCCCGTAGCGAGCTGCCAGTTCCCGGCGGCGGTCCTCGCGGGGATGGCTTACCAGGATCTGCTCAGATTCCACCAGTTCCTGGCGCAGCAACCCGCCAATGATCGCCTCGCCCATCGCCCCGGGGCCGATCACGCCAATGTGCAGGTCTTTAATCATCAGATATCCGTTCGGTTGAGACAGGGGTCTGAGGAACCCGGTCGTGTTCACCGGGATTGCCCCGATTCCGGTTCTGGGTAACACGTCCGCCCATGATTGCCTGCTCGGTGAACCGATAGGGCCGACTGACGTTCAGTCCCACGCCCGGGTCAATCAGCCTCGACAGGAGCGCGTCCGGCTCGCCAGCCGCGTGCTTCCTGCCAACATCGCCTCCCGATACCATGCGCATGGCCACCGGCAAGCCCCGCTGCATGAACGCCTGCTGCAGATTGGCCTGGACAGTGCGCGCCGTATGAGTAGCCGTATAGTAACTGATCTGCATCTCTAAGGCAATCTGGTGCAAGGTCGTTCCAACCAGGCGTTGGTCAATGATCACTACGGGGGCGACGTGACAGCGAGCGGTTCCCGGCCATGGTGATGACTCTCCAGCATTCTAAGGAATTACGTCAAGGATCTGGACGAGGCCGCCTCGGATCACCGGGCAGACCGTAACGGTGGGCCAGGTCCTTGAGGAGCGCCGGTGTCTGGCGCACATCGAACGCGGCGAGGGCCGGATCTGGCTCAAGGCCGCGGTCGAAGCAAGCGGCGCAACAGGCATCAAAGCCCTCACACTACAGCCGGGCTAGCAGGAGCATTGCTGGGGGTAGGGTTTCTGCCGTGTGCTATAATTCCGTAGTCATCGCCAGTCAAGCCCTCTCTGACGTATGCGTTCGGCGTCGGGGTAGAAGCTGTGTGAACATGTACCTCTGACTTCCTGGAAAAGTCGAGGTGTCATTCCTTCATAGCCTGTGATACCTGGGCCCGAGCCGCTGTCCAGGTGCGCGCACATACGACTGTATGAGCAGCGAGTGGCAGCCTGCCAGATCCGTCCAACCCGTGTCCGCCTTCGGCCACTTCTCACAAACACGCCTGGTTCGCCTGGTCATCCTCAATGCGCTCCTCTGCGGAGTGTACGTGGCCATAGCATCGCTCGGGCTGCTCTTTGCCACTGCGCCGAACCCGTTCTCGCCGGTCTGGCCCTTGTCCGGGGTTGTTTTCCTGGCCCTGTTCCAGGAAGGCCTGTGGCTCTGGCCGGGCGTGTTCGTTGGTGAAATGATTACCGGAATATGGATAGGTATTCCGATCCCCATAGAGATTGGAATCGCAGTGTTTTCCACGCTGGAGGCGGTCATTGGCGTGGCGTTGCTCCGGCCGCTGCTTGCTTCCCCGTTTGAACTCGACTCGCTCAAGGAAATACTGGCGTTCATCGCGGTCACGATACTGGTCAGCGTTCCGCTTGCTGCCACCGGGGTGGTGGTGTTATTTATGCTCAGCCAGGGGGTTCCTGGCGCCGAAGCCTGGCACTTCTGGCGCGTCTGGTGGATCGGCGACGTCATGGGCGTCCTGACGGTTGCGCCGGCGCTGGTTGCGTTCCAGCGGCTGCGGATTCGTTACCTTCGCTGGAATCGCATCGTCGAGGTGGTCGTGATGTATGGCCTGCTCATCACGGTCACCGGCATCGTGATGCGTTTCGAGTTAAACTACGCCTACGTGCTCTTCGTCTTCGTCATCTGGGCCGCCCTGCGGTTCAGACCCCACGGCGCCGCTGTCGCGATTGGCGTCATCTCTATCCTGACGATCGGGCTGACCAGGCTGGGGAACGGGCCGTTCGTCGTTGCGGCTTTCGACAACGGCCTGTTTTTTCTACAGACCTTCCTGGCCGTTCTGGTTGTAACCGGGCTGATCATGAGCGCCCTGGTTGCCGAGCGGGAGCGCCGGCTGTATGCCACGCGGCTTCTGGCCGATGTCGGGAGTATTCTGACACAGGACGCTGACCAGGCGCAGAGGCTGAACGCCGTCGCCAGGCGCATCGCTGCCCGGGTTGATGGCTGTTGCATCGATCTCCTCGATGGCGATGGACGGCTACAGACTGGCGCCGCCGCCTGCGTTGACCCGCGCTGCGCGCCGCACCTCGCCGTGCTGCGCCAGATCACCGCTGACCCGGCTGAACCGTACCTGCTTGCCCAGGTGCTCCAGCAGCGCCAACCCCTTATATTGTTTGATCTCAAAGGGCAGGAGCTGGCGGTCCGGATCGCTCCCGGCGGAGCGCGCGAGGGGCCATGGGCGGCCATACGGCCAGTCATGCTCATCGCGGCGCCGCTGATCGTCCAGGATCAACCCCTTGGCGCGTTGTTGCTGTTTAGCAGGCACCCGGCGGGGATCTGTCAGCGTATTGATCCGGAAACGGTACAGGAACTTGCCGAACGGCTGGCTCAGGCCCTCCTCACGTCTCGATTATCCACTGGACTGGCCCGTCTGGACCGGTTTGAGGCCATAGGTCAGATGGCGAGCGGTATCGCCCATGACTTCAACAATCTGCTCACGGTTGTCGAAGCACGCAGTGAACTGGCACTGGAGAATCTGGAAGGCAACCACCCGGCGCGGACCGATCTCGATGCCATCCTGTCGGTGCTGAAACGGGGCCAGGCTTTGGTGCGCGAACTGCAGCTCATCGGTCAGCGTGACGAGATGTCGATGCAGCGCCTTGACCTGAATGAACTGGTGCGGCGAGCTGATCTGTTATTGCGATCTTTATTGGGGAAGAACATCGAGATCAATTACGATCTGAATTATGATAATCTTTTTTGTCAGGTTGAACCGACCCAGCTCGAGCGAGTCCTGGTCAATCTGGTCAAGAATGCGTGTGATGCGATGCCGTCAGGCGGGCGGATCACGATCAGCACTGGCCGTTGCGAGATTGTCCGGCAGCATCCTGATGTGCCTGAGCTGACGCCGGGCAGATACGTGCAATTGACGGTTCGCGACACCGGCAGCGGGATCGCCCCCGAGGTTGCAGCACGCATGTTCGAGCCGTACTTCACGACGAAAGGTCCCGGTAAGGGCAGCGGTCTGGGTCTGGCGATCAGCTACAGCCTGATCAAGCAGATGCAGGGGGCGATTACGCTCCAGTCGGAAGTGGGGCGCGGGACGAAGTTTGTCATCTACCTGCCTGCCGGCTGAGGGCGAAACCGGGTGAACGTAGTAACGCCGCCAGACGCGGCAAACCAGCCCCGCCAGGGGTAGCGTCCCTCGACGCAGGTAACCTCTTGACAGCAAAGCATAAACACCGTATACTTACAGTGTAAGTATACGGTGTTTATGCTTTAAGCTCCGGCTCGAGGGGCGAGTCCGGGAGGGCTGCGCCCTCCGGGGAAAACACCTGGTAACGCCGCCTCACAGAAACGGACAGCGTATGGTTCGCCCCGTCAAATCCCGGCACACCTCCAACCTGCGCGAGGGCATCAAACAGGCTGCCTGGCAACAGATCGCGGAACAGGGGGCGCCCGCGCTCAGCCTGCGCGCCATTGCCCGCGCCCTTGGTATCACCGCCCCGGCGATCTACAACTACTACCCTGACCGCGACGCACTCGTTACCGCGCTCATTATTGATGCCTACACCTCCTTCGGCGACGCGCAACTGGCCGCCCGCAGCGCCCTTCCCCCCGACGACCTCCTGGGCCGGCTGCGCGCCATAGGCGTCGCCTACCGCCAGTGGGCCATTACCTACCCGGAGCGGTATCAGCTCATCTTCGGCACGCCTATCCCCGGCTACGCGCCGCCCCTCGACCAGGTGCTGCCGGTCGCGGCGCGGGCCCTCAGCGCCCTGGTCAGCGTGGTGGATGCCCTGCGCCTGGCGGGGCGCCTGCGGGCGCCCGATTTGCCCGCCATTCCTTCCGCCTGCCAACCTGTCTTTGAGCAGTGGAAAGCCTACGGCGGCAATTACGACGAACAGAGCCTGCTGGTCGCGGTGCTGATCTGGGCGCGGGTGCACGGGATGGTTTCGCTCGAAACTGGCAACCACCTCCCGCCCCTGGGAGCGGATGGCGCCGCACTCTACGATTGCGAACTGGAGAACATCGAACGACAGTTTATTGTTCCCGGAGAAGGAGAATCGCCATGCGCATCGTGATCCTGAACGGCGCCGCCGCCGACGATACCCTCGGCGGGCGCATCGAACGCGCCCTGTTCGCCCAACTGGCAACGCAGAACCACAGCGTGCGAACCTTTACCCTGCGCGAGAGCAACATTGGCAATTGCGCCGGCGATTTCTTCTGCTGGGTGCGCAGCCCCGGGCAGTGCATGGTCGCCGATGACAACCGTGAGATCGCCGCCGCTATTGCCAATGCAGACCTGCTGATCTGCCTCACCCCCATCACCTTTGGCGGGTACAGTTCCACCCTCAAAAAGGCCGTGGACCACCAGATCCAGAATATCTCGCCCTTTTTCGTCACCCTCAACGGCGAGACCCACCACGCCAGACGTTACGCCCGCTACGCCGACTTGCTCGTCATTGGCTGGCAGCCCGAGCGCAACCCCGCCACCGCGGCCATCTTCCGCCACCTTGTCTGGCGCAACAGCCTCAACCTGTACGCCCGGACCTGGCATTGCGAGATTGTGAGCGGCGACCCCGCGGAAGCGGCGCTCGCCTCGCAGATCGCCTTCGCCCTGGACGTGATGGCACGTCACGAGTCTGATCCCAGGCCGACCCTGCCGGCCGCGCCGATCCACCCGGACCAGGATGGCGCCGCTCTGCGCAGCGCGCTGCTGCTCGTTGGCAGCCCGCGCACCCGCACCAGCACCTCGCACGCCCTCGGCGACTACCTTATGCAGCAACTCGGTGCGCGTGGCGTACAGACCGAAACTGTTTATCTCTACACGACGCTCAGCAACCCGCAGAAGATGCAACAGCTTCTCGCCCAGATCGAGCGCGCTGACCTTACGGTGCTCGCTTTCCCTCTCTATATCGACACCCTGCCCGCGCCGGTCATCCTGTTGCTGGAGCGTCTCGCCGCTCACCGCGCCGCGCGTCCGGCCCCTGGCGCGGGGTTTGCCGCCCTGGTCAACTGCGGCTTCCCCGAACCGCAGCACAACGCCAATGCCCTCGCTGTCTGCGCCGAGTTTGCCCGCAGCGCCGGGTTCGCGTGGCGGGGCGGGCTGGCCCCTGGCGGAGGCGAAGGGGTGGTTCACCGCACGCCGCTGACCGAACTGGACGGGCGCGCCAGGCCCTTGAAACGCGCGCTCGCCCTGGCTGCCGAGGACCTTGCCCGGGGGCAACCCATCCCCCTGGCGGCGCAAGACCTCTTGAGCAAGCCGCTCATCCCCGTCTGGGCCTACCGGCTCGTTGGCGGTTTCGGCTGGTACCAGGCAGCCAGACGCCGGGGCGCGCAGAAGGACCTGAAAAGCCAGCCCTATCAAGGGGAGGTTTAGATCTGTGTGTAATGGACGGGCCGGCATCCCGGGTAGTCAGCCCAGCCCTTGCACCGGGTGGCGGCGGCAGACTATGCCGCATGGTGGTAAAAGCCTTTGAGATTCCGTATCACCCCTCCAGCGCCTCCTGTGGCGAGCGCGCAATCGTCACGCCCTCAAGGGTGACACCCAGGTGGGTCAGGGTCAGCGCCACGCCAGCCGAGACGCCGGTAAGCCGGACCTGACAGCCGAGCAGTTCCAGGGCGTGGGTGGTATTGACCAGCCCACGGGCCACCTGGTCGTCCACGGTTGCAACCCCGCTGATGTCGAGGATCACCCGGCGCGCCCGTTGTGCGTTGACATCGTGGAGCAGGCGCGTGGTAAGCGTCTGGGCGCGGCGCTCATCGAGCGCGCCGACGAGCGGCGCCAGCAGGATGCCATCAGCGAGCCGGATGGTCGGGGTCTCCAGGATAGCGACCAGTTCGAGCAGACGCTGCTGCTCGGCGTTGCGTCGAGCCAGTTCGGCGGCCTGGGTAGCCAGGTCTCGTTCACGCTGTTCGGCCTGTGCGCGGGCTGCCTCTGCCTCGCGCTTTGCCGCTTCCAGCCGCCATGCATTGTCAACAGCCAGGCGGCTGAAGATCATCCCGCCGATGATGAGGAAAAAGGTGATGAGATCAAGGGGGTTCAGATAGAGTGCGCCGATGCGGTACACAAACGTCCCCAGTACTGCCAGCGCGCTGCCCAGCACCCAGAGGGGGCCGGCAAGCACCAGTGCCATCGCCGGAACGGCGTAGATCATATGGTTGAAGTGGTCGCGCAAAAACTCATCGCCCGTTCCGATGGCGACGACCAGGGTCATCAGAACCAGCAGCGCGTAGCGAGCCTGATCCCAGCCGCGCCAGTAGGCAAACCAGAGACCACCGCTGAACGCAAGCGCCACAATCGCCTGCCCAAGCACATTCCAGCTCGGATGTACAAAGAAAACGAACACCAGCGTGATGGCTGTCAATCCTGTCGTCAGCCCAAACACGCCGTAATTAATCTGACGCTGGGTCAGTTGAAACATGCTCTTCCTCAGGTGCTCGCAAATTGGCGCATCCGGCAAGTTCCTGTACACGTATGGTCGAGGAAGAGGGTTTCCAGGGGGTACAACCCTGCCGGACTCTTCAGTGCACGACTCAAGTAGTGTATACCTGATAGCTTACCATACTGTAACCCCGGACGTAGTTCACATCCCCGTTACTGTTGTGGAAAAGCGCGGCCTCCCTGCAATCCCTGCTGCGGTCTCCAGGCACGCACCGCAGCGCACCGCCGGTCTCGATCTCCTTACGGAGCGTAGCGAGAACATTACGCTATTCGGACCTCTTTTCTGCTATACTGGCGTGACACCGTCAGGATGACGGCTCTCTGGCCGCCTTGCGGAGGTGGAGGCGGTCTGGTTGCATGCCTTGCGCTACCGGACCGCGCAGCGGGCAACGGCCACGGTCGGGCCGTTCGGCGCTGCGGCCACAAGGCGGCATGAAACGAAAGGAGGGCCTGATGCTGGAGTATCTGACGCGCGAAATGTTCCTGGATCTCGCCAGACCGGCGGCTGAAGGGTGCCTCTCGATCTATGTGCCGGTGGGTGACGCGGGCGGGCGGGCCGCGGCCAATCGTCTGCGACAGATCTTGCGTGGATGTGAAGAACACCTCGCGGCCCGGGGTGTTGCTCCGGCGACGGTTGCCAATCAGTTGCGCGCGGCCTGGGAGCTGGTAGAGGAGTTGGCGCACCAGATCAACAATCACGCCGCGTGCGTGTTGCTCGCCTGGCCCGATCGCGCAGTCACCTATCGCGTCCCCGGTCCCGTGCCGGAGCTGGTGGTGCTGGGCCAGTGGCCCCATCTGAAACCGCTCATGCCCCTGGTTACCGATCACGCCACGTACTACGTGCTCAGCCTGGGCAAGGCGGGCGTGCGGTTGTTCGCCGGCGAGGGCGCCGCGCTTGAGCCGCGCGAACTGCCTGGCGCGCCGTCCGGGCTTGATGAATTGTTGCAGTACGATGAGTTCGAGCCGCAGCGGCAGTTGCACCCCGGTGTGCCGGGGGCCGGTGGCGAACGCGGGCCGGTGTTCCACGGGCAAGGCGGCGCCGCCGATGAGCTGAAGTCGCAGCTCCAGCGCTATTGCCAGCAGATTGACCGGGCGCTCCTGCGCGCCTTGCCCGAGACGCGGGCGCCGCTGGTCCTCTGCGGCACGGCCTATGTGCTGGCCATCTACCGCGCTGTCAGCCGCTATCCGGCGATCAGTGCCGAGGCGATAGTCGGCAGCCCGGCCCGGCTAACCCTTGCTGAGCTGGGGGCGCGGGCCTGGAAGATCGCCCGCCCCAACCCCACGGAGGAGCGGCGTGCGGCGCGCGAACGCTACGAAGCTCTCGCGGCGCGCAACAACCACCGCGTTGCCGCGACGCTGAGCCTCGTCCTTCCTGCTGCCGCCGCCGGTCAGGTGGATACGCTGTTCGTGGCCCTCGACCGCGAGCAGTGGGGACGCTACGATCCGCTGACCGGCGCGATGGAGCTTCATGAGACGCAGGAGATCGGCGACGACGATCTGCTCAATGTGGCCGCGGTGCTGTCTATGCAATGCGGTGGAACGGTCTATGCGGCGCCAGCCAGTGAAGCGCCGGGTGACGAGGGTTGTGCGGCCATCTTGCGACCGGGGTTCCCGCCTGCCAGCGCCGTCGCTCCGGTTGACGCAGGGGTGGAGTCAGTCTGACCCTGGGACAACCGGTGGGGCCAGAGGAGGCGCCCTCCAGAGGTTTCCCCGGGAGGCAGGGGATGGGGAAAGCTGGTGTTCCCGGTGGGTAGGGGCATGGGAGACCAGGTTTCCCCATCATCAGTGAACCAGCTCCGGATGGTCGTCCAGTGTCCCTGCCAGGTAGGCGGCGATGGCCTCATCCACGCTGAGGATGGGCGTGCAGATGAGTTGCAGTCCCGCCTGGCGCAGGCGCTGGCTCATGGGAGCGCCGATGCCATTGGCGATGACGACCGCGCAATCGGCAATTGGCGCAAGCATGGTGTCGTGGTCGTGCCCATGCTGATGCTCGTCCTCATCGGGGCCGTGAATGTGCTGGCTGTGGCCGTGATGCGCGGGTTTGGCGCGTATCTCGCGGGCCACTTCGCGCCCCTCCTCGATGTTTACCACCACGTAGCTCCGCGCGCGCCCGAAGTGACGGCTTATCCGGGTTCCGTCGTTGCTTACCAGGGCGATGTTCATACCTTACTCCATAGACCTTACAGAACACCCGGACGCCAGGTCCAGGAAGAAGATTTCTCGGAGGGTGCAGCCCTCCTGTCGAGGCACTCGTTGGCTGAACGACTCACCAGAGCTTGTGCAAAGTCTACCTCGCGCAGTGAGGTGCGGGCAGACATAGCCGCTCCAGGGGTTGCTATCTGGATGGTTCTGGCGGTCTAGCCGCCAGAACCATCTAAAAAACCAGGGTCTGGGATTTGCCTCAAAAACTTCGCTCAGGAGCCCTCCCCTGGCGCGCCCGCCTGGATCAACGGGCGGCCCTTTCCTGAGGGTCCGCCAGACTCGTGGGGTCCATCCTTACACGCTACAGATCCACGAATACTTCACCCTGCTCCTCGGTGACCGGGTAGGTGGTCAGGGGTGTAGGCTCCTTGCCCAGGGCTATCAGCGCGCGCGACCATCCGGGGAGGGGCAGGCCGCCGAGGCCACGCACCCAGTCAAGGTTCTTTCCGGTGGTCAGGTCAAACTGTGAACCATGCCAGGAGCATGTCAGCGTGTTGCCTTCGAGATGGCTGCGGTTCAGTGGGAGATTGAGGTGTGGGCACATGCCGTAGGCGGCGTAGATCTTGCCGTTGATCCGCGCAGCTACCAGGTTGATGTTCTTGCCGGTCACCTCCACCAGCCTCGCCTCGGGAAAATCAGCCGACGTGCCAATTTTGACGCGCATGGGTTTGACTCCTTCCTTACTCTCCAACTATCGTGGCGCTGCTTGAGACCGTAAACGACCAGGTGTACGTTTCGCCATTTGCGGTAATGGACACAGTATAGCGTGTTCCTGGCGTAAGCGGGCTGCGGGGGATCACGACGACAGCATCCCGCGAGTCGAGAATAACACGCCCCAGGGCCTGTTGCGCGGGATCAGAGTTGACATAACTCACTTCATCGAACACACAATGTGGGAGCGGAGTGCTGCCCTGCAGAAACGCCGAGCCGGTAACACTGGGCGTCCTATCTCCAGGGCCGAGTTGCAGGATGATCGGTAGCCCGCTCGGGCTGCTGTAGCCCGGACAACTGGTGAGCGGATCGGGGTACTCGCCTCGATGCGCGGTCAGTGAGACAATTGCGCCATCAGCCGGCCATTGCACGGGGAAGGCCAGGGATGTGGGAAGTCTGCCCAGCCCGCGGATCAAATCCAGTCCGGCGCCCATTTGCAGACCGCCATCGGCCTCGCGATAGCTCCCATAGCCCGCCTGTAGCAATCGGGGGTCAATGACGCCGATAGCGTGAAACGGGCCCTGCATCCACATATCAATGGCCCACTCATCGGGTGTGTTGGCGTCATAATGACCGACGAGATTGCTCGATTGGGCAGCAGCCAGGCCTTCAGGAGTGTACCACGGGTTGCCCGGGTCCTCGGCGTGTTCGACGATATCGTTCTTGACCATGTAACGCGCGTGCAGGGTGTTGCCGTAACTCCAACTTGTATTCTCGGTGACCGGGGGCAGTCTGGCCATGGCCCGGTAGTAATTGACGTAATCAAGCCACCCGGCCTGTGATGGCTGCCGGATCACCAGTGGCAGATACACGGGGGTTGAGGAGGAGAGACCCGCCGTGCCGAAAACGGCGCTACTTTGTAATGTTGAGGACAATGCAAGCAAAGCCAGGAAGAATCCGGTCACCATGAGGGTCGGACGTTTGAGTCGCTGCATAAGTCCTCCCTGGATGTGAGAGAATGCGACGCTGGCAAGTATAGCGTCTCTGCCAATGGGTCGCAAGGTGGGACACGTATGTGTGACGGCGTCCTTGCGCGCATAGTCCACTGGCGCCGGTTATGCTCATGGGTGTGGACAACGATCGGCGCGGCGCGGGGTCTCTCCATGGCGTCTATGGGCGGGGTGGCCTGCGGGGCCGAAGGGGTCCACTGACGATAGGCGCCCAGCTTGCCTCACACCGAAGTTGAAAGGTCCTCGATGCTCACCTGGCTGTTGTTCATCCTCAGTAGCGCGGCTGTGCTCGTCGGCGGGGTGCAACTCTCAAAGTATGGTGACATTATTGCAGAGAAGACCGGCATGGGCCGGACCTGGATCGGGGTCATTCTGCTGGCCTCGGTGACCTCATTGCCAGAACTCTTCACTGGATTCAGTGCCGTGGCGGTCTACCGGGTTCCCGACATCGCCATGGGCGACATCCTGGGCAGTTGCATGTTCAACATTTTAATCATCGCCCTCCTCGACGCGCTCGGTGGTTCGGCACCGATCACTGCGCGGGTCTACCAGGGCCAGGTGTTGACCGCGGCTTTCGGCATTCTGGCGCTGGCGCTGGTGTGCATGAGCATCGTGGCCGCAGGAAGTATCCCGGCTATTGGCCGGGTCAGCATGGCCAGCATTGGGTTTTTTGTGATCTATCTCTTTGCGATGCGAACCATTTTCATCTATGAGCGGCGCCGCATCGCGGCCTTCGTCGAGGAAGTGGCCGAGGTCGTCAACTACGAGCACGTCTCCTTCCGCTACGCCCTGACGCGCTTCAGCCTTAACGCGCTGCTGGTGATTGTCGCCGCCACTTATTTGCCCGGTCTCAGCGCGGAACTGGCGGCCATGACCGGCCTGGGTCAGACTTTCTTCGGTACAATGTTTGTCGCCCTGACCACGTCGCTGCCCGAGGTGGTCGTCGCAGTCGCCGCGCTGCGGATGAACGCAGTGGATATGGCCGTGGGGAATATCTTCGGCAGCAACCTGTTCAACGTCGGGCTGATCCTGGCCCTTGACGATCTGTTTTTCACCCCCGGCCCGTTGCTGGCCGCCGTCTCTGCGAGTCATATGCTTGCCGCAATCGCCGCCATTGCGATGACGGCGATCGCCGTGGTTGGCCTGGTCTACCGTCTCGAGCGAAAAGCCTTCCTGGTCGCCCGCGACTCGCTGGGAATCATTGCGATCTACGTGCTCACGACGGCATTGCTCTACAATGCCCGCGGCGGGTGAGCCTTAGGTGTCCCCACTGACGCCGGGGCGCCGGTTCCTGCGGGGGGAGAGGAGACAGGGGGTGCGGGCCAGTATCGCCGGGGGCTGCAACGGCCCTGCCTCGCCCCCTGATTTTTCGGTGGTGGTGGCGGTGTAGCTGCCCCAAACCCCGCCGCTGGAGGCAAACGTTGCTTCGCCCCCGGGTGTGGGGGAACCGTTTCCCCATCGTCAGGGTGGCAATGTGCTACAATTCCCCTCGGACGCGAACCATACGGGTCCGGTGGCCGCGCAGCGTGTACAAAGGAGGCGCCCGTGCGCATCACGATCCTTGACGTGCAGAAGATGAAGGCCCGTGGCGAGCGCATCCCGATGGTAACGGCCTACGACTATACATCGGCGCAGATTGCCGATCGCGCCGGTGTGCCCCTGCTCCTGGTCGGCGACTCGCTGGGGATGGTGGTGCTCGGTCACTCTTCGACCGTGCCGGTCACTCTGGATGAAATGGTGCACCATATTCGGGCGGTTGTGCGGGGCAGTGAGCGGGCGCTGGTGATTGGCGATCTGCCGTTTCTGACCTACACGAACGTAGACGAGGCCATTGCTGCGACGCGCCGGGTGATCCAGGAGGCCGGGGCGCAGGCGGTCAAGCTGGAGGGGGGTGTCGCGGTGGCGCCGATTGTGGCGCGCCTGGTGGAGCTGGGCGTGCCGGTGATGGGGCACATCGGATTTACGCCGCAGTCGGTGCACCAGATCGGCACGCGGGTGCAGGGCCGCAGCGCCGAGCAGGCCGCGCGCCTGATCGAGGATGCCCTGGCGCTGGAAGCTGCCGGAGCCTTCGCGATTGTGCTGGAGTTGCTGCCCGCGCCCCTGGCCCGGGAGATTACTGGCCGGTTGCGCATCCCCACCATTGGCATTGGCGCGGGTGTTGACTGTGATGGGCAGGTGCAGGTGTGGCACGATCTCCTCGGTCTCTACAGCGATTTCGTGCCCCGGCATGCCAAACGCTACGCCTCCCTCGCTGAGACCATCGGCGCCGCCCTTGCGAGCTACGTCGCCGAGGTGCGCGCGGGGAGCTTTCCCACCGCCGAGCATAGTTCAACCATGGACGAGGCCGCTCTGCGCGCCGCCCTCGAGCAGCTCAGGCGCCAGGGTTAAGGCCAGGTTCGGTGTGTGGAGGTGTGGAGGTATCGAGGTGTGGAACTGAAAGGGGCGCCCTGCACTTCTACATCTCCACAGAAGAGATTTGGAGCGATTGTCAGGCCGGACGCCCGGGTCTGAACCGGGCGCACGCCGGGTACAGTGGGGGCCACTCCCATGCAGGTCATAACCACCGTTTCCGCCTTTCGCCAGACCCGCGCCGCCTTCGACACCCTGGGCTTCGTGCCCACTATGGGTTATCTGCACGAAGGGCACCTCAGCCTGATCCGCCAGGCCCGCGCGGAGTGCCCGGCGGTGGCAGTGAGCATCTTCGTCAACCCGACCCAGTTCGGCCCGCGCGAGGATTTTGAGCGTTACCCCCGCGACATGGACCGTGATCTGGCTATGCTCGAGCGCGAGGCGGTTGACCTGGTCTTTGCCCCCACGCGGGCAGAGATGTACCCCGAGGGGTATGGCACGTATGTAGTGCTGCCCGCCGCCGACGAAGTGCTCGAGGGTGCCGCGCGTCCGGGGCATTTTCGGGGTGTGGCGACGGTGGTGTGCAAGTTGCTGAACATCGTGCAGCCGACGCGGGTCTACTTCGGCCAGAAAGACGCCCAGCAAACCGTCGTGGTGCGCCAGATGGTGCGCGATCTGAACATCCCCACGACGATTGTGGTGCTGCCGACGGTGCGCGAGGCGGATGGTCTGGCGATGAGTAGTCGGAACACCTATCTAACGCCCGAGGAGCGGCAAGTAGCCCCGGCGATCTACCGGGGCTTGCGGGCCGCGAAGGAACGCTACCTGGCGGGTGAACGCAACGCCGAGGCGCTGCGCCAGGCGGTGATCGCCGTGCTTGACGCCGAGCCGTTGCTGCGCCCCGAGTATGTCAGCGTCGCTGACCCGATCACCCTGCGCGAGCTTGAGCGCGTTGGTGAGCAGGGGGCGCTGGTGTCGCTGGCGGTGCGTCTTGGCAGCGTGCGCCTCATTGATAATGTGGTGCTCGGGGCGAGCTTATAGGGCATTTCTCCGAGTTTCGAGACGTTGCCATGGACCGGTGGGCTGCTTGCCCTTACGGCGACACGGCAGCGATGGACTCGCCGACGATCTGCACCAGGCGATCAATCGTTTCCACGGGGGTGACGAGGGGCGGGGCGATGCAGATCGTATCGCCGATGACGCGGGTGAACAACCCGCGGGCGGTCATCTCCTGCTGCACGCGCGCGCCGACGTTGGCCGATGGGGGGAAGGGGTCTTTGCTGGCCTTGTCGGCGACCAGTTCCACTGCCGCCATCATGCCCTTGCCGCGCACGTTGCCGACGATGGGCATTTCTTCCAGTTCCTTGAGTGCGGCGTTGAGGTGCGCCCCGACCTCTGCGGCTCGCTCGACCAGCCTCTCGCGCTCGATGATGGCGATGTTCGCCAGGGCCACAGCGCATGCCGTGGGATGCCCTGAATAGGTAAAGGCGTGCATCCAGCGCTTCTCCGGCGGCACGCTCTCGATCACCTCGCGGATCTTATCATTGACCCCGATGCCTCCCAGGGGAACGTAGCCCGAGGTGATCCCCTTGGCGAACTGCGCAATATCCGGCTCGATGCCGTAGTGCTCCAGGCCGAACCAGCGCCCGGTACGCCCGAAGCCGGTAATCACCTCGTCAGCGATCAGCAACACCTCGTAGGTATCGCAGATCTCGCGAATGCGCTGGAAGTAGTCGTCCTGCGGCGGAATGACCCCGCCCGCGCCCTGGATCGGTTCGGCGATGAAGGCGGCGACCGTCTCGGGACCCTCGCGCAGAATGGCCTCTTCGAGCAGATTGGCCGCAGCCACCCCGTCGCTCACCCCGGGAGTCTTGTTCACGAAGCGATAGGGGTAGGGCGACTCGATGTGGAGCATGCCGGGCATACGCGGCTCGAACATGGGCCAGTAGGCCGGCAGTCCCGTGGCAGCCATGGCGGCCATGGTCACCCCGTGATAGCCCTTCATGCGCGCGATAAACTTGACCTTTTCGGGCTTGCCGACAGCCTTCCAGTAGAAGCGCGCCGTCTTGAACGAGGTCTCGGTGCTTTCAGCGCCGCCGCTGGTAAAGAAGAACGTGTTGATCGACGGGTAAAAGAGTTCGGAGAGTTTCTCGGCCAGATGGATTGCCGGCAGGTTGGTCGAGCCGACGTAGCCCGAGTAGAAAGCCAGTTGGCGCATCTGGGCCGCGGCGGTCTCGGCGAGTTCCTCGCGCCCGTGGCCCACGTTGACGTTCCAGAGGCCGCTCAGGCCATCAATGTACTCCTTGCCGGTGATGTCTTTGACAATAGCACCGCGGCCCTCAACCCAGACGATTGGCGTCTTGTGGGCGCTGGGGTGGTAGAGCGGATGGAGCAGGTGCTCGTGATCGGCGTGGATGATGTCGCTTTCGATGGACACAAAGCCTCCTCGTGCTTGCAGGGACGCGGCACGCCGTCTCCCGTGCCGGAGTCGCCAGAGCCTGGGATCAGGGGGTTGCAGGCATGTGTTTCACCCTGAGGGCCAGGGCGGGATGGCGCTGATTCTACCCGACTTCGAACCGGCGCGCAAGACAGGTCGGCGGGCTCTCTTGATACCGACGATAGGGTGTGGGACGCCAGTACATAGTATGACAACGAGACTTCTCCCTCTAGAGGAAGTTGGCGGAGCTTTGCCCCTCAGAAGGCCCCCTTTGAAAACCCTGGAGGTTCATCCATGCGTATAGCTTTCATCGGCGCCGGCGCCCTGGGCGGGGTGATCGGCTTTTATCTCTCGGCGGTCGCCGAGGTGGTGCTGGTAGATCCCTGGGTCGAGCACGTGGCGGCTATGGCCGCCCATGGTCTGCGCTGTGAGCGCGACGGTGTCGAGACGATCCGCCCCGTGCGCGCCGTGAGCGACCCGGCGCTGGCCGGCCCGGTTGAGGTGGCCCTGGTGCTGGTCAAGTCGCGGCAGACGCCCTGGGCCGCCACGGTGGCCCGAACGGTGCTCGCTGGCGCCGGGGTGGCCTACACACTCCAGAACGGCCTGGGCAATCGGGAGATCCTGGCCGAGGCGCTGGGCGAGGAGCGCGTGGGCCAGGGGGTCACCGCGCTGGGGGGCACGCTGCTCGGGCCGGGGCGGGTGCGCCACGCCGGGATGGGGCCGACGCTCTTCGGCGCCGCCCCCGACCGGGTGATGGCCGCCGCGCTGGCCGACCTGTTTATGCGGGCCGGTCTGCCTGCGGAGGTGCAGGAGGATGTCACGGGGCTGGTGTGGGGCAAACTGATCGTCAACGCGGGGATCAATGCGTTGACGGCGCTGCTGCGGGTGCCGAACGGCGCGCTGGCCGATGCGCCCGCCGCGCGCGAGTTGCTGGCGGCGGCGGCGCGCGAGGCCGCGAACGTGGCCGTCGCGCTGGATGTGCAACTTCCCTATGCTGACCCGGTGGAACATGTGCTGGATGTGGCCCGCGCCACGGGCGCCAATCGTTCCTCAACCCTGCAAGATGTGCTGCGGGGTGCGCCGACGGAGATCACTGCGATTAACGGCGCCGTGGCCCGTGAAGGGGTGCGGGTAGGTGTGCCGACGCCGGTTAATGCCCTGCTTGCCAGCCTCATCGAGGCCCTGGAGGCGACCGCCGGGCAGCGGGTGGGGTAGGAGCAGGTGTGGAGATGTGGAGGGGCGCTGACTCTACTCACATCTCCACACCATCTCAGGCGGCCCGGTCAACCCTGGTGAGGAAATCGTGCACGGCCTCGTCCAGGCTAATGGCGCCGGAGAGGATGCGCTGGTGATAGGCGGGGATGAAATCGAATAGGAACGACTGCCCGGTACGGAGTTCCCGTAGCATGAGGTGAGCGTAGGAACCCACCGCCTCGAGCATGCCGCTCTCGGCGAAGGCGCGTTCGGTTGCGCCAACGTCGTAGCGCACGCGCCTGATGCGGGCCTGCCAGCCCCGCGGCCCACGGGTGAGCCGGGCGTAGGAGGCGCGGGTATCGCCATCGAAGGGCAACCCTACCGAGCCAGTATTCACGACCAGGGTTGCGTCCACCTGCCGCACCAGCGGGGTATGGGTATGCCCGGCGCAGAAGACCGCCGCCGAGGGATCGATCTGCTCGCGCACCTCGTCCAGGGGCGCGCCGCGGTAGATGCCGTCGCGGTCGTGGCGCACCGAGGCGTGGTAAATCGCCAGGCGTTCACCGTCGAGGTCGAGGGTGAGGTGTTCGGGGAGGGCAGTGATCCGGGGGATCATATCGGCAACCTGGCCGTGGGTCCAGGCCGCCACGCGGCTGACTTCAAACTGCGGGCCGCTGGTGGGAAAATCGGGGCGCTGGCGTTCCTGCTCATAGAGCAGCACGTAGCGTTCGTGGTTGCCGCGGATCACGCGCCAGCCGCGCTCGTCGCGCATGCGCAGAACCAGTTCGAGGCAAATCCGCGACAGGGGACCGCGACCGACCATATCGCCGGCGACGATCACCAGATCGGGAGACCAGGACTCAACATCTTCGATGACGGCGTGCAGCGCTGCGGGGTTGGCGTGAATATCGGCGAGGACCGCGATGTTCATCGTTATGCAGCTACTTCGTTGCTTTCGGGGGTCCGGTTCACTTCGCGCAAGGTGGAGAGATCGCGAATGCGTTCGGTGAACAGAATGCCGTTCAGATGGTCAACTTCGTGCTGGATGGCCCAGCCGAGCAGGCCATCGGCGCGCCGCAGCCGCAGCCATTTGCCGTTGAGGTCCTGAAACTCCACCGTCACCCAGGTCTGCCGGGGTACCTGGCCGTACCAGCCGGGCAGGCTCAGGCAGCCCTCCTCGCGCAGCACCTCTTCACCACTGCTCTTCACAATTTTTGGATTAATCAGCACAAACTGCTCTGCCGGGGCGACTACGACGGTGGTCCCGTCTTCGCGCTCCTCGATTTCCGGGGGCAGTTCGACGATGCACAGGCGAATGGGCAGCCCGACCTGCGGCGCCGCCAATCCCACACCGTTGTTGGCGTGCATGGTTTCGAACATGTCCGCCACGAGACGCTTCAGGCCCGGGTCGGGCAACTTGACCGGGCGGCAGTTTGTCTTGAGGATCTTCTTGTCCTCTTCGTTATCAATGCGGAAAATGCGCCGTATGGCCATAGGTTATGCTTTCTTCTGGTGGAGGATGAAGATTGCTCCACGCTAAAGATTATAACATATGCTTGATACGAAGATCGGCGAAACCAGGGTTCCCCGTGCCCCTGCCGGTTGGGGCGGGTTGGAGGAGGGGGAAACCTGCTTTCCCCCTCCTCTGCCGGTTGGAGGACGGGGAACGCGGGTTTCTCTGCGCCTCCCAGTCACAACACGTGCACCGGGTCAACATCCACGCTCCAGCCATAGAGCGGCTCCAGGGCATCGAGGGCGGCGTTGATGGTGCGCTCGTCGGCGGGGGGCGCAGCGCGCAGAATGAGGTGCCAGCGCCAGCGCCCGCGGGCGCGCTGGATGAAGGCGGGTGCGGGACCGATCAGGCTCCAGCCCGCCAGTTCGCGCCGCTGGAGCAGGGCGCGCGCGCGTTCGGCCAGGCGTTCGGCTTCGCGCTGCGCGGCGCGGCGGTTCTCCGCGGCGTGCACCAGGCGCACCAGACGGCTGAAGGGCGGGTAGCCGGCGGTGCGACGAAAGGCAATCTCCTGGGTGAAAAAACGCTTGTAGTCATGCTCCTGGGCGGCGAGCAGGGCGTAATGTTCGGGGTTGTAGGTCTGAATGAGCACCTGGGCGCCCTCGAAGCGCCTGCCGGCGCGCCCGGCCACCTGGGTGAGCAGTTGAAAGGCCCGTTCGCCGCTGCGAAAATCGGGCAGGTGCAGGCCGGTGTCGGCGGCCACGACGCCGACCAGGGTGACCAGGGGCAAATCGAGGCCCTTGGCGATCATCTGCGTGCCGACGATCACGTCGGCCTCGTGGCGGAGGAGGGCGTCGAGCAGCCGCTCATGGGCGCCCTTGCCACCGGCGCTGTCGCGATCCCAGCGCAGCACCCGCGCGGACGGAAAGAGCGCCCGCACCTCCTCGGCCACGCGCTGGGTGCCGATGCCGAAGCTGCGCACGCGTGCGCTCAGGCAGCGCGGACAGATCACCGGCGGCGCGGCCCGCGCCCCGCAGGCGTGGCAGATCAGCACCGTCGTCTGGCCGTCGCCGATGTCCCCGGCTTCGTAGTGCACTGTTAGCGGGCTGGAGCAGGCGTTGCAGGTCGGCACATAACCGCAATCGCGGCACATGACGAAAGAGGCCGCCCCGCGCCGGTTGAGGAAGAGCATGGCCTGCTCGCCCCGCGCCAGGGTGGTGGCGAGGGCCTGCTGCAAGGGCTGGCTGAAGATCGAAGCGTTGCCCTGCTGGAGTTCGTTACGCATATCCACGATGCGTACCGGCGGCAGCGGCAGGGGGCGCGAGCGCGGCAGGCCGTCGGCGCCAATGGCCCCGCCGACGCGCTCGGGGAGTTCCAGCAGGCGGTAGCGGCCCTCCCGTGCGGCCTGATAGATCTCCACTGCCGGGGTGGCGCTGCCCAGCAGGGTGATCGCGCCGCTCAGGGCGGCGAGTTGCAGCGCCGTATCGCGGGCGTGGTAGCGGGGGCCGCCCTCGTGCTTGTAGCTCAGTTCGTGCTCCTCGTCAACAATCACCAGCCCCAGGCGTTCCAGCGGCGCGAAGACTGCCGAGCGCGAGCCGATCGCCACCGCCGCCTCGCCGCGGCGCAGGCGACGCCAGGCGTCGTACCGCTCGCCCAGGCCCAGGCCACTGTGCAGCACGGCCAGTTGGCCCGGGAAGCGGGCGGCGAAGCGGCGCACCAGTTGCGCCGTCAGGGCAATCTCGGGCACCAGCACCAGGGCCTGGCGGCCCAGTCGCAGGGCGCGGGCGATCGTCCGCAGATAGATCTCGGTCTTACCGCTGCCGGTAATGCCGTGGAGGAGGAAAACCGGCGCGTCGGCGGGGTCTGCACTGGCCGGTTCCTCGCGGCGCGCGGCCGCTTCGAGGGCCTGGATGATGACCTCGTAGGCCGCGCGTTGCGTCGGGGTCAGGGGCGGAGGCTGGTCGGGCGGCACGGCGACACTCAGCGGATCGCGCTGCACCTCGCGGGTTTCGAGGGCCACCAGGCCCCGCCGCTCCAGGGCGCGCAGCAGTGCGGCGTTCGCCCCGGTCGCGGCGTAGAGTTCCGCCAGGGGGTGGGCACGGGGCGTCACCTCGTGCCCTTCGCCGTTGCGCGCGGCCAGCCATTCCAGCACGGCGCGCTGGCGCGGCGCGCGCCGCAGGGTCTCAAGGATCTCGGGCAGCGTCGCCAGAGGCGCCTCCAGCCGCACCAGCCGCTCAAGGCGGGGACGCGCCCTGGGGGGTGTTGTGGCGGCGCCGGCGACGATCAGCCCGCGCTCGGCCAGGGCGGCGTAGGCGGTGCGCAACTCGGCGTCGCTGCCGCGCAGCGCCCGACGCAACGCTGCTTCCTCCAGTTCGCCGCGGGTGCGCAGGTAGTACAGGATCGCCCGCTCGCGTTCGGGGAGCGCGCGGAGGTCAGCATTGAGCCCCGCAGGGGTGGCGCGCCAGGTGGTTGCGCTCTTCTGGCCCGTGCCGGGGGGCAAGAGCAGGCTCAACACTGCGTAGAGCGGCGCGCGGTAGGTCGTGGCGACCCACGTCGCCAGACGCAGCCCGGTTTCGGTGATCACCGCCTCGGGATCGGCCAGGCCGATCAGATCGCGCAGGCGCTCCACGGGCGCGGCGGACGCTGCCAGGCGCAGCACCACCCCCTGCACCTGGTTGTTGCGCAGCGGCGCCCAGACCAGTTGCCCCGGGCGCACCAGGCCCTGGAGGTGGGGCGGGACGCGGTAGGAGAGCACCGGTGGCGCTCCTCCGCCGGCGCTCAGGGCGACCTCGGCGATGACTTCGGCTGGCATAACCTGATCGTGGATTGCGGATTGTCGTTGTGCCGCGGCGCTTGCGGATGCCATGGCCGCATCCGTAAATGCGAAGACGGCTGCCCGGGCCGGTAACAGGCAGAGTATACCACCACCGGGCGGTAGAGACGCTCCGGCGGGCCGTCTCTACCGCCCGGCGCGGGATGAAAACGGTATATCGTGCCGGCATGTTACAATTACGTGCCGGCCCCGCGTTTTGCCGGCAACGGCGCACCGCGTACAGGCCGGCGCACACCTATGCCATACCATGAACCCGTTGTATTGGAGCGGCGCGAACTCGGCGCCCTGATCCTGGCGCGCTGGCTTGCCCCGGAACTGGCGCATGCCGTGCGCCCCGGGCAGGCCCTGCTCACGCGCTGTGCGCCCCCCGACAGCGATGATCCGCTCCTGCGGCGGACGCTCTTTCCCGCTGGCGCCGACCCGCACGCCGGGGTAGTCGAGGTGTTGCTGGCCCCCGAAGAGCGCGGCCTGGCCTGGCTGGCGGCGCAGCCGCCGGGGGCGCGGCTTGATGTCTACGGTCCGGTGGGCAACGGCTTCACCCTTGCCGAGCCGACGTGCAACCTGCTGCTGGCCGGAGCCGGTTCCGCCGTGCCGGGACTGCTGCACCTGGCCCGTATCGCCGTGGCGCGAGGTGTCGCTGTGGTGCTGCTGGTGGCCGCCACTGGCGCCGAGATGCTGCCGCCACCCTTCTTGTTGCCCTCCGATGTCGAGTATCTAACGAGCGCGACCGGCGAGGCCGATCTGCCGGCGCTGCTGGCCGCGACCCGGCCGGGCGGCCCCACGCTGAGTCGAGGACCGCTCGGGTGGGCCGATCAATTCTGTCTGGGGTTGGCGGCGCACCTGTTGCCGCCTGTGGTCGAGATGGTGCGCGCGGGCACATTGCGCTGGGAACGGGGCTTCGCGCAGGTTGCCCTGCCCGGGGTGATGCCCTGCGGGGTGGGCGCGTGCCAGGGTTGCCTGGTCGAGACCCGCGATGGCGCCCGCCTCGGTTGCAAGGATGGGCCAGTCTTCGACCTGCGCGAGTTGCGCTTTTGACATAAACACGGGGAAACCGGGTTTCCTGACGCCCCTGCCGGATGGGCAGGCGGAGCAGCTCCACGCCGGTTGAAGGCGCATAGAGAAATCAGGGGTCTCCAGGCCCCTGCCGGACGGGCGCTCTCCCGCCCCGCGGTCAGCGTACCTCGCCCTGTATCTCGCGGTAGCTCTTGAGGAACCAGCGCGTTATACTGCGGTAGCGATCCTCGCGCCCGATGAGCAAGTGGTGCAGGCTGCTCTCAGGGTCGTCGAGACCGGTGCCGTCGAGGGCCTGGATGGCGGCGAAGCGATACAGCGGTTGGTAGAGGGTAATGCTCGGCGCCAGGCTGATCCAGCGCCGCTGGAAAGCGGCGTAATCGGCGCTGCGAGCGGCGAGTTCGCTCTCGACGCGGGCGTTGGCGAGGAGATCGTCAATCTCTTTATCGGCCAGGCCGGCGTAGTTCAACCCCGTGTCGGCGCGGCTGGAGTGCCAGAGGGCAAAGGGGTCGGGGTCAGGGCCAAGGCGCGTCCAGGTATGCAGGGCTATGTCGAAGTCGTGGGCGCGCAGCCGGGCCTGCAACGCCGGCCCATCGAGTTCGACCACACTGATACGCAGCCCCAGTTCGCCCCACTGGCGGGCGATCTCCTCGGCGACGGCGCGGCGCTTTGGCTCATTGTCAACCAGCAACTCCAGAGCCAGCGGGCGACCGTCGCGCTCGAGCGTACCATCGGCGCCACGGTCGAAACCTGATTCGCTGAGGATACGCCCGGCGGTGGCAGGGTCGGAGGCGTACCAGCGCGCTTCGGGGTCATAGGCCCACCAGCCGGGGAGGATGGGCGTATTGAGGGGCATTGCCGTGCCGTTCAGGGCGCGTTCGATCAGCGCGTCTTTGTTCAGGCCGTAGGCCAGGGCGCGGCGCAGGTTGAGATTGTTGAGCGGCGGGCGCCGCAGGTTGAAACTCAGCGTGGTGTACTCATCGAGAGGCGCCACCGCGCCGCGGACCCCGGCCGGCAGATCGTCGATCGCGGCGGTTCCGGTGAGGCGGGCGCCGAAGGCCGTCACGTCGCCGCGGCTGAGGGCGCCGAAGGCGGCTTCGGGCGAGGCGATGAAGCGCAACTCGAGGCGCTCGATGTAGGGCCGGCCACCGAAATAGCCCTCATTTGCTGCGAGCACGGCGCGGTCCTCACGTAGTTCAACCAGGCGGTAAGGACCGGTGCCCACCAGACGGTCGGTGATTGATCCACTGATCCAGGCTTCGGGCGGGTTGCCGGCGAACACGTGGGCGGGCAGAATGGGCACGCGAGCCATGCTGAGGAACGGCGCGAACGGCGCGGTCAGGGTGGCGCGAACAGTGTAGGCGTCCAGCCGGTCCACCAGTACATCCTGCCAGACGGCGGCAAGGGCCGGTTCACCGGGCTGGTCGGCCACCTGAAGGGTGCGCAGGGTAAAGACCACATCATCGGCGGTGAAGGGCCGGCCATCGTGCCAGGCGACATTACGTCGCAGGTTGAACTGGTACACCGTGCCGCTGGCGTCAACCTCGTATGACTCGGCCAGGGCCGGTTCGATCAGCCCATCGGCGCCGATACGCACCAGACCGTCGAAGATCAGCGCGATCAGGTCGCGGCCCACCGGGTCGGCGAGCGGGTCGTTAAGCAGCGGGACGGGGCGTTCCGGTGCGCCAATCACCGCTTCGACGTAGGCGCCGCCGACCAGGGGCGTTGCCACCGAGGCGTTGCGCAGGGCCACCGCGCCAAGCAAGCCGGCGATCAGCATGATGCTCACCACGGCGATGACAATTTGCCAGCGAATGCGACGGGCCATGGGCTTACGCGCCCCTCACAGATGGGAGGTTCTGAGAAGGCCAGGCCCTCCCGGTAATCCTCGTTCTTCGCTCGGTCAGAGGAGGCTTGGGAAACCAGATTTCCCCGCGCCCTTGCCAGAGGGGAGGGTCCGGGAGGGCGCAGCCCTCCCAGAGGGTCATCGGATACCCTGGGTAGCCGGGCAGGCTCTCAACCAAAAATCGGCAGACTGGCGATCAGCGAGAGCAGCAAAAATGACACGCTCAGGACCAGGGTGGCCTGGTAGAGGGTCTTTTCCAGGCCGCGGCGAGTGCGGTAGATCGAACTGGTGTCGCGGTTGGCCATCCCCGGGCTGCGGGCCTGTAGTACGACGAGGCCGATCAGCGCCGCGCTGATAACGATGATGGCGATGTACAGCGCGATTTCCACGAGATCTTTCCTCTCTGAAGTGCAAAAAGCCCACCGCTCATGTGTAGCCTGATTGTTGTGCGGTGCAGCCACAGGGCACTATTGTACCATGCCATGCACCATTGCTGATCGAGAGGCGCAGCCGGAAGCAGGCCGATGCGACCTCCGCCTCCGGCGGGGGTTGAGGCGGCTACCCTGCCAGAACCAACGAACCATGTGGAGTCTGGGGCTTCCCCCAAAGACTTTGCATGAGCCCTGCAACCCTTCCGGGTGCAGGGCTCATGCAATGGCGCTGCCGACGCTTCGGCCCTGCTTGCGCCGAGGACGGCGCACATTTTCGCTGAAGAAGACAACGAGATTGTTGTGGTCACCGTTTACGTGTACTTTTTCTGAGGAGGCCAAACGTCATGCGCATCACCTACGATAGCGAAGTGGACGCGCTCTATATTCGCTTCTTAGAGGCGACCGTGACCACGCAGCATGTGGCCGAGGGGATCGCGGTGGACTATGCTGCCGATGGCCGGATTGCCGGCATTGAAATCCTGGATGCCCGCAAACGCTTCGGTGAGCCGAATGTATTTCGGCGCGTTATATTAGAAGACATTGCGCTGGCAGTGGCGCCGCAAGGGGGGGGAACACCTGATAGCATGTGAAACCGTCGCACCACAAGCCGGCGAAATCATTGCGGGTCAGGACCTGTCAGATAGGGAACAGGGAAACCCGGTTCCCCACTTCCAGGGTTGATGCGACGTCTTCAGAGCTCGCCCTGAAGACGTTGGAACACTCCTGTTTCCCACCCCCTGATTTTTTCCTTACCTTCGGCCTGTGTTATACTTTATTTAGACCATCGAAGCAATGTTGCTTGCCAATGCCAGGAACGCGCCGCATGCCATTGCCGCGAGCGTCCTGGATCGTACCGGCGCCAACGGGCCTGTTCGCCCGTGGAGGAACATGGAACCATGACCGCTGCTGCCCATCTGGGTTCTGAACCGTCTGAGAATGACCAGTCTGATGATAAACCCGGTCACGAATGCGGCATCTTTGGCATTGTGCATCCTGATGCCGATGTCGCGCGGCTGACCTTTTTCGGCCTCTACGCCTTGCAGCATCGCGGGCAGGAGAGCGCGGGGATCGCCGTATCCAATGGGCGTTCGATCCGCTACCACAAGGAGATGGGCCTGGTGGCCCAGGTCTTCAACGAGGAGAAACTGCGCCCGCTCACCGGCTTTATGGCGATCGGCCATACCCGCTACTCGACCACCGGCTCCTCGCGTCTCGAGAACGCTCAGCCCTTTGTGGTGGAGAGCGCCCTTGGCCCGCTGGCCGTGGGCCATAATGGCAATCTGACCAACGCCGCCGCCCTGCGCCGCGAGTTGCTCAACCGTGGCGTCGGCCTGACCAGCAGCAGCGACTCCGAAGTGATTACGCAGATGCTCGCCGGTGGGGAGGGCCGCACCTGGGAGGAAAAACTGCGTGTGTTCATGGTCCGCGCGCAGGGCGCCTACTGTCTGACCGTGCTTACGCGCGAAACGCTCTATGCCGTGCGCGACCCGCTGGGGTTGCACCCGCTCTGCCTGGGGCGGCTGGGCGAGCGGGGCTGGGTGGCGGCCTCGGAGAGTTGCGCCTTTGGCCCGATTGGCGCCGAGTTTGTGCGCGAGATCGAACCCGGGGAGATTGTGGCGATTACCGAGGACGGTCCCCGCACCGTGGCGCTGATGCCCGCTCCGCACCGGGCGGAGTGTCTCTTCGAATACATCTACTTCGCCCGCCCGGATAGTATGCTCCATGGAACGGCCCTGCACGCCGTGCGCGTCGCGCAGGGCCGCGAACTGGCCCGCGAAGCCCCCGCCGACGCCGATGTGGTCATCGCGGTGCCCGATAGCGCCACCCCCGCCGCGATTGGCTATGCCCAGGAGTCGGGTATTCCATATTCAGAGGGGCTGATCAAGAATCGCTACATTGGACGCACCTTTATCCAGCCCGATGATCATGTGCGAAAAGTAGGCATTAACCTGAAATTCAACGCCCTGCCTGATAACCTGGCCGGCAAGCGGGTGGTGCTGGTTGATGATAGTATCGTGCGCGGCAACACCAGCGGCCCGATTGTGCGCCTGATCCGCGAAGCCGGCGCCCGGGAGGTCCATATTCGAGTTTCCTCGCCGCCCATCCGCCACCCCTGCTTCCTCGGCGTGGATATGGCCACCTACCCTGAGCTTATCGCCCACCGTATGAGTATCCCCGAAATCTGCGCCCATCTGGGGGCCGACAGTCTGGCCTACCTCAGCCTGGAGGGCCTGATCCGCTCCACCCGCCAGGCCCCCGGCGAGTTCTGCAAGGGCTGTTTTACCGGCAAGTACCCGGTGCAGATCGAACTGGTCGAGAAGGAGGTCTTCGAACTGCGCTGAGAACAGGGAAACCGGGTTTTCCCTGGCCCTGCCGAACCAGAATGGTTCAGAAAGCTGCGGCGTTCCCGGGGACAGCGAAGCGACAGGCGCGTGACAACGATGGCCAGTGATGAGACGCTCGAATTAGTGGTCGATTCGGTGGCCCAGGGCGGCGATGGGGTGGGCCGCCACGAGGGTCTGGTGGTCTTTGCCCGCGGGGGCTTGCCGGGCGAACGGGTACGGGTGCGGCTCTACGAGCGCCATCCGAGCTACGCCCGTGGCCAGGTGGACACGGTGCTCGAGCCCTCACCCGAACGGGTTGCCCCACGCCTGGCCGACGGCGACCACGCGCCATGGCAGCATATCGCCTACCCGGCGCAACTGCGCCTCAAGGCGACGATTGTGCGCGAGCAACTGGTCAAGCTTGCCGGGCTGTCCGATCCACCCGTGGCCCCGGTGATTGCCGCGCCGCGTCCCTGGGGTTACCGCAACAGCGCCCACCTGCACGTGGAGGATCGCCAGGTGGGTTATCACGTGGCCGGTACCCGCGCAGTGGCCGATCTGCCGGAGGATCCGCTGCTGTTGCCGGCGCTTAACGAGGCCCTGGCGGGCCTGCGGGCCATCCTGCCCGCAGGTGTACTTACCGGTGTTACGCTGCGGGCCAGCGCGGCCTCTGGCTATGCCCTGGCGGTGTTGCGTCCCACGCGCGAGGTTCCCTCGCTGGATCTGCTGTTGCTCGCCGAGGCCTGGCGCGCCCATGTGCCTTCACTGGCCGGCGTAGTGGTCGAGGGCCGCGACTGGCGCGGCGCGGCCTCGGGGGTTGCCAGCCTGCTGGAGGAACTCCAGGGTGTTATCTTCGAACTGGCGCCAACCACCTTCTTCCAGGTCAACCTGCCGCAGGCCGCGCGCATGCTCGACCTGGCCCGCGCGGCCCTTCGTCCGGCCCCGGGTATGCGCCTGCTCGACCTCTACGCCGGCGCCGGGGCCTTCGCCCTGCCACTGGCCGCCGCCGGGGCCGAAGTGATCGCGGTGGAGGAGCACGCGGCCGCCGTGGCCGACGGCGAGCGCAGCGCCGCCCTCAATGGCATCGGGGGCGTTCGGTTCGTCCAGGGCGCAGTGGAGCGGATCCTACCGGGCCTCGCCGGTCCCTTCGATGGCGTGCTGCTCGACCCGCCCCGCCGGGGTTGCCATCCCGCCGTGCTGGAAACCCTGGCGCGCCTGGCGCCGCCGCGGGTGGTTTATATCTCCTGCCATCCGGGCATCCTCGGGCGTGACCTGGCCCCGCTCCTAGCCGCCGGCTACCGCCTTGAGCAGGTGCAGCCGCTTGACCTCTTTCCGCAGACCCCTCACGTTGAGACGGTGGTTATGCTTAGCCGAGCATAGCCCTGGAAAGACACGTTGCCCCTTCCCGATGGGAGGATTTTTGAGGGTGAAGCCCTCCCAGGATAACTCACATTTGTTTTTCGCTTGCCGTCACGAGTGATGGCAACAGTGGCAGCAGGCCGTTGACCCGCTCGCGCACCTCGTCGCGGACGGCGCGGAAGGCCCGCAGCCGCTCCGCTTCGTCTTCGACGGCCACCGGGTCGGCGATGCTCCAGTGAAGCTGCGTCGCGGCCCGCAGCCATACCGCGCACTCCTCGCGGGCGATGTCGCACACCGTCACCACCACCGCCGAGTCCAGATCGGCCAGCGTATCCACGTGCCTGGCCTGCTGGTAGCCGATATCAATGCCCGCCTCGGCCATCACCTGCACGGCGAGGGGGTGCAGCGGGGCCGGATGGGTGCCGGCGCTGCGTACCGTGATCCGCACGCCGCTGAGGGCGCGTAGCCAGCCCTCGGCGATCTGCGAGCGGGCACTGTTGGCCCGGCAGAGGAACACCACCGGGGGCATGCGCTCCGGGATCGGAGCGGAAGTGGGCAGGGCCAGCCCGGCGGCGAGGCCCTGATGCAGGGCGATCAGGCCCGGCAGGTTGGCGCTGTAGTAATTCGCCCGTGCGTCGGCATCGCTACGGTGCACGCGCACCAGACCGGCCTGGCGCAGCACGTTCAGATGGTACGAGACCAGGTTCTGGGCCAACCCGGTTTGCTCCACCAGTTCGCCCACCTGATAATCGCTGCACCGCAGGAGCAGCAAGAGTCGCCAGCGCGTCTCATCGGCCAGGAGTTTCAGATGTTCCAGCGTTGCCTGTCCTCGCCCGTCCATGACTCTCCCTGTGTGAATATGGGGAAACCGGGTTCCTCATGCCCCTGCCCGTGAGAAAAACCCTGTAGCGCGATCTGCAAGGTTACGCGCATCGGGGAGATAGGGTTTGCCCGTACCTCTGCCCGTGGAAGGACGCCGAGCGTTCCATGCTGGCTATCGTACCAGATTCGCCGCCGACGCTCAAGGCGTGCTGGCATGTGCCCCGCGGAGGCGGTACAATACCGTACCATAGGAGTGTCGGGGAGGGTGCAGCCCTCCTGGAACATAACCGGATAACCCGGTTATCCGGTCAGGCTCTTATCTCTACGTTGTCATTTGCGGCAGTTTCCGCTGCGAGGAGGTTCGGAGGGGCTACGCTCCTCCGAGCTTTCCTCTTCCCGATTCGGTGCGGCGAAGCCGCGCCGCATCAGGACGGGATGACCTTCGGAGGCTGCATGCCCGTGTAACTCCAGCCAGGGGAAACTGGCAAAGTAGAGTTATACAGTCAACGGTAACGCCAATGATGCCAGACCTCTTTCAGCAGCCGGCCCCCACCCTGGGCAACCAGTATGCTGATGACCGCGTGTTGCGCTCGTTCCTGCGGCGCGCGCTCGCGCCCGACGCGCTCGCGGCGGCGGCGCCGGCCCTGGAGCGCATGGGCGAACTGGCCGGTGGCGAGTTGTACCGTCTACAGCTTGCCGACCGGCGCAACGAGCCGCTGCTCACCCAGTGGGACGCCTGGGGCGAGCGGATTGACCAGATCGAGCTTTCGCCGCTCTGGCAGCGCGCCGCGCGCCTCGCCGCCGAGTACGGCCTGGTGGCCCTGCCCTACGAGCAGCCCTATGGCGCCGCCTCGCGTCTGGTGCAGTTTGCCCTGGCCTACCTCTTTCATCCCTCTACCGACGTGTACACCTGTCCCCTGGCGATGAGCGACGGCGCGGCGCGCACCCTGCTGCGCGCTGGCGACCAGGCCCTTATCGAGCGAGCGCTGCCGCGCCTCGCCAGCCGCGACCCTGATCGCTGCTGGACCAGCGGCCAGTGGATGACCGAGCTTCCCGGTGGCTCCGACGTGAGCCGCACCGAGACGGTCGCTCGCCCCGGCCCCGAGGGTCTCTGGCGGCTATATGGCCGCAAATGGTTCACCTCGGCGACCACCGGCCAGATGACTCTGGCACTGGCCCGGCCCGAGGGCGCCCCGGCGGGCAGCCGGGGCCTGGCCCTGTTCTACCTGGAACTGCGCGATGCCGAGGGGCGTTTGCAGGGCATTCGCGTGAACCGGCTCAAGGACAAGCTGGGTACGCGCAAGGTGCCAACCGCCGAACTGAGCCTGGAAGGGGCGCCGGCGCGTATGGTCAGCCCGCCGGGCGAGGGAGTGCGCGCGATTGTGCCGATGTTGCAGGTGACTCGCACCTGGAACAGCGTGATGGCTGCGGCCTTCATGCGCCGGGGCCTGGCCCTGGCGCGCGACTATGCCCGGCGCCGGGTGGCTTTCGACGCGCCGCTGAACCGGCAGCCACTTCACGTCGAGACCCTGGCGGGGCTACAGGCCGAGTTCGAGGGCGCTTTTCACCTGAGCTTTCTGGTGGCCGCGCTTCTCGGGGCCGAGGAGGCCGGCGAGGCCGATGCCATGCAGGCTCACCTGGTGCGCGTACTCACCTCGGTGGCCAAGCTGACGACGGGGCGCCAGGCGGTGGAGGTGCTCAGCGAGGTCATCGAAGCCTTTGGCGGTGCAGGGTATGTAGAGGACACCGGATTGCCCGTCCTCCTGCGTGATGCCCATGTACTGCCGATCTGGGAAGGTACCACCAACGTGCTGGCGCTGGATACGCTCCGCGCCCTGGCCCAGCCGGGGGCCTGGGAGGCCCTGTGCGGTCTGGTTGAGCGTCTCACCGCCGGCGCCGCCGATGAGGAGTTGAGCCTGGCGGGGCGCCAGGCGTGCGCGGCGCTCGACCATGCCCGGCGCTGGCATGCCGGCGTGGCCGGCGCGCGCCCGTGGCTGGAGCGGGGCGCCCGGCGGCTGGGGCTGACGCTTGGGCGCGCGCTGCAACTCGCCCTGCTGGTGGATCACGCGGGCTGGTCGCTGGCCGTGGAGGGCGACGGGCGCGCCCGCGCTGCCGCGCTGCGCTTTGCCAGGACGCCCGTTGATCTGATCAGCGATGCTGATTACGACGACCAGGCCCTGGCTGATGATACGCCGCTGCCGGTGGGTAGTGGTGCAACCCGGAGGGTTGCGCCGCTGGAGTGAACATGGGGAAACCGGGTTTCCCCCCTACCCCTGCCAGCGGGGGAGACCGGCGGCCCCGGCGCCGGGTGGGGGAGATGGGGAAACCGGGTTTCCCCGTGGCCCTGCCGAACCGTTACCGCTCCATCTTACGGGCGGCCAGGGCGGCCAGTTCGCTGAGCGAGGGGTGCGGGCCGTAGCTCGAGGCCAGATCCTCCAGACGCATACCCATGCGCATCGCCACGGCCACCGGGGCGAGCATATCCGCCGCGGTTGGAGCGACTGCCACCGCGCCGGCGATCCGCCCGGCCTGATCCCAGGCCAGGGTCAGGAAGCCCTCGGGCGTTTCGTGGATATGGGCCGCCAGACCTTCGGTGAGCGCTGCGGTCACGCTGCCGTGGGCACCCTCGGTGGTGAGGCGGCCGAGTTTGGCTACCTGGGGCCGTTCCATGAACGTCAGCACGATGTGGCGCGTATCCGCCGGGCCAGAGGAGCGGCGCACCGCGTGCAGGGCCGCTGCCCGGCCCTGGGCCATGGCCACGCTCGCGGCGCAGGGCTCCAACGCATCGCCCACCAGGTAGACCCCTCGCCATCTGGTCTGTCCATAGACATCTACGCTCGCCTGGTCCGCCGGCAGCCCCACCGCCTCGGGATCGCTGCGGTAGCTACCCACAACCATGGCAACGTCGGCCAGGTGACGTTCACCGTCCGAGGTGATGGCCATCACCTCGCGCTCACCAGCGACGAGTTGTTGCACACTGGCCTCGGGCGCCACCGTCACACCCCGGCGCTCCAGCAGGCGCGTGAGGTAGCCATCCACCTCGGAGGCCAGGCGGGTGCGGGGCGCTTCCTCGGGCACAAGCCAGGTCACCTCGGCGCCGAGCAGGTTCAAAATGTGGCAGAGTTCGAATCCACTCGTCCCATCGCCGATCACCAGCGCCCGGCGGGGCGTCTCCTCCAGGGCGCCCAGTTCGGTATCGGCGAGAATGCGCACGTGGTTGGGTTCAAGGCCGGGGGGGAAAACCGTCCTCGCGCCGGTAGCGATGATCACCGCGTCGGCGGCCAGGCGCTGTTCGGGCGCGCCATCGGGCGGTTCGACGACAACCTGTCCGGGGCCGGTGAGTCGGGCGCGCCCGGCGAGCATCTGCACCTCCAACCCCGCGAGCAGGGTGGTGCACTGTTCCTGCCAGGCGGCGACCGTGCGAGCGGCGCGTTCTGCGATCACCTGAGTGGCCCGTTCGCCCGCTGCGGCGGCGGCCAGCCAGACCCGGCCAGCCAGCGGGCGCCACAGCCCCGGCGCCTCGGCGCTTACCAGGGTAACCGTGGCGTGGGGCGCCGCCGTGCGTGCGGCTTCCACCCCCGCCGGCCCACCTCCGATGATGACCAGTCGTAGTGTTGGAGTTTTCACGGCTCGTCATTTCTTGAGAGGGCTGCGCCCTCCCGGACCCTCCCCCAATCCTCGCGATCTTCTCACCTCAGCCAGAGGGCCACAACGACACCCAGGGATGCCGCGACCACCAGCGTACTTGCGAGCAGGGGCCACACCTGCGCCGGGAGTTCGGCTGCGCCGGCGCTTGCCTGGAGCACCCGGACGCCCTTCACGACCACGCTGGCCAGTAGCGCTGCCAGCGCGACCAGAACGATGATCTGCAGGATCGGGTTGGGCGCGAACCAGACGGTAACGGCCAGCACGATGCTGATCACCATGGCCAGGTAGCCCATCCACTGTCCCGCAGTGCCGGTATCTGGCGCGGTGAGGGGCAGCGATCGAGTTGGAATCGTCTGACCTGGTTTGCGATATTTAAGAGTCATAGGTGTTTCCTTCACACTGAACCGTCACCCACTACCCTGGATTATACATCCTCGGGCGACGGTCGGGCAGGGGATTGCGATTGAAGTCTCATTACGCGGCGTTCTAATCTCGTAATCTCTTGTGGGAGATGGACTTTGCACGGACCCCGGCATGGGCGTATGGGCGCCGCGCGTCAGGTGCGCCTATGATACTATACGGGTATGCCCCCCCTCGTAAGTGGCAGCACAAAGAGAGGAGCGTATGAGCACCAACGGAAACGTCAGCACGAATGGCCGCTCCCCCGCCCCGGTGGCCCGCAACGTTATGGGCGGGCCGCTAGCCGTCTGTAGCGCCGATCCGCTCACCGGCTTCTACCGGACCGGTTGCTGCGACACCGGTCCGGACGATGTGGGCGTCCATGTGGTTTGCGCCCAGGTCACCGCAGAGTTTCTGGCCTTCAGCCGTTCGCGGGGCAATGACCTGATCACCCCGCGGCCCGAGTACGGGTTTCCCGGCCTGCGCCCGGGCGACCGCTGGTGCCTGTGCGCAACGCGCTGGCGGGAGGCTCTGGAGGCCGGCGTTGCGCCGCCGGTGGTGCTCACCGCCACCCACGAAGCGGCCCTTGACATCGTGCGGCGCGAGGATCTGCTGCGCCACGCGCTTGATGTGGCCGGCATGTGATCGATCTGGGAGGGCGAAGCTCTTCTGAGAACATCTATGTCGCTGCGGCGCGGGTGAAGCAATGGTTTGACCGGGCAGCCTTGCACGCAACCGTTCCGGGGAATTGCGGAGGGCCATGCCCTCCGCGATCTTGCTTGTTCCGCCCCCGGCGGCAGGCTTGTCCTGGTTTCGCCTGGGCGTGCACCTGCCACGGGCGGTACCGGGAGTTGCCAGGAGGCTACGCCTCTTGACGCCCCTCTCAACGGTGACGCAGGTGTGAACCATGCCTCAAACGCGCTTGCGCCAACAGGCAATGAGCCGTGCCCTGCTCGTCGCCCTGTGCGTGTGGGTTGCCAGCGTTGCGTTTTTGCTTACCCGTCCCGCGGCCAGTCTGGAGACGACCAGCGGCCTCTACGCCCCGGAGCAGGTGGATGGCCGCACGTACCGCTGGAGTGGCGACCGGGTGGTGATCCCTATTGCCCGGCACAGCGGGCCAGTCGAGGTGCGCCTGCGGCTCGCCGCTGCCCGCTGGGAGGGCCGTTCCACGCCGTATCTCTCCCTGCGCGACGACCAGGGCCTGCTGGCCCGTTTCGCCGCGCCGGCGGGGCCGCGAAACTACCATCTCCACCTGCCGCCGGGCGCCGCCGAGTTGACGATCACCTCCACCGTCGATCGTCCCCCGGCCAGAGATCCCCGCTGGGTGGGCTTCAAGCTCTTCAGTCTGAGCGTACACCCCCGTGGCTGGCCCGTGGACGCGCTCTTCCGCGGCCTCACGCTCCTGCCGGTCTACCTGGGGGTGGCCGCGGCCTTTGTCTGGAGCGCCCGGCGCGGGTTAGCAGCGCCGTTCGCCCTCTTCGGCCTGGCGCTCGGCCTGCGCGTCTTCCAGCTCCAGAGTACGCCGCCAGGCTGGCGCGTTGACGAGGTGATCAGCCTGGTTGACGCCTGGCACCTCTCGCGCACCGGGCGTGACCATCTGGGCCACCTGCTGCCCCTGGGGGCCTTCGAGGCCCTGGGTGACTGGATCTCGCCCCTGCTGACCTACCTGGAACTGCCCTTCGTGGCCCTCGTTGGTCCGCAACGCATGGTAGGCCGCCTGGTGACGGCAGTGGCCGGCGCATTGGCCGCGCCCCTCGGCTACGCCCTGGCCCGCGCCCTGGGCCTGGGGCCGCTCGGCGCGTTCGCGACGGGGCTGATGATGGCCCTGTCGCCCTGGCAGGTCTTCGTCAGTCGGGTTGCCATGCCGCCTTCTCTGGTGCCGACCGTCTGGACCTTCTGCCTGCTGGCCGGGGTGCATTTCATCAAGCGCGGTGACCGGCGCGCGGCCCTGGGGTTGGCCCTGGCGGCGGGGGTGGCGCTGTATGCCTATCCCACGCTCAAGCTCGCCGTGCCGTTGCTGACGGTTCTGGCGGTGGCCCTGGCTCTGCTGAAGGGCCGGATGGAGATGGGCAAAGGCCATCCTCTGGCCCGCCGGTGGCCGGGCGGCACGGCCTGGCCCATGGCCATCGCGCAGCATCCCCTGATTCTGGCGGGGCTGGTGCTGGCGCTGCTGTGGGCGCCCTTTGTGTACGTGACGTTGTTCGTCCCCGCCAGTTCCACGCGCCTGAACCAGGCGGCTCTGCGAGCCGACTCGTGGGGGGCCTGGTTCAACGCCTGGTGGGCGGGCTACGCGGTCTACTTCCAGCCCGACTTCTACTACCGCCGCGGCGATGGCAGTTCGACGTCGAGTTTGCCGGGCTTTGGCCTGGAGTGGTGGGCCACGCTGCCGCTGCTGTTGCTGGGCCTGGGGGGCGCGATCAGCAGCCTGGTTCGCCCCCGGTGGAAGTACGCCCTGGGCGGGCCGTTCCTGGCGATCTTCATCCTCGGAGCAGTGGGTATTGCGGCGCTGCCGGCGAGCCTGACCACGCCCAGCCCGCATGCCTTCCGCGCCGCGCCGCTGGCGCCACTCTATGCCCTGCTGGTGGGATGGGGCGCGGCCCTGCTCCTGCCACGTGGCCCTCTGGCGCCCGGGGTGGCCGCGCTGTGGTGGGCGCGCTGGCTAAGCGTCCTGGCGCTGGCGGCGGCGTTACTCTGGCAAGGCGCGGGGTGGTGGCGTTTCTACACTCAGACGTATCCGCCGCTCCAGGCCGGTCTGAACCACGATGGCCTTGCCGAGGCGGTGCGCCGCGCGGTGGAACTGGCGCCCGGCTACGCTGAGGTCTGGGTCAGCGCTGACAGCATCGCCGAGCCCTACGTCTACATCCTGGCCGCCCGGCCCTTCTCCCCTGCGGAGGCACAGCGGTTGCTGGTGGTCAAACGGCAGCCAGGACGCTTCAACCACGTCATCAGTCTTGGCCCTTACCGCTTCGTGGAAACCAACCACCTCCCGGCTATCCTGCCGACCCTTGCGGCCGTGCCGGGAGCGGCGGGCGGCAAGGGCTACGTGGTGCAGGAATGGACCGATGGGGACCGGCGCGTGCTGGTGCTGCGGCAGATGTGATGCGATTTTGGATTTTAGATTTTGGATTTTGGATTGCCGTCTATAGCGTATCCATCAGCCCTGGTCGAACCAGGGACCGATGAGCCGCGCCGTCAGCAATTCGCTGGGAACCAGAGGATCGTCGGCGTCGGCGACCAGGAAGACCAGGGTGGGATCATGCTCGTCGAGCAGCAGGCCCTCGACCTTGAGGGGTAGCAATTCGCCGTCGAGGTCAACGATGGGCGCGTAGCGTGGCGCGCCCGCGGGCGGCAGCAGACCAATGGCCGAGCCGGCGACCTCGCCGTCGTCCACGGCATTGGGCGAGCGTTCGGCGGCGGCGCAGTAGAGGACGCCGCCGGGGCAGAGGGTGGCGTCGGTAAAGGTCAGGCGCGCGCCGTCGAGCAGACCGAGATGGTACCGGGTAATGGCCTGGAGCGGGGGCGGTGAAGCGGTTGCGGGGTCGGCCAGATAGGCGGCCAGGTCCGGCCAGGCAATGTCGCAGGTGGCGTCAACCGGTTGCAACTCTCCGCGGGGTGCGCCGTTGCCGCGCTGGAAGAGCCGCAGCGTCTCGCCTGAGGGCAGCAGCACCGCACCTTCGAGGTTCAGTTCGCTGCCGGCGAAAGCCGGAGCGCGGAAGGCTGCGTAGAGGGCCGTGGCCTCCACCAGGCGAATGTCTGGCGCCGGGGTTGTGATGTTGCGCATCACCAGGACGCGCTCGCGCTGTGGCGTTGAGCCGGAGCCGAAGGCGATGAGCGTCGCACCGCTGGCCTCTGGCACCACCACGCAGGCTTCCAGATCGAGCTTCAGGGCCCTGGCGCCCCGCAGTTCATCGAACTGCCGCTTCCCGCCGGGGCCGGGGGGCAGGGTTATCGCGCGCACCTCCCAGGAATCAGGGTCAATCAGTGCTACAAAATGCGCGTCGTCCTGAATGGCGAGCATGAAATCCCCGACGCGAACCAGGCTCGACGCCGCGCGCACGTGGGCCGGGCGGTCAAGGGACGGGTCGGCGCCGGCGGTGTAGCGTAACGGGCGCCGGTGCAGCACCTGGACCAGCAGCCGCGGGTCGTGGTGGGCCTCGATCATAGGTGCGCCTTTCTACAATAATAATTGAAGGGTATGGGGAAACCGGGTTTCCTCACGCCCCTGCCTGCTCGACGGGCGCGGACGGCCTCAGTGCCCGGTGGATGCCCATCGGCAGGGCAGGTCAGGGGCGAACGTTGTGCCTCAGGAGTCCCGCGAGGCCGGACCAGCGATGGACCGCTCCTCGGGGGGCGTGATGGTCACCGGGCGTAACTCGCGAATAAGAATAGTGATAATCGTTACCACTGGAACCGTAAGCAGCGCGGCGAAGAAGCCGCCGACCAGCCCACCAACGTAGAGCCCGAACAGCACCGCCCCTGGGGGCACTTTGATCGCCCGGGCGAAGAAAAAGGGCACTACTACATACACTGCCACCATGCCGATAATCGTCTCGGCAATGATGATCCAGACCACCGCGGACTGGCTCACCGTCGAGGCCGCCAGCACCGCCAGTCCCAGGCCGACCAGACCGCCCAGGTAGGGAATGAACTCGAGCAGGCCCGAAATGACGGCAATGGGGACGGCGAAGGGAATGCCTACCACCAGGCCGGCGATAGTATACCCGATGATGTAGTAGCCTGAAATCGCCAGTTGTGCCATGAACCAGCGCGACAGCCCCTCGCTTACTGCGCCGAGCAGGCTGACCACCCGGGGCCGGTAGGCCGCCGGCACGAAGAAGTGCAGCAACCAGAGGCGTGTACCGCTGCTGGTGACGAGGGTGAACACCAGCACCACCAGCACGAACAGGGTCCAGAACAGCGCCCCCACTTGTGCTGCTGCGCCCAGCAAGGCGCTGGACACGCCCCCCATCAGCCCGCTTATGGTGCTGAGGATGGTCGTTATGGGCAGTTGCACTACGCCGGCTTCAAGCCGCGGCCCGAGCGCCACCAGCAGCCGCGCGAGGCCGTCGAGCGCCGTGGCGAAGAGCGGCAGCACCTGCACTCCTAGATAGAGAAAGAGCACCACGATCAGCGTCAGCACCCCGGCAACGGTGACGCCGCCGGGCACCCCGCGCCGCCCGAGGCGCGTCACCAGCGGGTAGAGGAGCATGCTCAACAGGGCCGCCAGGAACACCAGCAGGGCCACCGAACGGATCAGCGGCAGCAACGGCCCCACCAGAATCAGCGCTACCCCGAGAGCAAACAACGCGAACCACGTCCGGGCGGTAATCTGTAGCATCGGGACCTCGCAAATCCTCCCACCGGGCAGGATGACCCTCCAGGGGTTCTTCGAGGGATATCCTGGGAGGGCAAGGCCCTCCTGGACCTTTCCACGAAAACGGGGTGGGGAAACCCGCTTTCTCCACGCGCCTCTCTCCAGGCAGGGCTATGGGGAAACCCGGTTTCCCCATAGCCTTCCAATCGGACGGTTGCCCAACCCCTGGCGCTCACGGGCCTCGGCCTCCGAAAGGCCGCGAAGTTCAGTTACCGGCTCAGCCGCCGCCGTCCAGACAGTGTTTGTTGCCATGAGGCGCCTCTGAGGTGAACACGGAGAGACTATGGTGTCTGGCGCACCTGCGTGAGCAGGGTCTATAGTACCATGACGTGCTGGCTGGAAGATCGCGTCACAACAGCGTCGCACCGGTGTGGGGAGGTGGGGAGGTGTGGCCCTTCGAGGACGATGTGGCGACCGGTGGCAAGGGCCACGCCCAGCACTTCGGCCTCGCGGCGCAGCCCGACGATAGTCTGTTCGAGGCGTTCAAAGAGCTGTTCGGTGGGAAACTGCATCAGGCGGCCCTTGAGTGTGGGAGGGCGAAGCCCTCCCACGGGCGGTGTCAGTGCTCGTGGATGATCACGCCGCGCACATTCTTCCCGGCAAGCAGATCGTCATAGCCCTGGTTGATCTCCTCCAGGCGATAGCGCCGCGTCACCGGTGTATCGAGCTTGAGCTGGCCGTCGCGGTACAGATCGAGCAGCCTGGGAATATTGTTGGCCGATGGAGGTGAAAGGCAGGCGAGGGAGTAGGGGCGAAACACCTTTCGCCCCTACCTACGGGCGTTGTTCACCCCCGCGCTTCCCGCGGCGTCGCGCCCACCCGCCGGTAGGGCCGATACACCGGCTGCCACATGGCCGCCTCGATCTGGCGCGCCAGTTCATCGTCGGCCATGGGAGGGGCCACGCCCGCGGCCATGGCCGCCCGGGCAACGGCGTGGGCCACGTCGCGGGACACCTGGCGCACCTCCTCCAGCGCCGGGTAGAGCGCCAGTCGCGGATCGCGGCGAATGGGCGCGCGGGCGCTGAGGGCTCGCGCTGCCGCGATGAACATGCCATCGGTCACCCGGCGCGCACCGCTGACCAGCACCCCCAGTCCCACCCCCGGAAAGATGAAGGCGTTGTTGCACTGCCCGATTGACACGCTCTGTCCATTGACGTTAACCGGCGCAAACGGACTGCCCGTGGCCACCAGTGCGCGCCCGTCGGTCCAGGCCAGCAGATCGGTGGGGCGAGCCTCGCTCTTGCTGGTGGGGTTGGAGAGGGGAAAAATCACCGGTCGCGGGGTATGGGCGGCCATGGTGCGCACAATGGCCTCGTTGAACGCGCCGGGTTGCGCCGCCGTGCCCAGCAGGGCAGTGGGGCGCACATGCTGCACTACTTCGAGCAAGGGGACACGCGCCAGGTCGGCAGAGCCCCAGGCGGCCACCTGTTCCACGGGGTGAGCGTAGACCTGCTTGGCCGGTTCCAGATCGGCGCGCCCGCTGTGCACCAGGCCGCGGCTATCAACCAGCCAGATCGCCGCCCGCGCCTCGGCGAGGCTGCGGCCCGCGTGGACCATGGCGGCCACAATCTGGTCGGCGATGCCAATGGCCGCCGAACCGGCCCCCAGAATGACCACGCGCTGCTCGCCGAGGGGAATGCCGGTGATGTCGGCGGCGGTGATCAGCCCGGCCAGGGTGACCGCGCCGGTACCCTGGATGTCGTCGTTGAAGGTGCAGAGCTGGTCACGGTAGCGTTCGAGCAACCTGGCGGCATTCTGTTTGGCGAAATCCTCCCACTGGAGAATGGCGTTGGGGAACAGGTTCTTGACCGCCTGCACGAAGCTCTCGACGAACTCGTCATACTCGGCGCCGCGCACGCGCTGGTGGCGCCAGCCCAGGTACAGCGGATCCTCGAGTAGTTCCTGGTTGTTGGTGCCCGTATCGAGCACCACCGGCAGCGTCGTGGCCGGGTGAATGCCCGCGCAGAGCGTGTAGAGCGACAGCTTGCCCACCGGGATACCCATACCGCCGACTCCCAGATCGCCCAGACCCAGAATGCGCTCGCCATCGGTGACGACGATGACCCGCACGTCTTCTATCGGGGCGTGGCCGAGCATCGTGGTGAGATGCTGGCGATAGGGGTAGGCGAGGTAGATGCCGCGCGGGCGCCGGTAGATGTGGCTGTACTGCTGGCAGGCCAGCCCGACGGTGGGGGTGTAGATGATCGGCAGCATCTCGCTGACGTGGGCCTGCACCAGGGCGTAGAAGAGGGTCTCATTGCGGTCGTGGAGTGCGGCCAGGTAGATGTACTTTTCCAGGTCGCTCGGCTTCTGGCGGTAACTCTCGTAGGTGCGGACGAGTTGCTCGTCGAGGGTCGCGACGTGAGGCGGGAGCAGACCGAGGAGATCGAACTCCAGCCGCTCGGCTTCGGTGAAGGCGCTGCCTTTGTTCAATAGCGGATTGTCGAGGAGGTGCTGACCGCTGATGGCCACGTCGAGGGGCGGCAGGTTGGCGCTCATGAAGGACCTTCCCTTTCCAGGGGTTGTGGAGGGTTGCTCTGGCACTGCAACGAAACGGCGTCTGTCAGTGGGGCAGAGGAGCGAAGTTCCCGCTACTGCCAACGAAGTCTCGTTGTAGAGCATCGGTGTACGCCTCACTGTTGCCAGCGGCGTAGCGACAGCCCGGCGGGCCATTGCTACGCCGGGCCATTGCTACACCGGGCTGTCCCTACGCCGGGCTGTCTCTTCAGGCGTGCGGTGTTGCTTCGCTCTGCTCCTCGCCGAGCTGGGCGAGCATCGTTTGCGTATCAATCAGGTGGTTGTTGAAGATCTCGCGGGCGACGTCGAGGAGTTGGAAGATCATCGGGTCGCGAACGCGGTAGTACACCGTTGTACCCTCTTTGCGCGTATCAACGATGTTCTTGTTGCGTAAAACGGCCAGTTGCTGGGAGACGCTCGACTGGTCCATCTCCAGCGCCTGCTGGAGTTCCTGCACGCTCCGTTCGCCGCCACGCAACTGCCCCAGGATCACCAGGCGCGCCGGGTGACCCAGGGCCTTGAAGAACTCGGACGTGAAGCGATGAATAGGTTGTTGCATTGCTCCCCCTTTGGAGCTGGGCGGAGTGATTTGAAAATATTTATATATTTTGATATTATACGAATTTCTGGCTCATTGTCAATAGTGCGCCCTGAGCCTGGTTGGGGTATTCCCAGGAGGGCCGCGCCCTCCCGGCGGGTAGGAGCCGGGAGAAGCTGGCTTTCTCCTGGCGCAAGGCGGAGGGTTGCGTCAACCTCCGGGTTGCCCGGGTACGGGTATGGACCAACCCGCTTTCTCTGTCTTCCCTTGTTGCCGGGATTGACAGCGACCGGCATCCCTGTTACACTGCACTGTGTGAATATACAAATATGAAGGTATTTGAATATTTAGTGAGGTGCCCGCATTATGCAAACCCTGCTCGACCGTCTGCCTCTGCTTGCCCTGCTGCGCCGGGAATTCGAAGGCTACTCGCCGACGAAGTTCCGGCAGGATCTGCTCGCCGGCATCACCATTGGCGCGGTCAGCCTGCCCCTGGCGCTCGCCTTTGGCGTCGCTTCAGGGGCCGATGCCCCGGCGGGCCTGGTGACGGCGATCCTCGCCGGGGTGATCATCGGCGGGCTGGGCGGGGCCGCCTACCAGATCAGTGGTCCCACCGGGGCGATGTCGGCAGTGTTGATCGGCCTGGCCGGTCGCTACGGTCTCGAAGGGGTCTGGATCGCTACCCTGCTCGCCGGGATCATGCTGATCCTGCTGGGATTGTTCCGCATGGGGCGCTACATCGCCTTCATTCCCTCCCCCGTGATCGCTGGCTTCACCAGTGGCATCGCCCTGATTATTGCCATCGGACAGCTCGATAATGTCCTTGGTGTAACCACTCCGAAGGCCGAGAATGCCATCGAGAAGCTCATCCACTACTTTACCCATCCCCTGGTTCCCGACTGGCACACGCTTGCGCTGGCCGCAGTGGTAATGGCGACGATGATCGTCCTGCCGCGCTTTACCAGAGCCATCCCTGGCTCCCTGGTCGGTATCATCCTGGCCACTGGCCTGAGCCTGGCCCTGAGCTGGCAGGTGCCGATCATTGGCGATATACCCCGCACCATCCTGCTCGATCACCGGCTGACCTGGGCCGGCATCCCCTGGGATCATCTGAGCGAGTTGCTGGCCCCGGCGGTCTCGATCGCCGCCCTGGGGGCCATCGAGAGCTTGCTCTGCGGTTCGGTGGGTGCGACGATGAGCGGGAAGCCCTTCGATAGCAACCAGGAGTTGATCGGCCAGGGCGTGGGCAACCTGATTATTCCCTTCTTTGGCGGCGTGCCGGCCACGGCGGCGATTGCCCGCACCAGTGTAGCCATTAAGAGCGGCGCCGTAACCCGTGTGACCAGTCTGGTGCATTCGGTCTTGCTGCTGCTCAGCGCGCTCATTCTGGCCCCGGCGATTCGCTACGTGCCCCTGTCGGCCCTGGGCGGGGTGCTGCTGGTCACGGCCTGGCGCATGAATGAGTGGGAGAGCATCCATTTCTTTGTCAATGCCCGCCTCAAACACGCCATCGCCGGCTTCCTGATTACGATGCTCGCTACTGCGGCCCTCGATCTGACCCAGGCCATCCTTATCGGCCTGGCGATCTCGGCGCTCATCTACCTGCGCCAGTCGGCTTCCAGCACGGCTGTCACCAGTGCGCCCGTGAATCCCGAGTTCCTGCAGGCCCAGGGGATGCCGATCACCGCCAGTTGCCCGAGCATCCATGTCTACTACCTGACCGGGCCGGTTTTCTTTGGCAGCGTGACCACGGTGCTGGAGGCCTTCGAGACGGCGGGCGATTACCACAGCCTCGTCATCAGTATGCGCGGCGTGCCGCTGATTGACGCTATGGGCGTCTAGGCGTTGCGGCAGATTGTGGAGGAGCACCACGCCCGCGGCGGCGAGGTGATGTTCACGGCCCTGCAACCGAGTGTGATGGATATGTTCCGGCGTACCGGCCTGCTCGACCTGGTGGGGCCGAGGAATATCTTCTGGAGTTCGGCCCACGCGATTATCGAGTTGCACGAGCAGCGCATGGTCGCGGGGTGCCCGCATTGCGATCGGCGCGGGGGGACCTGCGCCGTGCTGCAAATGGCCCGCGAACGTCTGGCCCGCGAGGCCCGGCGTGGCGGTTCGCAGCCCGCATCCACGCCAGTGTGAGGTGGGCTGCGAGCGTTCCTCGGACCTCTACAGGGGCGGTGCGCGAACTGCCTCTGCCACACCGCCCTGCCTCAAGATGTACCGCGCCAGATCCAGAATCAAAAGTCCACAATCGCTCCCGTAAGCTCTGCGCTGACCCGCCACAGATCGCGCTGCAGCCGCCGGTCGGTGGCGAGTTTTGCGACGCGCCTTAGAGAAGCGCGATAAATACGCAGAAGCGCGGGCAGCCGCCGGTCGGTGGCGAGTTTTGCGACGCGCCGCGGGTGCTGTTGCACAAAGTAGGCCTGCTCCAGGTTGCGGCAGGCCAGGATCAGCGTCGCGCCCTGCCGGGCCAGGCTGCGGGCCGTTTCCAGCCCGCTGCCGCTGGTCGCCCCGGTGAGCAGGATGCTGCGATCGCGCATCACGATTGTCGCTCCTTCCTCTGAGGTTCGCGCTTCTCAATTCTACGCCGGTTGTTCATTTACTGAAATTGACTTATATGAACAGGTGCTGGCGACAAAACCCTGGCTTCTCCCCGGCTGGCCGGTCAGTCGGCTGCGGGTGCAACTCGGAGGGTTCTCTCCATCGGTTGGAGGATGGCAGGGAAACCAGGTTTGCCCACGTCCCTGTCCGGAGGGAGGCTCCGGGACGGATTGCCCTCCCAGGAAAACACCCTGCTGGCAGTGTGCCGATCAGTGCAAGGACCGTCTATGCGTGAACGTTTCCTCGGGATCGATGTCGGCTCAACCACGGTCAAGGTAGTTTTGCTCGACGAGACCGGCGCGTTCCTCACCCATCGCTACCGCCGCTCGAATGGACGGCCCCGCGCTACCTTGATCGCCTGCCTGCGTGATCTGGCCGCCGCGTATGACCCCGCGGCCATCGCCGGGGTGTGCCTGACCGGTTCGGGCGGCGAGGCCATCGCCCGGCTGATCGGCTGCCGTCACGTCAACGAGTTGATCTCCCAGACCCGCGCGGTGGGCGCGCTACATCCCGAGGCGCGCTCGGTGATCGAGATCGGCGGGCAGGACAGTAAGTTTCTCACCCTCGATTGGGACGTGACCACGAACCAGATGCGCCTGGTTGATTTCGCCATGAACTCCCTCTGCGCCGCCGGGACCGGCTCGTTCCTCGACCAGCAGGCCGAGCGCCTGGGCATCAACATCGAGGGCGAGTTCGCGCGGCTGGCCCTGCAGTCGAGCAGCCCGGCCCGCATCGCCGGGCGCTGCACGGTCTTCGCCAAGTCCGACATGATCCATCTCCAGCAGCAGGGCCGCCCGTTGCCCGACATCCTGGCCGGTCTCTGCCTGGCGCTGGCGCGCAATTTCAAGAGTGTGGTGGCACGGGGCAAACGTTTTACGCCGCCCATCCTCTTCCAGGGCGGGGTAGCCTACAACCAGGCGGTGGTGCGGGCTTTCGAGACGGTGCTGGAGCTGGCCCCTGGCGAGTTGATTGTACCCGAACGCCACGAGGTGATGGCGGCCCTGGGCGCGGCGCTGATCGCCCGCGACGATGCCGAGCGCGGCCAGACGGCGCGCCTGCCCGAGCTTGAGCGCCTCGAGGCGGTGTTGCAGGCCCCGGCCCCGCGACGCGCTATGCCGCCCCTCCGCCCAGTCGTCGCCGGGTCGGCTACGTCGCCCATCTGTTGCGTCAGCGCCCTCGCCGGTCGCCTCCCGGTGTACCTGGGGATCGACGTCGGTTCGATCAGCACCAACCTGGTGCTGGTCGAGGCCAGTGGCCAGGTGGTTGCCCGACGCTACCTGTTGACCGCCGGACGGCCGCTGGAGGCGGTACGGCAGGGGCTGGGCGAGTTGCAGGCCGAGGTGGGCGACCGGGTGGAGGTGCGCGGCGTGGGGACGACCGGCTCGGGCCGCTACCTGACCGCCGACTTCGTTGGGGCCGACGTGGTGCGTAACGAGATCGCCGCCCAGGCTCGCGCCGCTATGGCCCTCGACCCCACGGTGGATACGATCTTTGAGATTGGCGGGCAGGATAGCAAGTACATCCGCCTGGCCCACGGGGCCGTAGTGGACTTCGCTATGAACAGCGCCTGCGCCGCCGGCACCGGCTCGTTCCTCGAGGAACAGGCCGACCGGCTGCGCATCAACGTGCGCCGCGAGTTCAGCGAGCTGGCCTTCGCCACCGCGCAACCCGCCGCCCTCGGCGAGCGCTGCACCGTGTTCATGGAGTCTGACCTGGTGCACCACCAGCAGCAGGGGGCGGGGCATGCCGACCTGGTGGGCGGGCTGGCCTACGCTGTGGCGCAGAACTACCTCAACCGGGTGGTGGCCGGGCGGCCCCTGGGTGCACGGATCTTCTTCCAGGGCGGGGTGGCCGCCAACCAGGCGGTGGTGGCGGCCTTCGAGGCCCTCACCGGGCGGACCATCACCGTGCCGCCGCACCACGATGTCACCGGGGCGATCGGGGCGGCCCTGCTGGCGCGGGAGGAGCTGGCCCGCCAGGCGAACGGGGCCGCCCCGCCGACGCGCTTTCGGGGCTTCGACCTCTCCGACCGGTGCTACGCGACCAGCACCTTCGTCTGCCAGGCCTGCCCGAACCTCTGCGAGGTCAACCGGGTAAACATCGCCAGCGAGCCGCCGATCTTCTACGGCGCGCTCTGTGATCGCTTCGAGGAGGCCGGGCGCACCCGCTCCCGCGGGGCCGATCTGCCCGATCACTTCGCCGAGCGGCAGCGCCTGTGGCTGGGCGACTACCATGAGCCGGAGCGCCGTCCTGGACGGCTGCGCATCGGCCTGCCCCGCAGCCTGATCGTCTACGATATGTTTCCCTACTGGCGGGCCTTCTTCGCCCATCTGGGAATAGACGTGGTGCTCTCCGAGCCGACCAACCCGGCCCTCGTGCGCCGCGCCCTCGAGCATGCCGCCGCCGAGACCTGCTTCCCCGTCAAGCTGGCCTTCGGCCACGTGCTCGATCTCCTCGACAGAGACGTGGATCGCCTCTTCGTGCCCGTGGTCGTCAGTCGCGAGGACCCCCAGCCGGGTCAGCACGAGAGCAACTATTGCCCCTTCATCCCCGCCACGGCCTACATGGTCGCCGCGCATCTGTCGCTGCACGGTCGGGAGGCGCGACCCATCCTCGGCGCCATACGCTACCACGATCCGGCCTTCAAGCGCCACGACCTGCAACGCCTGGCCCGGCAGCTTGGCGTCTCGTGGGCGGCGGTTGAAGCTGCGGACGCGGCGGGCAGTGGCGCCCAGCACACCTTCTACGCCGCGCTGGAGGAACGGGGCCGGGCCGCCCTGGCCGCCCTGCCGCCCGACCGTCCGGCAGCAGTGCTGGTCGGGCATCCTTACAATACCAATGACCCGCGCCTGTGCCTCGACCTGCCCTACAAGCTCCGCAAGCTCGGCGTTGTGCCCCTGCCCCTCGATTACCTGCCGGTGCGCGGGGTAGATCTGTCCGACGAGTTTCCGCACATGTACTGGCGCGGCGGACAGGAGATCCTCGCCGCCGGGCGCCTCATTCGCGACGATCCGCGCCTCCAGGCGATTGTGATCACCAATTTCGGCTGCGGCCCCGACTCCTTCCTCCTCGGCTACTTCAAGCGGATCATGGGCGACAAACCGTTCCTGGAGCTGGAAATTGACGAACACACCGCCGACGCCGGTATCATCACCCGCTGCGAGGCGTTTTTTGATAGCCTCCGTATGAGGCAGAGCCTATGAGCAATGCCTTTCAGGTGAGCACTTCGCCTATCCGCACCCTGAGAGGGATGGCGTCCGGCGCCTCCCCTCAGCCGGGGGGAGGCTGGGAGGGGGGCCACGCCCTCCTCCGAGGCGAGGAGGGGAGGCTACGTCTCTCCCCTGGCCCCGGTTCGTGGATGACCAGCGGCCTTCACACCGCCCCGTCGGGAGGCGACCGTGTAGCGCCTGAGAGTGGAAAGGCGCCGGACCTATGAGCATATCCGCGCTCCCGAAGACCTATTACTTCCCCTTCATGTGCGACCACGCCCTCATCCTGGCCGCGGCCTTCCGCGCCGAGGGGCAGCCAGCGGTCATGCTGCCGCCCTCCACGGACGAGACGCTGGCATTGGGGCTGGCCCAGTGCGGCGGGCGCGAGTGCGCCCCCTGCGTGCTGATCAGCGGCGACCTGGTGTGCCTGACCCGGCAGCCCGATTTCGACCCGGCGCGGGCGGTGCTGTTCATGGTCACCAGCAGCGGCTCCTGCCGCTTCGGGCAGTACGTCACCCTGCTGCGGTATACGCTCGACCGGCTGGGTTTGCAGGAGATGGAGATCACCGGCCCGACGGTTAACGATGCCTACCAGGGGCTGGGCAAGAACCCCTTGCGCATGCGACGCCTGATCTGGGAGGGGGCGGTGGCGGTGGATCTGTTGCAGAAGTTGCTACACCGCTACCGGCCCTACGAACGCGAGCCGGGGGCCGCCGACGCGATCTACCAGCATTGCCTGGAAGAGGTGGTGGCCGCCACCGAGGCCGGCGGCGGGCGGGCGCTGGTAACGGTCATGGAACAGGCCGCGCGGGCCTTTGAGGAACTGCCGGCGGAGCGCCGCCAACGCCGCCCACTGATCGGCATCGTCGGCGAAATCTACCTGCGCCACAACCGCTACGGCAACCTCGACCTGGTGCGCCGGGTCGAAGCCCTCGGCGGCGAAGTTGACCTGGCGCCGATCATCGAATGGCTCTACTACGCCAACTGGCGCTACGACGACACCTGTCGCGTGCGCGGGCAGCCCCTGGCCCGCGCCCGTATGGCCCTGGTTGACCGCTACCAGCGCCTGCTCGAACGCCGCCTGGCGCGCCCCGTGGCCCACCTGCTCGACCACCCCTACGAGACCCCCGTCGCCCGGCTGATGCGCTACGTCGAGCCGTACTACTCGACCGACCTGGGCAATGAGTGCCTGCTATCAATGGGCAAGACAGTAGAACTGGCCCGGCACGGGGTATGCGGGGTGATCAACGTCATGCCCTTCTCGTGCATGCCGGGGATCATTACCGCAGCCATCGCCCCGCGGCTGCGGCTCGACCTCGATCAGCTCCCCTGGCTCGACATTGCCTTCGACGCCCAGGGCGGCACCAACCTCACCACCCGTCTCGAAGCCTTCATGTACCAGGCGGCCGAGTTCCAGGCGCGGCGGGGGGCGTAAGAGCGGGTTTGCCATTCCCTTGTTCCGAACCCCTCTGGCAGGGGCGTAGGGAACCCTGGTTTCCCCGCTCTTCCGCGGGCAGCGGTGGCGCGCCGGCCGCGTTCCCATCGCGCAGGGGCGCGGGGAAACCTGGTTTCCCCGCCCTGCCGCAGGCAGCGGTGGCGCGCCAGCCGCGTCCTCATCGCGCAGGGGCGTGGGGAAACCTGGTTTCCCCGCCCTGCCGCAAGCGGTGCCGAGGCGCCAGCCTCACCCCCATTGAGCAGGGGTGTGGGGAAACCCGATTTCCCCGTCCTCCCAGGAGCGACGCCAGCGCGCCGGCCGCGTCCCCATCGCGCAGGAGCGTGGGGAAACCTGGTTTCCCCGCCCTGCAGCAAGCAGTGATGGGGCGCCGGCCGCGTCCCCATCGAGGAGGGGCGCGGGGAAACCTGGTTTCCCCGCTCTTCCGCAGGCAGTGGTGGCGCGCCGGCCGCGTCCCCATAGAGCAGGGGCGTGGGGCCACCCACCGGGTGATCCCACGCCCCCAATGGTTAATAGAACGTCGCGTTAAGTTATCAAGCCATCCCTGGTACCTATAACGGAACGTGCTATATTCCTTGCAACCCATATCCATTCGTGACATATCGTAATCTTCGGCTACACCCCGAAGCGTTGACATTAGCTCATCGTCGCGCTGCGTCGTGCAGCTGGCCTCGTTAAATCTGTCCAGACGCTGGTTGTGGCCCGCTCGTGCGCCGGAATCCGCCCTGTGGACAGGCGCATGGCACCGTTTGCCTTGAACTCCGTTTCAACGGCGAATCGGGCATACTCAGTGAGGAGGCGTTCATGGCGACATCCGCATCCCTGTCGCGCACCTCTGACTTTTTCCGCGAAGTTGTTGCCGAGGCCCCGGTTGATCCCCATCTTGAGGCATGTCTGCAATGTGGCACGTGTGGAGGTTCTTGCCCCTCCGGTCCAGATATGGACCACACCCCGCGGGCGCTCTTTGCCATGATCGCCGCCGGGATGCGTGATGCCGTGCTCCGCAGCAATACGCCCTGGTACTGCGTGTCGTGCTACTACTGCATGGAACGCTGTCCCCAGGAGATCCGCATCACTGACGTGATGTACACCCTGAAACGCATGGCCATCAAGGCCGGCTACAGCGCGCAGACCACCGCGCCCAGAGCGCCGGGGTTCGCGCAGACTTTCGTCGATCACGTGGAGAGCTACGGGCGCAGCTTCGAACTGGGGCTGATCACG
>CAKZSI010000035.1 GCA_937918935.1 uncultured Chloroflexales bacterium | reverse complement strand
GAGGTGGTATCGTGACTCGTCGTATGAAGGCCTGGTTCGTAATGGGTATTATCGTAGTGATTCTGGGGTTGGGGTTCGCGATCTCGAGTATGTACAGCTTTACCGTTCAGGCCCAGGACGGTGATGACACCGAATTTGTTGTCCAGCAGTCTACCCCAATTCCCCCTAGCTCTACTCCAATTCCCCCTACCTCAACGCCGTCACGGCTGTACACGCCATTCATTCGTAAGTAAGACCAGCACAGAAGAGTGGGGAGAGCGATGCTCTCCCCACTTCTTCTGTCAGGGCGATTGCAGCTCGCAGATGTGCGGATTGTAGGCTGATCTCGACCGTGAGGGCCTTCCTTTCATCCCCCTGATTGCTTTCTTCCCAGCCGCGATGACGTGGCCGAGAGCGAGGCGGCCTTTGAACGGGCGTTTATCGCTACGCGGGTGTGCGTCGAGGTTGACCATACTATGGCAGCCGGCCTGTGCCCGACGATCAGTATCACCGTCACGAGGCAGGGCGTTGCCAGGTTGCCCAACTGGTCGGCTGGCGGCTGGAGGCCGGGTTGCCGTCTGGGATCAGCTTCTACCGGGAGCGGGCCGCAGGCCGCGGCACGTGCACACCGTTGTGTCGCATCCCTTCCAACCATCGCGCCTTGACACACCATCGCGCGGATGCTACCCTGTAAGCCGTGGAAGAGTTGGAGGTGGATATGCGGATCGTCTCTCTGTTGCCGAGCACCACGGAAATAGCTTTCGCCCTGGGGTTGGGGGATCAGGTCGTGGCGGTGACGCACGAGTGCGATTATCCGCCCGAGGCGCGTGAACGCCCCGTGATTACCGCCAGCGCCCTCGACCATCACCGCGCCACGTCCGCGGAGATTGACGCGGCGGTGCGCGGGCAGTTGCGCAATGGCATCTCCATCTACAATCTCGATACGGCGCTGCTTGAACGCCTGCAACCTGATCTCGTGCTTACCCAGGCCCTCTGCGATGTCTGCGCGGTTTCGTTTGGCGTGGTTGAACGGGCCGTGGCGCAGGTGAGCGCCGCTCCGCACATCCTCTCGCTCGAGCCGACCGATCTGGAAGGCATCTTCGGCACAATGCTCGCCGTGGGCAACGCCACCGGACGGCGCGCGCAGGCTGCCGAACTGGTTGCACGGTTGCGCGCGCGGGTGACACAGGTGCGCGAACGGGCGGCCCGGGCAACCAGCCGGCCCCGTGTGGCATGCCTGGAGTGGTTCGATCCGCCCTTCGGCCCCGGTCACTGGCTCCCTGAACTGGTCGAACTTGCCGGCGGGCGCGCCGGCCTTGGCGCGCCGGGTGAGCCTTCCCGGCGCGTCGCGTGGGACGAGGTCGTTGCGTTTGCCCCCGAAGTGATCGTGCTGGCCCCGTGCGGTTTCGACCTTGAGCGAACCGCCAGTGAGGCGCTGGCGGTACTGCCCCGGCGCCCCGGCTGGGATACGCTCCCCGCGGTGCGCGCCGGGCGTGTCTTTGCCGTAGATGCCAATAGCTACTTCAGCCGCCCCGGCCCGCGGGTCGTTGATAGCCTTGAGTTGCTGGCGCGCCTGATCCATCCCGATCTGTTCGCCGGCTGGGGCCCGCCCGAGGGCGCGCGCCGGCTGGGAGAGACTGCAGCGCGACCTTGAAGGTTGCGCGCGCATGGGTAACACCGCAGGCGTAACCCGAAGAGTTACGCCCCGACTAATGCAAAGAATCTATCCCTGGATCACTCGACCACACGCCCTGGCGTGGTAGCATGCGCATCTGATGGAGCAGGGGGCCATGACACAGCACGAGCCCACAATTGCCAGCATTTTACGGGGCCTGGCCCATGAATACGATGGCCCGGTCGAGGAGCGCCGCATCCTCGACCGGGTGCTCGAGCAGCGTCCGAGCAGCGCAAAGAACCCCTACGCGACCATTCGCGAGCGCCTGCGCTGGGATGGGTTGAAGTTGGGGTGGTTGCGCTTGAGTCGCACCCAACTGGTGCCCCTGCGGGTCGCGCTCGAGGGGTTGCGCTTTCGGTGCCTGCCGCGCTCGCGGGATATTGAGGCCGGTTTGTTGCCCCTGGCCCATTTGCAACCCTTCGCTGGCCAGCGCCCCGGAACCTGCGAGTTGCGCGGCGCGGACGGTTCGCTCCTGGCCGTGCTCTCTTCCGGTGCCGAGGAGGACCTGGCTACGCTCCCGGCATTCAATTTGCGGGCCTGGTACGCGCAGAGCGGCTTCGTTCCCGGCGATAGCATCCTGATGCGCGTGGTTCGCGCCGAGCCGCTGGTTGTAGAGATCGAGCGCGAGGACCGCGAAGCCTTTCGCGCCGCCGCTGTCGCCGCGCAGGATGCGGAACTGATTGAGTCCATCGTGGAGCGGGTGCGTCGCGCCCAGGCGGCCCTGGTGCCGTGCAATGAGGTGCTGCTGCCGATCTTTGCCGCCGCTCCCTGGCGCGCCGGGTATCCCGGCAGTCCCTGGCAGCATCTGGTGCTCCGCGATGGCCGGGTGCATCTGCTGGACGATACGTTCCTCACCACTCAGCCGATCGGCGCACTCCGCATCTTCGGCGCCGACGAGGTGTTTGAACCGCCAGTCGAAGGTCTCTACCGCCACTCCAGCGATGAGGCCCTGCTCGTCGAGATTGACGCCCTGCAGCGCGACTTGCGCCAGGCTCGCCAGCGTGATGCCGAGGCCGGTCTCTGGAGCGGCCAGGTGCAGCGGGCCTCGGCCTTTGGCGCGGCTCATGCCGACCCTGGTCGCCAGTCGTTTTTCAGTCGCCTGAACCACGATGATGATGACGACTGGTCGAACGATGAGTTCTGGGATACCAACGCCCTCGGCGATGGTGATACGATTGACCCGGATGACCCCATGATCATCCTCGCCGCTCGCGATCGGATGCTCTCCCTGCTGCCCGCCGAAACGGTTGAGCGGCTGCAATCGGCGCGTCCCGAGGAAGTTGAGTTGATTATTGCTCGCCATCTGAACGATTTGCTCGCGCGCGCTCCGGATCTCTTTCCGCGCCTCGAACTGGTCGCTCCAGAAGAGCAAGCCGACGATGATCTGGTGCTGGATGTGCTTAGCGCTGGCGATTGGCAAGAGGTCTGGGAAGGGACCGAACCGGATGATCTCGATGAAGATTTCGATGGGGACTTCGACGATGATCTCGAGCTCGATGAACCGGATGATGTCTGCCGTGCCAATGATGATCTGCTAGGCCAGTTCCAGGATTATCTGCTGGAAATGGGTAAGAGCGCCACGACGGCCCGCGCCCGCGGGCGCGCCCTGGCGATCTACGCCGATTTCCTCGAGTCGTACTACGGGCGCAGCCTTGCCGAGGGCGACTATGCCACCCTCGATGAGTGCCTGTTTTACTACTACCCGCATCGTGTGGGCAACACCTCGGCGCGCCAGGTGCGCGAGATCTGTACGGCCATTAAGCAGTTCTACGCCTTTCTCCAGCAGCGTGGGGTGGTCAACGATGGACGCTTCGCCGAGGCGCTCTGGCGTCGCCGTGACCAGGCCGCCCGCGTGGTGGAGATCTACGAGCGCATCTCCTCCGAGTCGCCTAATTTCGATCTGCTCTTCGAGCGGCTCTTCCGTCCGTATACAGACTAATGTGTGAAGAGGGGAAACCAGGTTTCCTCTCCAGGGCCGAGGCAGCGTCGTCGGCGCAAACCCCGAACTTCAGGTTTTTTCGTTGGCGCTGGCAGCATAGCCGCCAGCGCCAACGAAACATGATTCTGTACCCTCCCAATTCGCAAGCTATCCCCTGACCGGACAATGATCACCTACACCATCAGCATGCCCGCGCCGCATACGCACCTCTTCCACGTCACCGTCGAAGTGGATGGCCTGGATGGAGCTTTTGTCGATCTGATTCTACCTTCGTGGACGCCCGGTTCTTACATGATCCGCGAGTACGCGCGGCACGTGCAGGGCTTTGGCGCGTTTACCACCGCAATGGATACGCCGTTGCCCTGGCGCAAGATCGCCAGGGACGCCTGGCGTGTCGAAACCGGGGGCGCGGAGCGCATCCAGGTCCGCTATCAGGTCTATGCGAACGACCTGACGGTGCGCACCAGTCACCTGGATGGCGCCCACGGTTATTTCAACGGCGCCAGCGTGTTCGTGTTTGTGCCGGGCCGCGAGGCCGAGCCGCTGCGCCTGCGGGTCGAACCACCGCCGGGCTGGCAGGTGACGACCGGCCTCGAACCCGCAAATCGGCCCAACGAGTTTCTCGCCGCCGATTACGACGAACTGGTGGATTGTCCCGTCGAGTGTGGCACGCACCGCCTGCTGGCCTTTGAGGTGGACGGCGTTCCCCATCGTATCGCTATCTGGGGGTATGGCAATGAGGACGAGGTGCGCCTGATCGCCGATACCCGGCGCATTGTTGAGGTGCAGCGTGATTTTTTTGGCGCTCTGCCCTACCGCCACTATACCTTCATCCTGCATCTGCTCGATGGGCGCGGCGGCGGGCTGGAACATCGCAACAGCGTCACCAACCAGGTTGACCGCTGGACGTTCCGCCCGGAGCGCAACTACGAGCGGTACCTGTCGCTCACCTCCCACGAGTTGTTCCACGTCTGGAACGCGAAGCGTCTGCGCCCGGCGCCCCTCGGTCCGTTCGACTACCGCCGCGAGAATTACACCCGGCTGCTCTGGTGGGTGGAGGGCGCCACCATTTATTACGATAACCTGCTGCTGGTACGGGCGGGGCTGATGGCGCCGGAACGCTTTCTGGAGCGGCTGGGCGAGGCCGTCGCGCAACTTCAGAACCAGCCCGGGCGCCTGTTGCAGAGCCTGGAGCAGAGCAGCTTCGATGCCTGGATCAAGTTCTACCGCCCGGACGAGAACAGCGCCAACTCCAGTGTTTCCTACTATCTGAAGGGCGGCCTGGTTTGCTTTCTGCTGGATATGGAGATCCGCGCGCGAACCAGCGGCATGCGTTCACTCGATGACCTGATGCGCCAGCTCTACGCCGCCTATCCCATCACCGGACCGGGCATACCTGAAGAGGGGGCCTTGCTGGCTGCGGTGGAGGAACTGACCGGCGATCGGCAGGGCACCTTCCGCGATTTCTTCGCCCGCTACGTGTCCGGCGTGGCGGAACTGGACTATGCTCGCGCCCTGGCGGTGGCGGGCCTGGAGTTGCGCTGGGAGCGGAAAGGGCCGCGGGCGTGGCTGGGGTGCAACCTCAAGCGGCAGGGTGAGCGGACAATCATCGAGAGCGTGCGTTCCGATGGTCCAGCCTGGGAAGCGGGCGTGTATGCCGGCGACGAACTGCTGGCCCTCGACGGCTGGCGCGTCAATGATGAGCGGCTCACCGAGCGGTTGGAGGAGCGGCAACCTGGCGATACCGTCCGCCTGAGCCTCTTTCGTGGCGACGCGCTGATCGAGGCATCGGTGACCCTTGCCGAGGCGCCCCCTGACCGCGCGGTGATTAAGCCACTCCCCGCGCCCGACGAGGCGCAGCGACGGACCTATCGCTCGTGGCTCGGTATGGGGTTACTCGGCTAAGACATGGTTTCCACCTACGTTTGGATGGGCGCGGGGAAACGCGGTTCCCCGGCAGCGCCCCAACCGGGGCCGGGGTGCGGGGAAACCCGGTTTCCCCGCTTTTTGATACCAGCAAACCGGGTTTGCGCTACGATACACGAAGGAGCGCGAAAATGCTGCCAGAGTTTCGGAACGAACCATTCGGCGATTTTTCCACCTCGGAGCGGCGCGCGGCGATGCAGCGCGCCCTGCGCCACGTGGCCGGCCAGTTCGGCGCAACCTATCCGGTCGTGATCCACGGTGAGCGCATCCTGCGCGAGGAGAAGCTTACCTCAATCAACCCTGCCGAGCCGAAGAAAGTGGTCGGCTACGTCGCAAAGGCCGATCAGGCCCTGGCCAACCAGGCGCTGGAGGCAGCCGAGGCTGCCTTCCACACGTGGCGGCGCGTTCCGGTGGAGGCTCGCGCCCAGGTGCTCCTGCGCGCCGCGGCGATCATGCGCCGCAATAAGGAGGACCTGGCCGCCTGGATCGTCTACGAGGTCAGCAAGACCTGGGTCGAGGCCGACGCCGATGTCGCCGAGGCGATTGACTTCTGCGAGTACTACGCGCGTCTGGCCCTGCGCCTGCAGGGGGAACGGCAGCCGCTGATACCCTGCCCCGGCGAGTACAACGAATTGCGCTACGTTCCCCTCGGGCCGGGGCTGGCCATTCCGCCATGGAACTTTCCGCTGGCGATCGTCACCACCCTGGTCGTCGCCCCCGTCGTGACCGGTAACACCGTGGTGCTCAAGCCCTCGCCGCGCGCCCCGGTGACGGCGGCGAAGCTGCTGGAGGTGCTGGAAGCCGCGGGCCTGCCGCCAGGGGTGGTCAACTATGTGCCTGGCGATGATGCCGTGCTTGGTGACTACCTGGTGGATCATCCGAAGGTGCGCTTCATCGGCTTTACCGGCTCGAAGCAGGTGGGGCTGCGGATCATGGGGCGGGCGGCGGTGCGCCAGCCCGGTCAGAACTGGCTCAAGCGCGCCATCCTTGAGATGGGTGGCAAGGATGCCACGGTAGTAGACGAAACTGCCAATCTGGACGCCGCCGCCGCCGGGATCGTCGCCGGGGCCTTTGGCTTTCAGGGCCAGAAGTGTAGCGCCTGTTCGCGGGCCATTGTGGTTGAGGAGGTCTACGAGCAGGTGTTGCAACGGGTGATTGAGCGTACCCGCGCCCTGCGCCTCGGCAACCCGGCCCAGCCCGAAACTGATGTGGGAGCGGTCATTGACCAGCGGGCCTTCAATACCATCAGCGAATACATCGCCATTGGCCAGGAAGAGGGCCGGCTGGTTGTCGGCGGTGAGGTGGTGGACCATGACTTGCTCAAGGATGGAGGCTACTTCATCAATCCCACCGTGTTCGCCGACGTGCCCCACGAGGCTCGCATCAGCCAGGAGGAGATCTTCGGCCCGGTGCTGGCCTTTACCCGCGCGCGTGATTTCGACGAGGCCCTGGCCTTCGCCAACGGCACCGAGTATGGCCTGACCGGCTCACTCTACTCCCGCTCGCTCGAACGGCTGGAGCGCGCCCGTGAGGAGTTCCACGTAGGTAATCTCTACCTCAACCGCAAGTGCACTGGCGCGCTGGTGGGGGTCCATCCCTTCGGCGGCTTCAACATGTCGGGCACCGACAGCAAGGCCGGCGGGCCAGATTATCTGCATCTTTTCACCCAGCCCAGGGTCATTGCTGAGAAGCTCTAATACTACGGCGAGACTTCGTCCTGGCAGGGTCCACAGGCCACCGCAAGAGGTTGTTGGAGGGGCGCAGCCCCTCCGAGCCGCCCGAGGCGATAGCCTGTGAGGTCTGCCCTATCCCCTCCTAGCCTCGCCGCAGGCGCTCGACCACAACGCGGGCCGGTAGCGCACCCAGCGCGACGGTGAGCGCCAGGTACGTCAGTGCGCCGGCCACCCCCACGCCTGCCAGCCAGACCAACAACAGCGGCAGGTCACGGGTCCACTGGTAGGCGTAACCGGCGCTCACGGCGGGAACGAGACCGCGTGAGGCCACGGTCAGAGTGGTGAGGAGTGCGCCCAGGGCGATCGTGCCGATCAGGGCGGCGCCGAGCGACCACCACAGGCGCCGCTCGCGCCAGAGGCCGGGGAGAGCCGCGCCCAGGAGCGCGAAGAGCAGGAGTGCCTCGGTGGTATTGGCGATACTGAAGGCGAAGGCCAGGGCGCCGACATCCCCGCCAGCGCGTAACAGGCTCACGCCGAGGGTCAGGTTCAGCGAGACCTGGAACACCCCTACCAGCACCGGCGTCCAGGTGCGCTGCATGGCAAAGAAAGCGCGGATGAGGATCTCCGAGGCGGCAAAGGCAGGCAGGGCAAGGGCGTAGCCCGTCAGGGCCTGCACGGTGTACTCCAGCGAGCGGGCATCAAAGGCCCCGCGTTCGAAGAGCGCCCGCGCCAGGGGAAAGCCAAGCGCCAGCAGAGCAGTGGTGGCCGGCAGGGTCAACCAGAGAATGATGGCGAGGGTCCGGCGCACATCGGCCGTCAGATCGGCATAGCGGCCCTCGGCTACCAGACGGGCCAGACGGGGAAAGGCCACCTGGCTCAGGCTGAGCGAAAAGATGCCGTAGGGCAGCAGCATCAACTGGTAGGCGTAGCCCAGGCCGGCCACCCTGGCATCCCCGGCGGGCAGGCGGGCAGCCAGGGCCAGGGTGACCACGATGCTCAGGTAGGCCGCGGCCTGGCCAACCACCCGCGGCCCCATCTGCCGGGCAATGCGTCCCACCTCCTCCATGCCCCGCCCCAGGGTCAGCCGCAGGCGCATGCCCATGCCCCACAGGGGCGGCAGTTGCACAAGCAGGTAGAGAAGCGCGCCGGTCACTACTCCCCAGGCCATGCCCCAGATGCCCAGACCTGTCAATCCGCCCAGCACGGCGCCCAGGGTGATGCCCAGATTGTACACCGACTGGGCGAGGGCGGGCATGGCAAAGTGCTCGCGCGCGTTGAGCGCGGCCATGGCCAGCCCGCCAAGGCCGAGCAAGAGCGGGGATAGCAGGAACAGACGGGCCAGGGCCACGGTGAGGTCGAGGGTCGCGGCGTCAAAGCCGCGTCCGCCGTAGAGCAGTGTTACCACCCCTGGCGCGGCGACGAAGACCACGGTGCTCGCCACGGCCAGCACCAGCAGCGACCAGGTCACCACGGCACTGGCGAGACGCCAGGCCCGCGTCTGTCCGTCCCGTTCCCAGACCTCGATGAACACGGGAATAAAGCTGCTGCCCAGGGCGCCGCCGATGATAATCAGGTACAGCAGATCGACAATCGAAAACGCGGCCCGGTAGGCCGCCGCCGCCGCACTGGTGCCGAAGAAGTAGGTCGCCACGATGTCGCGCGCCAGGCCGGTCACCCGGCTCAGGACAAAGCCGCCCATGACGATCAGGCTGTTGCGCGCGGCGCCCGTTGAGACGCGCCGTAGCCGCGATGAAAGTTGCACGGCGGTGGGCCTTCTGGTATACTTCAGCGTCAGGCAACAATGCACCGGCAACACCGGCGCTCTGCCGGCAAGGCCAGTTGGGAAGCCGGTTCCCATGATCTCAAATCATCGGCTGTGCCGCACAATAACGGCAGGCAAAGAGGGTTTACCGGGAGGGTGAGACCCTCTCAGACTGGCAGGGGTAAGAGGAAACCAGGTGTCTCCTTACCTCTCCAACCGGTGCTAGATTATACTGGAGGAAGGGTCCCTTGGCGAACACGAAATCAGCGAAGAAGCGCATTCGCAGTAATGAGCGCAAGCGCCAGCGCAATCTGATGTATCGCTCGCGTGTCAAGACGATGATTAAGAAGGCCGAGTTGTCGATCTACAGCGGCACGCCCGACGAGGCTCTGGTGCGGGAGGCGCTCAGCACCCTTGACAAGGCCGCGGTCAAGGGCATTATCCACAAGAACAACGCCGCGCGCCGCAAATCGCGCCTGATGAAGAAGTTCAACGCCGCACAGGCGGCGGGCGCGTGATCATCGCTCGGCCTCGCGCCTCTACCGGGCGCAGGGGAAGCAGATTCTTCCCCACCTCTGTTGACTTGAAAAAGGATTCTCCTGGGAGGGCGCAGCCCTCCCAGATCCTCCCGTTCGAGGTTGGCCACTCCGACGTCAGCGTGGCTCCACACCTCCACATACATCGGTAGGCGGGTTTGAACCGCCCCTTACCGGCACGCCTCGGCGACGAACAGTTCCAGGGCCACCTCGGCCTGGATGCGTCCCGTCTTGATGGCCACGTCGAGTTCGAGCAACCGGTCGTGCAGATGTTCGAGCTCACCGGGGCCGAAACCACGGGCCTGTTCAATAGCCTTGCGCACCACGAAGGGTTTCAGGTTCAACTCGGCGGCAATGGCATCGGGGCGGAGGCGCCGGGCCGCGAGCGTCTGCACCCCCAGCAGAATACGTATCTGCCGGGCCAGCATGAAGAGCACGTAAGTCGCCGCCTGGCCGTCTTCGAGCAGGGCGCGCGCCCCCTGCAGCGCCGGGCCGAGCCGGCGAGCGCTCAGCGCATCAATGAAGGCGAACAGGTTTTGCTCCTGCTGATCCTCCACCAGGACCTGTACCGCCGCTACATCGATCGTCCTCCCCCGGCCCACGTAGGTGGCGAGCTTCTCTAGCTCGGTCGCCAGGGCGCGGGTATCGTTGCCCATCAGTTCCACCAGCCGGGCGGCGGCGTCGGGCGCCAGACGGGCCTGCAGCGCCGTGGCGCGCTCGGCAAGCCAGCGCAGCAGCGCCGGACCCTCGGGTAGCGGAAACTCCCGTACCTCGCCAGCCTTTTTCAGGTAGGTGAAGAGACTACTGCGCCGATCCACGTCCTCGTTCTCAACGAAGACCAGATCGCACCACGCCGGGACCCGTTCAAGGTACGCCCGCAGTTCCTCGCGTTCCTTGCCTGCCCGGCTGTGTTTGAGCGCATCGAACACGATCACCAGACGGCGATCGGCAAGGAAGGGCAGGGCCTCGCAGGCGATGGCGAGGGTCTCGAGCTTCAGCCGGCGCCCATCGAGGCGCACGCTGTTCATCTCGGCGACATCGGGGGGCAATGCGGCGCGCATCGCGGCCAGGGCTTCGCTGCGGCTGAACTCATCGGGGCCGAAGAGGAGGTAGAGCATGACGATGGACGGATGGCGGTGCGAAGGGCTGTAATGCCCGACCGTTCCACACCGCAGTGCTCCCCGACCCGCCGTGAGTGAGCCTGTTTCGAACCTGCGGAGCGCAGGTGGGTGCCCGCCTGTGAGCATCTGCGGCCCGCCGCATAGCTCAACTCGTGAGAGCAAGGCTCCCATCGAAACCGTGTTGGCTCAAAACACATACCCACCCACGGGCGGTCAGGGATGGCCTGATCCTACCACGCTCAGGGGCGTTACGCAAGTGACGCTACGGCTCGGCATCGATCTGGTGCGCCAGGCCGACAACGAGACGCGCCGCTCGTTCAACCAGGCGCGTATCGGCGGGTGCAGCGTGTGGTGCGGCGCCGGGCGCGGCATGGGCCGTCACGGTGAGGGTCCGATACCCCAGGCGGCGGAGAGGCGCGGTGAGGACGCTTTCGGTGGTGAGACAGCGGGGGTCCGCGTCAATATGCGGATCGGCGGCGTCGGCAGCAGCGGCCAGGCGCACCAGCAGCGCATCGGCGGCCCGGCTGCGGAGCGCCCCCTCGGCGGTAGCGTAGACGAGCTGGCCGGCGGCGAGCGACTCCAGGGCGATGACCAGGGTGCGGTCTGGCTCGAAGGGGTAGCGCCGCAACAGGCTGATCACCCCCCATGGATCACTGCTGGCGGCGCCCACGGCCACGGCCCACACCTCGGCCCGCTCCAGCGCGCCCAGGCGCGTCACGGCGCTCACCAGGGCCGCCAGCGCATTGCAGCCGCCGTCGGACGGATCGGGGATAAGGGGCCGCATGGCCCCGATGAGGATCAGGCCGAAAAGCAACCCCGCGCCTCCCTGAAGCAGCCACCATGGTCCGGGTAACAGCATGGCCCCCAGGGCGCCAGCGGCCAGGAGCGTGGTTGCGGCAAGGCGCGCCAGGGCCGCGCTACGTCCCGAGCCGGCAAGGACGGCGAGACCGGGCTGGAGCGGACGGGTATCGAGCGGGGCGAGCAATACCACGCGCCAGCGCGGCTCGACCGGGGGTGCGCCGGCGGCTTCGGCGATGGCGCGGACACCGACGATGTTCTGGCTGATGCGGCGTGGCCCCAGGGGCGGCAGGGGGGCCACAAAGGCGTCAGCCAGGGCGATGGCGAGCAGGCCCAACTCCCAGAGCAGCCCGAGCCAGGGGAAAAAGAACGCCAGTGCCGTGCCGGCCATCCCCAGGGCCGCAAAGAGGGCATAGGTCGTGCCCACGCGGGAGACCACACGCAACTCGTAGGCGCTCACCCCCATCCCGGCCCGGCGCAGCCGGCCATTGACGAAGGCCGCCGCCCGGGCCTCCTCGGCCGAGGTGGGGCGGCGGGGCCCGATCCGTTCGGCCAGTTCGGCCACCAGCATCTCGATCTCGGTGGCCTCATCGTTGGCAGCAGCGTGCATCAGGAGCCTATCCGGACCCGGGGCGTCCGCTGATGTACGGGGAAGGCGAAGCCATCCCATACCCTCTCCGCAGGCACTGAGGAAATCCGGTTGCCCGATCCTCCTCGAAACAATCGAGGAACCCGGCTTCCTGAGAGGGCGCAACCGTCCCATACCCTGTCTGCGGGCAGGGGTGTGGAGAAACCCGGTTTCTCCACACCTTTCCAAACAACCGAGGAGGGCCAGTTCCTGGAAAGGTTCACCCTCCCGGCCCCTCCCCTCCGGCAGGAGCAATCCGGTTGTCCGACCCTTCTCCCGACGATCGAGGAACACAAGGATTTGGGAGAGTGTCGCGCCCTATCTCCTCGCAGGAGGCGTCCCAACTGCTCCGGGTTCCACGACCGATCACGGACGCGGCGTCGCCGTCGGGCTCGGGGATGGGCGTGGCGTAGCTGTTAGATCCAGGCTAAAGTCCCGGCCCGGTGTACCGACTGGCCCCGGGGTAATCGGCGACACCGGCAGACCCGGCACGTCTGCCCGGACGCAATCGGTCTGGCCAGGGGTACAGAGCAAGAGCACCAGATCGTAGCGGATGAACTGGTTGCCGATATCGCCGGTGTTCTTCACCTGCACAAAGTAGAAGCCATCGACCTCCGGGATAAACTCGATTTGCGAGTCAAGACTCTCGCCGCCGGGGATGTCATCATTAAAATCGAGAATGCTTACCCCGTCGCGATCGGTGAGCACCATCACGGTATCAGCGCCGGCCTCGGTGTCGCGGTTCACTTCGATGCGGCCACGATAGCGGCGCGTATCGGTGTAGATGATGTAACGTTTGCCCGTTTTGCCGAAGAACGTCACCCAATCGGCATCACCATCAGGGCAGAGGCGGCGGTTTTCCTGGATCTCATTGGAGGTGATCAGACGTGCCTGTTCAGGCAGCCCATCCGGCTCGAAGAGATCCTGACAGACCGAGGCTGCCGTGGTGGGTGTGGGGCCGTAACTCTCGTCGATCAGCGCGATAACGTAGAAGAAGTTTGTTCCTCCGCGCCCGGCCGAGTCGCGCACCCGGATGAAATAGCGCCCATCCTGGGGGATACGAATGGTAATGCGTGGGCGCGTATCGCCGGGGTTGGGATTGGCCGGGTCACGGTTGAAGAAATCGCTGTTGAAGGCGATGCTGTTGAGATCCGGATCAAAGAGCTCCAGGGTCAAATCGATCCCCGGATCCATGCGCGTAATATCGATGGTGTATACCTTGCCGGCAATGGCCCCGAACACCAGCCAGTCAACATCGCCGATCGGGCACATGGTCCGTTCCTGGGCGGTGTTGATATCAATGTTACGGGCGCTGGCAGGATTGTTGTCGTCTTCGAACCCATCACGGCAGACAGGGCCACGGGTGGGTGTGGGGCCGACAGGGGTGTTCGTGGGAGTAGCGGGCGCTACCACATTGACGGTGATAAACGCGGTCGTCTCAGCGTTATCGGCGGCACGCCGGGCGACGAGATTCAGGTTCGCCGGAGGAGTGCCGAGCGGCGTGTTGGCAGGAACGCTGATGCGCACGGTAACGCGCTGGGTCTGGTTCTGGGCCAGCCGGAAACTGGATGCGGGCGAGAAATCGGCCGTCCAGCCGGTGGGGAGATTATCGACGCGCAGCGTGAAATCAGCGTCGGGGCCGGCGTTTCGCAAGTCTGAGACGAAAAAGCCGCTCTGCCCGGGCTGGATGGAAAGCGTACCGCTGGTAGTGAGCCAGCTAAAATTGACCTGTGCGAGAGGAGCGCTTGCCGGGGCCTGCGGCGGCGCAGCCGTGACAGGAAGCTGGTACAAAGCAATGATGGCGATGACCAGGACGGTAAGTGCAGAAAGGGCGGCATTACGCAGGGCAGTACGACGCTTCATGTGGATATGCGTCTCCCGGCTAGAGGCAGGGCAAAACCGCGCGTATTATAGCCGCCGGGCGTATGTAATGTCAATTACAGATCGGGAGGTAGGAGACCTGGTTGCCCCGCACCCCTTCAAATGGGGCCTCATTTCTCACCTTTCCCCGCCTCGCTGCACTCAGCGCTCCTTCCCTCTCCACCACAGGTGGAGAGGGAAGGGGTTGGGGGGTGGGTGAGGATCACCTCAGAGGCTGCGGCCCACTGCAGCGGCGACGGCAGCGAGTTTCGGCATCAGGGCGGCGAAGTTCTCCGGGTTGAGTGACTGGCCGCCATCGGATCTGGCCCGATCGGGGTCGGGATGCACCTCGATGATAAGCCCATCGGCCCCCGCGGCGATGCTGGCCAGGGCCAGGGGTGGCGCCAGGTACCACTTGCCGGTGCCGTGGCTGGGGTCTACTATCACTGGCAGGTGGGTGCGGCGCCTGGCCAGGGCAACGGCGTTGAGGTCGAGGGTGTTGCGCGTCGCGGTTTCAAAGGTGCGAATGCCGCGCTCGCAGAGGATGACATTGGGATTGCCCTGGGCTACCACATATTCCGCCGAGAGCAGCCACTCCTCGATGGTCGCCGAGAGGCCGCGCTTGAGCAGCACAGGCATGCCGGTGCGGCCAACCTCTTCGAGGAGCTGGTAGTTCTGCATATTGCGGGCGCCGATCTGCAGCACATCGGCGTAGCGGGCCACCAGATCCACATCGTTGGGCGTCATAACCTCGGTGACGATGGGCAGGCCGGTCTCCTCGCGCGCCTGCGCCAGCAGGCGCAGGCCCAATTCACCCAGGCCGCGGAAGGTGTAGGGCGAGGAACGCGGTTTGAAGGCCCCCCCACGGAGCATGCTTGCCCCGGCCTCGCGAACGGCCCGGGCAGTGGTTATGATCTGCTCTTCGCTTTCTACCGAGCAGGGGCCGGCGATGACCACGCAGCGGTTGCCGCCCACTTTGACGCCGCGCACGTCAACCACGGTGTCGATGGGGCGCAATTCGCGCGAGACGAGTTTGTAGGGTTGGGTGATGCGCAGGGTCTCTTTGACTCCGGAGAAGTGCTCGAGTTCTTCACGCAGGGTGGGCGGGATGGCCGCGCCAACCACACCGATCACCGTGCGCTCGGCGCCGCGCACCAGGTGGCCGCGTAAGTGGTGTTCTTCCAGGCGCTCGATCACCGCCTGGATCTGCGTATCATTCGAACCGGTTTGCATCACGACGATCATGGCCTCAACTCCTTCTCCTGTTACAACGAAGCGCTGGTCGAGCACGGGCGGCGACACCGGCCGCAGCACAGTCCTGGTGGTGGTTGGTTGGGGACTCATCACATGCCTCCCCTGGATCCATCTCAATGGTAGCTGTGGCGGGTGGCAGGCCCGCCAGTAGAGGAGGTTCGTGAACCGCCCCTACCTCGGCGCGTGGGTGGGCGGGACGCCCGCGCACCCAACTGAAGGCAAGAAAACTGCGGATTTAGACCCCGGGCGGCGGTTGAAAGGCCGCCATGGCGGCATTCCGATCGGGGCGCAGGTTCTGGGCGCCCTTGATGTACACATGCACAATCTCGTCGGGGCGGCGCTCGGTGTTCCAGTGGATGAGCACGCGAATACAACCGCGCAGGCTGCCGGGCACATCCATCTCGTGACCACAGAGCAGGGCCGTGTCCGTCCAGCCAATGGCGCGGGCGGCCACGGCGGGAAACTCAGCATTCAGATCGGGGGTGGTAGTGAAGATGGCGCTGGCGACGTCGTCAACGTGAATCCCGTTGCGCTCGATGAGCAACTCGAGCAACTCGCGGGTGGCCGCAAGGATGGCCTCACGCGTATTGTCCTCGCACGTGGTTGCTCCGCGGACACCGCGACACCGAACGGTCATAGCTGGCCTCCCTGCTATGGCGCACAAGCAGAGAGGGCGTGAAGCCTGGTGCTTCACGCCCTCTGTACGAGTTGTCTATAGTAACCGATGGTAGGTCTAGACAGTGCGAAGCAACCAGGCCATATGTGGGCCGGTAAAGTAATAAAAGTAGCGATAAAAGCTCTGGACTCGCTGCGCCATATGGCGACTGACCCTTTTATTACCCTTCGCTGCGGCGACTATAGCACAGGCGGCGGATTCCGTCAAGGCTCACTGGCCCAGCAATTCTTCGGCTTCGATGATCGCCTGGGCGATATCCTTCATCTTGGCGCGCTTGTCACGGGCGCGCTGGCGCAGGCGCTCGTAAGCGTCGCGTTCGTTGAGGCCCAGGCGTTGCATCAGAATGCCCTTGGCGCGCTCGATGAGCTTGCGCGCCTCCAGCGACTCTTCCAACTCGCTGACCTGGTGGCGCAGGGCCTGGATCTCGCGGAAGCGCGCCAGGGCGATGTTGATCGCCGGGGGCAGTTCGTTCTCGTTGACCGGTTTCACCAGATAGGCCAGCGCACCGGCGGCCTCGGCCTTTTTAATCGTCTCTTTGTCGGCATAGGCCGTCAGCATGATGATCGGAACGGGATAAATCTCGCGGATGCGATTGGCGGCTTCTGTGCCCTCCATCTCGGGCATGCGAATATCCATGATGATCAGGTCGGGCCGGAGGCGCCCGGCAAGACTCACGGCTTCTGCACCCGAATGGGCGATGCCGATGACGTCGTACCCCAGGCCCTTAAGTTGCTCCTCAAGGGTGAGCGAGACCAGATCGTTATCTTCGGCGATCAGGATTCTGATTGCAGCCACGGCGGCACCTTTGTTGCGCACCGGCAGGTCACCAGAGGGCGCCACGCTCCGGCCGTAATGTTACACGTTGCAATACTTCAGAACTATACCATAGAACCCGGCGAGATGACCAGAGACTCTGAGGTGAAAATACTGAGGATAGAGAAGGGCGCAGCCCTCCCCGGCGAGAGAACCTGGCTGTCCCGCTCCTTAACCTGCCTGACACGAGGGCCTGGGAGGGCGCAGCCCTCTCAGGAGGTCTTTCATCCTTGTGAGGCGAAAGCGCCAGGAAGCAAACGTGGATGAGGTTCGATGTGCTACAATCTGCACAGGTTGCAGCCAACCAGCGCATATTGCGGCGGCGCGCGACTGTCCGAGCCGAGAGCATAGACCAGAAAGGACACCACCGTGCGTTACGACATCACCAATACCGCCATCGAAGATTACCTGACGGCCCTGATGCCCCCGCGCGAGGCCGTGCTGGCGGATCTGGAAACCCGTGCCCTGCAACACGGTCTGTCGCTGGTCGGGCCGGTACAGGGCCAGTTACTCTACTTGCAGACGTTGATCCTCGGGGCGCGCAAAGTGCTGGAAGTGGGCATTACCACTGGCTACGCCGCCATCCATCTTATGCGGGCGCTGGAACAGACCGGTGGCCACCTGACGGCGATCGAGCGCCATATTGATCGTGTGGCTCTGGCGACCAAGGTGATTGGTGACGCGGGTCTTCAAGACCGCATTACGATCATACCGGGCGAGTGGATGGAGATCATCCCTACGCTGGATGCCGACTTCGACCTGGTATTTCTGGACATTCTGCGCAGCGCAGCCAATGAGGCCCAGGCGCCCCTGGCGCTGGAGTTGTGCGTGCAGCACCTGCGCTCCGGGGGGGTGTTGATCGCCGATAATGTGTTGTGCAGCGCTCAGGTGCTCGAAGAGGACGCGCCGCCACTGGTACGCGGCATCCAGCAGTTCAACCGCCAGTTGATGAGCCATCCCCAACTCGAGTCGGTGATTATCCCATTGCGTGACGGGGTGGCGATCTGCCGCAAGAAGTAAGCTGAGGTCTGGCCGCTCGGTCTGGTGCACCGGGCTGCGTGGCCAGGGCAACGTCAGCGTTGCTCATCGCCCCGGTTGCTTACCCCGCGGCCCCCGTCTCCGCTTGACGGAGAGGGGGAGCAGGCATCAGGCCCCATGCGGGATCGTCCGCGCTCAGCGAGAGGGGAAGGGAGATGAGAGCCTTCAAGAATGTTGACGTGGCCCTAACACATAGCCGCCCGCCCGGCGCCAACGCGCAGAGAATCCCTCCATATGCCGCCAGGTGACAACCAGCAGCGCATGCACCAACTGGCGACGCTGAACGCGCTTGCCCGGACGCTCAATCGCGCCGTTGATCTGCGCGAGACGCTCGATGGCGCCCTGGCCCGCATCCTCGACCTGATGGGCCTGGCCAGCGGGTGGATCTTTTTGAAAGGTGAGGGTGGGCACCATACCCTTGCGGCGCGCCATAACCTGCCACCGGCCATCACCTACCCGGGCCCGGCGTGGGAACACGAGTGTGATTGCCAGGAACTCTGCGACAACGGCAAACTGGACAGGGCGATACAAGTGGTGCGCTGTTCGCGACTGCGGGGTGCGGTCGGCGATAAACGGGGATTGGCCCAGCATGCCTCGGTGCGGCTGTGCAGTGGCGACGAGCTGCTTGGCATCCTGAACGTGGCAACGACGCAGTGGGCGCGCATCGCTCCTTCGGAACTGCACTTGCTCTCGGTGGCCGGCGATATCCTCGGCATAGCCATCGCCCGCGCCCGGTTCTACGAGCAGGCCAGGGTTCGCCGGGTGCAGGAGCAACGGGCCTTGCTGACCCTTTCGCAGGACCTGTTGAGCAGCGAGTCGCTCGAACCGGCCCTGCAGCGCCTGGTGCGCGTCGGCGCGCGGCTGCTCGAGGCCGATGCCTGCGCCTTTGTCGAGGCCGATGAACCCGGTGGCCGCGCCGTGCTACGCGCGGCCCACGGCTGGCATCTTCCCACCGCGGCGCCCTGGCCGCTAACCCTCGACCCGACCGGTCCGCACCTCTGGTACCTGCCCGAACGGGCCGCCACCCTGCCGCTCGAGGCCCTCAGCGCCCTGCCGCCCCTGCTTGCGGAACAGGGCTTTCAGGGGCACATGGGCCTGGCGATCGAACTGGGCGGTGTGCCTGTGGGCACCCTCATGGTAAACACCCGCGGCCCGCGCCAGTTCCTCGATGACGAAGCCCAGCTCTTCGGCATCCTCGCCAATCTGCTGGTGCAGACTCTGGAGCGGGAACGGCTCCACCAGGAAGCCCTGGCCCGCAAGAAGCTGGAACAGGAACTGGACCTGGCCCGCGAGATCCAGGCCAGTTTCTTGCCCAACAGTTGCCCCGGCGTGCCTGGCTTTCAGATCGAAGCCTACTACCGCGCCGCGCGGCAGGTCGGCGGCGATTTCTACGATTTCATCGCCCTCCCCGCGGCCCACGGGCAGCCGCCCCTGGCCAGCGATCCACCCCGGCGCGAAGTTACCTTCCGCGGGGGGCGCCTGGCTGGCCCGGAGATGCCCGATCTCTCCATCGCGCAGCGCCTCGGCGTGGTGATCGCTGACGTGACCGACAAGGGCGTGCCCGCGGCGCTGTTCATGGCCCTCTCGCGCACCCTGCTGCGCGCCAGCGCCATAGATGGCCGCCAGCCCGCCGAGGTGCTCCAGCGCGCCAACCGGCTGATTCTGGCCGACTCGCGCGCCGGCCTCTTCGTGACCACCTTCTACGCCGTGCTCGAACCGCGCACGGGCGTCCTGACCTACGCCAACGGCGGTCACAACTACCCGCTGCTCTACGAAACCGCCACCGGCCAGGTGCGCCCTCTGCGCGCTCAGGGTATCGTCCTCGGCATTGTGCCCGATCCGCGCTTTGAACAGATGGCCCTGACCCTGAACCCCGGTGACGTGCTCCTGCTCTACACCGATGGCGTCACCGAGGCGATGAACGACGAGCGCGAACTCTTCGGCGATGACCGTCTCGCGGCCGTCCTGCAAGCCAATGCCCACCACGGCCCGCAGGAGATCATCAACGCCGTGCTTGCCGCGGTCAGCGATTTTGCCGGCGGCCAGAGCCAGGCGGATGACATCACCATGGTGGTCATGAAACGAACGGATGGAGTGTAGGGCCGAAGCAGTGGCGCAACCTCTGCTTCGGCCCTACGCGGCGGGCAAGGTGAAACTGAAGGTGCTCCCCTGGCCCTCGACGCTGCTGGCCCAGAGTCGCCCGCCGTGGCCCTCAACCAGGTGCTTGGCGATGGCCAGGCCCAGGCCGGTGCCGCCAGCGTTGCGGGTGCGGGCGCGATCAACCTTGTAGAAGCGTTCGAAAATGCGCGGCAGTTCCTGGGCGGGGATGCCGATGCCCGTGTCAATCACGCTCACCTGGAGCCAGGGACCGCCCGGTGCGGCATCGTCGTGGTCGGCATCGCCGTTATGGTTCACGAGGGCTGTACGGATCGTCACGTGCCCGCCGGGGGCGCTGAACTTGACCGCGTTGTGCAGCAGGTTGAGCAACACCTGACCGACCCGGTCGCCATCGATCAGGGCGCACGACGCCGCGTCGTGGAACTCCGCCGTGATGGCGATCTGCTTGCGATCGGCCTGGGGCTTGATGCGTTCCAGGGCGCGTTCCACCACCGGGCGGATCGGCGTTGGTGTCAGCTTCAGGGTTACGCGGCCGGATTCGATCTGCGAGAGTTCGTGCAACTCGTCAACCAGTTGGGTGACGGCATCAACCTCCTGGGCCATCTGGCCGAGCATGCGCCGCGCTACCTCGGGTGGCGGCTCTGACTGCAGGGTTTCCACCAAAAGTTTGAGGGACGCCAGCGGGGTACGCAGTTCGTGGGATACATTCGCCACCAGGTCGCGGCGGGAACGCTCGAGCATACTTAACTGGGTAATGTCACGGATCAGCAAGAGGGCGCCGATGGTCTGGCCGTTGGGGGTGATGGGGCTACACTGCACGCGCAGGGTGCGGCCGCTGGAGATCGGCTTCATCGCCATCTCGCGGGCCTCGCCGTCGCGGAGCGTTTCGGCCACCAGCGCATCGGCCTGATGATCGCGCAGGAGCATGATCAGGCCCTGGCCAGGGGTGTCAACAGCCGGCGCGAGCAACTCTTCGGCCCGGCGATTCAGCAGGCGGATTTGCCGCTCCAGATCAACCACGATCAGCCCCGAATCGAGTGCTGCCACGGCGCTCTGGAAGAGGGGATGTTGCAGGGGGGAAAACGGATCGGCAGGTGGCGTGGTCTCGAGGGCGGGCGTCGTTGTGGCCCGCGCCAGGCGGCGCCAGAGCCAGGCGCTAAGGGTGAGGCTCGCTACCAGCGCCAGCGCAATTGCAATCGTGAGGGTGCTCATGCTCAGGCTTCGGGGACCTCAAAACGGTAGCCCACCCCGCGCACCGTCTGAATGTAGCGTGGGCGACTGGCGTCCGGTTCGATTTTCTCACGCAGCCAGCGGATATGGACATCAACGGTGCGGCTGTCGCCGACGAAATCCAATCCCCAGACGCGCTCGAGCAGCAGATCACGGGAGAGAGCGATGCCGTGGTTGCGGATGAGGCAGGTGAGGAGGTCAAACTCCTTCTGGGGGAGGGCCAGCTCCTGGCCCTCGCGCCAGGCGCGGCGACTGCTGGTATCAATGCGGAGCGCGCCGGCCTCGAGCACTTCGCGGCCAGGGCGTGGCTGCCGCTCGCTGCGCCGCATAATCGCCCGCAGGCGGGCGAGCATCTCCCCCAGACTGAAGGGCTTGCTGACATAATCATCGGCGCCCAGTTCCAGGCCGGCGATACGGTCAACTTCATCCTGGCGCGCGGTAAGCATCATAATCGGCACGTCGCTCTCCTGGCGCAGGATGCGGCACACCGAAAAGCCATCGAGACGCGGGAGCATAATATCGAGCACCACCAGATCGGGGCGCTCGCGCCGGGCCAGTTCCAGCCCCTGGACCCCGTCGGAGGCCACGAGGACGCCGTAGCCTTCGCGCTCCATGTTGTAGCGTAAGGTTTCGGCGAGGGTCGTATCATCTTCGACGAGCAGAATGGTCGCCATACGCGCTCCTTGCGAGGCTCAACACCTCACATCTCCTTCTCCTGAGGTTAAGCGTGCACCACGGAGGCACGAAAGGGCGTATCTAAGCAAGCTTCGCCTTCCAGGAACAAGTCGTTTCGTCGGCGTGGCATTGCGCGGCAGCGCCGCCAGACCGCCCATACGTGATACAACGCCGTCGCCGGCGCTGCGTGCGCTGGCGTCCGGCGTTGTGTGATCCGCGCGGCTGAATAATGGTCGGGGCGGAGGGATTTGAACCCACGACCCCCGCGTCCCAAACGCGGTGCTCTACCAGGCTGAGCCACGCCCCGTTACGCCATTAGCGTAGCAGCATACGCGCCGGATGTCAAACTGCGGTACAATACGGTCCATCTCATGCATTCGCGCTGGCGAGCGCCGCTGCATCCCGTCCCGCGACCCGTGCCGCAGGCGGCGCGGAGCGCGTCAGCGCCAGGAGTTCGCAGCGATGCGCACCACAGCAGTTCTGACCGATCCGTCATTCGACGCCCATACCTGGCACGGGCACGTCGAACAGGCCGCGCGGCTCCAGGCTATTCGCGCCGCGCTGGACAGCAGCGGCCTGCGCCAGCACGTGCACCATCTGGCGCCGCGCCCGGCGCCCGAAGCGGCGCTTCTGGCCGTCCATACCGCCGATCTGCTCCGCAAGATCCGCCAGTTTGCCAGCTACGGCGGTGGCCAGTTCGATGTTGACACCTACGTAACCGCCGACACGTGGGATGCCGCTGTGCTCGCCGCCGGTTGCGCGATCAACGCGGTCGAGGCGGTGCTGCAGCGCCAGGTGCACAACGCCTTTGCCCTGGTGCGGCCACCCGGACACCACGCGACCCCGGGACGGGCCATGGGCTTTTGCCTGATCAACAACGTCGCTGTGGCCGCGCGCTACGCCCTTGATCACTTCGGCCTGCAACGGATTGCCATTGTGGACTACGATGTGCACCACGGCAATGGGACGCAGGACATCTTCTACGAAGAACCGCGGGTGTTGTTCTGCTCGACCCACGCGGCGCCGTTCTACCCCGGCACGGGCAGCGTTGGTGAGATGGGCAGCGCCGCGAAGGCCCCCGGCGCGACGCTGAATGTGCCTCTGCCCTTCGGTACCGGCGATCAGGGTTACACGCTGGTCTTCGAGCAGGTCATTGCGCCCGCGCTGCGGCGCTTCCAGCCGCAGCTCATCCTGGTCTCCGCCGGCTACGACGCCCACTGGAGCGACCCGCTCGGCCCGATGGTGCTCTCGGTGCATGGTTTTGCTCATCTTACACAGACACTGATCGGTCTTGCCGACGAACTCTGCGGCGGGCAGATCGTGCTGGTGCTCGAGGGTGGTTACAACCTCGAGGCCCTGAGCGCCTGCGTGGTGGCCTCGCTGCGCCTGCTTCTTGGCCGGGACGCCGGGCCGGACCCGATCGGCGAAGTGACCGCCCTCGAACCGCTGTCGGAGGTCAATCGGGTGATTGCCACGCTGCAGGAGCGGCATCCGTTGCTGAAATCGGCAGGAGTCGCATGAGCATCGCAGTGATCAACTATGGCGCGGGGAACCTGCCCAACGTGGTGCGCGCCTTGCACCACGTAGGCGCCGACCTGACGGTCACCGATGATCCCGCGGTGGTGCTCTCCGCCGAAGCGGTGGTGCTGCCGGGAGTCGGAGCGACCGCCGACACGATGCGTAGTCTCGAAGCGCTGGGCATTGCCGCCGTGCTGCCACAGGTTGTGACCCGGGGCCGGCCGTTCCTGGGGATCTGCGTGGGGATGCAGGTGCTGCTGCGCGTCAGTGAGGAGTTCGGGTTGCACGCCTGTCTGGGCATCATCGGCGGAACGGTGCGCCGGCTCCCGGATGCGGCCGGCAAGATCCCTCAGATCGGCTGGAACCAGGTGCGCTATGCTCCGGCTTTCGCCTCTCATCCGCTCTTCAACGGCATTCCCGATGGGAGCAATTTTTACTTCGTGCACTCCTACTACTGTGATGTTGACGATCCGTCCGTAGTTGCCGGTCGCACCGAGTATGGCCTGGCCTTCCCCAGCGTGATCATTCGCGATCATCTGGCCGCGGTGCAGTTTCACCCCGAAAAATCGGGCCGCTGCGGGCTGCAATTGCTGCGGAACTTCGTCACTCTGGCCGGGTCGTTGTCACGGACATCCGCTTCCACTGTAAGCGGCGAGGAACAGTAATCAATGGAAATCATCCCCGCTATTGACCTGAAAGATGGCCACTGCGTCAGGCTCTACCAGGGCGACTTCGCCCAGGCAACCGTCTATAGCGAGGACCCGGTGGCCGTGGCGCGCCGCTGGGAAGCCCTGGGGGCGCCGCGCCTGCATGTGGTCGATCTGGACGGAGCGCGCAATGGGCGCCCGACCAATACGGATGCGGTCATCGCCATCATGCAGGCCGTTGGCATTCCCGTGCAACTGGGTGGAGGGTTGCGCCGGGAAGAGGACATCAGCGCCGTGCTGGCTCTGGGTGTGGACCGGGTGATCCTGGGCACCGCCGCCGTGGAGCAGAGCGAACTGGTGGCCCGGCTCGTCGCCCGCTTCGCCGAGCGCATCATCGTCGGCGTTGACGCCCGTGATGGCCGGGTGGCAACCGCGGGCTGGACCAGCCTGGCCCCGGTGCTTGCGACTGACCTGGTGGCGCGCATGGGCGATTTCGGGGTGCGCCGGGTGATCTACACCGACATCAGTCGCGACGGGACGCTGACCGAACCAAACTTCGCGGCGCTGGCGGAACTGCGACGCCTCAACGGTCCGGCGATTATCGCCAGTGGCGGGATTACACGGATTGAGCACCTGCAGCGTCTGGCACGCCTCAAGGTCGAGGGGGCGATTGTCGGCAAGGCACTCTATAGCGGGGCGCTCGATCTGGCTGCCGCCCTTGCCGCCCTGCGCCCTTAAGTGCTTCACGAGGGGTATGGGGAAACCTGGTTTCCCCATACCCCTGCTGAGCGAGGGGCGCCAGGAGGGCCGCGGCCTTCCAGGAACACGCCGCGCATCTCCTTGTTGATGGAAGTGTCCGGGAGGGCTGCGCCGTGCCAGAACATGTTCTTTGCATCTCATCGTTGTGCGGCGCAGCCGCCTGGACAGGAAGGAGCGCTCGATGACCAATCCTGATCTCACCGCCAAATACGAAGAGGAGCGTCTGCGCGTCCACGAACAGTCGCAACTGGTCTACTTGCAGGGCCAGATCGACGAACTGCGCCGGTTGTTGAAGGAGCAATCCAACAAGTACAACCTGGTTGTGGAACAGGTGCGCAAAACCGAGGCGCTGGCGGGGCAGGTGCAGAGCCTCTTCGAGCGCCATGTGGAGGAGACGCGCCAGGCCGGCGAGAGCGTGCGGCGTGACGTGGTGGCCCTGCGCAAGGAGGTGGCCGGGGCGCTGGTAAAGATCGAGGAAGGCGTTCGCCCTATTCGTGATCTCCAGTCACAGATCCAGCAAGTGGCCGAGGCCCGCAAGCAGGATCGCGACTTCGTGACCCCCTGGCTGGGGCGTATTGAACAGACCGAACGGCAGATCGCCACGATCCAATCGCAGATCAAGGAGTTGGATGATCGCCAGCGCCAGGTGCTGTTGCAGCTTGACCGGCTGCGTGAGGCTGACGCGGTGGCGGTGCAGGAGGCGCGGCGCGTGGCCGAAGAGTTGCAGATCGAGAAGCAGAGCCTGCGACGGCAGGCGGTAGAGGCGCAGCAACTGGTCACTGACGTGCATAGCGTGCTGGAGGAGCACGCCTCGCGCATCGCCCGCCTCGATGATATTCGCCAGCACATCGAGCTTTTCGCCGAAGCCCTGCCCAAACAGATCAGCGAGGTCGCGGCGAAACTGCCTGATATCGTCGCGGACATCAAGCGGATCGAACGCATCTCCACCGAGCGCTTCCTCATGAACCAGGAACGCCTGGAGGATGTGCGTTTGCAGGCCGACGAGAAGATCAGCGCCCTTCAGGAGGCCGATGAGCAGCACCTGCGCCAACTCACGACCTGGCTCGAGCGTCTCGACAGCTTCCTGCGCGAACTCGAGCAGCGCCTTACCCGCGATACGGCGCGCCTGGAGCATGCGCAACAGTTGCACATCGCCCGCATCCTGGAACTCGAGCGCCGCGAACTGCTGGCCCTCGACATGCTCTTTGCCTCGGTGCGTGATGTTACGGAGCGCATCCACGCCGCGCAACGCGAAGCCACGGGTGAGCAGTGATACGCTTTTGGATTGGCGTAGCTGGTGTCCTGGTGAGACCTGGGGGTGATCGCATTCCCCGCGTTCACCTTCCAGGGACGGTCCCCGGCTGTTGCGCCCCTACGCGCGCCGCAAAACGAAGATACGTGGGTAGAGGCCCCCGAGGTCCACACGCATCGTTCGTTCAATCCTCCAGACCGGCGAGCCGTACAGGAGGCGCTCCATCAGGCGCACCTCGTGCGAAAGCAGTGCGCAGCGAGCGCCGGGACGCGCCACCCTCGCGGCCTCGGCCAGCAGTGCGGGATAGAGTTCGAGATTCTGCGCGTGTGAACCAATCAGGTGGCCGAACGGCAGATCCCCGGTGATTACGTCAACGGCCGCATCGGGCAGGGGCAGTGATCGGGCGTCCCAGGGTTGTACCTCGGCCCGTTTGCGAACCCCGGCCGCGTCGAGGTTGGCGCGGGTGCAGACCAGGGCCTGCGCGTCGATGTCACAGCCGATGGCCCGCTTTGCCGGCCCCAGCAGCAGCCGCTCGATCAGCAACGTCCCCGAACCACACCCGATGTTCAGATACACATCCCCCGCTGTGGGCGCGGTGAGCAGGTTCATGGCGCAGGCGACCGGGCCGTTCAGGGCCCCCTCCATATTCCAAACGCGCCATGAACGGGTCGCCAGGGGGCGTGGCGAGAGCCGCACGAGCCACTCCCAGCCTGTCTGCGACTCGTCCCGGCGCAGGCGGAGCAGCAGATCCCCGTCATCAACACCGACGGCTAATCCCAGACGGCCCGCCAGTTCGGTTTTCAGACGTGTCAGCACCGCCGAGTCGGCGCCCGCGGCGCTGAGAAAGAGCGTGTGAAAGGTTCCGTGCGGATACAGGCGCAGCACGGTCTGGCAGTCGGCCAGCGCCAGGCGCAGGTGCTCGTCGCCAAGCAGCGCGCGGGGCCGCGGCACGGGGAAGTGGCGCGCCAGGTACACTGACGTGGCCAGGCGCAGGCCAGACAGCGCGCGGAGGTCGCCCGTGTAGCGCGCCCGGATCACACCGGGTCGCTCATCGTTCTCGAGATGCATGGCGCGACGAAGCTGCCGCAGTTCGCGCCGCGCCAGCGGCTCAAGCCCCTCAGCGACCACAATCTCCAGCCGCCGGCCCGGCTGATCGGGTTGTGGCCCGCGTCCTTTGTTATAATGGTTCATACTGAGGTAACCATAGGCGTTTAGAGAGGTGTGGGGAAGCCGAGTTTCCCTCCAGGGTTGATGTAACGTCTCTGTGGCAAGCCCCGGACTCCAGGTTTCTCGTTGGTCTGGGCGGCCACCCCGTCCAGACCAACGAGAAACGACCTTGCTGGTCGGCTACGCTGCCCCAACCCCACCGGGAGGCGGACCTGGCGTCAGCCCCGGCTTTGCCCATTTCCTGTCTGGTGAAGATGAGGTGGCGAAACTCGGAAGGATGCGTCGCACGCAATCCGTAAGCCTGCGCTACCACTCTCCACGTGACTGACTCAGAAGCACCTATGAGCGAACAGACCTTCTCTCTCGGCATTACGTACTGGCCGCGACGGCGGCGCTACGCTGAACGCATCCTCTGCTCGTGGAGCGACGCTGACAGCGTGGCCCTCCGTGATGAACTCAGTCATATTGCCGAACTGGGGTTCAGCAGGGTGCGCTTCGAGTTGCGCTGGGCTGAAGTCCTGCCCGACCTGCGCGTCAATACCGCCGCTTTGCGAGGACTGGAACGCGCACTGGATCAGGCTGCGGATCACGGCCTCCAGGCGGTCGTGGCCGTACTGGGCGCAAGCCTGGGGGGCGCGTTGCACCTGCCGGCGTGGGCAGTAGGCTTCCGGCTGCCCAATGATCTGCGACTCGCCCGGCGCCTCGGACCGCCGGTCGTGATGGCTCCCCCCGACCAGCCGGTTGTGCTGGCCGGAGAGCAGTACTCGGCCGAACCGCCGCGCGATCTCTATGGCGAGCCGGAGTTGCTTGCGGCGCAGCGGCAGGTGCTTCATGAAACCATTGGCAACCTGAGCGCGCACCCGGCTGCCGCCGCCTGGCAGATCGGCGCCGACATGGAGCGCATTCGCCGTCCGGCCTCGGCGCGGGCCGCCGCCGAGTGGTGGGGCGACCTGGCCACTCGCGCCCTCGACCACGGGGCGCGCCGGGTCATCGGTGTTGTGAGCGCCATGAGCCTGGAGCGCCGCGATACCCTGCGCCCGGAGCAGATTGTGCGCCACCAGGGCCAGGTGGCCGTGTCGGTGGCGGCCTGGGCGCCCCCCGTTACGGAACGGCTCGACGATACGCGCCGCGTTCGTTTTCTGCACGCCCTCACCGCTGCCCTGGCACGGGCAGAAGACAGCAAGGCCGCGCCGGTCATTGTCGCCGACCTGGGCGTGCCCACGACCGTGCCGGGGTCGAACGGCCTGGTCGTCAGCGAGATTTTTGGCCGCACGGTGCTACATCCTCTGCTCGACGAAGAGCGCCAGGCAACCCTGCTCGAAGAGGCGCTTGCCGCATTGTACCGCGACGGCGCGGCCGAGGTGTGGCTGCCGATGTACGCCGATCCCGCTCCGGACGTATGGAACGTTCCGCCGCTGGATCGCTCCTGGTGGGCGCGCACGACGGGCCTGGTCGCCCCTGGCGGGCGCGAGAAGCCGGCTGTCGAGGCCCTGCGCGCCTTCGCGTCCGGGCTGCGCGCCGGACGTCTGCCCGCGCCTGCCGGGCCGCCCGCGCTGCCCCTCGATCCTGAACGCTACTGGTACGATCCTGAAGGTAGTTTCGCCACTCTCTGGGCAGATTGGCAGAAATAGGGGCGTGAGATAGGCGCCAATTCGGCGCGGGGGCGCCGGTCCTCACCCTCCCCCGCTTCGCTGCGCTCAGCGCCCCCTCCCTCTCCACCTGTGGTGGAGAGGGAGGGGGCCGGGTGAGGATCGCCACCGCCTGTGTTCACCTTAAGGCGCCCACCCCAACCCCGCGAGCCACGCCAGATCATCGGGCGTCAGCCGTCCCGCGGCGTGGGCGCGCTCCAGCAAGTCGGGCCGGCGCAGCAGGGTGCGCCGCAGGCGCTCACGCCGGCGCCACTTCGCCACTTCGCCGTGATGTCCAGACACCAGCACCGGGGGCACCTGTCGGCCCTCCCACACCGCCGGGCGGGTGTAATGCGGGTATTCGAGCAGGCCATCGCTATGGCTCTCCTCGGCCACCGACTCGGCGTCGATCACGCCAGGAACGAGCCGTGCCACGGCGTCAACCACCACCATGGCGGCGAGTTCCCCGCCCGTGAGCACATAATCGCCGATACTCAATTCACGGGTGATCAGCGCCTCGCGCACCCGCTCGTCGACCCCCTCGTAGTGCCCGCAGACCAGCAGCAAGCGTTCCGTGGCGGCCAGTTCCTGCGCGATGGCCTGGGTAAAGACCTCGCCATCGGGCGTCAGCAGGATAACCGGGGGAGGCGTGGCGGCCTCGGGCGGAAGGGTGAGCACGGCGCGGATGCAGGCAGCCAGCGGTTCGGGCTTCATCACCATGCCCGGGCCGCCGCCGAAGGGCGCGTCATCGGTGGTGCGGTGGCGGTCGGTGGCCCAATCGCGGATGTTGTGCAGGCGCACCTGGATCAGCCCGGCCTGCCGGGCGCGCTTGAGGATGCTCTCGGTGAGCGGCCCGGTAAACATGCCGGGAAAGAGAGTGAGAATGTCGAAGATCACGACTCGATACTGCCGAGGTACTGGTTGAAAAAGCCCACGACGCGGCGGCAGTACTCCGGCCGGTCGGCAAAGTAGGCGCCGCAATGATCCACACCTTCGACGATCCACAGGTCGCGCGGCTCGCCGGCGGCGGCGTAGAGACGCCGGGCATGCTCGACGGGCGTCACCGTATCGGCGGCGCCGTGGATGATGAGCACCGGACGCGGCGCCAGGCGCCCGATGGCCTCGATGGGGCGGGCCTGCGTGAAGCGGTAACCGTGCCGTCGCCACAGCACCTCGTCGGTCGCGTGCAGGAGCGCCTCGACCGGCAGACGCACCTGCTGGCGCAGGGCATGGGCCACGATGTCGCGCCCCGAGGTAAACGAACTATCGGCGACGACCGCCGCCACGTCCGCTTCGGCAGGCGCGGCGAGCAGGGCCACGGCGGCGCCCATGGAATAGCCGATGAGCGCCAGACGCAAACCGGGAGCGCGTCTGCGGGCAAACGCCAGTGCCGCGCGCAGGTCGTCCACCTCGCGGCTGACCAGCGTTTGCGGCCAGGGATCGGAGTCGCCGCGCCCGCGAAAGTCGAACAACAGCACACTGTAGCCAGCGCGCCAGCAGCGTGAGCCGATGCCCAGCAACTCGTCCTTGCGACCGGCGTGGCCGTGGCAGCCGACGATCACTCCGCGGGGGCGTTCCTGCGGCAGCCACCATCCCCGTAGCCGCAGGCCATCGGCACTTGCAAAGCGCACCTCCTCGAACGGCAGATCCAACTCCCAGGGAGTCATGAAATATGCATCGTGGTAGGTGCGGCGCGGCTCGGGGCTGACGCGCGTGCTGACGTACCAGGCCGCCCCGAGCAAGCCGCCCGCGGCGGCCAGTGCGCTCCCACCGGCGAGGCGTAGCAATGTAGCGATCTGGCCCATACGACGATTGTACCCGAAAATGCGGGGCGCGTTATCCCCGATGCGAACCCTGGTTGCCTCCCCTGCCCCCCTGCCTGCACGCACAGCTATGCTATTATTAGCTCCATGCAATCTTCAACCCCTTCCATTGTTGCGGACACCATGGAACTGCGTCGGCGCACCTCTATGCCATTGTAATGTGTGAGTGGCGCATCTGGCGGATAGACCGGTAAGCAGGACCTGGTAATGCGAATAGTTGTTAGCCAACGTTGCGGCATCGCTACCAAAGAAGTCAGCCGTGCGATTGCAATATTCAGAAAATGGAATACAATAGCTCTATGAACAACGCGAGCGCCGAGCGACACGCACATCTCTTCAAAGCCCTGATGCACCCGGTCCGGCTGCAGATCCTCGATCTGCTACGCAACGGCGAGCAGTGTGTCTGCCATCTGGAGGCCCAACTGGGCCAGCGGCAGGCCTACGTCTCGCAGCAACTGGCCATTCTGCGCAGGGCCGGCCTGGTGGCCGACCGGCGTGATGGGCCGAATAGCTTCTATCGCATCACCCGTCCCGAGGTACTGACCATACTCGACACGGCGCGGGCCATGGTCGGTGAGGTTACCGCGTCGCCCGTCGCCAGCTCCGACACATGCCCGTGTTCACGCTCTGCGCCAGCGCCGACTGTAACCATGCTGTGCAGTGAGGAGGTCCCATGCTGAATGTGAAAGTCCTTGGTTCCGGTTGCGCCAACTGCAAGCGCCTTGAGGAGCGCGTCCGCAAGGTGGTGAGCGAGCGCGGTCTCGCGGTGGAGATCGAGAAGGTCACCGACTATGCCCAGATGATGCGCTGGAAGATCATGTCGACACCGGGCCTGGTGGTCAATGATGTGCTGGTCTCGGCGGGGCGCATCCCGAATGAGGACGAGATCGCCGGCTGGCTGACGACATAGCCGCGCTACCGGGGTGGGGCCTGTGCACCACCCCACTTTGTTCACAATCATATTCAATTCCTTGCATATCACAGGAGCTCCCAATGGAACAGACTCTGCGCTCGCCTGCCGCTGCGAGCCGTCGCGCTACCACCCGCGCCTGGCTGCTGGTGGGCGCTGCCGCAGTCCTCTGGCTCATCGCCTACAACCTGATCCAGCCCCTGGCCAACTGGCTCGCCTACGGGCTGCTGGGCCTGGCGCCCGGCTCGCACCTTGGCGAGTCCGTTGCCTTCTTCCTCTACGACGTACCGAAGATTCTGCTGCTGCTGACCGGCATGATCTTTGCTATCAGCACGGTACGTTCGTTTTTTAGCCCGGAGCGCACGCGTGCACTGCTCGGCGGCAAGCGCGAAGGGATCGGGAATATAGCCGCGGCGAGCCTGGGCGTCGTGACGCCCTTCTGCTCCTGCTCGGCAGTGCCCCTCTTCATCGGCTTCGTCGAGGCAGGCATTCCGCTAGGGGTCACTTTCTCGTTCCTGATCGCCGCACCGATGGTGAACGAAGTGGCGCTGGTGATGCTCTTCGGCATCTTCGGCTGGCGTGTCGCGGCACTCTACCTGCTGGCCGGGCTGAGCATCGCGATTGTGGCCGGGATCGTGATCGGTCGTCTGAAGCTGGAGCGCTATGTCGAGGACTTCGTCTGGCAGATCAAGGGCGGCGATGGCACAGTGGCCGCGGAGCAGCCCGGGTGGGCGCAGCGCTTCGCGCTGGCCTGGCAGAGCACGCGCGAGATCGTCGGCAAGGTCTGGCTCTTCGTGGTCATCGGCATCGCAGTGGGCGCCGGCATCCACGGCTACGTGCCGGAGGACGCACTGGCCGATATCCTGGGCAAGAGCGCCTGGTGGTCAGTCCCGGCGGGAGTGGTGCTGGGGGTGCCGCTCTATTCAAATGCGGCGGGAATCATCCCGGTCGTCGAGGCGCTGATGGCCAAGGGCGCGGCGCTGGGTACGGTCCTGGCCTTTATGATGGCGGTGGTGGCCCTCAGTCTGCCGGAGATGATTATTCTGCGCCGGGTGCTTAAACCGCGCCTGATCGCCGTCTTCGTCGGCGTCGTCGCACTCGGGATCATCGCCATCGGGTATCTGTTCAACCTCGTGATCTAGCGCGGTCCCGGGTTGCACGACCTGATCGAGGCGCTGTACCGTTACTGAGCCTGTGCTCAGCGGCCTGCTGCCACCAG
>CAKZSI010000034.1 GCA_937918935.1 uncultured Chloroflexales bacterium | reverse complement strand
TGCTTCATCAACCGCTTCAGTTCGTCTGCGTCCTCCGTAACCGTCGGCATCGCCCGATACATCCTACCCCTCCCTATCACTGCTGCGTACCCCAGTTCATGCTAGCAGGACTTTGCGAGGATGTCTATAGGATTTGGTATTACTTCGCGGAACTGAATACTCATGCCGCATACAGGCCATGCAGGCTGAGAAGATTGTTATCTCTGAGACGAACATAGGCCCCATAGCAGAGGAGGGGTGTGGGGAACCGGGGGGTTCCCCGCGCTCCTGCCCCCCGGGAGGGTGCCAGCGGCCCCGACGCCCCGGCCCGCAGCAGGTATGCCGGTCCTCCTCACCCGCTAACAACGCATGGGCGAGCCTATGCTTCGGCCCTGCCGCGGGCGCGGGCGCGCAGTTCGGTGGAGGAGATATCGGCCCGGAAGAGGCTCTCGGGGATGGGGGTGAACAGGTCGGCAAGGTTGGGCGGAACGGGAAGATCGGCCAGGGTGTGAAACTGCCCTTCCACCAGGCGCCCCGCGACGAGGAATGAACAGCCGGCGGCGCGGATCTCCTCCAGGGCGGCATGCATCGCCGCCTCGCCGCCGTAGTAGCGCGGGGCAATGAGCCGGGCGGCTGTATCGTAACCAACCACGAAGCGCCGTCCGGGGTACAATGCCGCCTTTTCGACAAACAACGGCGCCCGCGAAAGCACCAGGGTGTGACGCCCGGCAAACTGGGCGGCGCGGCGCGCGATTTCTTCCGGCTCAAGCACCCCCTTGTCGGCGTTGACCACGGCCAGTTCGAAGGCCACCGGCAGCCCGGTTAGGCGTGCGGCGGCGGCGGCCATGCCCTCGTGCCCGATATGGAGAGGATTGAATGCCCCGGACAAGATCAATCCCTGCGGGGGATCATCGGCCCGCTGCGTCCCGTCGGGGGCGATGGTCAGCGTTGCGATGCGCCCGCTGAGCAGATCGTTGATGGTGGCAGGTTCGTTCATCGTCATTGGGCGGAGCCTGCGGCTCTCGCCACATTGCTCGGAGGGGCCTGGCCCCTCCGAGCCTTGCCTACGAGGAACTATCTCGCGGCAGCACCCACAGCGTCCAGGCCCCGGCATCAATACGCTCGGCGTTGGCATCCAGATAGGCCCGCACCGCCGGCGCCGCCGGGTCGCGCGGCCCGGGGCCGGAGGTGGCGTTGGGAAGCAGCACGTAGCGGATGGGATGCCGCTCGATGTAGCGCGCGAAATTCCCGGCATCGCCCATAATATTCTCCTGGAAGACCTCGTCGGCCTCGAACCATGTGGCGCGCTGCCGCGTGTAGAGGATGGTCTCCCAGTAGATCGGCGTCAGCACGAAGCCCTGTTCGCGCTGCCGCAACTCGCTGAAGGCCGGCGCAGCGGCACGGATCGGCGCGCCGTAGGCCGTGGCCTGGTACCAGATCACGAATCCATTGATGACCAGAAAGAGCACGCCGAGGTACACCCCCGCCCGCCGGCGCCAGGGCAGGGGCAGCCGCGCAAAGCCAGCGCCAAAGAGCAGAGCCAGCGGCGGCAGGGCCGGCACGAAGATGCGCGGGCTGTTCCCCGCCCCCGGTGTGGCACAGTAGACCAGCACCACCAGCAACCCCAGCGCCATCCATACCCCCAGCATCACCGCCGTGAGACGCGGCACCGCGCCCGCGCGCAGGCCGTAGACGATCACTGCGCCGATCACGCCCAGCGTGAGTACCACGCCGTACCAGGGGAGGTACAACGTCAGTTCCACCATCATCGGGAAAATGATGGTAAACAGTTCCCACGACAGCCCGCGGGTCGGCGTCCGCGCGCCGCCGCCCAGGTAATGCCCCCAGATCCACGGGGCAGCCAGCGCCAGGGGACCGACCAGACAGACGATGTGGTGACGCCACGGCAACTCGTGCCGGCCCGCGAAGCGGTCGTACAGGGCGCTCAGGGCCACCGTGCCGGTGTACAGCGCCAGCAGGTCCATCTTGGTCAGCGCCGCCAGGGCGCCAAGCAGCGTCGCCGCAACGGTGCGCCCGCGCAGGTAGGCAAACAGCGCCCCGCTGAGCGCCAGTGTGCCCAGAGCTTCATTGTACGCGACAGTGCCGTACTCGCGGAAGAGGGGGTAGAGCGACAGAAAGATCGCCGCCACCACCGCGGCATGCCTGCCAGGCAGTGTGCGACCCATCCAGTAGGTGAGCAGCACCATCGCCCCGGCTGCTATGGGGATCACCAACTGCACCAGGGTGTAGGAACGCGATACCCCCCACACCAGCGCGAACAACCCCGGCGTCAGCGGCCCCCACCAGATATGCAGGCTCCCGTAGGTGTGCCGCCACAGGCCCATTGGTCCAAGCCAGGGCGGATCGGGTGGAAAGCCCTTGATGCGCTCATAGGTGTCCGGGAGACCCAGCAGAAAGCCCGGCTGCTCCCAGGTGAGCAGGCCCCAGTGCATGTTCCGCGGCGCATCGAGGAACTGCGCGCCCGTCAGCAGTTGCACCACAACGAAATGGCCGGCCAGTAGCGCCAGTAGCAGCGGGAGGACGGCGCCGCGCCACCGCGCGCGCAGGGTGCTCCAGGCACGGGTTGATTGGTGAACGGACATGTACAGAGGAACCTCCAGTGCTACAACGGTCGGACGTTCGGCGGCCTCCACGGCATGCCTGAGACCATTCTACACGCTCGCTGTAACCGGTGGCACTCCGGCATACAGAGAACCATGGCGCTCCTCGCGGGTGAGGGGTGCCGCTGCTTTTCATGCTGGTTCAATACTGGTGTACTGATCGATAAATGGTGACAGTTTGATCGTCATGGAACTTGCCCTCGAACAACCTGTACCCACGGGTCTACGACTTTGAGAACCTTTACGAGTCCTACCGCGCGGCTCGGCGGGCCAGGCGCAATCGGGCTGCCCCCCGTGCCAGGCGGCCACCCGCCGAAGCCCGGGGTGGCGCACGACAGGCGAACCGCGATCAGCACGTGATCGCGGTTCGTTTGTGGCCGGAGGCCTCCTGAGGGGAAGCGGCTTCCTGGAGGTTTTAACGACCGATGGGGTTTGAGGATGACATAGCGCCGACTTCGGTCGGCATAGGGTGTCGAGGGTGTCAACCCCGACCGGCAGGCCGCCAATGACTCGGCAAAACAACCCATCCGCCCATCTACCATCTGCCCCCTACAATCTACAATCTACAATCTACAATTCAAGCCCCGCCGCCCAGAAACTCCAGCGCGGCGATGATGTAGACCCGCGCCGCCCGCGCGACCTCGTCGAGGTCCACATACTCATCCGGCTGGTGCGGCAACCATTTGTCGCCGGGGCCGTAGACCACCACCGGGATGCTCCGCTCACGGGCGAGGATGGTGCCGTCGGTGGAGCCGGGCACACCGCCGAGCGGCGGGGGTGCGCCGTAGACGCGGGTGTGGGCCGCGGCCACCGTGCGGGCAAGGGGGTGCGCCGGGTCAATGGCGACCGCCGGGCGGTCGTCAACGGTTTCGACGCTGAAGCGGAAGGCCGGGTGTTCGGCGCGCACGGCCTCGCCCAGGGCGGTGATGCGCGCGACCAGGGTGGCATGTTCTACCCCGGGCACGGTGCGGATGTCGAGGAAGGCATCGCAGCACCCCGGCAGGCAGTTAATCTGCGAGGCGTCGCCGGGGTGCGGTGCGCGGATGACCGTGGGGCTGAGGTAGTTCGGGCCGAGCAGCGGGTGCGGGGGGTGTTCGTGGTTGAGGGTCGCCTCCAGGTCGAGCACCCGATGCAGCCAGCGCACCATGCCCGTCAGGGCGTTCACCCCCTGGTGCGGCATCGCTCCGTGGGCGATACGCCCGTGGCTGAGCAGCCGCAGGCGCAGGGAACCCTTCTGGGCGACGCACAGCTCGCCCCCCTCGGGTTCGCAGACGATGCAGCCGGCGGCCCCGTCGGCCTCGCCCCGGGCGACCATGGCCTTGATGCCCAGCATCATCCCCTCTTCGTCCACGGGGATGAGCAGGCGCAACGTTCCCCGCAAGGGCGCTCCGGTGAGTTGCAGGGCGCGGACGGCGAAGAGCATGGCCGCCAGGCCGCCCTTCATGTCGCAGGCGCCGCGCCCGTAGAGCCGCCGCCCCACGATCCGCCCCGAAAACGGGTCATCGCTCCAGGCCACCGGGTCGCCGGGAGTGACCACGTCGGTGTGCCCTTCGAGGAGCAGCAGCGGCCCCGGCTGCGCGCCGTGCAGGTCGGCCACCACATTGGGGCGCCCGGGGGCCACCTCCTCGCGGCGTGGCATCAGGCCCCAGGCGCGCAATTGCTCGTACACCAGGTCGGCGACGGCGGCTTCGTTCGCGCCGGGCACGCCGGGCAGATACACGCTCGGCGTGCGCACCAGTTGTTGCAGAAAGGCCTCCATCGCCGCGGTATCGAGATGCGCCAGGGCGCGGGTGACGGGGTCCATCGTGGCTCCATTTCGGCCTTTCCTTATCGGAGGGGTGCAGGGAAACCCGATTTCCCTGCACCCCTCCAATAGGGAGGTGCGGTGTACCGCGCGGGCAGGGGCGTGGGCAACCCCGAGCGCCCCACGTGACCGGGAGACTCCTCAGGCCTCGATCTTCGTCCCCAGCACCGCCAGGAACTGGGAGAGCCAGGCCGGATGGGCCGGCCAGGCCGGGGCGGTGACCAGGTTGCCGTCGGTGACCGCGGCGTGAACGGGGATGTTGGCGTATTCGCCGCCGGCCAGTTCCACCTCGGGGCCGACGGCGGGATAGGCCGAGACTTTGCGGCCCTTTACCACGCCCGCCGCGGTCAGGATCTGCGCGCCGTGGCAGATCGCGGCCACGGGCTTGTTGGCGTCGAAGAAGTGGCGCACCATCTCCAGCAGGCGCGGGTTGAGCCGCAGGTACTCGGGTGCGCGCCCGCCCGAGATCACCAGCGCGTCGTATTCTTCGGGATTGATCGTCGCGAAGGTGGCATTCAGCGCAAAGTTGTGACCAGGCTTCTCGCTGTAGGTCTGGTCGCCCTCGAAATCGTGAATGGCCGTGCGCACGGTCTCGCCGGCCTTCTTGTCGGGGCACACCGCATGCACCGTGTGCCCGACGGCCTGCAGGGTCTGGAAAGGCACCATCACTTCGTAGTCTTCCACGTAGTCGCCGACGAGTTGCAGGATCTTCCTGGGCATAGCCGTCCTCCTTTGGTACTGCTATTCGGTTACCCATGCGCTGTGCGCAGCGCCAGGATGATGAAAGACGATGTTTTTGGAAGGGCAAGGCCCTTCCAGACCTTCCCCACGGGAGAAGGGCATGGGTGACGCCGGACTACCCGCACCCTACGCACCGACAAATGAGAAAAACCGTGTTCCTGGGAGGGCATGGCGTTCCCAGACCATCCCCTGGGGGAAGGTGAGGATCACCACAGGGTTCATCCCAGTTCCGCCTCGGCACTCATAGCCGTTTTGCCGTCAGGTCCCTGGGCCTCCAGGGTCACCCGGTCGCCGTTGGGCAGGCCAACGAGCCGGAAGGGCGCCAGATCGAACAGCGGCGCCTGGCCCCGAAAACTGAAGCCCACGATAGGGCGGTCGGTGTTATGGCGCACCAGGTCGAGCAGCAGGATCGCCGTGAGCGGCCCGTGCACCACCAGCCCCGGATAACCCTCCTCGTGGCGCGCGTAGGGCCGGTCGTAGTGAATGCGATGGGCATTGAAGGTGAGCGCCGAGAAACGAAACAGCAGTCGTGTGTCGGGGACGATGGTGCGCGTCCAGGCGCCGTCGGGCGGCGGGAGCAGGTCAATCGGCGTCGGAGGGGGAACCGGCGGCCCCGGTTCGCGGTAGACGATGTCCTGCTCCTCTTCCAGGCAGAGCGTGTCGTCCTGAAAAAACTTGTAGCCAACGGTCACGAAGGCCAGCGATCCACTGCGCCCACTCTTGGTGGTGACATTGCGGATCTCCCCCTCGCGCCGGGCTGGCTGGCCCAGGATGAGCGGGCGATGCAGGCGCAGCCGCGCACCGGCGAACATCCGCCGCGGGTAGGGGATCGGCGGCAAAAAGTCGCCCCGCTGGGGGTGCCCATCTTCGCCCAGACGCGACTGCGGCGCGCGGGGCAGGAAGTAGAACCAGTGCCAGAGCAGGGGCAGCCCGGCGCCCGCCCCCAGGGGCGTGCTCGTGTCGTCGAGGGTTGCGGCGGCGGCCAGGGCGGGACTTACGCACAGTTCGTCAGTAACCTGTTCTGTTCGACCAATCCACGCGGCATAGGCGCTGCCTGGTTCATCCATGCCTGCCTCCTGGTTTGCTGGGGGTTTTTTGCGAATTGTATAACAAACTTTACAAATACTCCAGCACTATTATACAATTGACTCGCTCCCATGAGCGTGTTGCGAATCATCATCGCTCCGAATCCTTCGAGACTCGCCAACCTGGCTGTAATGGCGGGGAGATGCCCCCTTCCTGCTGTATGACCAGGTCGGAGCGATCAGGGTATGCGGAGACGGACAATCTGTGCACCGGAGGCCAGACTGTGACAAGACGATCCCGTGTGAGTGCCACTGAAAACGCTGCCCCTCACGATGCCGCCAATGACGCCGAGCAGGCCGACGACGTGCAGCCTCAACAGGAAGCGCCCGAGACCCCCCTGTACGAGAGTGTCAGACCAGCCCCTCAGGCTGATCTGCGCGGGCGTGAACCCGAGCGCGAGCGCCTGCCGCTCAGCGGGGTGCGGGTGATTGACGTGGGTAACTTCCTCGCCGGTCCCTATGCTGCGTCGATCCTGGGCGAGTTCGGGGCCGAGGTGCTCAAGGTCGAGCACCCGATTGCCGGCGATCCTATGCGCCGCTTCGGCACGCCCACCAAGCGCCACGATGCCAGTCTGGCCTGGTTGAGCGAGGCCCGCAACCGCAAGTCGGTGACTATTGACCTGCGGCAGCCTGAGGGGGTGCAGCTCTTCCTGAAGCTGGTGGCGCGCTCCGATGTGCTGATCGAGAACTTCCGCCCCGGCACGATGGAGGAGTGGGGCCTGGGCTGGAACCAGGTGCGCGAAGCCAACCCGCGCCTGGTGATGCTGCGCGTCTCGGGCTATGGGCAGACGGGGCCCTATCGCCGGCGTTCGGGCTTTGCGCACATCGCCCATGCCTTCGGCGGGCTTTCGTACCTGGCGGGCTTTCCCAATGAAAGCCCCGTGTTGCCGGGCAACGTGCCCCTGGGCGACTATATCGCCAGTCTCTACGGAGCTGTCGGCGTGCTGATCGCCCTGCGCCACGCCGAGCGCACCGGCGAGGGCCAGGTCATTGACATCGGCATCTACGAGGCCGTCTTCCGCCAGCTCGATGAGATCGCCGCGGCCTATGGCCTGTTCGGCAAGATCCGCGAGCGTGAAGGGGCCGGCAGTTTCGTCGCCGTACCCCACGGCCACTTCCGTACCCGTGATGACAAGTGGGTGGCGATCGCCTGTACCACCGACAAGATGTTCGAGCGCCTGGCCGAGGCTATGGGGCAGCCTGAACTGGCCTCCAGCGAGCTGTACGGCGAGCAACGCAAACGCCTGGCCGCCCGCGACAAGGTCAACAAGATTGTGATTGACTGGGTCGCCTCGCTCACCCGCGATGAGGTGATGTCCATCTGTCTGGCGAAAGAGGTGCCGATCGGCAAACTCAACAGTATTGCCGACATTTTTGAGGACGAGCACTTTCAGGCCCGTGGCAACCTGGCGCGTATCGAGGAGGAAGGCGTCGGCGAAGTGGTGGTGCCCGGCGTGGTGCCGACCCTCTCCGAAACCCCCGGTCGCATTACGAACCTTGGCCCGTCACTGGGCAATGCGACCTACGAGGTGATGCGCGAAATGCTCGGGCTTACGCCCGATGACATCAAGTATCTGCGCCAGCGGAAAATCATTTGAGGTTGGGTATGTCGGGGATGCAGCTCTGCCGGCAGAAAGCTGTCGCCTTCACACAGGGCCGACTCCGGGGCAAGCCTCGACCTTCAGGGTTGGTGGTAGTTCCGGCAACGACGCCGCCGGAATTGCCGAACGTCCGCCTTGCAGGATGGCCGGGCCGCTCACAACCCACTGCCAGAGGCGGCCGTCACATCAGCCCTGACCCTTCACGTGCGGCATAGCCGCCTGGAATGCCTGAATGAGGAGAGAGACGTGACCAACCAACCCGATGAGAACAAGCTGCCCCTCGCGGGCATCAAGGTCATTGATGCCGCGACGGTCATCGCCGCGCCGTATTGTGCCACCATTCTGGGCGAGTTTGGCGCCGATGTGATCAAGGTGGAGCATCCCATCGGCGGGGATGCATTGCGGCGCTTCGGCACCCCGACAGAACGGGGCGATACGCTGACCTGGCTGAGTGAGGCGCGTAATAAGAAGTCCCTGACCCTTGACCTGCAGCGCCCCGAGGGCAAGGAGATTTTCAAGCAGCTCGTGGCCCGTGCCGACGTGCTCTGCGAGAACTTCCGCACCGGCACCCTCGAAAAGTGGGGTCTGGGCTGGAATGTGCTCCATGAACTCAATCCCCGCCTGATCATGCTGCGTGTAACTGGCTATGGTCAGACTGGACCCTACGCCGATCGCCCCGGATTTGCCCGCATCGCCCACGCCGTCGGTGGCATCGCCTACCTCGCCGGCATGCCCAAGGGCACCCCGGTAACCCCCGGCTCCACGACCCTCGGCGATTATATGACCGGTATCTATGGCGCCATTGGCGTGCTCATGGCCCTGCGCTACCGCGACCTGACCGGCTGTGGCCAGTATATTGATGCCGCGCTCTACGAGTCGATCTTCCGCTGCACCGACGAACTCGCCCCTGCCTATGGCATGTACGGCATCGTGCGCGAGCGTCATGGCCCCCATCACAACGACTTTGCCTGCCCCCACGGCCATTTCCCCACTCGCGACGGCAAGTGGGTCGCCATTTCGTGCGCCACCGACAAACTCTTCGCGCGGCTTGCCCGGGCCATGAACCGCCCCGAACTGGCCTCCTCTAGCATCTACGGCGAGCAGAAGATACGTCTGGAGCACTGCAACGACGTGAACGAGATCGTGCGCGACTGGTGTGGCTCGCTGACCCGCGAAGAGGTGCTCGAACGCTGCTACGCCACCGGCACGCCCGCCGCCCCCCTCAACAACATCGCCGACATCTTCGGCGACCGGCAGTTCCACGCTCGCCGCAATCTGGTGGCGATGGATGTGCCGGAGACCGGCGAGACGGTGATTGTTCCCACGGTGATCCCCAAACTCTCGGCCACTCCCGGCCGCATCAAGCATCTTGGCCCCCGTCTTGGCGAGCATACCGACGAAGTGTTGCGCGACGTGCTCGGTTTCAGTAACGACGAGATCGCGTCGCTACGCGAGAAACGGGTGATCTGATGACACAAGGACTTCTCTCCGGTCTCCGGGTCGTTGAAGGCTCGGCCTTCGTTGCCGCGCCCCTCAGCGGCATGACCCTGGCGCAACTCGGCGCCGATGTGATCCGCTTCGACCCCATTGGCGGCGGTCTGGATTACAAACGCTGGCCTGTGACCCGCGACGGCCAGCATAGCCTCTTCTGGGCCGGCCTCAACAAGGGTAAGCGCTCCATCGCCGTGGATATTCGCCATCCCCGCGGCCAGGAGTTGCTCACGCGCCTGATCTGCGCCCCCGGCGATGGCGCCGGGCTGTTCATCACCAACTTTCCCGCCCGCGGCTGGCTCAGCTACGAGGCCCTGCGCGCCCATCGCGCTGACCTGATCATGGTCAACTTCCTCGGGCGTCGCGACGGTGGCTCAGAGGTGGATTACACCGTCAACCCGCAGCTCGGCCTGCCCTTCATGACCGGTCCCGAAGGCATTGCCGAGCCGGTCAACCACGTCTTCCCGGCCTGGGATTTTGTCTCCGGGCACCTGATTGTCGTGGGCCTCCTCGCCGCCGAGCGCCACCGGCGCCTCACGGGCGAGGGGCAACTGGTGCAACTCTCGCTCAAAGACGTGGGCCTGGCCATGCTCGGCAACTTTGGCATGCTCGCCGAGGTGATGATCAATAACGATGACCGCCCGCGCCAGGGCAATTACCTCTACGGGGCCTTCGGGCGCGACTTCGTGACCCTCGACGGCAAACGGGTCATGGTTGTCGGGCTGACCGACCTGCAGTGGCGCTGTCTGTGCAACGCCACGGGGTTGGCCGGCGCCTTTGCCGAACTTGGCGCCCGCCTCGGCCTCGATCTCACCCAGGAAGGCGACCGCTTTCGCGCCCGTCAGGCCATCGCCCACCTCCTGGAACCCTGGTTCCACGCCCGCACCTTCGATGAGGTGCGCCGTAGCTTCGAAGAGCACCGCGTGACCTGGGGGCCGTACCAGACCGTGCGCGAGTTGATCGCCCACGATGCTGACTGTTCAACCGCAAATCCGATGTTCTCCATGCTCGAACAGCCCGGCGTCGGCGCCTACCTGGCTCCGGCGACCCCGCTGGCCTTCAGCCAGGTCGAGCGCCTGCCGGCCCGCCCCGCCCCGCGCCTCGGCGAGCACACCGACGAGATCCTGTCCGAGCTGGGGCTGAGCGCTGGCGAGATTGCCCGGCTCCACGATGAAGGTGTTGTTGCCGGACCAGCAGCCTGACGGGAGGAACCTCATGAAACTGCCCTACAATTTTTACCGCCCCCTGGCCATCGGCGCACCCCAGCCCCTGCGAGAGATACCCGTGCGCCCCGAACGCATGATCCACTTCTTCCCGCCCCACGTCGAGAAGATCCGCGCCCGGCTGCCCGAAACCGCCCGCCAGGTGGATGTGCTCTGCGGCAACCTCGAAGACGCTATCCCCGTTGATGCCAAAGAAGCCGCCCGCGCCGGCTTCATCGAGGCGGTGCAGGCCAATGATTTCGGCGATACCGCCCTCTGGATCCGTGTCAACGCCCTTAACAGCCCCTGGTTCCTCGATGATATGACCGCGTTGATCGAGGCCGTCGGCAATCGCCTCGACGTGATTATGATCCCCAAGGTCGAGGGGCCGTGGGACATCCACTTCGTTGACCAGTACCTGGCCCTCCTCGAGGCGAAGCATAAAGTGCAGAAGCCCATTCTCATTCACGCCCTGCTCGAAACCGCCCAGGGGGTGATGAACGTCGAGGCGATCTGCGGCGCCAGCCCGCGGATGCACGGCTTGAGCCTCGGTCCCGCCGATCTGGCCGCCTCGCGCGGCATGAAGACTACCCGCGTCGGCGGCGGCCATCCCTTCTACGGCGTGCTCGCCGATCCCCGGGAGGGCAGCACCGAACGGGCCTTCTTCCAGCAGGACCTGTGGCACTACACCGTCGCGCGCATGGTTGACGCCTGCGTTGCCCACGGTCTACGTGCCTTCTATGGACCTTTTGGCGACCTCAAGGACGAAGCTGCCTGCGAGGCCCAGTTCCGCAACGCCTTCCTCATGGGCTGCACCGGCGCCTGGACCCTGGCGCCCAATCAGATCCCCATCGCCCGTCGGGTCTTCAGTCCCGATGTCAACGAAGTCCTCTTCGCTAAACGCATCCTCGAAGCCATGCCCGACGGCAGCGGCGTGGCCATGATCGATGGCAAGATGCAGGACGACGCCACCTGGAAACAGGCTAAAGTGATTGTCGATCTGGCGCGGATGGTGGCGAAGAAAGATCCTGAGCTGGCCCAGCTCTATGGTCTCTGACCATCCCGCCCTCCCTGACCCTCCCCCGTCGAGGGAGGGGATCGGGTTCCTCCCCAACCGGGGGAGGCCGGGAAGAGGGCAGTTTGCACAATGACGCACCTGTGAACCCATGCCTTACAGGAGCAACCTATGACCCCAAAAACCACCCGTGGAAATTTCTTCGAAGATTTCCGCCCGGGTCAGGAACTGATCCACGCCACGCCCCGCACCGTTACCGAGGGCGATGTGGCCCTGTACACCGCCCTGTACGGTTCCCGCTTTGCCCTGGCTTCCTCGGCGCCCTTCGCCGCCAGCCTGGGCTTGCCCCGCGCGCCCCTCGATAGCATGCTCGTGTTCCATATCGTCTTTGGCAAAACGGTGCCGGACATCTCCCTCAACGCCATTGCCAATCTTGGCTATGCCAGTGGACGCTTCGGCCAGCCGGTCTTTCCCGGCGACACCCTCACGACCACCTCAACCGTCATCGGCCTGCGCCAGAACAAAGACGGCAAGACCGGCGTGGTCTATGTGCGCTCGGTTGGCACCAACCAGCACGGTGAAATGGTGGTAGACTACATTCGCTGGGTGATGGTGCGGAAGTACGATCCCGACGCGCCCGCGCCCGAGGCCGTGGTGCCGGACCTGCCCGAGGCGGTCCCGGTGAGTGAACTGGTGGTTCCGTACCGCGTTGATCGGGGGAGCTACGATACGGCGCGCGCCGGCAGTCCTTTCCTGTGGGATGATTACGAGCCGGGTGAGCGAATTGACCACGTTGATGGCATGACCATCGAAGAGGCCGATCATATGCTGGCAACCCGCCTGTACCAGAACACGGCGCGGGTGCATTTCAACCAGCACGTGGAACGGGAGGGGCGCTTCGGACGGCGCATCGTCTACGGCGGGCACATCATCAGCCTGGCGCGGTCGCTGTCGTTCAACGGCTTGGCCAACGCCCTGAGCATCGTCGCGATCAACGGTGGGCGCCATACCAACCCCAGTTTCGCCGGCGATACCATCTACGCCTGGTCCACCATCCTCGACCGTATGGAACTGCCCGGTCGCGATGATGTCGGGGCGCTGCGGGTACGCACGGTTGCCACCAAGGATCGGTCATGTGCCGATTTCCCCGACAAGTCGGCCGACGGCGCTTACCCGCCCTCGGTGGTGCTCGATTTTGACTATACGGTGCTCATGCCGCGCCGCTAACCGACTGTCGTTCAGGTGAGGGTGGGGAAACCTGGTTTCCCCCACTGCCCCTGGGAGAGTCTGGGAGGGCGAAGCCCTCCCAGGAAGCTCCGATAATAAACGTATGTCTCCTCATCCCCTCCTGAGCGGAGGCTGGATCCTCAAACACCTCTTCGCGCTGCTGATCTTCCTCAGCTTCATCGGCCTGGGCTTCTGGCAACTGGCCCGCCTGGAGGAGCGCCGCGCCCTCAATGCCGCCCGGCTGGCGGTGCTGGATGAGAATCCCGTCACCCTCACCGGGCGCGAGCCTGATCCGGCCGCCCTGATCGGGCGCAAGGTGCGCGTCACCGGCGCCTATCTCAACGACGCCAGTGTCGTGTTGCGCGGCCAGCGCTCCGATACTGGCGTGGAAGGCGTGCACCTGCTCACGCCGCTGCGCATCGCCGGGAGCGAGGCGGCGGTCATCGTTGACCGGGGCTGGATCCCCGCCACGCGACCCGAAGCGGCGGATCTCGCTGCTTACGCCGTGACCCGCGAGGTGACCGTCGAGGGCCTGGCCCGCGCCCCCCAGACCCGCCCCGCCTCGCCCCTCGCTCCGCGCGACCTGCCGCTGCCCGGCCAGGAGCGCATCACCGCCTGGGTGCGCGTGGATGTGGCCCGGCTACAGGGCCAGGTAGCCGCGTCGCTGTTGCCCCTGTACGTCGAGCAGTTGCCCTCCGGCGACGGCGCGGCCCTGCCCCGCCCGCGTGACCCGCAGCAACTCGACGAGGGCCCGCACCTGAGCTATGCCATCCAGTGGTTCGCCTTCGCGGCTATCCTCGCGGTGGTTTACGCTGTGCTCATGCGCCAGCAGGTAAGGGAGACCAGAGAGTGAAGATCGCCCTTCCATCGGAGGGTCTGGGAGGGCGAAGCCCCCTCTCTGGTCTTCCTGGTGCGCGACGCACAGCCGCACGCGGGTCTGACGACTCAGGGCTGATGCAACGTCTGCCTCCGACGAGCGGTAGAGGCGGTGTCGCCGCCCCAAAGACTTTGTATGATATTACTGGCGAACTCTCGCGTGGCGTGGGTGGGGGCGGAAGCGCAGGCGGGAAGCCCGCGTGCGGGCCGGGCCTGCGCGCCCCGGGTTTGCCAGCAGTATCGTTGTCTGCACCCTGTCTAACATCTCTCTTGCAGACCCTCTCGCGGAAGTCTGCTATACTGGGGGAGGGTATCGGCCACTGCGTTCTGGGTGAGGCGGCGCATCTGCGGCGGAACCAGCGGATCACGAGGGCAACGCCCTCCGCGCCTCCCCCGAATGGGTACGCAAAACGCCGCGCAGCCAGACCGTGGTTTACGTCATTCCAGGAAAGGTTGTGACGATGATCGATGAAGTGAAATCAAGCGGGACGCCGATATCAAAGGCCGGCGTCATCGAGGTTCACGAGCGGAACTTCGATCAGGAAGTGCTCGCCCGCTCGCAGAGCGTCCCGGTCGTGATTGACTTCTGGGCGCCCTGGTGTGGTCCCTGCCGCACGCTGGGGCCTTTGCTCGAACGGCTGGCCGCCGAGGCCCGCGGCACCTGGATCCTGGCCAAGGTTAACGTTGATGAGAACCCCCGTCTGGCCCAGGCTTTTCGGGTGCAGAGCATCCCCGCGGTGATGGCGGTGCATCAGGGCAAGATCGTGGATCAGTTCGTGGGCGCCTTGCCCGAGTCGCAGGTGCGCGCCTGGCTCAAGCGCTTTGTTCCCGAGCCTTCGTCGTCGCTGCTCGACGCCGCGAAGGCCCTCGAAGAGCGCGACCCCGAAGGGGCCATCGCCCGTTACCGGCTGATCCTCGGTGAAGAGCCGGAGAACGCCGAGGCGCTGTTTGCCCTCGGGCGCCTGTTGGTGCTGCGGGGCGACCCTGAGGGGGTGGCGACGCTTAAGCAGGTGCCCGCCAGTTCGCCGCTCTTCGCGCGCGCCCAGGCCACATTGCCGCTGGCCGAGTTGCTCGCTGAACGCGATGCGCCCGCCGAAGGTGATCTCGACCTGCGCTATCGCCAGGCGGCCCGCGCGGTTGCCAGCGGCGACTACGCCCAGGCGATGGACGAGTTGCTCGCTATTGTCGCCCGCAACCGGGCCTACCGTGACGATGGTGCGCGCAAGGCCCTGCTGGCGCTGTTCGCGGCCCTCGGCGATGAGCATCCGCTGGTTCCCGGCGCCCGCCGCCGCCTGGCGAATACCCTGTTCTGAGGTGCCTGGAGCCGGGTGGAGGGATGTGGGAAAACCGGGTTTTCCTATAGGGCTGTGTCAACGTCATGACTGAAGGCCCGCACCCCCTCCCCGAGCGGGATGCGTACCGCAGAGAACGCGGAGGGGCGCAAACAGTTTCAAAAGGTTCATCCTCTGCGTGCTCTGCGGTACATCTGACCGGGCAGGCGTCTGCGCGCCCTGTCTGCTATGGCGCGAAAATACGGTAATTCAAATTCGGAAAAACCCCATCCAGTTCTTCCAATTGTTCCAACAGAAACAAATCGCTCGGGCTTATCTTGTCGTGGCGCGCCATCTCGGCAAGTTGCTCAAAGCGCTCGAGGTACACCCGCCAGCGCCCCGTCACTTCGTCCGTCGCCCCTGCGCTCAGCCGCGCCGGCCAGTCGCCGGTCTGGGCGAGCATGAGCTCGCGAGCGGCCTGGTTGAGGACGCGCTCGTGTTCGGCCTCGGCGCCGGGGTAGGCGCTGGCCAGTTCTACCATGCGTTCCTCCGCGGCGCGGAGCGCCTGCCAGTACTCTTCGGCGGCGCCCCCTTGCCAGCCGGCGTGCCCGCCCTCCGACCAGGAGCCTTCCTGCAACGTGACCTCTACGCGCGGGCGATGAGCGCGCATATAGGCCCCCGGAGTCGTCAGGGTCAACTCACCGTGCGTGGCGCAGTGGGTCAGTACGGCCTGGAGCCAGGTGCTGCCCTCCACCCACGTGGGGCCGATCTGAGCCGCATCGAGCAACACCAGCGTCAGGTCATGCGCCCCACGACGGCGCGCCTCACTGACCAGCGCAGTGGCGAAGTGATTGGCATGCTCCTGCGCGCGCCGCAAGGCGTGATAGGGATCGTAGGAGGCGCCGCCGCGGGCCAGCACGCCTCGTGTATCGGCAGGATCGCGGTACACGGGATCGCCGGCATATCCCAGTTCCACCGACCAGATGTGCCGCGCCAGATCCTCGTCAGGGAAGACGGCGGCAATGCGGCGCCCGGCCAGCCAGACCGATTGCGGCGCCGGGGTGACCGGCAGGCAACTCGGGTCGGCCACCAGGTAACGTAGCCCGGCGTCGGCGGCCGCGCCGTCAACGCCGGGGCGCCAGCCGGCCCCGGGCAGCCAGAGGCCCTCGGGTCGCCACAGGTGCCGGGTGATCTGCAGCACCCCCTGCTCGATCTGCGCCCGCACCGACTCTTCTCGCCGCAGCAGGGGAAGATAGGCATAGGTGGCCGGTACGGCCAGCGGCTCGATCACCCGCGCCGCGGCCAGTTCGCGCATGGCACGCGGCAGGTTGCGCTGGAAGCGCTCCTCGAAGCTCCGCAGCCGCTGCCGGCCCCATTCCAGATAGAACCGCCCCAGATACGCACCGTGGTGGTCGCCGTCCCGCTCAGCGATGGCCAGTTCAGCTTCGCCCCGGACCAGCACGTCGTGCATCCAGAGCACAAAGTGTTTCTGCACCACCGGGTCGGCCAGTTGATCGACCAGAAGGGGTGAACAGGCCAGGCCGATCCGTGGATGCAGACCACTGCTGTGCAGATCGCTCAGCAGTTCGAGCAGCGGAAGCAACCCCTGGGCCACCAGCGCGTGCAGTCCCTCTTCACCCCGCGGGCGGCGCCCCGCGCGGCGCAGGTACGGCACATGGGCAAGCATCAGAAATGCGACATGCATAGGTGTTGGATGTGAGGGCAAGGCCCTCCCAGAAACATTCCTTGTTCATCTCGTGCTGTTCAGGGGCATGGGAGACCCGGTTTCCCCGTGCCCCCGCCTGAAGGGAAGTTCTGATATGGGGAAATCGGGTTTCCCCGTCTTCCAGGTTGCACCCGGTCAGCAACCGAACGGCTGCGATCTACAATCGCCCTACGGCGATGGGATCACCGGTGTCACCACCGTGGGCGAACCGAGAATGGTCGGCTCATCGGTCGGCGAAGGTGTTAGCGGCGACGTTGCGGTGGCGGTAGGCGTGCTGGTTGCCGGCGTGGGCGTCGGCGTTGGCTCGGGTGTGCTGGTTGCCGTGGCTGTTGCTTCTTCCGGTGTAGCGGTTGGCGCGGGCGGCGCGGTAGGTGGTATGGTTGCCGGAGGCGGCGCCGTGGCCGGCGGCGGGGGCGGCACGGTAACCGGTGGCGGCGGCAAGGTTGGCGGGCCGGAGGTCGGCGCCGGCGTTGGTGAAGCTGCCGGTGGTGGAAAAACCGTACCGTCGGGGACGCTCGGCGTGGCGGGCGCCACCGTCGGTGGCATCGGGCTGGGCACGCCCAGGCTGGGCGTTGGCATATCTGGCCCTGGTCGGGGCGGGGTAACACTCGCCATGCTACGCGCCACAATGAAGATAAATGCCGCTGTCACCACCACCAGCAACGCGCCAAGCAGCAGCAAGGGCAGGGTGCTTCCATCGCCGCCTCGCCGGGCGCGGCCGAACTCGCCAGCGTGCGCTGGCCCATCGTTCGTTGGGGGGCGTGGCGCCGGCGGAGCCAGAGGTGGACGCGATGCGGGCGTAGTGGGTGCGCCGCCGGCCACGACGGGCGTGGCTTGTGGAGCGGCGACAGCGGATGGCAACGCTGCGCCGGATGACCGTGCGCGTGGCGGCGGTGCGGGAATGGCCTGCGGTATGGGGGGCCTGGGCATCACGCCCACGGGATCGGCCAGGGCAGCCACTTGCTCACGGGTGGCCAGTGGCGTACCGTAGCGTGCTGCGACGGCGCGCAGCGCCTCTACCAGTTCCAGGCCGCTCGCGAAGCGCTCTTCCGGTCGCTTCGCCAGACCTTTTGCCAGAACGGCGTCGAGTTCTTGCGGCAGGTGTGGCAGCACACTCGATGGCGGCGGCGGAGGGAGTTGGGCATGAGCGACGATCAGTTGTGGCGTCGTGCCCATAAATGGCACTCGCCCGGTGATGATCTCGTAGGCCACCACCGCCAGGGCGTAGAGATCGCTGCGCCCATCTACCCGACGCGCCTCCGCCTGTTCGGGCGAAATGTACTCCGGCGTGCCCATGAACAGCCCCGTGCGCGTGAGCCGCTCGCCGTCGGAGTCGGGCGTCTGGGCGATCCCAAAGTCCGTCAGCAGCACCCGGCCATCGTGGTCGATCAGAATGTTGTGGGGCTTGATATCACGGTGCACCGCGCCCAGAGCGTGGGCGTAATCCAGGGCGCGGGCCACGGGGTCGAGGATGCTTACCGCATAACCCAGGCCCAGGGTGGTCCGCTCTTCGAGCACGGCGTGCAGGCTGCGCCCGGCGACGTACTCCATGGCGATGTAGTGGAGCCCGTCTTCCTCGCCCACATCGTAGATGGTTACAATGGCGGGGTGGTGCAGGTTGGCCGCAGTGGTCGCTTCGCGCTCGAAGCGGCGGATATATTCGGGGTCGAGGCTGAGCTGCGCCGCCAGGATCTTGATCGCCACGGGCCGCTGGAGTTGCGTATCTACCGCACGGTACACGCGGGCCATGCCCCCGCGTCCGAGCTCGGCGCGGATCTCATAGCGCCCCAGGCGGCGTCCGATCAGGCTTGTCACGCGGCGCTCTCCTCGCGGCGGCAGGCGCGGTGGCGTTTTTGCC
>CAKZSI010000033.1 GCA_937918935.1 uncultured Chloroflexales bacterium | reverse complement strand
CTTCGTCGGCGTCGTCGCACTCGGGATCATCGCCATCGGGTATCTGTTCAACCTCGTGATCTAGCGCGGTCCCGGGTTGCACGACCTGATCGAGGCGCTGTACCGTTACTGAGCCTGTGCTCAGCGGCCTGCTGCCACCAGCCGGGGAGCGGGCCGCTGAGCGGTCGAAGGATGCCCCGTATGGCGCTCTACCTCGCCAGTGCCATCATTGTACTGGTCTTCTCAGGGCTGATGGCCATGGCCGGCCTGGGCGCAGCCTTCCTGTTCGTGCCCATGTTCTACTACCTCGGCGTGCCGTTGGCCGAGGCCACCCCAACCGCGTTGCTGCTCAACGTCGTCAGTCTGCTCTTTGCGACGATCAGCTACTGGCGCGGTGGCCTGATCAACTGGCGAGTCGGCCTACCCGTGCTGATCATGGCCGTGCTTGCGGCGCCACTGGGCGCGCGGCTGACCAGCGTTGTCGATCAGCGGCTGCTGCTGGGACTATTTGCCGCCTTTCTGATCTTCGCGGGAGCGATGATGCTCCTGCGCCCCCAGCCGCGCCCGCACACGGTCAGCCGTCCGGTCGAGGTGGGCGCCGGAGTTGCCGTCGGTGGGGTGGCGGGCTTCCTGGGCGGGCTGCTCGGTGTCGGCGGTGGCAACTTCATCCTGCCAGTGCTCAATGGTCTGGGGCTGGACCCCAAGGTTGCCGCCGGTACGACTGCGCTGGTGGTCATCTTCTCGTCGCTCTCCGGGTTTCTCGGTCACGCCGCGCTGGGTGGGCTCGACCCGCGCTTCCTCGGCATCACTGCGCTGATGGCGGCGATCGGTTCGTTGAGCGGCGCCTACCTGATGCAACACAGGCTCTCGGGCGCACAACTCAAGCGCATCATCGGTGTGTTGCTCTGGGTAATCGCTGCGAAGATCATCTGGGATCTGATCGCTGCATTCTAGGGCACTCCGAGCGGCGTGCCCTATCGCCATATCTGTTATCGCACCAGGCGGGAAAGGATAAGACTATGCCAACAGCAAGTGTGTACATACCACCCGATTGGGCCTTTGCCTTTCACGGCCACCGCTGTCCCTTCATGCCGATCGGCTATCGCATGGGTATGCTAGCATTGGCATACCTCAACAGCGAGCGCGAAGCCGACCACGGCTTCTTTGTCTTCCCCGAACTGGGTGAGGGTCACCCGCAGACCTGCATGATGGACGGCATTCAGGTTGCGACCGGCGCAACCTACGGCAAAGTGATGATGGCCAAGACCTTCTACGGCAAGCTCGCGGCGACCTTTTATCATCCCCAGCACGGGGCGGTACGCCTGGCGCTGCAGCCGGACTTCATCGACGCCATGGGCAAATTTGAGTTCTTCGCGTACCGTAAGCGGGGCATCGAGCCCTCACAGATCCCCGCTGCCGTGACCGACGAAGTGATCGACTGGGTCGCAACGCAGCCGGACGAAGCAGTGTTCAAGGTCGAGCCACGACCCGACTTCCACTACATGCCGGTGAAGGGCTCCTTCAACAAAACCAGGTGCAGCCTGTGTGGTGAGTATGTCTTCGACCGCTATGTGCGTATGAAAGACGGTCAGCCGGTCTGTATTCCCTGTTCGGGGTACAACCAATGACAAGTCGGTGTGCTGTCGGTAGGCTATGCCCGTCCTGAACGTTGCAAGGAGGCAGACAGTGGCAACCAGCGAGTTCTGGCACGGTATCCCGCGAGCGGACATCCCGTGGTACCCAACCGTGGATCGGGAGACCTGTATCGGTTGCACGCTTTGCTACACCACGTGTGGACGTGGCGTGTACACCATGCAGGATAACAGAGCAGTGGTCGCCAATCCATTGAACTGTATGGTAGGATGTAGCACGTGTGCAACCGTCTGCCCGGTGCAGGCGATCAGCTTCCCCGATCGGGACCTGGTCTGGAAGCTCGAACGTGAGCACAAGATCTTCAAGATCGTGCGGCAAGAAGCGAAGGAGAAGATGGCCCGGCAGGAGGCGATGAAGGCGCGCAATGCCGCCGAAGACAAGGTCGCTAGCCTGACGACCCGCGCACGCATGGAGGTTGCAGGAGAGCTAGGTGAGAAGCGTTTTCTGGTCCAGTTGGAGGAACTGGTCAAGGATCGTCCGTACGATATTGTCCGGTTGCGACTCGAGGTTCCGACTGTCAAAGGCGCCATGGAGCATGCACCATCATTCGTGAGCTTCGAGGTCACATCGACTGAGCAGGATGATGTCCAGGCATTTCTGTCGGAAGTCCGCGACCTGATTCGCCGCAACGACATGGTCCTGGTTAGCGAGAACAAAGTGTAAAAGGGAGGGCGTATGTCACACAGCTCTGCTCGTGCACTCAGCCCGATGCCAGGAGTTGCGCGCCGGCTTTCGAATCCTTGACCGCTATCTGACGCTCTGGATCTTCCTCGCCATGGCGCTTGGCGTGGGACTGGGCTACTTCTTCCCCGCGGTTGAAGGCTTCATCAACCGCTTCCAGGTCGGCACCACCAACATCCCGATCGCGATCGGCCTGGTGCTGATGATGTACCCGCCCTTTGCCAAGGTCAAATACGAAGAACTGGGCGAGGTCTTTCGCAACCGGAAGGTGCTGGGGCTCTCGCTCATCCAGAACTGGGTGATCGGCCCGCTGCTGATGTTTCTGCTGGCGATCACCTTTCTGCGTGATTACCCGGAGTATATGGTCGGCCTGATCATGATCGGCCTGGCGCGCTGCATCGCGATGGTGATCGTCTGGAACGAACTGGCGAAGGGCGACACGGAATACGCCGCCGGAATCGTCGCCTTCAACAGCGTCTTTCAGGTGCTGTTCTACAGCGTCTATGCCTGGGTGTTCATCACCCTGCTGCCGCCCCTGTTCGGCGTGGAGGGTAGCGTGGTGCAGATCGGCATCGGCGAGATCGCGCAGAGCGTCTTTATCTACCTGGGCATTCCAATGACCGCCGGCTTTCTGACCCGCTTCGTGCTGCTGCGGGCCAGAGGGCGCACGTGGTATGAGCAGCGCTTTGTCCCTCGTATCAGCCCGCTGACCCTGATCGCGCTGCTCTTCACGATCGTGCTGATGTTCAGCCTGAAGGGCGAGTTGATCGTACAGATCCCGCTCGATGTGGTGCAGATCGCCATCCCGCTGTTGCTTTACTTCGTGATCATGTTCCTGATCAGCTTCTGGCTGGGCCACCGCATCGGCGCCGACTATAGTAAGACGACCACCCTGGCCTTTACGGCGGCGAGCAACAACTTCGAACTGGCAATCGCGGTGGCGGTGGCGGTCTTCGGCATTGGCTCGGGCGCAGCCTTTGCGGCTGTGATCGGCCCGCTGGTCGAGGTTCCGGTGATGATCGGCCTGGTGAACGTGGCCTTCTGGTTCCAGCGCCGCTACTTCGCCCACGAGATGCAGCCGGCTGCAGCAGTGGTGGCCGCCACCGCCGAGGCCGCCTGCCCGCCACCGGTGCGCGATCCGGGGCAGCGCATGCCAGAATGAGGCCCGGGATCGCGCCGCGCGCGGATTAGTTGGGTGACGCTCCACGCCCTGCACGTGCTGACCACGGGCACGTAGCCGACCACCGTACCCCTTCTGCCAGCGACAGGTGTTTCTGCCGTGCAGATCATCCAGACAACGCTCGCGAGTTGCGCCGGGAGTCGCGATGCCGTGGTCGTGATCGACGTGCTGCGCTCATTTACCACCGCCGCCTACGCCTTCGCCGCTGGCGCCCGCCGGATCCACCCGGTCGCGTCACCGGAGGCGGCGCTACAGATGCGCGCGCAACTGCCGGATGCGCTCACCATGGGCGCCCTGGGTGGCGGCTGGCCCATTCCCGGCTTTGACCTCGACAATGCCCCCTCGCGGGTCGCCGGCCGTGATCTGCGCGGCAAGACGCTGATCCAGTACACTGCCGCCGGGGTCCAGGGCCTGCTGCGCTGTCCTGCGGCCAGCCCGCTGCTCGCCGGCAGCCTGGTCTGCGCGCGGGCCACCGCCCGCTACCTGCTGCGGCGCCAGCCCGCGCGCGTCACCCTGGTCGTGACCGGGGACTGGTCGGACCGTGACGGGGACGAGGACCGGGCCTGCGCCGACTACCTGACGGCCCTGCTGCGTGGCCAGACGCCGGACCCGGCCCACTTCGCGGCCCGCGTCGCCGCATCGGACTTCGGGCGGCGCTTTGTCGAGCCCGACCACCCGGCGCTGCCGGCCGCCGACCTCAGGTATGCCACCGCGATCGACTGCTTCGACTTTGCTATGCCGGTGCGCCGCACCGCTGACCTG
>CAKZSI010000032.1 GCA_937918935.1 uncultured Chloroflexales bacterium | reverse complement strand
GGTGCGACGCCGGGCGTCGCACCACGTCTCTTCGTATTAGTCACGAGAGCCGCCCCGTCCTCCACGACCCTGTTGTGTTCATGGAGCACCGTCAATGGCAGAAGTGAAAGCCGTACCGCGCATCACCGCGAGCAGCCGCTGGGCGCGGAAGACTAAACATGGTGATGTATTCTTCTGGATGTTGACCCTCTTCTTTGCCCTGGTGATCATCGGCCTGGTGGTGATGGTCGGGGTAGTAACGTATAATGGCTCGGCCGAGGCCCGCGCCGCGTACGGCTGGAGCTTCCTGTGGGGCGCCGATTGGAACCCCATCGAAACCGATCTTTACCCCGTCAGCTTCGGTGCCTGGCCGGCCATTCGCGGCACCCTGCTCTCCTCGCTGATCGCCCTGATCCTGGCGGCGCCCACCGGGGTGGCCATCGGGATCTTTCTCTCCGAACTGTGCCCGCTGCGCCTGCGCCAGCCGGTGGGCTTCATGGTCGAACTGCTGGCGGCCATCCCCTCGGTCATTTACGGCCTCTGGGGCGTGGCAGTATTCGCGAACTGGTTCAACGACTGGATAGCCAACCCCATCGCCAACACCGCCGGGCAGTTCGTGCCCTGGCTGGCCGGCCCGGTCGCGGTGAGCCGCGGCCTGGCGATCACCGGCACAATCCTGGCGATCATGATCCTGCCCACGATATCGGCAATCACCCGCGACGTGCTGCAGGCAGTGCCGAATCACCAGCGGGAAGCGATGCTGTCCCTCGGTGCAACCCGCTGGGAAGTGATCTGGGGTGCGGTGGTACCCTACGCCCGCGCCGGAATCGTCGGCGGAATCATGCTCGGCCTGGGGCGCGCATTGGGCGAGACCATGGCCGCCACGATGCTGATTGGCAACAGTACGCGCATTGAACCATCGATCTTCTTGCCGGCCACCACCGCGGCAGCCCTGATCGCCAGCGAACTGCCCAACTCGGTGAGCCTGATCCACGAAAGTTCGCTCATCGCCCTGGCCCTGGCGCTCTTCGGCATTACGCTCCTCTTGAATCTGGCAGCACGCTATCTGGTATGGCAGACCGCGCGAGGACCAGCGGGAGAAAAGGTATGACTCTTGAAACTAACATGCTGACATATCCACGGCGCCGCCGGGTTGACAAAGCCCTGCGCGGATGCACCCTCGTGGCAACGGCGCTCGCGATTGTGCCCCTGGTGCTGATTATCGCTTACGTGCTTATTGTCGGCGGCGCGGCCCTGAACCGGGACTTCTTCACCCAGACCTACCGCCCGCCGGTGCCCGCCGGCGTTGACCCGCTTACCGGGTTGCCCATCGAGGGCATGGAAGAAGGCGACCTCTCGCAGGTGCAGGCGCGAGGCGGCGTGCTGCACGGCATTGTCGGCACCCTGATGGTGACAATCACCGCGCTGCTGTTCTCCCTGCCGATCGGCATCCTGGCGGGGATCTTTCTGGCCGAGTACCCCGACACGCCGTTCAACACCTTCATCCGCTTCTGTAGCGACGTGCTCAGCGGCGCGCCTTCGATCGTCATCGGCGTGGTCGGCTTTACCCTGATTGTCAGACAGACCGGCACGTACTCAGGGATTGCCGGCGCCATCGCCCTCACCTTCTTGATGGTGCCAACCATCACCCGCACGACCGAGGAGATCCTCAAACTGGTGCCCAACACGGTGCGCGAGGCGGCCATGGCCATGGGCGCGCCTATGTGGTACAGTACCCTCACGGTAGTGGTGCCCACGGCCCTGACGGGCATCGTCACCGGCGCGCTGCTGGCCTTCGCCCGCGGCGCCGGTGAGACCGCCCCGCTCCTGCTGACGATCCAGGGCAACAGCAATCTCAGCTTCAACATGCTCGCCCCTCTGGCCGCGTTGCCCATTCTGACCTACAAATACATCGAGTCGCCCTTCCCCGCCGAAAACCAGCTCGCCTGGGGCACTGCCTTCGTGTTAATGATGCTGGTGCTCGGGGTGAATCTGCTGGTACGCATCACCACCGCGCGCATCAAGAGGTGACCGCTCATGGCCGTCGCAACCCAACCCACCCTGGCTACCCAGACTGCCCACAGCATGACCGTGCGTGGACTCAAGCCCTTCTACGGCAAGCGTCTGGCCGTGCAGGCCCTGGATCTGGACGTGCGGCCGAACCAGATCCTGGCGCTGATCGGCCCCTCGGGCTGCGGGAAAAGCACCGTGCTGCGCTGCCTGAATCGTATGCACGAACTGGTTCCCTACGCCCACGCGGAGGGTCTGGTCAAGCTCGACGACATCAACATCTACGCACCGGGGATCGATCCGGCCCTGGTGCGGCGCAAAATCGGCATGGTCTTCCAGTTGCCGATCGCCCTGCGCACGCGTAACATCTACGAGAACGTTGCCGTGGGTCTGCGCCTCGGCGGGATCAAGAACAAAGCCGAGCTAGACACGCGCGTGGAAAAAGCTCTCCGCGACGCCAATCTGTGGGACGAGGTGAAAGACAAGCTGCATCTCTCCGGCATGGCCCTCTCCGGCGGCCAGCAGCAACGCCTGAGCATCGCCCGCACCATCGCCGTCGAACCCGACATCATGCTCTTCGACGAGCCCTGCTCGGCGCTTGACCCCATCTCGACCCTCCGGATCGAGGAACTATTGCTCAGCCTGCGCCAGCGTTACACGATCGTGATTGTGACCCACAACATGCAGCAGGCGGCGCGGATCTCGGATCGCACCGCTGTGTTTATGGTGGAAAAGAACGATGACATACCTGTTGGCGTTCTGATCGAAGAAGGCCCCACCGAGCAGATCTTTTCTACTCCTAAAGATCCCCGGACAGAGGATTACATCAGTGGCAGAGTGGGCTGACAAGAACGTGGGGAAACCAGGTTTCCCCACTCCCGTGCTCGAAGGGAGAGGCTGGCATAGCTTCGCCAACCCAGGAACATCCATCCTTCCATTATTGCGCGGTGCAGCCGCACAGGAGCCTGACCCATGAGTGAGACGCGGACCAGGTCGTTACCCCTGGCAGGCGGTTTCGCCGCCACCGCGGCGGCTCGCGCGCGGGACCACGAGAAGCCCGGCAAAGCAAAAATTGAGGCGGTCAACTTCGATTTTTACTACGGATCGTTCAAGGCCCTCGACCGGATCAATCTGGCCATCCCCGAAGGCGAGGTTACAGCGCTGATCGGCCCGTCGGGGTGCGGCAAATCAACCCTGCTGCGGGCGATCAACCGCATGCACGACAAGACGCCTGGCGCCCGCGCCGAGGGCTTGCTGACTATTGACGGCGAGTCGATTTACGGCAAGGACGCTGACCCGATCCTGCTGCGGCGGCGGGTGGGCATGGTCTTCCAGCGGCCCAACCCCTTCGCCAGGTCGGTGTTCGACAATGTCGCCTACGGGTTGCGCGTGCTCGGCGAGCGCGACAGAAGGCGCATCAAGGAACGCGTCGAATGGGCACTGCGACGCGCCGCCCTCTGGGACGAGGTGAAGGATCGCCTGAACGCGACGGGTACCTCGCTCTCCGGCGGCCAGCAGCAACGCCTGTGCATCGCCCGCACCATCGCCGTCGAGCCGGAAGTGGTGCTGATGGACGAGCCGTGCTCGGCGCTCGACCCGATCTCGACGCTGAAAATCGAGGAACTGATCGCCGATCTGCGAGGAACTTTCACGATTATCATCGTCACCCACAACATGCAGCAGGCAGCGCGGGTCTCCGATTACACCGCGTTCATGCTGATGGACTCCAGAACGCGCGCCGGGCAGATGGTAGAATTTGGCCCCACCGTCCAGCTCTTCACCAATCCTGGCGACCCGCGCACGGAGGCCTATTTGAGCGGGCACTTCGGGTAGGGCGTAGAAAACGCCTCGACAGCGGTTGGAGCAATGTGGAGAAACCTGGTTTCCCCACACGCCCTGCTCGAAGGGAGGGTTCGGTAGAGTTACGCTCCCCAAAAGCCTCGGCCCGCATCGGGGTATAATGGAGGCATCACTTCCCGGCGCGGCAGGCGCCGATCCGTACAGGGGAGAGCCGATGACCGACCTGCATACCCTGACCGTCGCCGCTGCGGGGGCCGCCCTCGCCGCCGGCACGCTCAGTTCCTACGAACTCACCGAGGCCCTGCTCGCGCGCATCCAGGCCGTCGAGCCACGGGTACGCGCCTTTCTCACGCTTACCGGTGACCAGGCCCTGGCCGAAGCCCGCGCCGCCGATGCCGCCCGCCGCCACGACTCCGGTCCGCTCCACGGCGTGCCGCTGGCCATCAAGGACGTGATCTGCACCCGTGGTGTGCGCACCACCTGCGGCTCGGCCATTCTGGAGACCTTCGTACCGCCCTACGACGCCACGGTGGTCACCCGCCTCAAAGCCGCGGGGGCGATCAGCCTGGGCAAGCTCAACTGCGACGAGTTTGCCATGGGATCCAGCACCGAGACCAGCGCCTTTCACATCACCCGTAACCCGTGGGACCTCGAGCGCGTGCCGGGCGGCAGCAGCGGCGGCAGTGCGGCGGCAGTGGCGGCGCTGATGGCCCCGGCCAGCCTGGGCACCGATACCGGCGGATCGATCCGCCAGCCGGCGGCCCTCTGCGGCGTCAGTGGCCTCAAGCCCACCTACGGGCGCGTGAGTCGCTTCGGCCTGGTGGCCTACGGCTCCTCGCTCGACCAGATCGGCCCCTTCGCGCGCACGGTGGAGGATCTGGCGCTGGTGATGCAGGTGATCGCCGGCCATGACCCGCGCGACGGCACCAGCGCCCCCGTGCCGGTGGCCGACTACCGCGCCGCGCTGAGCGGCGCGGTGCGCGGGCTGCGCATCGGGGTGCCTGACGAGTACTTCGTCGAGGGCATGGAGCCGGGGGTCGAACAGGCCACCCGCGAGGCCATCGCCGTGCTGCGCGCGCAGGGCGCCGAGGTGGTGGAGATCTCGCTGCCTCACACCCGCTACGCGCTGCCGGCCTACTACATCATCGCTCCGGCGGAAGCCAGCGCCAACCTGGCGCGCTTCGACGGGGTGCGCTACGGCCCGCGCGAGCGCGGTGAGAGCATGTGGGACGAGATCGAACTGACGCGGGGGCGTCGCTTCGGCCCGGAGGTACGCCGGCGCATTATGCTGGGGACCTACGCCCTTTCGGCAGGCTACTACGACGCCTACTACAAGCGTGCCCAGCAGGTGCGCACGCTCATCAAACGCGATTTCGAGCAGGCTTTTGCCCGCGTTGATGTGATTGCCGCACCCACCTCCCCTACGGTCGCCTTCAAGGTGGGCGAGAAGCTCGATGACCCCATCGCCATGTACCTGAGCGACGTGTGCACCCTGCCGATCAACCTGGCCGGCGTGCCCGGTCTGGTGGTGCCGTGCGGCTTCAGCCAGGGGCTGCCCGTCGGGTTACAGTTGATTGGCCGCCCCTTCGACGAAGCCACGCTCTTGCGGGTTGGCGACGCCTACCAGCGCCTCACTGACTGGCACACACGCTCCCCGGCGCTGTGAGCGGAGCAAGGTTCAGGAGGGCCGCACCCTCCCGGACCTTCCCACGGACACGATAGAGTGTAACGAAACGTCTTGCACACTCCCCTTCGCGGCGGCTGATGGTCTTTGAAGAAATAATTCGCTATCCACCCACGCCTGGCGGCTCAAGCCGCGAGCTACCGTCCTGTGAAGCCGGCGCCGCAAGCAGCCTGCACAACCCGAGCGGGGACTTGCATGTCAGGCGCCCGGCGGGCTGCAGCACGTGCCAACCCTTTGATCGCACCCGTAAACTGCCGCCGCCCCGTCGGGCGTCGCGGCAGTAGGGGCGGCCCTTGTGGCCGCCCCGGCGGCCAGGGCAATCAATCCGCCCGAGGGCGGGGGCGAAAACCCCCACGGCGTGGACGTTGTCAGCGGCGACCGAGGGTGTATGACCGTTGCCGGCGCACGGGGTTCACGCAACACATGACGCTGCACCCCGTAACGTGTTTTCATGAGAAAGCTGCGCCTCCCATGTGGTATACTACGTGATGGTTTGCCTGTGTCATCCTGGAACTGATCCGAGGAGAGCGATAGGGTATGAGCCGGACTCGAACGGTGAAGGGCGGCGGGGGGCGTGGTCGCCGCCGCGAGTGCGAATTCACGAAGCTGGGCATTGTGCCCGATTACAAAGACGTCAAGCGCCTCCAGAAGTACGTCACGGCCCAGGGCAAGATCCTGCCTCGCCGGCGCACCGGCGTGACGGCCAAGATGCAGCGGCGCCTGTCGGTGGCCATCAAGCGCGCCCGGCACCTGGCCCTGCTGCCCGCGGCGCCGGCCCACACACGGGGCTGAGAGCGTAAGCTTCATCCACGGGAGGCACGCTGGACATCGAGGAACTACCCTCGTCCTTCCACCGGAGGACGGGGGTGTTTTGCTCTATGCACATCTGGAAGGCCAGCCTGCGCGAAGGCGGGTTGTCGCTCGCGTATAATGCCATCATCCTCGTCCGCGCCGGGCTGCGCCAGCTCACCCGTCCCACCGAGGTCGGCGTGCGCGCCCTGGTCATGCGCGATGACGAGGTCTTACTGGTGCGCCACCGGGGCGGGCGTTACCCCTGGTCGCTGCCCGGCGGCGGATTGGGCCGGAGCGAGACGCTGGTCGCCGCGGTCGTCCGCGAGGTGCGCGAGGAGGCCGGCTGCGAAACGCGCCCGCTCGCGCTGCTGGGCCTGTACCGGGCCATCGCGGAAGGCATGACCAACTACGTGGCCGTGTTCGTCTGCGAACCGCTGGGGCAGGCTCGCCCCCCCGCCTATGACCTGGAGATCGTTGACGCACGCTTTTTCCGCCGGGGCGATCTGCCGGTGAACACCGAACCGGGCAGCCTCCGCCGCCTTGAGGAATACTACGCGGGCGCCCGGGGCCTCTATGGGCCGTGGTGAGGAGTGCGGAGGGCCGTGCCCTGCGCCGCCTGTTGCATACCGTGCATCCGCATCATCGCCCGGTCTCATCAGGGTGCATGTACGGCAATCCAAAATCCAAAATGGTATAACCTATGCCATACACACCCATCATCGCCACCCTGGGGTACGTCCTCTCGCCCGATCGCGCCTCGGTGCTGCTGGTGCATCGCAATGCACGCGCGCAGGATCAACATCTTGGCAAGTACAACGGCCTGGGTGGAAAAATCGAGCCATACGAAGACGTGGTGAGCGGTATGCGCCGGGAGTTGCGCGAGGAGGCGGCAATCGAGGCGCTTGAACTGACCCTGCGCGGGACGATTAGCTGGCCCGGCTTTGGGAAACAGGGCGAGGACTGGCTGGGGTTCATCTTTCTTATTACTCGCTTCCGCGGCGAGCCACCACCAGCCAATGCCGAGGGCAGCCTGGAGTGGGCGCCGGTCGAGCGGCTGCTGCGCGGCGATCTGCCCCTCTGGCCCGGCGATCCCTACTTCCTGCCCCTGGTCTTCAACAACGATCCGCGGCAGTTCCACGGAGTAATGCCGTATCGCGAGGGCCAACCGGTCAGTTGGAGCTATACGCTGTTATGAAAACTGGGGCAACCGGCTTTCCCCGTGCCCCTGCCCGCCGGAGAAACCAGCCCCCCGGGTTCCTCACACCCATACCTCTGGAGAGGGGCAACACCGGTTGGAAGGCGGAGAAATCGGGTTTCCCCACACCTGACCAGCAGTGCAACCGGGGCCGGAGCGTCAGCCAGAAGCGCGTGGGGAACCCGGGATTTCCCACGCGCTGGCCCGCCGGGGGAAGGCTGTAGCGCAACCCTCCGGGTTACGGGCCGGTGAGACGTTGGCGCGCAACCCGGCGGGTTGCGCGCCAGGGAGCGCCGCCTATGGATCTGCTAACGATTGCAATCATCGTCGTGGCCGGTCTGCTGGCGATCGGCATTTCGGCCTATATGCTCAACCGGGCCTGGGGTAACTTTCCCTCGCGCATCGGCCAGTTGCCCCCGGATGCTCCACCTGCCCTGCAGCGGCGGCTGGGCGCCGCGCTTCCGCGTGAGGAGGAGACCGAAACGGACGAAGAACTGCCCACGGGCTGGGAAACCCGCGAGGATATGATCCCCGTTACCAATCCCCTGGTCGCGCGGGCCATCCATGCCGCCCTCGACCGTGGCAGCGGACCCTACGCTACGTTTTTCACCCGTGAAGGCGACCAGGTGTTCTTCGCCGCCTATCGCGTGCCCGATCCCGCGCAACGCGAACAGTTGGCACGCCTCTTCAAAGGGCTTAACACGGGCGATCTGGAAGGGGCATCCCTGGTCGAGGTCATGCGGGTGATGAGCCAGTTGAGTCGCAAGTAGCCCGACCCGCGCGCCCCGGCCCGCCAGATGCGAGGGTTCCTGGGGCCCAAGTGTTCAAGAACTTAAGGAGCTGCAGGTATGTTGGACATCAAGCTACTGCGTGAAAATCCAGATTACGTCAAGCAGCAACTCGCCCGCTTTGAGATTGACGGGGCGGTCGTCGATCGGGTACTGGCCTTTGATGAGCGTCGCCGGGCCCTGCTGCGCGAGGTGGAGGATCTGAAGGCCCGGCGCAACGCGGTCTCGAAGGCCATCAGCCGGATGCAGGACGAGGCCGAGCGGAACGCGCAGATCGCCGCGATGCGCGAGGTGGGCGAGCGGATCAGCGCCCTCGACCACGAGGTGGCGCGGGTCGAGGAGGAGCAGCGGGCGGCGATGCTGGAGATCCGCAACCTGCCCCACCCCGATGTGCCCGATGGCAGCGACGACGGCGATAATCCGGTGGTCTACCAGGAGGGCGAGCCGCGCACGCCGCCCTTCGTGAAGCCCCACTGGGATCTGGCCGAAGCTCTGGGGATCATCAATTTCGAGCAGGGTGTCAAGCTGGCCGGGTCGCGCTTCTACGTGATGCGCGGCCTGGGGGCGCGCCTCCAGCGGGCCACCATCCAGTGGCTGCTCGACCTGCACCTGCGGCAGGGCTACGAGGAGATCTATACGCCCTTCGTGGTCAGAGAAAACGTGCTCTGGGGTTCGGGCCAGTTGCCCAGGTTCCGCGACAACCTCTACCGCGACGAGGAGTCGGGGCTGTGGCTGGTGCCGACGGCGGAGGTGCCGATCACCGGCATCTACGCCGACGAGATCCTGGAGGCGTCGCAGTTGCCGCTCTACCACGTGGCCTATACGCCCTGCTTTCGCAAGGAACAGATGAGCGCCGGACGCGATGTGCGCGGCATCAAGCGCGGACATCAGTTCGACAAGGTCGAAATGTACATGTTCGAGAAGCCCGAGAACAGCTACGCCGCCCTGGAGAAGCTGCGCCGCGACGCCGAGGAGTGCTGCCGGCTGCTCGGGCTGCCCTTCCGCACCCGCCTGCTCTGTACGGGCGACCTGGGGTTCGCGTCGGCCAAGACCTACGACATCGAGGTCTGGGCGCCGGGGCAGGGCGAGTGGCTCGAGGTCAGTTCGTGCTCGAACGTGGAGGCCTTCCAGGCGCGACGCGCCAATCTCCGTTACCGCCCCGAGCCAGGCGCGAAGCCGGAGTTTCTGCATACGCTCAACGGTTCCGGCCTGGGGCTGCCGCGCACGATTATCGCAATTATGGAAAATTACCAGCAGGAGGACGGCAGCATCGTCGTGCCCGAGGTCCTGCGGCCCTACATGGGCGGGGTTGAGGTGATTCGCTAAGGCGCTCTGCCGCGGGCTGTAGGGAAACCCGGTTTTCTCACGACCCCTGCTCGCAGGACGCGAGGGGTGGGTTGCACTGTGCTGCGCAGGCGACGCCAATTTGCAGGCCATAGCTGTCGCCAGGGCCGCCTTCCAGGAACGGACGGGGCTACGCCTGCGCATCCTCCACAGGGGCCAGGCGCGCCACGCATGGCCCCTGTGGAGGATGCGCGCTTCGCCCGGCCACCGAGAACGCCGCCCGGCGAACTCAACGCGCGAGGGGTGCGGCACGGGAGGGCCTGGGAGGGCGAAGCCCTCCCAGAAACCCTCACCTGAACATTCGTGGAAAGTAACTGGGAGGAAGCTATGGGCGAACTCACCGGCAAGGTGGCGCTGGTAACCGGCGGCGGGCGAGGGATCGGGCGGGCGGTGGCCCTGACCCTGGCCGGGGCGGGCGCGGCGGTCGCAGTGACCGGGCGCAACCCCGGCAGCCTGGAGGAGACCGTGGCGGCGATCGGTGCCGCGGGGGGGCGGGCCATCGCCCTGCCCGGCGACACCGGCGACCCGGAGGTGGTACGGGCGGCCTTCGCGGCGACACGGGGCGCCTTTGGCCCGGTTGGCATCCTGGTTGTCAACGCCGGCATCACCGCCAGCATGAAGCTGACCGACACCCCCGACGCCCTCTGGGAGGAGATCATGCGCGTGAACGCCAGCGGGGCGTTCTACTGCTGCAAAGCTGCGGCCCCCGACATGATCGCCGCAGGCTGGGGGCGCATCATCACCATCGCCTCGATCGGCGGGCTGCAGGGCATGCCCTACTCCGCGGCCTACAGCGCCTCCAAACACGCCCTGATCGGCCTGACGCGCTCCCTGGCGGGCGAACTGGCGCGCCACGGGATCACTGTCAACGCCGTCTGCCCCGGCTGGACGGACACGGCCATGCTCGAGGAGGCCGTCGCCAACCTGATGGCGAAAACCGGCCGCGCGGCGGACGAGGCGCGGGCCGCGCTGCTGGCCGCGGGCAACCAGGCCCGCCCCGTGTCGCCCGAGGAGGTAGCGGCGGTCGTGCTGCGCCTGGCCAGTCCGGAGTCGCAGGAGAACGGCGAGGCGATTGTGGTGGTGTGATTGTTGCCCTGGTCGGGTTGTATGCAGGAAGCAGGCAAACGCTTGCACCCCACACGCGGGTAGTGTACAATCACGACCATGCCAGTCATGATCAACCTCACCAGCGCCGAGCACGGCGGTGTAACCCCATCGTGCGGTACCGGCGACCACAGTAGCTGCGGCCCCGACTGCGGCTGTGGCTGCCCCTACACCGGCATGGTCGAGCGGGGTCGCGTGGAAGCGATTGCCGAGGTAGAAGCGCGCTACCCCGGCGAGTGGCTCGCCTTTGTCATTCCCCCCGGCGAGGACGAGTACGCCCCCGAACGAGGCATGCTCATCGTCCACAGCCACGACGACCAGGAGGTGTGGGAGGCCGTCAGCCGCGTCACCTTCAACCAGGTCGTCCACGTTTATTTCAACGGCCCGCTGGAAACGTATCTGGCGTGGGTGGATACGGAGGCGCCTCAGACGTGACGGCGGGGCCACGCCCTCGTCTGCTTCTTTCTGGGCGGGCGCAGCCCTTCCAGACCCTCTCCGCAAGCAGGGGGGTGGGGAAACGGGGTTTCCCCACCCCCCTCCATTCCATTGCCCGCGGGCAGGCTGCGCCCGCCCCGACCCGCCGGCAGGGGCATGGGGAAACCTGGTTTCCCCATGCCTCTCCAACTAGCGTGAGAAGCGTCGTCGCAAGCGCAGCGAATTACTCACCACAAACACCGAACTGAAAGCCATCGCGCCGGCGGCCAGGATCGGGCTGAGTTGCCAGCCGGTGAAGGGGTAGAGCGCGCCCGCCGCCACGGGGATCAGCAGCACGTTGTAGATGAAGGCCCAGAAGAGGTTCCAGCGAATGGCGCCCATGGTCGCCCGGCTCAGGGCGATGGCCCGGGGCGCCCCGCGCAGGTCGCCGCGCATCAGGGTGATGTCGGCGGTCTCCATGGCCACGTCGGCGCCGGTGCCGATGGCGATGCCCACGTCGGCGCGGGCCAGCGCTGGCGCGTCGTTGATGCCGTCGCCGACCATGGCCACGATCCGGCCCCCTTGCTGGAGCCGCTGCACCTCGGCGGCCTTGTCCTCGGGCCGCACCTCGGCCAGCACGCGGCTCACGCCGACCTGCGCGGCGATCGCCGCAGCAGTGCGGGCGTTGTCACCGGTGATCATCGCCACTTCGATGCCCTGGCCGCGCAGCTCGGCGATGGCCCCCGCCGAGGTGGGCCGCACCGTGTCGGCCACGGCGATCACCCCCAGCGCCACGCCGTCGGCGGCCACGACCATGGCCGTCTTGCCCTCGGCCTGCAGGCGCTCCACTTCCGGGGCCAGTTCGTCCAGAGCCACGCCGCGCCTGGCCATCAGCCGGGGGGCGCCTACCAGTACCGTCTGCCCCGCCACCTCGGCCTCGATGCCCGCCCCGGCGATGGCGCTGAAACGCTCCGGGGTCGCCAGGGCCAGGCCGCGCTCCTGCCCTGCCCGCGCGAGCGCCTCTCCCAGCGGGTGCTCGGAACGGCTCTCCGCCGAGGCCGCCAGCCAGAGCAGCCGCTCTTCCGCCCCGCCCTCGACCGCCTCCCCGGGCAGGCCGCTGGCCGCGAACGCGGAACCGTTTCCGGCGATAGACGCAAGCAAGGCCCCCGATGGCGCCTCCTGCGCACCCGCCCCCGCGCCGCGCGCCGCCAGCAGCGGCGCAACCTGGCGCGAGACGACCACGTCGGTCACCGCCGGACGGCCCTCGGTGATCGTGCCGGTCTTGTCGAGCACCACGGTCTGGATGTGGGCCGCCCGCTCCAGACTCTCGGCGTTCTTGATCAGGATGCCCTGTTCGGCGCCCACGCCCGTGCCGACCATGATCGCCGTGGGGGTCGCCAGGCCGAGGGCGCAGGGGCAGGCGATCACCAGCACGGCCACGGCGAAGAGCAGCGCGCGGGTGAAGCCCACATCGCCGATGAAGAACCAGGCGGCAAAGGTCAGCAGGGCAATGACGATCACCACGGGCACGAACACCCCCGCTACGCGGTCCACCAGACGCTGCACCGGCGCCCGGCTGCCCTGGGCCTCCTGCACCAGGCGGATGATCTGGGCCAGGGCCGTCTCCTTGCCCACGCGGGTGGCGCGCATCTGGAAACTGCCGCTGCGGTTGAGCGTGGCGCCGATCAGCGTATCGCCCGGCTGTTTCTCCACCGGCAGACTCTCGCCGGTGACCAGGCTCTCGTCCACGCTGGAGGCTCCGCTCACCAGTACCCCGTCCACGGGGATCTTCTCGCCGGGGCGCACGATAACGATCTCGCCGACGCGCACCTCGGCGACGGGCACATCAACCTCCTGGCCGCCCCGCACCACCCGCGCCGTTTTCGGCTGCAGGCCCATCAGCGTCTTGATCGCCGCGCTGGTCCGGCTCTTCGCGCGCGACTCCAGGTACTTGCCCACCAGAATGAGGGTAATGATCAGCGCGGCGGTCTCGAAGTAGACATGGCCGGAGGACCCGCGCAGCATCAGGCCCACGCTGTAGAAGTACGCCGCCGAGGAGCCCATGGCGATGAGCGTATCCATGTTGGCCGTGCGAGCCTTGAGGGCCTTCCAGGCGTTGATATAAAAATCGCGCCCGCTGAAGAATTGCACCGGTGTGGCAAGGAAGAGGAAGATCCAGTTCCACAGGTCGTAGAAGGCGGGGTAGGCGTGGCCCATCTCCGCGTCCGGCCCCATGACCCGTTCCATCAGTTGGCGAGCCTCGAGAGCGCGGCCAAAGAGCCACGGCTCGATAAAGCCGAAGTCACGGGCCATCGAGAGGACAAAGAGGGGCAACCCCAGGGCCACGCCGACGAGCAACTGCCGCTGCTTGCGCCGCAGCTCGGCGGCCCGGGCGGCGGCCTCCACGTCCTCGGGGGCGGCGCCGGCCTCGGCCGGGGCGATCACCCCGTAGCCGGCCTGTTCCACCGCCGCGCGCAACTCGGCGTAGCCCACCGTAGACGGCGAGAAGACCACGCTGGCCCGCTCGGCGGCGAGGTTGACGCTGGCCTCGAGCACGCCGGGGGTGCGCTTGAGGGCCTTCTCCACCCGGGCCGAGCAGGAGGCGCAGGTCATCCCGGTAATCGGCAACTCGACGCGCTCGGTGACCACCCCGTAGCCGGCCTGCTCCACGGCGGCCTGCAATTGTTGGGGGGCCACGCTAGCCGGGTCGAAGCGCACGCTGGCCTGCTCGGTGGCCAGGTTCACCTGCACCTCGTGCACGCCCGGCAGCTTCGCCAGGGCCTTCTCGACCCGGCGCACGCACGAGGCGCAGGTCATGCCGGTGACGGGCAATTGGATCTGTTGATCGGGCATAGCTTGCGTTCCCGAGGCATCCCCCTCTGCGCGGCCTGCGGCGGCCCTACGCGACGGGGCGCACCTCTTCGTAGCCGGCCTCTTTGATTGCGGCGATAATCGCCTCGGCGCTCACCTGGGGATCGTGCTCGACGGTCACCAGCTTGCTGCCCAGATCCACCACCACGGACGACACGCCGCTCAGCTTGCGCACCTCGGCGGTGACAGCGGCGACGCAGTGCTGGCACGACACGCCAGGGACGAGGTACCTGTCGGTTTGCATTGCCTCCACTCCTTAGAACTCCTTCGGGAGGTTCTGAGAGAGAAAGCCCTCCCACGCACCCGCGTTCCTCCCTTGCTTGAGGGTGGGGAAACCAGCTTTCCCCACACACCTCCCCGGGGAAAGTCCGGAAGGGCCTGGCCTTCCCGAAAAATTTACCCCTTCAAGGCCCCCGCCATCATCCCGCGCAAGAAGTAGCCCCCAGGGACGATGTAAACCAGCAACGGCGGCAGCGCCGCCAGGAGCGCGCCGGCCATCTGCACGTCCCACGCGACGATCTGGCTGCTGGCGATGTTGTTCAGCGCCACGGTGCTGGCCAGCTCTGCCCGCTGGTCAGCACCACGGCAAACAGGAAATCATTCCAGATCGAGGTGAAATGCTAGATTTCATAATACCACAAAACGGGATCAGCAGGCTCTGGTAGAGAATGAACATCCCGAACAGGATCATTAGGCGGCCACGTTGGCGCCGATCAGTTGCTGGCCGGCGTGCCGCTGGCGTGCGGCACAACCAATTGACGTATCCCCCGCTCGGCCTTAGAATAACGCCAATTTCCGCCAATGATTGCCGGACCGCCTATGACAACGCAGGACTGGATCGGGCTGGGGGTCTCGTACGCCTACGCGACCGGGTTGCTCGTGCTGGCTGAGGTGATCCGCCGCTGGCGCGGCTATCCGCAAGATTTCACCCGCAAGATCGTCCATATCGGCGCGGGTATGTGGGTCTTTGGCGTTCTGGCCCTCTTCGACACCTGGTATATCGGGATTATTCCCTTCGCGTCGTTCATCGTCATCAATTATATTCTGTGGCGCTACAAGGTGCTCCAGGCAATGGACGCTCCCGATAGTTCTCCCGGAACGGTTTACTTCGCCCTCTCGATCACCCTGCTCTTCCTGGCCTTCTGGCGCACCAATTCGCCTGACGACAAGGGCCACATCGCCGCCGCCGGCGCCATGGCCATGACCTGGGGCGACTCGATGGCGGCGATCATTGGCAAACGCTTTGGACGGCATCGCTACCACGTCGCCGGAGGCACGCGCTCGTGGGAGGGTTCGGTGGCGATGTTCGTCGCTGCGGCGATCGCTATGTTCCTGACGCTCGTCCTCGTGCCTGGCTCGGCCCTGGGTCCCCTTACACCGCCCCTGGCCACTGGCGTCGCCGTCGCCGCTGCGCTCACGGGCGCGCTGGTTGCCGCGGTCGCCGAGGCCTTCTCCCCCGCCGGTATGGATAATCTCAGCGTCCCGCTCCTCGCGGGGGCCGTGGTGTTCGGCATTGTGACCCTGGTCGGGTAGGCCGAAGGATAGGCTGCACCAGGGCCACGTCAACGTCCAGGCTGAAGGACCTCACCCTGCGCCCATCCTTCGGCCCCGCGCGCCGTTGTTGCGGTATCGTAACGACCCTCGGGTAGAATGGCCATGCTGCCGGTCCAGGCAACGTTCCCGACCGGCCCAGCCAGGCAGCTACCATCGCGCAAGCGCATTGCCCTCGCGCCAGAGAGGATCGAGTGGAAAGTCTTCGCATTCCTATCCTGAAAATCGGCGACATCTTAATCGCCTCGATCCAGGTAAATCTGCACGACGCCTCGGCGGTCCAGTTCAAAGATGATCTCCTGGAGAAGATCCACGCCACCCGCGCCAAAGGGGTAATCATCGATCTCACCGCGCTGGATCTGGTGGATAGCTTCATCGGGCGCCTCATCGCCGACATCGCCGCCATGGCCGGCCTGATGGGCAGCCGCGTCGTCATTACCGGACTGCAACCCGCGGTCGCGATTACGCTCGTCGAACTCGGACTCGAGCTGCCACGCGTGATTACCGCCCTGAACCTCGAAAAGGGCCTCAGCGTGCTGCAGCGGCTTACCGCGGAGAGCGGCGATGGGGCAGCCTAAATCAGCAGTCATCCGCAGCGACCTCGACATCGTTATCGCCCGCACGATGGCTCGCGACATGGCCAGGGCCCTGGGTTTCAGCGCCGTTGACCAGGCGCGCATCGCCACCGCCGTAAGCGAACTGGCGCGCAATATCTACCTCTACGCCGGGACCGGCACCGTCACAGTGCGCGAGGTTGAGAAGCTCGGTCGCAAAGGCATCGAGATTGTCTGCGAGGATCAGGGACCCGGCATCCCCGATGTTGACCTGGTGATGCAGGACGGCTACACTACCTCGCGGGGGATGGGTATGGGGCTTCCTGGCGCCAAGCGCCTCATGGACGATTTTGTTATCCAATCCCAGGTCGGCGTTGGCACAAAAATCGTTCTTCGCAAGTGGCGAAATTAAGCGATTGTGAGGCATCAGCGATCACGAAGGGGGCAACATCGCTTGTAGAGCCGGGGACCGCCAGATCCTCACGGTCATGCCGGAGTCGCTCCAAAAGCGCGCCGTGCCGCGTTGATTCACAGGGATCGGGCCTTGCCTTCCTCGCGAAAGGAACCGTATGCTGAACCTGGACGATCACCCGCATCGGCGCTACAATCCGCTGATCGACGAATGGGTGGTGGTCTCGCCCCATCGCACGAAACGCCCCTGGTTAGGCCAGGTGGAACCCCCTCCGTCCGATAACCGGCCACCTTACGACCCGGCATGCTACCTTTGCCCCGGTAATGCCCGCGCCGGCGGGGTCATTAATCCAGATTACACCAGCACATTCGTTTTTAATAACGATTTTGCCGCGCTCCTCGCCGAGGATTTTTCTGATGAGATCGCCATCGGCCATGCGGATGGCAGCCCCCTGCTGCGGGCAGCGCCGGCCCGCGGCATCTGCCGGGTCATGTGTTATTCGCCTCGGCACGACCTGTCCCTGCCCCGCCTCTCGCTCGCCGAACTTCGGGCCGTGGTTGACACCTGGACCGACCAGTATCAGGAGCTTGGCGCCATACCCTGGGTGCGCCATGTGCTGATCTTCGAGAACCGCGGCGCGATGATGGGCGCCTCGAACCCGCATCCCCACGGCCAGATCTGGGGTACGGAGTTTCTGCCGGTGCAGTTCGCCCGTGAGCACGCTTCCCAGCAACGCTACTTCACTGCTCACGGGCGCGATCTCCTGGGCGATTACCTGGCGCTGGAACTCGAGCGGGAAGAACGCCTCGTCTGCCAGAACGGACACTTCGTTGCCCTGGTACCTTTCTGGGCGGCCTGGCCCTTCGAGACGATCGTGATCGCCCGCGATCCGCTCCCTTCCCTCGCCGCCCTCGACTCTGCCGGGCGCGATGGGCTGGCGAGCATCTTGAAGGAACTGATCAGCCGCTACGATGCCCTCTTCCAGACCGCCTTCCCCTATTCGATGGGCTTCCACCAGGCGCCTACCGATGAAGCGCCGCATCCCGCCTGGCGCCTCCATGCCCACTTTTTGCCGCCTCTGCTGCGCTCGGCCACCATCCGCAAGTTTATGGTCGGCTTCGAGATGCTCGGCGAACCCCAGCGCGACCTGACCCCCGAACAGGCCGCCGCGCGCCTCCGCGCAGCGTTCTGATGTTGGATTTAGGCCCGGGCTTATGGGCGCCACTGGGACGTTGACCGCGTCCAGCCAGCCCGCACCCAATCCAACATTCACCGACACGGGGGCGCGCCGATCGCCGGGCGTGTGGGCGGGATGTCCAGGGGATCCATCGCGGCCCAGGCCGCACTGACGGGCAGCGCGGCAAGGCGCAGTTCGCTCACCGAGAGGCTCAGGCGCCGGCCATCGGCTACGTTCTCCGCCACGCTCTCCAGCGTCAGCGTCGCCTGGCCGGGGGGGAGGATCAACCGCAGGGCGACGGTCCGATCATAGGGGGCGGCAGGCACGCTGACCTCGATCAGGCGCTGATCGCCCAGCCGGACCCGCAAGGGGCGCGGCGCGCCGTAGGCCGTGGCGCGCCAACTGAGCGTCACGAGCGATCGCTCCCGCGCCAGCAGCAGCACCTCGGCCCTCTCACCCATCCAGCGCCAGCGCCGCACCCCCTCGCGCTCGGCTTCGTACCAGCCTGCGCCCAACACTACCACCGGCCGGGCCGCCGCCGGGTCCACAGCGTAGATCTCGCGCCTGTCGCTGGCGCTGAAGCGGCTGATGCCGGGAACGGCCAGTTGCTCGCGCAGCCGCCGCTGATCCACGCGCGGTAGCTGGGTTAAATCAAGCACGACAAAGCGCGTGCCCAGGCTGGCCAGTTCGGCGGCGGGGTCGAGAGGCATAATATCGGGGAGCGGTTCGGCGGCCAGCCACAAGTCGCGGGTGGCCGAGGAAGCCGCGACGATGGGGTAGAAGGGGATGCGTGCCAGGTAACCGCCCATGATCGGCCGCCCATGGCAGATCTGGTTGAGCAGGCCCACACTGTCGTTGAGCCGGGGCGGCAGATCGAGCACCGCGCCCGGGGTGGGATCGGCGTTGAGGGCCAGGCTCTCCGGGACGGCGCGCAGGCGCATCAACGGCCAGGGCGCCACCAGGCTCTCAATGACCACCAGCGCCGCCAGCATAGGCGCCCAGGGGACCGCGCCCATCCTCCCGCGTTCGGTCGCCGGCGTGCGCAGGGCGGCGATGCCGAGGGCGACCAGGACGGCGACGGGGATGAGCATGAGGGCGACGAAGATCGCCGGGCGGCTGCTGTTGCGGAAGGGGCCAACGAGGTCGAGGAGCAGAAACGGCCCCGGCACGGCGCTTTCGGCGGCTGTGAGTCGCAGTTGCGGCCCCATCGCCAGCAGCAGCACCAGCAGGGCCAGCAGCGCCCAGGGCCAGGCCCGACCCCAACGCCGCCAGAGGGCCACCCCGATGAGGAGCGCCACCCCCAGCCCCAACCCTGCGCCGCCTTCCGAGCCGAAGGGGTGGCGCTGGCTCAGCCACGTCTCGGCGGCCCCGCCCCAGAGGGGGTGGCGCACATTGGGGGTCACCAGATCCACCAGCGCCACCGCATGGTAGACCTGACGCACGTACCAGTCCTCCAGCACCGCCGCGCCCAGACCGCCGGCCCAGATCACCAGCGGCAGTAGCAAGGCCACCCACAGTGCGCCGACGCCCGCGCCGCTGAGAAATGTGGACCGGCGCGCCCCGCGCGGCGCGAGGAGAGCGGCCAGGGTCACATAGAAGGCGGTGTAGACGGCAGCGTAGAGGCCGTAGTACTGGCTGGCAAGGGTGGTGACCACGAGCGCCAGGGCTGCACCGGCCACGCTGGCGGGCGCGCGCCGGGCCAGGGCATGCGCCAGCAGCAGCGCGTAGAGCGCCATCCAGTGAGTGGCAATCAGTTCCAGCGGCCCGCTCCACACTCGCTGCACGTGGTAGGGAGTGCAGACGAAAACGAAGCCCGCCACCAGGGCCGCGAAGCGGTCGAGAGTGAAGGCGCGGGCCAGACGGTAGGCCCAGTAGCCTCCCAGGCCAAACGACAGCAGCACCACGGTGTTGAACGCCGCCACCGGCCCGGCCAGGAGCAACACCGGCAGCGCCAGGAGCGCGTTCGGCAGGCTCAGGGTCTGGTACAGCAGGTTGAGGGTTGCCGGATGGAACAGCATCCGGGTGACGAAAGGGTTCTCGCCAGCCAGGAGCGCGCTGCGGGTCCACCAGAGGTTCCACACACCCTGGGCGGCATCCACCGGCAGGTCGCCCTTCTGGATGACGCTATCGCCCAGGTGCAAGGCCAGGGGCCAGGTGAAGAGCACCCCCAGCAGCAGGTAGCCCAGCAGCACGCCGAGGCGCCAGCGCCACCCTTCCGGGGGCGCCACGGCGGCGAGGGGGGAGAGGGGGGATGAAATGTCACGTCTCAAGATTGAGGATGCGCCTGGGCAGGAAGACGATCAAGAATGGCCTGATACACACGCCGGACACAATCACGGGCCTGACGAACCTCTTCGACCGAAGGAACAGCCGGATGCCCTGGATAGCGATACATCCAGGCATACTGGCTCAGCGGCACAGCCTCATCAACGAGCGGTTTAAGAGTCGCATCGTATCGCAGGCACGCCTCACCGGTCTCCTCCAGGCTGTGAGTGCGGCGAAATGGCTCATTATGGTACGTAAGAAACGCCTTGAAGGACTTCTCAACAACCTGCTGGCAATGAAAGAGCGCATCTTCTAACAATGGCGGTTCCGCAGCGAGATCGACATCTATGCCGCGCAAGTCGTTCCTGGCTTTAATCAGCCAATCACGTACATCAATCAGGAGTATCGGATCGTCTTGCATAGATCAATTTTCCTTCGCGCATAATTGTTGCAGGAAGCGACGCAGGCAGATGGAGACGTTCATCAAACATTTTCCGCGTCCAAACCAGTACATCTACGGCTGTTCCGGTGCCACGAAGGGCTTGATATGCCAGGCGGCTGCTACGGCGCTCGGGTGGCGCATTATCTTTTACAATCACCATCACATCATAATCACTGTCTGGTTTCACATCACCACGCGCCCGTGATCCAAAGAGAAAGATCTGCTCTGGCTGATAGGCATCGCCAAGGCGTCGCACTACCTCCGCAAGCACCGGATCATCTGGCAGAGCAAGGGGGATGTCGGGGGTCATTTGCAGCACCTCGGAATCAGCTTCTGGTCCATTATAGACCTTTGTGGAGCTTTGTCGCACATTCCAACAAAGGGTTTGCCTTTCCGCAACCCGGAGGGTTGCACTACCATCCTTCCCCCACCTGCTGCAACTCCCGCCGGGCGACCAGCCGGTCGTACAGGGCTTCGAGATGGACGGCCAGGGTCTCGGCGCTATAACGGGTAAAGGCTTCGGTGCGGCCGGCAGCGGCCAGGCGCGCGCCGAGGGCGCGGTCGCGCAGCAGGCGGATAATCGCCGCTGCCAGCGCCTCGACATCGCCATACGGTGTCAGCAGACCGGTGCGCTCGTGGGCGATAATCTCGTTACCGGCGACCACATCGGTGGTTACCACCGGCGCGCCGGCGGCCAGGGCCTCGATCAGGGGGATGCCGAAGCCTTCGTAGCGGCTCGGCGCGGCCATCACCGCGGCCTCGCGCAGCAGGCCGATCTTCTCTGCTTCGCTCACCGGCCCCACGATCCCCAGCCGCTCGGCTACGCCGCCCTCCGCGGCGATCCGGCGCAACTCCGGTTCGCCGCCACGGTTGTGGCTCACGAAGACGAAGCGCGCCTCCGGCACGGCCCGCGCCACCAGGGGCATGGCCAGCGCCAGCAGGTCGTAGCCCTTGCGCGGCACCAGTTGCCCGATGAACAGCACCAGCGGCGGGCGCGCGCCCACCGGCGGCGCCTCGCCCTCATAGGCGCGCAGATCAACCGCGTTGGGGAGCACGCTGATGCGCAGCGGGTCAAGCCCCAGGCGCGCCAGCAGATCCCGCTCGGCGCGCGACAGGGCTATGACATGGTCAACCCAGAGCAGGGGGGCGTGAATAAGGTAGTTGCGCACGGCACGGCGGGGGTGCGCGCCACGGGCGAGGCGCGCCGCCAGGCGGCCCGGCGTGGTGAGCACATTGTGGTAACGCAGCGGCGCTTCCAGGGGCCGCTCACGATCGGCCACCAGGTCGCCATCGTGTAACAGGCCGTGGACAGTGAGCACGGTGGGGATACCCAGCTGCCGCGCAGCCAGCACCGTCTGGAAGCCGAGCAGGTTGCGCAGGTGGTGCAGGTGGATCAACTCGGGCCGATCCGCCCTCAGCAGGCGCAACAGCGCCTCGGGGGCGAAAAAACCCGGCGTCGCCGCCCGATGCACCGGCACGCCGCCGGGCAACCATTCGTGCCGGTGGGACTGCCCGGGGTAGCGGGTGTCGAGGTACTCATGGGCGACAACGGCATGCCCGCGCGCCGCCAGCGCCCGGGCCTGGAGTTGCTCGGGACGGCTCGGAAAGGCGGGGTCGAAACCGTAAGTGCTGACGATAAGAATACGCATGTGTTTTCTTCAGAAAAGAGGTTTTCGGAGGGGCGCAGCCCTCCGAGCCTCCCCCGCGGCAGGGGTTCGGGAAACCCGCTGTCCCCGCCTGTCCTGTACCCTGGTAGGGCGGGTCTCTGACCCGCCCGCGCCCCGTTCAGCGACACCCGCTGTCCCCGCCTGTCCTCTAACGGCTATTCCTGCGAGGGCACGGCCCCCCGAACCCTCCGCCGCGGCAGGGGCGTAGCATCGTTGCTAAAATCCGGCCACGGCCCACGCCACCTCGGCGAGACGGGCCTGCCCGCGCACCGAGAGATGGAAGTAGTCGTAAGATGAGATGTCCGTGGTCTCCAGCCGGATGCCAAACACCGCGCCGCCATCGTGACGGCACTGGGGGTAGCGGGCGCACACCTCGGCGATCTGCTGGTTGTACTCGGCCACCCGCTGGCGCACCCGTTCGCGTCGCGCCACGTCCTCGGGCGCATCGGAGCGGGGCCGCGCCAGCGCGGTGGGGCAGACGTCGAAGAGCTTCCAGATCGCCACTGCGGAGCGGTTGTCGCGGAACAGTGGCACAAGCCGGGTCGGGTCGGGGATGCTCAGCACCAGGATGCGGGCGCCCGGTGAGCCTTCGGCCAGAAGGGCCAGGGCGGTGTCGAACTGCTGGCGAAAGGTTTCCACCGGCGTCATGGCCGCCTCCGTGGGCGCGCAGGCGTCGTTGCCACCTACCAGGACGGCCACGTACTCGGCGTTGATGGCGTTGACAGTGTTCATCTGCCCTGGCAGATCGCCCATACGCGCGCCGATTCGCGCCAGGTTGTAAACGTTGCCGCTCAGGGCCGGGTTGCGCGTAGCCAGGCGCAGGGCCAGACTGTTGACCTCCGGGCTGGCGCCGGTGGCCCAGGAGTAGGCGGTATTATCGGCGAAATAGCGCGGCCCGCTACCCACCGCGCTGGTCAGCGAGTCGCCTGCGGCGGCCATCGAGGCGGGCCACCGCGCCTGCCCCCGCGTCGGCGCGGCGCGCATCCAGAATGTCAGGATCAGCACGAAGGTCACGGTTCCCGCGAAGATGACCCGACGGAGCGTTCGGAAGTGTGACGGCGCCATGGGAGAGTTCCTTGCCGGAGACCAATCGGAAGGGCGGGGGTGTAGAGAAACCAGGTTTCCCCACAGTCCTCCAGGCCATTCAGCCGCGCATTCGCAGTTCGCCATAGCGGACCGCGCCGCGCGCCACTTCATCGTACACTGACTCGATACGATCCGCCACTGCGGACCAGGCGAATTGCGCTGCCCAGGCGGGCGCGGCGGCGGCCATGGCGGCGCGGCGCTGCGGGTCGGCGAGCAGCGTGTTCAGCGCCTCGGCCAGGGCCAGCGCATCGCGCGGGGGAACGAGCAGACCCGTGCGGCCCTCGTCAACCACCTCGGGGAAGCCGCCAAAGCGCGAAGCCACTACCGGCAGACCGCAGGCCTGGGCCTCAACCAGCGCGATGCCGAAGGTCTCGCTGGCGTGACTGGTGGCCACCAGCAGGTCGGCGCTTCGGTAGAGGTGCGGCAACACCTGGCGTTCCACCATCCCCAGGAAGCGCACCCGCTCCGCCAGACCCATGTCGGCGGCGAGGCACTCCAGGTGCGGGCGGTCCTCGCCGTCGCCAGCGATGGCGAGCCGCGCCCCGGGTACGTGGGCCAGGGCGCGGATGGCCGTCTCGACGCCTTTCCAGGGTTGCAGGCGCCCGACGAAGAGCAGCAGCGGCGTTCGCACATCGGCGCCGGCGGCCACGCGCCAGGCCGGATCGGCCGGGCCAGGGCTGAAGAGAGCGGTGTCAATCCCGTTGAAAACCACCTGCGGCGTGAAGCCGTAGCGCCGAGCCACGGTCGCGGCGTTGAAGCGCGAGCACGACACGGCCGCATCCACGCGGGAGGCGAGGAGGGTGTCGCCAGGGTAGAAATCTTCACCGTGGCTGCCCAGGATCACCCTGGCCCCGCCAAGGCGCCGGGCCAGGAGCGCCGGCCCCAGGTCGTAGGGCTTCTGGATGTGGATGACATCATAGCCGCCGCGGGCCAGTTCGGGTAGCGCGGCGACGGCCATGCTGAGCCGTTCGAGCAACTTGGCCTCGGCGTAGGCCCGCCGCAGGGGCGGCAACGCCTGCCAGAAGCGCCGCGAGACGAAGGGAAAGGTCAGCACGCGCACGCCGGGGGCTTGCTCGCGCCGCGGCCCCACCCCGCCGATAATCGTCACCCGGCGTCCCCGGGCGGCCAGCTCGCGCCCCAGATCCCACACGAAGCTCTCGACGCCGCCGTAGCGGGTGGTCGTGGTGAGATTGTAGAGGCAAATGTGCATAGATAACAATAACAATAACAATGGTTTCACTGGGAGGGCGAAACCCTGCCGGACCCTCCTATGTCTGGGATCTTACAACACCCTCAGCCACCAGCGTTTCAGCGGCAGGCGCAGGCGGGCGATCTGGGCGCGGTCCTGCTCCTCCAGGCCGCCGAACAGGCGCAGGGCGACGAAAAAGGTCACCGCGCCCGCCAGGGCCAGGCCCAGCAGCCAGACCGCCTCGCGCAGCCGGTCGGCCAGGGTGACCACCTCGGGCAGCGGCGGCAGCAGGACCCGCAGGCCCAGCAGCGCCAGGGCCATGAGCGCCGAGGCCGCCAGCACCCGCCCGGTGAAGCGCCAGGGCCAGCGCAGGCCCAGCAGGCGCATGCCATTCCCCGTCACCCACAGTCCGGCGGCCACCCGCGCCAGCCCGAAGGCGAGGGCCACCCCCACCAGGCCGAGGCGCGGCGGCAGCAGCCAGGCCAGCGGCGCCACCACCAGCAGGATGATCAGCCGCGAGACGATGATGATGCCCAGGCGCTCGTAAACGATCAGGGCGTTGTGGGCGGTGGTGAGCAGCGACTCGAGGAACAGGCAGGGAACCAGCACCCACACAATCGCCGCAGCCGCCAGGTACTGCGGCCCCACCACCACCAGGGCCGGTTCGGCCAGCAACATCAGCCCGACCCCGCCGGGCACGAACAGCAGCAGTTGCAGCCGCACCAGCGACTGGTAGGCCCCGTTGAGTGTGCCGCCTTCCCCCTGCCGCACCCGCGTGAACAGGGGCACCTGCACCCCCACCATCGGCGTGTAGAGGTAGCCCAGGGCCATCCGTGCCAGCGCCGCACCCGCCGTCAGCACCGCCGCATCGCTCACCCCGCCCGCCAGGTAGATCGCGAACGACGCACTGGCCAGAAAGTCAGTCAGCGTCATCAGGAACGAAACCCCGGTGTAGGGCACGAAGCCCGGCGGCAGCCACGGCGCGCCAGGTGGAAGCGCGGGCGTTTCCGGCGCCCAGCTCCGCTGTTCCAGCCACAGGCGCGCCACCTGCCACCCTGCCACGGCCACGGCGATGGCCGGGGCCAGCACCGAGGCCACCAGCACGCCCAGGATGTCCCACACATCGGGCAGAAGCAGAATGGCGGCCACACTGAGCAGTTGCGGCAGCAGCCCGGCGGCCAGGGCGATGCTGTTCCAGGCCCGCTGCTTGAAGAAGCTGTTCAGGTAGGCCATGAACATGTCGTAACATACGCCCAGAAAGAGCAGAGCCACGATTGCCCCGATCACCAGCCAGCCGAAGTTGCCCAGCAGCCCGAGCAGCCCGGCCTGGTCGGCGGGGCCGAGTTGCGGATCCTCCAGGACCCGCCGGCGCAGCGCGTCCAGGTAGGGTTCGCGGTACAGGGTCGCCAGGCCGGCGACGAGCACGATGAGCACGCCCATTTGCAGGGCGAAGACGGCGGTAAGCAGGCGTAGCACCGCCCGCGGGCCGCCAAAGCGACTGACCTCGGGAATGTACTTCGGCAGCGCCCGCGCCGTGCCCAGGTCCACCACCGTACCCAGGCCATTGTTGGCGCCGCTGATCAGCGCCAGCAGGCCATAACCGGCCTGGGTGAGAAAATTGAGCTTGACGATGGTGGCCAGCGCCTCGGCGGCCAGACGCAGCGGCACGAAGACCGTGTTCCAGACCACGGCCTTCGAGACCTGGGCAGCGAGCGAGGGCTTCCTGGCCCCGGTCGAAGACATGACCGCTTACACCGATTCCTGCTGCATAGACTGTGTGCGCATCATCGCCAGGGCTTACTAGTCTGTGAACCAGTTTTTCGGTAACTCCGCCCTCTCCCCAACCCCTCTCCCGCGGGGAGAGGAAGCCCCGCTCCTCCCCCCAACGGGGGGAGGCTGGGAGGGGGGCAGAAAGGCAAGGAAACTCCGTTCACAGACTACCTACCCGGACGCCGTATACGGCAACCCAAAACCCAGAATCCAGAATCGTATCACTTTCCCCAGCGCGCATCGAGGGCGCTGAAGACGACGCTGATCGGCCGGGCCGAGGAGGCGGCTTCCGGCTCAACGGGAGCGCGGGCGGTCATCCGGTGGGCGCCGGGCAGGACCAGCAGGCGCAGCGCCATCCGCATCTCGGCGGGCCGAACAGTCACACGGACGAGGGACGCCCCGTCCAGATCCAGCGCCAGTTCCCGCGGGCGCCGGTAGCTTGCCACACTGAAGTCGAGCGTCACCGGCAGGGGCGCGGCGGTGGGATTGACCAGGATGATCTCTCCCGTGCCGGCCATCCAGCTCCACACGCGGTCGCCCTCGCGCTCCGGCGGGTACCAGCCGGAGCGGATGAAGGCGAACGGCAGGACCGGCCCGTCGGGGGTCGCGTACACCCTGAGCGTCTCGTCGGCATACTCCGGGCTGGCATCAGGGAGCAGTTCGACGATCACGACCTCCAGTGCGCGCTCCGCCCCGGCCTCCAGGCGCGACCGCTCTACTACGATGTGGCTGATGCCATAGTAACGCAGGACCGCCCGTCCCTCCTCGAGGGTAGCGGTAAGGAGCGGCTGGTCCGCCCGTGGCGCCCACAACTCGCGCACGCCGGGGGCGTAAGGCGGATCGTAGGGCGGCGTCCGGGCGAGGAACCCGCCCAGGATGGGGCGCTGGTGGCGCATCTGAGCCAGCAGGGCCTGGCTGTCTTCCATGGGCGGCGGCAGCACCAGCAGGGCGCCGGGTGCGCTGGCCAGCGTCGCGTAGTAGGGATGGACCACCGGCGACCATAACGGCCAGCGCGGGGGCAGGAACTCCAGCCCGATGGCCAGCAGGGTGACGAGGGGCAGCCAGGCGCGCCATCCGGGGCCAGCGCGGTCCATAAGCGCCCGTAAGCCCAGACCGGAGAGCACAGCCAGGGCCACCACGCTGATGACCACAAAGTGGCTCGGGCGGTGGGCCAGGTTGCCGCCGGGCAGTGCCGCCAGCGCGGCGTAGGGAAGGGGGATGCCGGTGCGCCAGGGGCCGATCTGCAACGTGGGGCCGAGGGCCAGCACTCCCGCCGCGACCCCCAGCGCCACCCAGCGCCAGGCTGCACCGGGGTCGAGGCACAGAGCCGCCAGGGCCAGCAGCAGCGGGGTGAGGCCCAGGGCCACGTTCCAGGCGGCGATGTAGGGGTGCCAGCCCTCGCCCAGGACCTGCGCGGCTTCGCCCCAGAGGGGGTGCAGGTTACTGGGCAGCCAGAAGTCCAGCAGGTTCGCCGAGCGGTCGGCGAGCAGGGCCATCCCCGGAGCGGGATCGCTCTGGCCCAGCGCCCCGCGCAGCAGGGGCGGGAGGAGCGGAGCCAGCAGCAGCGCCGCCAGGCCGGCTGCCGCCGCCAGGCGCAGCGCCGCCCCGCCCAGCGCCCGCGGCCCGGCGCGATGGGGCAGCCAGAGCGCGGCCATGAACAGGCTGGCGATCCCGGCGAAGAAGAAGTAGTACCAGCTCGTATAGCCGATCAGCGCGAGCGAGGCCCCGGCCAGCACTACGTCGCGCCAGGCGCCCTCCGGCGCGGCGGCGCGGAGCAGGAACAGCGCGTACAGCGGCAGCCACTGCACCGCCGCCAGTTCCAGTTGCCCGTCCCAGACCTTGGTCATATGGAACGGCGCGAAGGCGAAGATGCACCCGGCGACGAAGGCGGCCACCGGCTGCCGGGTCACGTGGAGCGTCAGGGCGAAGCCCCCCACCCCGGCCAGGACGAAGGAGAGCAGTACGGCGGCATTGTAGCCGGCAATGGGGCCGAAGAGGGCCGTGATGGGCAGCGCCAGCAGGCCGTTGCTGCTGTTAAAGGTCTGCGTCGCCAGCGTGACGCCAGTGGGATGGAAGAGCAGATCGGTGAAGAAAGGGTTCTGGCCCGCGGTCACGGCCCGGTGGAACCACCACAGGTTCCAGACATTCTGCCAGCCGTCCACATTGGCGACGGGGCCGCCGGGGATGGCCGACGCGAAGACCGGCAACACCGGGGCCAGGACGAACAGGCTAAGGCCCAGGTAGCCCAGGGTCGCCGCCAGCCAGACCGACCCGAGCGCCCGCAGCGTCAGCGCCAGCCGTCCGGCGTGGTTCATGCGCTCACCCTGGTCAACGCCAGTTCGAACATCCCCACGTACCAGCGGCGCTGGGCGCGGTAGGCCGCCTCCTCCAGACCCGCGCGCCGCAGCAGGGCGCGCACGGCCCGCCGGCTGGCCCTGCGGCTCGCCAGGCGCCCGGCGCGCAACTGCTCCTCACGCAGATCGCGCACGCGGAAGCCGAACGTCTCGCAGAGCCGCACCAGTTCGGGGTAGTGAAAGTAGTGCATCTCGCTAAGGCGCTGCATATCGCGGAAGGCCGCCCCGGCCTTGCTGCGCCCCCGCGCGGCGATGATCGCCTCGGCCAGCGAGCGGGGCAGCCAGTTGACGCCTCGGATGTGGTAGTGGGGGTCCACCCAGGCCCGCCGGTTGATCGCGGTGATAAGGGCGTGGCCGCCGGGCCGCAACACCCGCCGCATCTCCCCCAGCACCGCCCGCGGGTCACGCACATGCTCCAGCACATCCCAGGCCGTCAGCGCGTCAAACGAGGCATCGGGCAGGGGCAGGGCCTCGCCCGCGGCATTGACCACCGGCAGCCGCAGCCCGTGGCGCGCCGCGCGCAGCTCGATGATGCGGCAGTAGGCCGGGTTGTACTCGCAGGCCGTCACCTCCGCGCCCCGCAGCGCCGCCGCCACGGCGAAGCCGCCCATACCCGCCCCCAGGTCGAGCAGGCGCAGCCCTTCGAGCAGACCGGCGACCTGGACGAGCATAGCCAGGCGCTCGTCCTGGTAACGCTCCTGGTTGATGCGCCGCTCGCGCCAGCGGTCGAAATCGCGTCGCCAGGCCATGTGGCGCAGCCAGGGATCAATCGCCCGCTCGAGGGTTTCCAGGTCAGTTGTGGCGGTTGGTTCGATCACACCGGATTATGCTGCTTGGAATAAGGCGTCTTTGATCGCCGGCGGCAACTCGATCGGTACAAAGTAGTTCGCAGGGTAGAGATAATCCTCGCCAGACTCGTCAATGACACGCACCAACTGATGCCTGGCCGCATCCTCATCAGGAAGGATCTGGTAAATCTTGCGCCGCTCCAATGAAGCGGCATACTCGGCATTCTGAATGCAGATCGCGAAGCGGATCTCAGTGGCGGGTGGATGGATCATGGCTTAATCCAGAAAACGCTTAATCTTGTATTCCTTGCGACCAATGCCGGTTGCCTCATACCAGTGCAGTTCGGCGATTCGGGCCGTGCCATCAGCCAGACGAACGGGCGCGATCCCTTTTCGCTTGCGCCACCTCCCGCGGCCGTAACGTTTCTGCAATCGCGCCAGTTCACGGATGCCACGATCCACGGCGATTGTCTCGATATCGGCAATGTCGCTAATGATGTCGAAGTACATGCCGACACTCGCACGCACAAACACCGTTCTACCATACCGGCTATTGTACCACGGGGCGGGCGCCTCGCCCCCGAGCCCTGCGCCCTCACCTCCCGCCCCCAATCCAAAATCAAAGACCCACCACCTTCACCGCCCGCGCAGCGAAACCTACCTCGCGGTTGCTGGCCGGGTCGGGCGCTGCCGGGGTCAGCAACTCCCACCGGCTCTGGCCCGGCGGAGCCAGGAGCGTAACGCGGTAGCGCCGCAGCGGCCGCGCGAGACGCAGCTCGGCCACCACGCGCCCGGCGTGCCGGATCGTCAGGGGCTGGCCCTCTTCGCGGCCCTCGGCCAGCAGATCCAGCGTCACCGCCCGCAGTTCAGCCTCGGGGTTGACCAGGTACAGCTCGCTGCGCCCGGTGCTCCAGCGCCAGACCGTCTCGCCCTGGCCCTCGCGGCTGTTCCAGCCAGTGCCCAGGAACACAAACGGCGCACAGCGGTCGGCGTGCAGGGGCAGGCGGTAGGCGCGGAAGTGCGCGTCGGTGTACCAGGGTTCGAGTGGGGCGCCATTCAGCCGCGCCGCCACTTCGAGGACCGCCGCCTCCTGCTCCGCCGTCAGTGCCCCTGGCTCAAGCACCAGGTATCGCAGCCGGTAGTAGCACTGCATCACCGCCAGCGCCTCCGGGTCGAGAGCAACGATGTCATCGTCCGGCCAGACGCGCGTCTGGCCAAACTGCGCCGGCAACGGGCTGTGGGCCAGGGTCGGATACACCGGCGGGCGCGCCACGTAGCCCCGCAGAATGGGCTGCCCGTGGACCATCTGGTGGATCAAGGTGCGGCTGTCGGTACCCCGCTCCAGCGGCAGGTCCACCACGACGCCCGGCTCGGCGGCGATGCGCGTGAACACCTCGGGGCGCGGCAGGACGTTGGGCACGCGCGCCGGGGGCCACAGTTCCAGCGCCCCCAGCGCGGCGACCGCGACGAGGAGCCGCGCAAAGCCTCGCGGCGCCAGACGCTCGCGCAGGCTATTCAGGGCCAGCGCGGCGAACACCGCCGCAACCACGATAGTAATCACCCCGAAGAGATTGGGCCGCCGCGCCGTACCGAGCAGCGGCAGGAACTGGAACAGGCGGTAGGGCATCGGCAGCCCGGTGTCGTGCCCCAGCACGTGCAGGGTCGGGCCAACCGCCAGCAGCCAGGCCAGCAGGGCCACCACCAGCAAGCGCCAGTGCCTGCGGCCATACCAGATCATGCCGGGAATCGCCAGGGCCAGCAGGGTCCAGCCAGCGGCAGTATAGGAGCCCTCGGTGATCGAGAGGGGCGCGACGCTGACCAGGAAGCGTTCGACGGGCGCAGCCCAGAGGGGATGGCGCGCGGCGGGGAAGAACAGCCCCAGTGCGTCGGCGGAGTAGCCCAGGGTATAGGCCAGCCACATCTCATTGGGCTCGCGCGGGAGGCTCTCGCCCGCCGCGCGCGCCGCCGCGAGCAACGGCAGCGCCAGGGCGAGGCTCAGCGCGCCAAAGGCCAGGCAGCGCACCAGCAGCGCCCGTGGGCGCGCCGCGCCGATCATACTCAGCCCGGCCCACACGGCGGCGAAGGCCGCCCCCACCAGCGCCCAGTACCAGTCGGTGTAGAGCACCGCCCCGTAGGCCAGCGCCGCCAGCGGCGGCCCCCGGCGGCCCTGCCCGCGGCACAGATGCACGAACGCCAGCATGAACAGCACCAGCCACTGCATGGTAACGAAGTTCAACTGGCCCGAGTCGAGCTTGGCGATATGAAAGGGCGCGGCGGCGAGCAATGCCCCGGCGAGGAACGGCCCGACCACCCCCGGCGCGAACGCGCGCGCCAGCCAGAAGCCGGCATAGCCTGTCAGGGCCACAGCGACAATCGCCGTCAGGTTATAGGCCGCCGTGGGGCCGAGGGTCAGGGTCACCGGCAGGGCCAGCGTCACCGCGAGGGGGTTGAGGGTCTGCAGGGCCATCTGCACCCCCTCGGGGTAGTAGAGCAGATCGGCGAACCACAGGCTGCGGCCCGCGTCCAGGGCGCGGGCGGCCCACCAGAAGTTCCAGATATTCTGCGGCGCGTCGGGTGTGTCGGGGAAGAAGAAGATCCGCTCGCCGCCGGTGAAGTACTGGCTGCCGAATGCAGCCGCCGCCGGCCAGGTAAGCCAGAGGGCCAGGAGCAGGTAGGCCAGGAGGAGGGGGATGTAGGGATTTTGGATTTGAGATTTTGGATTTTGGATTGGGGGTTGAGACATGGTGTGGGATCCTCATTTCCGCCATTTGCACCACGCGGGTGGGTCGTCGGAACGATGGTCGCATCCGGCGCCACGCCACCATCCACCCCTCCAAACCCACCACACCCAATCACCAACCAAAAATCCAAAATCCAAAATCTAAAATCTCCCTCGCTTCTTCCTCAACAACAGCAGATCATCCTCCTCATGCACCACCGTCCACGCCGGGTCGGCGCGCAGGCGCGCGACGATGTCGTTGCCCCGCGCGGCCTCGGCGCGCAGGCCGCTGGCCCGCAGATCAATGAAGGCATACTCGGCCTCGTCCACCTGGTGGTGCATCTTGCCGCCAGGGATGAAGTAGATCGCCTCGCGCGGCAGCAGATGTGGCGCCAGGAACGACGTCGCCGCCACCACCGCATCAGGAGGGATCTGCGCCTTCATCCGCTCCATCAGCGCCACCCGCTCCGGGCGCTCCGGGTTGCGCAGGGCCGAAATGACCGGGTTCTTCAGCGGCAGGTTCACCAGCGCCACCAGCGCGACCATGGCCGCCATAGCGACCGCCCCCGCCCGCGATGGATTGGCCAGGCGCCCGCGGGCGCGCTCCCACAGCCACGCCGCCCCGTACATCGCCGCGATTACCATCCCCGGAATGGCCAGGATCTGGTACTGCTCGGTGATCACGTACTGGTAGACCCGGTTGGAGAGCAGGTTGATCGCCAGGATCGGCGCGGCCAGTAGCAACTCGCGCGGGGCGAACAGCGGCACGAAAAGCAGCCCGGCCAGCATCAGCGCCAGGTAAGCCAGCTTCGGCGGCTGGACCATGAACAGGAAGACCTCGACCGGGTGGGTCAGGATGTTCTTCACGATCGCCGGCAGGCTGCCACCCAGGTGCAGGTAGTAACAGGCCTGCGGGCTGACCCCGCAGGGCCACATCTCGTTGTAATCGCGGTTCAGATCAAAGGGGGCCTCGACCCGTACCGGCTGGAACTCCAGGCTGTAGAAGCGCGGCGTGATGTAGGTGATTGCCACGTAGAAGTAGACCAGGCTCACGATCACCGGCACGGCGCTGTAGGCCCGGGGCAGGCGCCGTAAGGCGGCGTAGATCCCGAAGGCCGCCGCCACCAGCGCCGCGTCGGTGCGCGAGAGCATGGCCAGGCCCAGCAGCAGCAGGTAGGGCCAGAGCCGCCGCCGCTCCAGGAACCAGAAGGCCCAGAAAAAGGCCACCAGCCCGGGGATCCGCGGCTGGAACGGCGCGGCCATGGCCATGAACTGCGTCGTAGGGTAGAGCAGGTAGAGCGCCGCAAGGCCCACCCCGGCCCAGGAATGGCCCAGCCGGTCACGGGCGATCAGGTAGACCGGGATGGCCGCCGAGGCCAGCAGCAGCGTCTGCACCACTACCAGGGTGTAGGCCGAGGGGACCAGGGCGTAAAACGGGATGGCAGGCAGAAATCCCAGGGCCACATCCAGCCCCATGAACGTATCGGTAAAATTGTAGCGCGACACCAGCAGAAAACGCCCGTGAAGCGTGCCCCAGATCGGCATGTGAAAGTCCACCATGTCGAAGCCATGGCCCCAGTAGGCGTACTTGTAGGACCCCGCGCCGATGATCAGCGCGCTGAAGACCAGCAGCAACCCTGCCAGCGCCCGGCGCGGGCCGAGCCACGCCGGAAGGACCGAGACGCGCGCTGCGACAGGAAGAGTCTGGTTGCGTAGCATCCGCAGCTACCTCAACACGATTGCAAGGAGGAGGGGGAAACCTGGTTTCCCCACGCCCCTTCCTCCCACGCCCTCATCCAATCCGAAATCACCCCACCACCGGCGACGTGGCGATCCGCAGCACCCACTGGTCCACCGCGGCGTAGAGGGTGTAGAGCAGCACGGCGATCACCACCCGGCGCCCCCAGGACCAGCGCTCCCAGATCCGGTCGGCATAGATCGCCCAGCAGACGCACATCACCGGGAGCATGTAGAACACTTGCTTGTCCACCATCGAGATGCGGTAGCCCGCGAACATGAACAGGGTCGCCACAGTCAGCCAGGCGGCGAAGATCAGCCAGGGCAGCGGCTCGCGGCGCAGGGCAAAGAACCCCGGAATGGTGAACAGCATAGGGACGGCGATGCCGTAGTAAAGGTAGTCGCCCGGCCAGATGCGGTAATCGAGGTGGGGCACGTAGCTCCACATGTACTGCCCGAAGGGCGGCCGTACCACGCCCACGCTCTCCGGCCCCTGGGTAAAGACCGTCTTCATGTACGGCACGGTCTGGGCGATAATCAGCGGGATGTACTGCCCATAGTAGATCAGCACCGCCAGGACCATCGCCGCCCCCGCCGCGATCCACAGGGGCCTGAGCCGGGCGCGCTGCGCCGCCCAGGACCCACCCCGCAACCCGTTCAACCACACCAGCAAGGTCAGGATCACCAGGAACACGCCCATGAACACCCCGGTGACCGTGTACATTAGAAAGGTGAGCAGCAGCAGCACCGAGAGCGTCACCATCACCCGCCATTCGCCCAGCCGCTCCCACCAGACAAAGATGACCGCATTGCACACCAGGGTCAGCCACAGGCCGAAGGTGGTGGGGACGTTGCCCCAGGAGTGCAGCAGGAAGGCCACGGGCAGCACGGCATAGGTCGCCCCGGCAATCAGCGCGCCGCGGCGGGTCAGCCCGGCTTTCAGGGCGATCAGGGCGATCAGGATGATGCGCGTGCTGTCTATCAGGATGCTGAACATGTTCGCCGCCATGTCCATTGACATCGGGGTGAAGGCAAAGACCGTGGCGAACATGTGGAACCACGGCGAGTAGGGGATGACCGGGCGATTCTCGCCCCACTCGGCAGTGGGCATAGTCGTCTCGTTGAGCGGGCTGCTGGTGCCGTAGAGCAGCGGCAGGCGCCCTTCGAGGATCCACTGGGCGCGGGTCATGTGCCAGTTGACGTCAATGGCGACGAAGAAGGGGTGCAGCGCACCGATGGCTTTGAGCCAGTAGCTGACCATCACGAACAGCAACAGCAGACTGAGGAAGCGCCGCCCGGAGATGGCCGCGGCATCGGCGGGCGCGTCGAGCGGGAAGCCCGCCGCGCGGAAGAGCCAGCCCGTCAGCGGGCGCAGGGCCGCAGCGAGCGCCACACTCCACAGCGCCAGCCACGCCAGCCGTGGCAGCATGAAGCTACTCGGGAAGCGATGGGCCATCAGCGCCCAGGCCCCCAGCAGCGCGGCCAGGCCCACCCCCAGGGCCGCCCAGAGGTACGGCGGCGCGCGCCGCCGACCTTCGGGTCTCCCGCCGACAATCAGATGCAGGGCCGCAAAGGCCCCCAGCACCGTCACCAGGGCCAACCCCAGCCCCCCCAGGGGCGGCACGGCCGTGGCAAGGCCGGCGTTCCCCGCCGGGGCCACCGTGACCTGCGACACCAGCACCCCCAGCGGGCGCGGGTCGGTATAGGTATTCGAGCGCAGGGTGATTTCCAGCGTACCGTCGCGGACCAGGCTCGCCGGGGCCAGCAGGTGCACCCGGCGCGGCGCAGGGCTATCGGGCAAGCGCGCCAGGAGTGTGTCGCTGACGAACAACTCCGCGTTCACGGGCTGCCCGTCGGGGTGCGCCGTCACCACCGCCAGATCCAGCGTCCAGGCCCCCCGGCCCAGATTGGGCAGCGTGATACTGGCCTCCCCGCTGGACCAGCGGTAGGTCCGCGCGGGGGCCAGTTCCACCTCCCCCACGAGACCGGACGGCGGGTCGGGGTCGCCCACCAGCGGCCCCACCAGGCTGAAGCTCAGCGTCTCGGCGGCGCCCAGTTCCGGCGGCACCTTGACGACGATGAAATCCGGGCCGCGACGGGGCATGTCCACGCGCTCGCCATTCACCGCCACCGCCGCCTGGCGCAGCATGCCTGGCGCCTGGCCCGGCGCAGCCCGCAACGTGGCGATCCAGACCCCCTCGCGGCGACCCGGCACCCTCAACACGGGCGCGTCGGGCGGCCAGGCTGCCGTCTCGGCTGCGCCGACGGCGTCAATCTCGCGCCCATGGAAGCCGCGCAGGAACACCGCATCGTGATCGCCGCCAAGGTCAATGCGCACCACCGGACGGGCAGCGTAGGCCACCGTCAGCGCCAGCGCGGTCAGCAGCGCCAGCCACAGATAGGGCCGCAGATCGCCGATGCGCGGTATGCTCAAAGCCGAACCGGCGCCACGCTCCCGCGACAGCGCCTCGCCCGGAGCGGAACTGGTCATAGGTCTCCTCGTGGCAGGTGCGGATGGGTGTAGAGGTATGGGGAAACCTGGTTTCCCCATACCTCTACACCTCCCGCTTCATTCGCAGGATTGTACCAGAAGCGCCGCGAACACGCACACTTGCGCCTCCAGGCAGGGCTGATTTGTCGGCTCTCCACCCGCAGGGTATACTAACCCGGAGGGGAAGGTCCGGGAGGGCAAAGGCTTCAAAACCTTTGCCACCGGTAGGGGTGTGGGGATACCCGGTTTCCCTGCCCTTCTCCAACTGATGGTTCGTGGCGCATATACGGGCTTCGCGCGGCTTTACAGCGAGGAAAGAGGGATTGAGAAGGCAACGCCCTCCCAGACCCTTCTGTGGGAGGTATCCCAACAGGCCCCTGGTGCTTCAACGAGACTTCTCCCCGTAGGGGAGGCCGGAAGGGCTTCGCCCTTCCGAAAGCTCTGCCGAAAGGTGCACTGCCATGATCTACGACCAGATCGACCGCCTGCGCCGCACGCGCGGGCGCTGGCTCGATATGGCGGGCCTCGCGCCCATCGAAACCCCGTGCCGGGTGGTGTTTGCGGCACGGCCGTTGACGCTCAAGGCCTACACCGAAGCCGATGCCCCGGGGCCAGTCTTGCTCATTGTGCCAGCCCCGATCAAGCGCGCCTACCTGTGGGACCTCGCGCCCGGGGTCAGCGTCATCCGGCACTGTCTCCGGCGCGGCATTCGGCCATATTTGATCCAGTGGGAACGACCGGGGGCCGATGAGCAGGATGCGGGGCTGGCGGAATACGCTGCTGAGTATCTGCTGGCCTGCCAGGAGGCCATCGCCGCCGAGACCGGCGCGCAGACGACCTTTGTGGCCGGTCATTCCCTGGGCGGGGTGCTGGCGGCCATCTACGCAGCCCTTTATCCCGAACGGCTGCGGGGCCTGGTCCTGCTCAGCGCGCCGCTCCGCTTCGGCCCCGGCACGGGCGCCTTCGCTCCCGTGGTGGCCCGCGCGCCCCGCGCCGGGAGCCTCACCGCCCTCATGCCCGAGAACGTGCCGGGTTCCTTTCTCAACGCGGTGAGCATCCTCACCGCGCCCGCCACCTTCGAGGGCGAACGCCTGACGGACTGGTGGCGCAGCCTGGCCGACCCGGAAGCGTTGAACATCCACCTGCGGGTCATGCGCTGGACCCTCGACGAGCAACCCCTGCCCCGTCGGCTCTTCGAGGAGGTGGTGGAGTTGCTGTACCGCGAAAACCGCTTCATGGAGGGAACGCTCAGCGTCGGCGGGCGCCTCGCCACGCCGTCCGCCATCACGGCGCCGCTCATCAGCGTCATCGAACGGCACTCGGCGCTTATCCCGCCCGAGTCAGTCGTGCCGTTTCATTCGGCGGTGAGGAGCGCCGATACCCGTGTGCTGTGGTACGAGGGCGATGTGGGGGTGGTTCTGCAACACCTGGGCATGCTGGTGGGGCGCCGCGCCCACCAGGAGGTGTGGCCCGCCATCCTGGATTGGATGCACACCTGATTATGACAGGGCTGTGGGGATACCCGGGTTCCCCTCCCGCTTCCAACCCGCGGCAGGGGCATAACCTTCCGCTGAGCGGTCATAACACAAGAATCACCACCACCAGCACCATCGCCAGCACCGCCACCACCCCCACGGTGAGCGGCAGCGCCCCCGGAACCCGACGCCGGCGTGACCCGCCGCGCCCCAGGTAGGGGCCAAGATCAACATCGAGCAGGGCGCTGTAGGCCCGCAGGGCATGGCGCAGTTCGTCGCGGGGCACGTAGCTGAATTGCTCGCGCTCGATGGCCTGCAAAAACTCCCAGCGCACACCGCAGATCTCGCCAGCATCGTGCAGGCTCAGGCGCCGCTGGCGCCGCGCCTCGGCCAGCAGCGGGCCGAGCCGTGGCCGGCGGTCCGCTACGGGCGTGGTTTCGCTGACCAGGGGCCTGCCGGCCCGCGGCGCGGCGCTGCCCGGCGCCGGCGCCGCCGCCACTGGCGCTGGCGCCGGTTCAACACGCGCCAGGGAGACCGGCGTGGGCCGGCGCCGGTCGTTGGCCCTCCGGCTGCGCCGCAGCACCGCCTCGATCCGCGCGATCAGCGCATCCGCGCTGAAGGGCTTGCCCACATAGTCGTCGGCGCCGCTCATCAGGCCGGTGATGACATCGTCGTCGCCGTGTTTGGCCGTCAACATGATGATCGGCACCGGCGAACTGGCGCGGATCTGGCGGCACAGATCCCAGCCGCTGATCCCCGGCATCATCACATCGAGCAAGATAAGATCCGGAACCTCGTCGGCAAGTGCCAGCAGCGCGTCGTGGCCCCGTTGGTACGCTGTGACCTCGTAGCCCGCGCCTCCGAGCTGGTATTCGATCAACCGGCAGATCACCGGTTCGTCGTCAATCACCAGAATGCGAGTTGCCACGATGCGCTCCCTGGACGTTGGTTTCGCAGATACGCCGCAGCTCGCAGCGTTCTGCCCCCCTCCCAGCCTCCCCCCGCCGGGACGGAAGGATCTGCGCTCACAGATCCTCCAAATGTTATGCAATCCCGACAAATACCGGTTCCTATCAATACAGACGGCATGCGCATCATCACCAGGTCTCACCAGAACACTACATACAACAATCCAAAATCTACAATCCAAAATGGCACAACGCCTCACCCGCCCAGTGCCGCTGCTCCGCTGGCTGGTCTGGCGCTTCGGCAAGGACGCTCAGGTGCTCCAGGGCCGCGGGCGCGGCAGCGGCGTTCTGCCGGGCCAGCACTGCCAGGGCTTCGATACAGCGCCGGCGCAACAGTGGCGGGGGCGGCGGCTGGTCAGGTTCGTCCGCGAGCACGGCGGCGAACGCCTCCGGGGCGGTTGACGCCCCACGCGCCAGGGCCCCGGCGGCAGCCAGGCGCAGTTGCGGCTCTTCGTCAGGACGGGTCAGGGCCGCTTCCAGCGCGGGCGCGGCGGGATCACGGGCGGCAAGGCGCTCCAGGGCCTGGAGCCGAAGGGCGAGCGGGGCCGTGGGGTCGCTCAGGGGTTCACCGAGCCGCGGGTCGTCGGGGCAGGTCGCCGCGAGAACGGCATAGGCGCGCATCCGCAACGGGGAGGACCCGCTGCTCAAGTATTCGCGGAGCAGGGTCAGGTGCGACGGGCCGCACAGCCGCAGCAGCGCCGCAATGGCGGCAAGCCGCACCGCCGGGGTCGCCAGGTGGCTCTGGCTCACCGCCACCAGCACCGGCTCGATGCTGTCATCGCCCGCCTCGGCCAGGACCTCGAGGCTGGCGATGGCGGCGGACCCGGCTTCGCTCCGCGCCAGCCGTAGCAGAATCGGCAGCGCGTCGCGCTCACCGGCGCGGGCCAGCGCCCGCGCCAGGGCCACCTCCAGATCCTCCGGCTGCCGCGCGACCCGCAACGCGCGGTAGAGGGCCGCCCGTTCGTCGGCTGAAAGGGTGGCCGGCAACGTGGCCGCGGCCAGCGCGCGGATGTCGGTGGAAACGCTGGCGTCGGCGGCCAGGGCGACCAGGGTCGCGCTCACCTCGGCGGCAGGAAACCGTCCCAGGGCCACGATAGCGGCGCGCCGCAGGTGCGGGTCGCCCACGGCGTCACGCGCCAGGCGGCGAATAGCCGGCAGGGCGGCCTCGTGGCCCTGCGCGGCCAGCAGCGTGACCATCGCCGCCCGCAGGAAGGGGTCGCCGCTGTTCAAGCGGCAGGTGAGAGCCTCGCGCGTGGACGCCAGCCGGCCCAGACGCTCCAGGGCCAGCCATTTGACGGGCAGCGTCACCGTGGCATCATCGAGCAACGCTTCGAGTTCCTCCCCTGGATCGCTACAGGCGTCCAGGCTGTCGAGGGCTGCGCAAACCACGGCCGGACGGGTATCGGTAGTGACCGTCTGGCGCAGGGCGGCGCGTACCGCAGTCTGGAGATCGGGGCGCGCGTGGGCCAGGTCAGCGAGCGCCAGCGCCGCCGCCTCGGCAATCCGTTCGGCCTGTCGGGTGCAGCACTCGGCCAGGCTAGAGGGCTGGTCGGCGAGGGTCTCGCCCTCGGCCAGGGCGTCCATCAACACCACACGGGTCTCGGCGGGCAGCGCCAGGGCAGGCCAGTCTCGTGCGGGGCGACTGGCCAGCTCGGGTACGCGCCGCTCCCAGGCCGCGCGCAGCACATCGGCCAGCGCCGGGCCAAGCAGCGAACGTAGCGGCGGCAGGGCTGCATTGGCGCCGCTCCGCCCCAACCCCCGCGCGATGGCGCCCACAAGGGTCGCGTCCACACCTGCCCGCCGCAGACCGGTGATCAACGCCGCGGCCACCTGATCGGCCTGCTCCAGACGCTGCCCCAGGGCGCCAAGCGCCTCCGCCGCGCTCCGGCGCAACAATGGCGGCGCGTCGCTTTCGAGCAGATTACGTAGCAGCGGCAACGCTCTGCCGTCCTCCAGCCGCCCCAGGTGTACGGCAGCGGCGGCGCGCAACGCTACAGGCAGCCGGCCTGCCTCCACCACCTGACGAAGCACACAGGTTGCGGCCCGCCCCCTCGACGCGAGCAATCTCAACGCTCGCAGCCGGGTCGCCAGACCGAGTTGCGCATCGAGCAGCGCCCGAATGAGCATCGCCGTCGCGCCGGGGTGATCGAGCGCCGCCAGGGTATCCAGGGCCTCGCTACGGGTCACGGCGGTAGCCTCGGGGTGGTGGAGCGCCCGCGCCAGCATGGCCACCGCGACCTCCGGATCCTCCTCGCGGAGGGCCGCCAGCCCCGCCCGGCGCAATACGGTAACGGGCGAACCCAGGGCCTGCTCCAGCACCGCGCGGTCGCCGATCAGGGCCAGGGCACGTAGATCGTCGGGCAAATCCCCATCGGCGAGGATGGCCCGCGCGACCGCCAGTCGGCGTTCACCTGCCGAAGGATCGTCGAGCAGATCCACCACACCCGCCCGCAGCGGCGGCGTCGCCAGCAGCGCCGTCCCCCCCTCTACTGCGGTGGCCGCCAGAAAGGCCCGCACCCGGAGCGCCAGCGGGTCAGACGCCTCGGGAACCGCGGCCACCAACTCCCGATCCAACTCCTGGCGCGCCAGCAGGTCGGCGGCGGCCCACCGCAAGGCGACGGGCGCCCCGGGATGATCCACCAGCGGCAGCCACCGTCCCGCGGTGGGTGGGAGCGCGGCATCGGCGGCGCGGAGGACCAGGGAGGCCCGCTCGACCTCGTGCGCGGCGGCAAGAATGCGCGGCAGGGCCGGGGCCAGCGTGGCCAGGGCCGCCTGCTCTTCCGCGTTCGCCTCCGGGCGCGCCAGATGCTCGACCAGTCGCAGGCCCCACACGGGCGCCCGATCGGGCATTTCGAGGAGACAGGCCACACTCGCAGCCAGACTCGCCCCTGAAGGGGCGTCGCCAGGCCACAGGGCTGCCAGCACCGGCGCCGGCGTGCCAAGCAGCCCCGCGGTCAGCGGCGCCACGGCGACCCGCTCGACCGGCGGCAGGCTCGCCAGCCCGCCAATCTTGGCGCTGCCGGCGAAGGCCCGCGCCAGTTGGTAATGCCGTAGCAGCGCCCGGCCCAGCGCCGGGGGCGGAGAGGGTTCGTCGCCCTCCCTGCCCTCCAGACCGGCACGGAACATCTCGTAGGCCCGCGCGTACAAATCCGTCCGGGAGGCCGGCGGCCCGTGGTCCGGCACGGTCAGCGCCATAAGGGCCAGATCGGCCAGACGGATCGGCGCGCCACTGCCACCGGCGCCCGGCGCGACGAGCAGGGGCGCCGAATCCTCCGCCGGCAGCAGGTGACGGAGCCAGGCAGCCCGGATCCCCGCGTCGTCGGGCAGTTCCAGGCCACGATAATTCGGCCAACGCTCACCCTCAGGCAAGGCGACAACCATCCGCAGGGCGCTCCACTCCCGCACCGGAGTGGTCAGAAAGGTACGCCACATCAGTCGCCGATCGGCGGGCAGCGTCTCCCAGTCGTCAAGCAACACGATCCCCGGGCGCGCGTCAGAGGCCACGGGCAGCCCGGCCCGCTGGAACGCCCTGGCAAGGATGGCCCGCGGTGGCAGACTCGGCGCGTCGTCGGCGGCCAGCGAGAGATAAACTACCGGCCCACCCGCTCCCGTCGCACACCAGCGCGCGGCAACCTGCAACAGGGCCAGCGTGCGCCCCGAGGCCGGCGGGCCGCAGATGGCCAGGTGCGACGGCGCGGCAAGGATCGCCGCCGGTTCGGGCAGCGGTTCGAGCCCCAGGGGCAGGTCGAGCAGCCCCGGCAGCACCTGCAGGCCCGGCTCCCGCGCCAGAAATGACTCCAGCGCCGCGCGAGAACGCCGCGCGGCGCGGTTGCCGAGAAGGAAGGTGAACGCTTTACTTGTTAGCACGGAATTCCCTGCCGTGAGGCTTCGTAGTCTGTGAACCAGGTTTCCTGGCATCTCCGCCTCCCTCCCAGACCCCCCGTTGGGGAAGGAGCCAGATGCCTTCCCCCGGCGGGGGAGGGTTGGGGAGTAGGTGGGTTTAGCGAAAAACTCAGTTCACAGCCTGCTTAGTTCAGGGTTGCTAACTCCAGTTTGACAAATGATCCACACCATGAATGCTACCCGCGCAGCGCCGCTCCGTGCAAGTTTTGCAGATTACAGTGTCGTGACAGAGGTTAAGAGTACGTTAAGTACGTGCAACCTTCCAGATAGTGTGCAGCGGAATCCGGGGCTGATGCAGGGTCCCCGGGGATCACCCCAAACCCGCCACCGGAGGCGGAGTTTGTACCGGCCCTGCCCAAACACCCTCGTGTAGGAGAATACTCTAATCTTCCTCTTATACTCCGCTAATCCTGGTCTTATACTGCCTGCGTATGTCTACGTTGTCGTGCTTCCTCTGCAGGGAGGTTCGGTGGAACTGCGCCCCTCCGAAAAGACACGAGTTTCTGTCCGGGGTTCGGCGGCCACTACCTCCCTTGCTCGCGGCGACGTTGCCGCGAACTGACAGGTTAGACGCCCACCGGTGACGTTTTGCAGATTCATCCAAGGAGCCTGGCAATGCGACGTTTTGTGCTGATCCCCCTGGTTCTGTTCACCCTGCTGACGCCCTTACTGCTTACGCCAGCGGCCCTGGCCCAGGGAGGGCTGACGCTCTTCACCCGCTTTCCGGCCCAACAGGTCGCCAGGGGCGAGGACATCAACTTCCCTCTGATCTTGCGCGCCGGCACCTCACAGATCGCCCGCCTTAGCGTGCCCAACCTGCCCGAGGGCTGGACGGCCACCCTCCGCGGGGATGGCCGGGTCATCGAGGCGGCCTACGTTCTCCCCGATGAGGACACCCGCGTGGACCTGCGCGTGCAGCCGCCCGAGAATGCCGCCCCGGGCGAGTATCGCCTGAGCGTCGTCGCCGAGGGCAACGGCGAGAGCGCAACCCTGCAACTGCAAATCACCGTCAAGGAGCAACTTCCGCCCAGCCTGGTGTTCGACGTGGATCTCCCCAATGTCCGCGGCGCCCCCGACAGCACCTTCCGCTTTAACACCACCCTGCGCAACGAAGGCGATACCGACCTGACCACCAATCTGCTGGCCGAGGTCCCGCCGGGCTGGTTCGTGCGCTTCCGCGCCGCCGGCCAGGAGGTGACCAGTCTACCCGTGCGCGCCAACGGCTCGGAGAGCATCAGTATAGAAGTAGAAGCGCCCGAAGGGGTTGAACTGGGCTCGTTCCCGATTTACATCAAAGCCGAGAGCGGCGACGTGCGCGCTGAAGTGACGCTGACCGCCGAGGTGGTTGGCCAGCCCCAGGTGAACCTGACCACGCCCGACGGGCGGCTCTCCGGCCAGGCCACTATCGGCCAGACCGCCACTTACACCCTCCGGGTGCGGAACAGCGGAAGCGCCCCGGCCCGCAATATCACCATGAGCGGCACGCCCCCCTCGGGGTGGACGGTGGAGTTCCAGCCGGCGAGCATCGCCGAACTGGGCGCCGGCGCGGAGCAGGAGGTCACCGTCAGCCTGCGTCCGGCGGATAAGGCCGTCGCCGGCGACTACGTGGTCAGCTTCAGCGCCCGCCCGGAAGAGGGACGCAGTTCCTCGCTTGATTTCCGTATCACCGTGCTGACCTCGACCCTCTGGGGCATCGTGGGCATTGTGCTGATCGCCATCGCCGTGGGCGTAGTGGGCCTGGCCGTCTCGCGCTTCGGGCGGAGGTAACAATAGACAGGGAGGTTTGGAGGGGCGCTGTCGCCCAGAAACCTGTTTCCCCTGTCAGGGGGAAGGTTGCAGGGAGGGCAAGCCCTCCCTGTCAATGACCTCTTTTCCACCCTATCGAAAGGCGGCACAGGCCGGTTGCAACATGGAACAGGCCCCATACCCCGCCGCGCGGGGCGAATGTTGCATAAGCCCTGAAAGGCTGCAAGCCCGGCTTGCAGATGACCCGGAAGGAAACCAACCTATGGATATTGTCCTTGAGGCTCGTGGCCTGACCAAACGCTACGGCGACTTCGTCGCCGTTGACCGGCTCGACCTGACCATCCGCCGCGGCGAGGTCTTCGGCCTGCTGGGACCCAACGGCGCAGGGAAAACCACCACTATCCTGATGCTCCTCGGCCTGACCGAACCGAGCGCAGGCTCAGTGCAGGTACTGGGCCTGGACCCGGCGCGCCAACCGCTGAGCGTCAAAGCCCGCGTGGGCTATCTGCCCGACCAGGTCGGTTTCTACGACACCCTCTCGGCGCGCGAAAACCTGGCCTACATCGCCCGGCTCAACGGCCTTAACCGCAAAGAGGCCGGCGCGCGCATCGAGGCCGCCCTCACCAAAATGGGCCTGGAAGAAGTGATGGACAAGGCCGTCGGCGCCTTCTCGCGGGGCATGCGCCAGCGCCTCGGTCTGGCCGAAATCCTCATGAAGCACCCCGAGTTGATCATTATGGACGAGCCGACCCTGGGCCTCGACCCCGAAGCCGCCCGCGAGTTCCTGGAAATTATTCGTGACCTGCGGAGCGAAGGCATTACGATCATGCTCTCCTCGCACCTGCTGCACCAGGTGCAGGCGGTCTGCGACCGGGTGGGGCTGTTCTCAAAGGGCAAAATGGTGCTCGAAGGTCCCGTGGATGTGCTGGCGCGCGAGGTGCTTGGCGGCGGCTACCACATTACCGTCGAGGCCGAGGGCGATGCCGGGCTGGAAGCGGCGCTGAGCGAGGTCGAGGGCGTGCAGCGGGTGCAACGGGCCGGGCCAAACCGCTTCGTACTCGAGACCACCGGCGACCTGCGCCCTGCCGTGGCGCGGGCGGTGGTCGAGGCCGGCGGCCAGCTCCTCGCCCTGGCCAGCGAAGCGCCTAACCTCGAAGAGGTCTACGCCCGCTACTTCCAGAAGGAGGCCAACCATGCTCGCGCAGCGTAGCACTCCCGCCAGTGGCGCGGCGGCGGCCACGCGCCGCGAAGGCTCACCCTGGACCGGCCTGTGGGCCGTGGTGAGCAAAGAAATGGCCGACTATCTCAGCAGCACGCGCATGCTCATCCTCGAGCTGATCACCGTGCTCACCGCCGCAGGGACAGTCTTCACTGCCACGGCACAGTTGCGCGAGACGGTCGGCCAGGATCGCTTCCTGTTCCTGCGGCTCTTCACCACCAGCCAGGAGCCGCTGCCGGCCTTCGTGGGCTTCCTGGTCTTCCTGGTACCGATCATCGCCATTGCCCTTGCCTTCGACGCGGTGAACGGCGAACTAAACGCCCGCACCATGTCCCGCCTGCTGGCGCAGCCCATCTACCGCGACGCCCTGCTGCTGGGCAAGTTTTTGGCGAGCCTGTTTACCCTCGCCCTGGTGCTGACGACGATCTGGCTCCTCATCGCCGGCCTGGGCCTGTTGCGTCTCGGCGTGCCCCCCGGCGGCGAGGAGACCGCGCGCCTGCTCTGGTTCCTGCTGCTGACCATCGCCTACGGCGCGGTCTGGCTGGCGCTGGGAATGCTGGCCTCCATTCTCTTCCGGCAGCCGGCGACGGCGGCCATGGCCGCCCTGGCCACCTGGCTCTTCTTCACCGTCTTCTGGGGGATCATCGCCGGCATCCTGGCGCAGATCCTGCGACCTGTGCGCATCGGCCTGCCCGCCGAGTTGCTGGCCCAGGCCCAGCTCGAACAGGCCCTGAGCCGCCTCTCGCCGAACGTGCTCTACACCGAGGCCACCATCGCCCTGCTGCGCCCCGAGGTGCGCTCGCTGGGCTTCGTGCTGCCCTCGCAGCTCCAGGGCGCCATCCTGGGCGCGCCCCTGCCCCTTGGCGAGAGCATCATGCTCGGCTGGCCGCACATGGTCGGCCTGATCGCCGGGACGCTCCTGCTCTTCGCCCTGGGCTACGTCCTCTTCCAGCGCCAGGAGATCCGCGCGTAGAGACGGCCCGGCGGGCCGTAGACTTCCCGCCGGGCCGAAAAAGAGCAGTCTGCGGAGGGCCGCGCCCTCCCCGGCCCCACCGGCAGGGGCAACGGGGAAACCGGGTTTCCCCATTGCTATGTCAGTGGCTGGATGGTCTACACCCTCCCCGATCCCCCTTTGTGCTAGAATTGCCACAGAACTCCAGCCAGAGCCGGTCATTCGAGGCGAGCAAAAAATCCGATGAAGGTTCGCGATGTCATTAAATTGATCGAAGAGGATGGCTGGTACCTGGTTGCCACACGAGGCAGCCATCGGCAATACAAGCATCCCACCAAACCTGGACGTGTTACGATTGCCGGTCATCCCGGTGACGATCTGGCCCCAGGCACCCTCAACAGCGTCCTTAAACAGGCTCGGTTACCGAAACGCGGAAAGGGTGAGAGCTAGCAATGTATCGCTTTCTGATCGTGGTCGAAAAAGCCGATGGCAACTACTCGGCCTACTCGCCAGATTTGCCCGGCTGCATAGCCACGGGCAAGACCCGCGAAGAAGTCACACGCAATATGCACGAGGCCATCGAGATGCACGTTCGGGGACTGCTTGAAGACAACCTCCCCGTTCCTGAGTCGCATTCCTTTGCCGAATACGTGGCTGTCTTTCCATAAGACAGGGTTCACCTATGGATTAGGCAAGGAGGCGCCGCCTTCTTGCAACCCCGGTCCGCCCACGGCAGGCGCGCGCCCGATCGAGATGCGGGCGTGTCCGCCGCCGCGGGCGGACCCAATCGATTCGATCGCTGAGGGTCACGCCCTTCGCACCTCCCCACCGGCAGGGGCAATCGGGGAAACCCGGTTTCCCCATTCGCATATCTGCGCCCGTCGAGGGCCCGGCCCTCCCGGCCCCTGCCCGCAATCCTCCAGGTTGCGCTGCAACCAGTAGTTTCGAGTACAATTGGCAGGTCATTGCGGAGCGCCTGAAAGTGACCTGCAAGGCCGCGCCCAGGCAAATGGTTCGTTGCAGAGCTACCCTATGCCCCCTGCCCGTTCGCTGTCCCGCCCGCCCGCCCGCGGCTACGCGCTGGCCCTGGCGCTGATCGTCGCTCTGGCGGTGGGCCTGCGGGTCTGGTTCTGGTCCTGGCAGGCCCCCGCCGGCGCCGTGCAGCCGGGCGACCCCGAGGAGTACTACCGCGCCGCGCTGCACATCCTCCAGGGCGGCTACCACGATACGGGTAAGTGGCTGCGCCCCCCGGTCTACCCGGCTTTCCTCGCTCTGATGTTCACCCTCGCCGGGGTTGATGTGCGCTGGGCGCTGCTCGGCCAGGCCATCGTGAGCGGCATGGGCGTGCTGGCCTTTGCCTGGCTCGGGCAACGGCTCTTCGCCAGCCGCGCCGTCGGGGCGCTCAGCGCCGCCCTGGCAGCGGTCTTTGTACCCTTCGCCAGCTTTGGCAGCGTGCTCTTCGCCGAGGCGCTCTTCGTGGCGCTGATCGTTCTGGCCCTGGCGCTGCTGGATGGAACTATCGTCACCACGCGCTGGCGCCCGGCCTTCTTCGCCGGCCTGCTCCTGGCCCTCGCCGCCCTGACCCGCGCTGTGGCCCTGTGGTTCATCCCCCTCGCCGCACTGCTGGTCCTCGCCCTCCCCCGCCGCGCACCCTGCGCCCGCCTCGCCGGCCGCCTGGCCCCGCCGCTGGCGCTGCTCCTCGGCGCGGCCCTGGTGATCGGCCCCTGGGCGCTGCGCAATTACCTCGTGCACGAGCGGCTCATTCTGTCCGACACCAACGGGGGCATCAGTATGTGGTTCGGCATGGTGCGCAGCGACGAGGAGCAACAGGCCACTGAGGAACTGATCTTCAGCCAGCCCAACCTGGCCGACCGCCAGGCCCTCGCCGTGCGTCTGACGCTCGAGCGCATCCGCGAGGACCCGCTCTTCTTCCTCAACCGCATGCGCTACAAGGTCGCCTCGCTCTTCCTGCTCCAGTCGCGCAGCTTCGCCGTGGGCGACGTAGTAACGATCAGCCCCCGCGATGAGCAGATCGCCCTGAGCGCCGGCGAGAACCCGCGGCCCCTCAGTGTGCTTGCTGATCTCCAGTATGTCCTGCTGATGCCTGGGGGCATCGCCGGGCTGTGCTTCGCCCCCTCGTGGCGCCGGGCCGCGCCCGCCGTGGCCTGGTTCACCTTCGGCGTGCTGCTGGCGGCGGTGACCGTGGCCCATCACCGCCTGCGGCTGCCGCTGGTGGCGGTGTGCGTTCCCTTCTGCGCCTATGCCCTCTGGCGCCTGCCGGCGGCCCTGCGAGCACTGCGCCACGGCCTCTCCCGCCCCCAGATGCTGCGCGCGGGCGCGCTGCTGGCGGGCTGGCTGCTCTTCGCCAGTCTGATCGTTAGCACCCGCTACATCACCTGGGCGCGCGCCGAGCGCATCGCCACCGAGGGACGCCAGGCTCTGGCCCGCGGCGATGCCCTCGCCGCTGAGGCCGCTTTCCGCGCCGCCTTCCGCGCCGACCCCGCCAATTCGCTCCGCCCCATTGCCCTGGGCGACCTGGCCTTCGCCCGTGGCGATCTGCCCGCCGCCGCGGCCTGGTTCGCCGAGGCCAGCGCCCTCGAACCCCGCAGCCTCTACGCCCTGACGATGGAGACCTGGATCGCCACCCTGCGCGGCGATGCCGCAGCGGCGGCCAGCGCCCACGCCCGCATCGCCGGCTTCGGACGCGATACGAACGATTTCTACTTCTGGGCCTGGAAGGTCGCCCCGACCCCTGCGCCCTCGCGCCTCGCGCCCGGCGCCGCCACCGCCCTCGGCCACTTCGTCGGCTTCGCTCCGGCCACCTTCGACCTGCCCACCGGTCGCTGGACCCTCGGCGCCGCCCGCCTGCGCCTGGGCGGCTGCGGCGACCCGCGCCTGACTCTCCGCGGCCCCGCCGGTCGCCCCGTGACCCTGCGCGCCGCCGGGGTCGAGCGCCGCGTCGTTCTGAGCGGCGCCCCGGAAGAGGTCACCCTGCCCCTCGGCGCGCCGTGCGACCCCGCCACGCCCCTGGTCGTCAGCATCACCAGCCCCACCAGCCTGCTCGACCTGGAACGGGCGCCCTGGTACACCGGCGTCGCCGTGCTGGTTGCCCAACGAGGTCCCTGAGTGCGCCCCACCGCCACAACCCGCCCCCGCTGGCCCTCCCACGCCCTGGCCCTGCTGGTCTACACCCTGCTGGCCCTGGTGGTCACCTTTCCCCTGCCGCTGCACCTCGGCGAGCACATCATCGCCAACCAGCCCGGCCAGGTGGACGGCTACCTGGGGATCTGGAACGTCTGGTGGACGGCGCATGCCCTTACCACCGGCCAGAACCCGTTTGTGACCCCGTTGCTCTTCCATCCCCAGGGGCTGGATCTCTTCTGGCAAACGCTGAGCCTGCCCCAGGGGATCCTGGCCCTGCCGGTCACCCTCACCGCTGGCCCCCTGCCGGCCTACAACCTGCTGATCCTGCTGAGTTTCATCCTCGGCGGCTACTTCGCCTTCCTCTTCATCGCCTACGTGTTGCGCGACACGGTCGATCGGCGGAGCGCGACCCTGGCGGCGCTCATCGGTGGCGCAGTCTACGCCTTCGCGCCCTTCCACATGCAAAAGGTGCTCGATGCGCAACTCGAGGTCGCCTCCATCCAGTGGCTGCCGCTGTGGGCGCTGGCGACCGCTGCGCTGCTCGAGCGCCCGCGCTGGCCCCTGGCCCTGCTCAGCGGCGCCGCGCTGCTCATGGTCGGCCTGGGCACCTGGTACTACGGCCTGTTTGCGCTGATCGCCACCGGCCTCATGGCCGGACTGTGGGCGCTCCGCCCCGCCGCTGCGCCGTCGGCAACCCTGCGGCAGCCCGCCGCCCCGGTGGGCCTGCACATCGCCACCCTGCTCTGGGGCCTGGCGCCGATCGTTCTCTGGTTCGCGGTGATGACCCCGCGGCTCCTCGCCCTGCTGCACACTGGCGATACGCTCCTCGGCGACGCCCGCAGCGAGCAGCAAGCGTATGCCGACCTGTTGAGCTTCTGGCTGCCCAATCCCAACCATCCCCTCTGGGGAAGGAGCGTGACGACCTTCTACGAACGGCTGCACCCCGGCGAGATCCTCTGGAACGTGTCGCTGGGCATGGTGGGGATCGCCCTGGCGCTCTACGGCCTCACCCTGAACTGGCGCGCCCACTGGCGCTGGCTGACGCTCGGCATCTTCGCGGCGGCCATGGCCCTGGGGGCGGAGATCTTCGTGTTCGGGCGCAACACTGGTCTCCCCGGCCCCTACGCCCTGATCCGCGACCTGCCCGGGGTGCGCTCCAGCCACCGGCCCAACCATTTTGTGCTCATCAGCCTCCTCACTACCGCCCTCTTCGCCGCCGCCGGCGCCCGCCCCCTGCTTGCCCGCGCGGGTCGGGGCGCACCGCTGCTGGTCACAGCACTGCTGGCAGGCATCATCGCCATTGACGGCACGGCCGGAGCCGCGCCGCTCTTCCAGCGCCCTATGCCCCGCGCCTACCTGAGCATGCCCCCCCCCGACGGCGCCCTGCTGCCCATCCCGCTCCACCTGAACTTCTCCAACAGCGAGCACCTCTGGTACCAGACCCGCCACCACTGGCCGATCATCGGCGGCTTCATCGGGCGCGAGCCGCCCTATCCTCTGGGTCACTACGCCCCGGGGATCAAGGAACTGCGCTTCGGGCGGGTCGAACGCGACGACATCCTTAGCCCCGGCTGGCCCGACCTGGCCCGCGAGACCCTGGCGGCCTACACCATACGTTATGTCGTGTTCCATCACGACTCGATGGGTTCCTCGCTGCCGCGCATGCGCGATCTCATCGCCGAGATGGGTCTGGGCGAGAGCTACCGCGACGAACAGGTGACCTTTTATCCCATACCTGCGCCGGAGCGACCGCGCCCTCTGGCCTACCTCGGCCCCGGCTGGGGCGACCTGGAGCAGGACGCCACGGGCACGCGGTGGCGCTGGATGGGTAATGAGGCGCAGGTCTTCCTGCTCAACCCGACCGTCGCCCCGCGCCCCGTGCGCCTGACCCTCGACCTCGAAGCCTTCGCACGCCCTCGCCCACTCACTGCCCGCCTGGGTGACGCCGCACCCTTCACTCTGACCATCAGCCGCGCGCGCATGCGCCGCACCCTGCACCTTGTGCTGCCCCCCGGCGAGACTGTGCTATACTTAAATGCCCCTGCCGACCCACCGCCGGGCCAGCCCTCCCGGCGGTTGAGCCTGGCGTTTATGGGTATGAGCATTGAGTAGATGTTGGCAGGGCCAGGCCCTCCCAACTGGAGGAACATGGGGAAACCGGGTTTCCCCACGCCCCCTGCCTGATGAAAGGGTCACGTGCCCTTCCTACGTGAACGTGTAACCTCTCCGCATGGCAACCACCACCATCCAATCTACCCGGCGTGAGCGCGAGGGGCGCCCGGTGCGCCTCGGCAAGTGGCGCACGGTTGCCTACGAGGTGGCGCTGAACGGCTGGCGCATTCTCCGCGAAACGGTCAACGACTTCAGCCTCTGGCGCATCATCGAGTACCCCTGGGCAACCCGCGCCCTCGACCTGCGTCGCGGCGACCTGGTGCTCGACATTGGCTCAGGCACTTCGTCGTACCCGCATATGCTCGCCAGAGAGGGCGTCAACGTGATCGTGCTGGAACTGGACCCCGAACGGGTGCGCTGGCAACTCCGCAAGCGGCGCGCCACCGCCCGCCCCGGCGACGGCCAGTTCTTCCCCCTGGTTGCCAGCGCCACTGCGATGCCCTTACGCGAGGGCAGCCTCGCGCGCATCGCCGCCATCTCCTCGCTTGAGCACATCCCCGACGATGCGGCGGTCGGCCGCGAAATCGGGCGCATCCTGGCTCCCGGCGGCATCGCCGCCCTGACCCTGCCCTTCACCAGCAGCGAGCGCACCAGTTTCTTCCAGGGCATTCGCCCGTTTGTACCGGTGGAGCGGAACGCCTTTGTGCAGGCGGGTAAGGCCGGTTCGTTCTTCCGCTTCTATACGCTGGAGGATCTCGAGCGCACCTATGCCCGGCCCGCCGGTCTGCGGATGAGCCAGCTGGAGGGCTTCGGGCGCTCCATCCTCAACGGGCGCTACCACGAGACGCGGCTCACACGCTACTGGCGACGCTTCGTGCTCAAGGATCTCCTGCTGGCCCTGGTCGTCCATCCCCTTGAGGAGCGTTTCGACCGCAGCGATCCGCTCTACGTGATGTTCACCCTGCACAAACCGTGAACGCCGAGTCCCGCCATGGTCTGGAAGCCGAGCGGCGGCGCCTGGCCGCCGCCTCCGCGCCCGTGTCCGCCCGACAGCGGGCATCCACGCCGGGTCTCTCCGTCAACTGGACCACACCGGGCTTCCTGGCGCTCCTGCTGCTTGTCGCCGCTCTGGTGTCGCTCGGCCGCTCGCGTGCCCCCGCCCTCGCGCCGGTGACCGGCAGCGAAATCACGCCCGGGCCGGTCTTCCTCGACGGCATCTACGGCCCCGAACGCCACCCCGATGGTTCGCTCTACCGCTGGACGAGCGGCAACGCCCTGATCCAGGTGCGGGGCGCCTTCTTCGCCGCACCCGCCTACCTTGCCGAGGTGCGTCTACGCGCCGACAACCCGGCGGGGCCGCAGCCGCTGACGTTGCTCGTGGGCGGGCAACCCGCGGCTCGCACCACCCCGGAGTCGCGCTTTCGCCGCTACCGGCTGCTGATCGGCCCTGGCGGCGAGGGCGCCGAGCTGTGGTTCGCCCTCCAGACGCCCACCTTCGTCGCCGCGGGCAACCCGCGTCCCCTGGGAGTGATGCTTACCGATGTGCGGCTGCGCCCCCTCACCCGGCCCGACCTGGCGGGGGCGGCGCTCGCCGGCCTGGGACTGGCGGCGTTGTGGGGCGCGCTGCGCGTCGCGCGGCTGCCGCGGGGCAACGCGCTGGCGCTTGCCGGCGTGGCCGGCCTCGGGTTGGCGGCTCTGGCCATCCTCAACCGGCCCGCGGCCCTACCTCCGGCCTGGCTGGCCGCTCTGATGCTCACCGGCGTTCTTCTGGCTGCCCTGGCCGCGCGAGTGCTGCCCGCGCGCCTCGGTCTGGCCGCTCTCATGACGCCTGTCACCCTGGCGGGCCTGATCTGGCCTTCCTGGCTCTCCGACGATGCCTTCATCTCCTTCCGCTACGCCCAGAACCTGGCCCTGGGCCACGGACTGGTCTACAACGTTGGCGAGCGGGTCGAGGGCTACACCAATTTTCTGTGGACGGTTATGGCAGCGGGGGTGCTGCGCCTGGGGGGTGACCTGGTACTCTGGAGCCACGCCAGCGGCGTGCTCCTCGGGCTGCTGATCGTCGTGGGAACCTACCGGGTGGCCGAGCCGCTGATCGGTCCGCCCTGGGGGCTGGTGGCGGCCCTGCTCACCGGCACAAGCCAGAGCCTGCTGCTCTACACTGCCCGCGGCGCCGGGCTGGAGACGGGGCTGTTCACCCTGCTCGCGCTCGCTGGCGGTGGAGCATACCTGGCCCGCGAGCGCCTGGGGACGCGCGCGCTGATAGTCGCCGGGCTGGCCTTCGGGCTTGCCGCGCTTACGCGCCCCGAGGGCCTGCTGTTGTTCGCCCTGACAGCCCTGCATGCCGGGTTCACGGCAGTGATGCGGCAACCGGGCGGCCCGGCGGAACGGTTGCGTGCAACGCTACCGCCGTTGCTGGCCCTGGGGGCGCCCTTCCTGGCCCTGTTCGGGCCGTACTTCCTGTGGAGGCTGAGCTACTACGGCGACCTGCTGCCCAACACCTTCTACGCCAAAACCGGCGGCGGCCTGAAGCAGATCGAGCGCGGTCTGGCCTACGCCGGAGCCTTCGCTCTGACCATCGGCGGCCCGCTGCTGCTGGTGATTGCCGCGCCGTGGCTGCGCTCCTGGCGCGCGGCCCTGGCCTCGTGGCGCGGCTACGCCCTGCTGGTGACCCTGATCTACAGCGCCTACATTATCAGCGTCGGCGGCGATCACTTTCGCGGAGAACGTTTCTTCGTGCCCCTGGTTCCCTGGTTCGCGCTCCTTATCGCCGACGGGGTGGCCACTCTTATTCAGGCGCTCTCCGCGCCCGCGCGTCTGGCGCGGCCCCTGTTAGCCCTCGGACTGGTGGTCGCAAGCCTGGCCGCCCTCGCGCGCACAGCACCCCTGGATACCACCATCCGCGGGCTGGACGAGAGCGTGTGGATCTGGCGCGAGATCGGCTGGTGGCTGTACGACCATAGCGCACCTGATGCGAGCATCACCGTCGCCGGAGCGGGCGCGATAGCCTTTTACGGGCAGCGCACGGCGATTGACATGTACGGGCTAACCGACCGGCACATTGGTCGGCTGGACATCACGGACATGGGCCAGGGTGTGCCTGGCCACGAAAAGCGCGATTCGGGCTACATTCTCCACCAGCGCCGCCCGACCTACATCCCGCGCATCTGGGATGACTATTTTGACGGCCCGGCGGCTCTGGAGCCATCGTACCGCCTCATCCACGTGGTGAGCCGCTCGGGTCGGGCACTGGAACTGTGGGAACGCCGGGAAGAATGAATAGCGCAATCCGAATATCACCCTTTTGTCAGCGAATCAGCGCAACCTTACAGGGATCTCGCTCGTTTTATAGATAGCCCGCGTCTATCCTGCCTGCTGTGCCAGGGGCGCGCCTTGCTGATTGCAGCGGGTTGAGGAACCATGAACGTTCTCTACTGCATCCCGCGCTACGACAGCGCCGCAATGGGCAATCGCATTCACACCGAAGTGATCGCCGAATGGCGGCGGCACGGCGTCGAGACCGAGGTACTGAGCCTCGACGCCCGTCTGACGCGCCGGGTCACGAGCATCGAAGAGGGAGTGACGGTGCATCGCCTCCCGGTGAGCGCCAGCGCGCCGCTGAAGCTGGCCAATCGCGCCGTGGCCACAGCCCTTCCATACCCCTATCTCGCTGGCGCGGCATGGCACTACCGGCGCCTGATTCGCGAGCGGCGCTACGCTCTGGCCCATATCGAAACTGCCTTTCCCCTCGGCCTGATCGCAGCGCTGGTCCCGCCCCGCCGCTCACCACCCCTGGCGGTCACCCTGCCTGGCGCCGATATTATGGCCGAGCCGGAATTTGACTACGGCTACGGACGCTTCCCCGCCGTGCGGGCCGTCTTGCCCTGGATCTTCCGGCGTGCCGCCGTGCTGCGCGCCGACTCGCCCCAGATCCGTGAACTGGCCATCCGCCTGGGCGCCAACCCTCAAAAGGTCGTTGCAATACCCTACAACATCACCGCCGACAGTTTCCCCCCTCCTGGCGATCTCGCGGCCTTCCGCCGGCGCAGTCGCCTGGCTGTCGCAGAACGCCACCATCTCGACCTCAGTCGGCCCATCGTTGTCAGTCTGAACCGTCTGCATCCTTTCAAAGGCATCGCCTACCTGCTAGATGCGCTGCCGTACCTGCGGCGGCGCGGAATCGCGCCGCAGGTGCTCATCGTCGGTCCCAACCGCTCGACACCGCGCTTCGGCGACTACGGCGCCTTTCTGCGAGCGCGGGCTGAAGCCGTGGGGGCCGCTGCCGATGTCCATTTCACCGGCGGCATTGCCCACACCGAAGCCATCACCTACCTCGCTGCGGCTGATGTCGCGGTTGTGCCTTCAGTGGCCGAGTCTTTCAGTCGCGTGGTAGTCGAAGCCGCGGCGGTGGGCACGCCCGCGGTGGTCACCCGCACTACCGGGGTCAGCGACTATGTGGCGGCACACGGCGCTGGCCGGGTGGTCGATCCCCGCTCCGGCGCGTCAATCGCCGAGGCCCTCGACGAATTGCTTACCGACCAGGAGGCCTGGGCCACCTGCAGCCGTTGCGCAGTGGACATGGCCCCGGCCTTCAGCTCGGGGCGCATCGCGGTCGATCTGTTGCGCCTGTACCAGCCGTTTCTGGGCCCACACCTCGACCTCCAACCGTACCGCCCGGAAACATTGACAGCGGTGGCGAACTGAGTTAGGATCAATGGCCCTCATCTGGGCCGCACCGCGCGGCCCGCCCCCCGTGCACCCCCGTTCCGAGGGGCGTCCGCCCAGAAGGAGATCCCGTCTATGAAGCGATATCGCACTTCTACAATCGTAAGCCTGGTAGTCGGGCTGCTGGCCATTGGGGCCATCGCCGTGGCCCTGTGGCAGGCCCCCCGAGGCGTGGCGCAAGATCAACAGCCGATCCTGCAATACCCTGACTATCCGCCTACCGCCACGGTCGGTCCAAACCCCACCACGCCGGCCCTCCTGCAGGGCATGGCGCCGCTCACCGCAGCCGCCTTCGACGATGCCGCCAGCCTTAGCGACTGGACGATTGTTGATCTCGAGTTCGTGTTGCCCGAGAGCCGTTCGGTCTGGACCGTTCGCGATGGGCGGTTGGCGCAAGACGCCACCGCAGCCGCCGGCAATCCGTCGATTCAGGAAACAGTCGCCCTCACTGGTTCGGCTGAGTGGACCGACTACACCGTCAGGGTAAGCTTCTACGACTTCTACAACGGCACTGCGGGGCTGGTGGCCCGCTACAGTGGGGCCGATCCGACCATTGCCAGTTACTATCGCTTTCGTATGCTGAAGAGCACCTTCGAGGACACGCCGAAGCGTGTGCTGGAGAAGGTCGAGGGCGGCGTTGCGACCACCCTGACGGCGATTGACGAGCCTGGCTTCATCGAGCGCGCCTGGCACACCCTCGCCCTGAGCGTGAACGGCAACACCATTACCGCTACCCTTGATGGTCAGATCGTGGCCCAGGCGGAGGACCCCGCGCCGCTGAGGGCCGGACGCGCCGGCATTTACACCCGCGCGATCGGCGGGATCGTCTTCGATGACTTTGCCGTCGTCCAGCCGTAGCCCTGATGAAGGATCAGAATTACTGGTGAACGCTATGCGGGGGCGCCTGCCACGAACGCTTCGCCCATCCCCGCCTGGAGGTAGAACGAGCCATGCTGCGAACGTCGCTTGTTGCGCTGTGTACCGTTGCGATGCTGGCCGCCATGCTTGCGGCGTCGCCGGCGCCCACTGCCAGGGCGCAAGAAGGCAGCCTGCGATTGATCACGGAGTTCATCCTGCCGAACTCCAATGATGTAAAGTTCCCCCACGTTGTGGCAGGCAACAATCAGGTGCATGCCTCTGGAAACGCCTTTCGCCGCACCGCCTTCGCCTGGAGCAAGGCGGCGACCGCGATCAGTTTCCCTAACCCGGTGGACCTGGGTCCCGCCGAGGGTCAACCGGATTACTCCCCCACCTCGATCACTCTGGGGCCCGATGGCTCGGTGTGGGCGGCCTGGATCAACCAGGCGTCACGAACGATCTTCGTGCGCCAGCGCTCTCCGCAAGGCGAATGGGGTCCGACCCGTATCGTCAACCGGGGATCGCCCTTCCCGGTTTCAGTCGAGGTGGCGGTATCGAGCAACAATCAGATCTTCGTCGCGTGGCGCGATCCCGGCACGCCGGTACGCTTCCGCACCTCTACTGACGGCGGCGCAAGCTGGACCGGGCTGACCAATGTCACCAGTTTCGAGGCCTACGCCTCGCCCCTGGGGCTGACCGCCGGGCCAAATGGACAGGTCGGATTGACTTTTACTGCCGGCGCCGGCGACCGTCTGCACATCTTTGCCGGGTTGTGGAACGCAGCAACATCGCGCTTTGACATTAGCCAGGTGACTTCCGGCGGCGATGGATGGGCTGACTCTAGCATCAGTTTCGACCGCCAGGGCCGGGTATATGTGGCATGGCGCGGTATCGCGGAGGGCGGGCCAAACTCGGGTGTCTTCTACTCCGAGCGTCAGCCTGATGGAAGCTGGCCGCGCAGCCGGCTTACCTCTGGCCGGGTGATTGGTACAGCCAACATCAACCTCGATGAGCAGAATAACCTGCATCTTTCGTGGATCGGGCAGCCGTCGGGCGCCATCCAGCCCTTTTACGCTTTCAAGCCTCCCACGACCAGCTTCCGCGGGCCACTGGCCTCCGCCGCCCAGGGAGCACTCTTTAACCCGCGGGCCTACGGCAGCATCGCCGCGGGTGCGGTGTACAACCATATGGTCAGCGAGGAATTCACCGGGAGCGGGTTGCGCACTCGCTATTCGCTCTTCAGCGCCGCGATCTTCGGCGGCCAGCCGGTGATCGAGGGCGACGCGCCGAGAACCGGACGGAGCCTTGACCGGGCCGTGCTGGTCTCGTTCCCCAACCTCCAGGGTACGCCCAACCAGATCCGCTGGCGCTGGAATGCGCCACCAACCGACGCCGCGAGCGACTCCAACGGCTGGCAGCCCTTCAGCAACCCGCTGCGGGTCCCCGTGCCCCCGGCACTCTACAACGACACGTCCTGTTTGCCATCAACCTTGTTCACGCAACTACGCAATACGCAAACCGGCGATATCGAACCCGAAGCGCGCTCCGATAGCATTCAAATCGATGGCGTCGTGGAAGTCTGGGTATACCTGGAGAACCCGGTCGCCAAGGCCACAAGCAGCGGCAATGCCCCGGTGAACACCGATGGCGAGGCGCCGGGCGGCGCAGCCGACCACACACGCTATCCGTTCACCTATCTGAACATCATTCCCGACACCGACTGTAACGGTCTGACCACGGCCCGTGTCGGAAATGCCGAGAACAATCTGACCACCACGTACCAGCTCGGGCCGAACGGCTTTTCCGGGTATGTGCCCATCCCTGGCTTCAGCGGCGAACAATCACGGCCCTGGCCCATGGTGGTTGAGGTGCGCGATGGCGCGGGTAACGTCGAGACCTTTACCCTGACCGTCAATTACGATAAACAGAAGCCGCGCTTGAACCAGCAGAGCGCAAGCGTGGATTCGCAGGCCAGCGCAACCCCCCATCCGCAGTTCGACCTGCTGCAGACCCTGCGCTTCAACAACATCCCTGTGGATGACGACTTCTTCCCCGACGAGATCTGGGGCGTGTGGGTGGCCAACTCTCCTGATCAGGTAACCGATCCGTTACGAGATCAGAACCTGAGGTGGTTCATCGTCCCGGCAAGCGGTGTGCAAAACGGCACCTTCGACATCAGGAACTGGAGCCTTGCGAGCGGCCTCAGCCGGGCGCAACTGGTAGCGGGTGAGGAGTACTACCTCTATGTCCGCTTCCTCGACGCGGCGGGAAATGCTACTGACGAATACGTCGAGATCCGCGTGCCCTCCAGTAACCTGACGCCACCCCAACTGTGGATGCCGAGGGTGTACCGATAAGCAGTTTCGGCGATGGTTCCCTGATAGGAGGGTCTGGGAGGGCTTTGCTCTCCCAGACCCTCCTCCATTGTTACGTAAGCGAATGACGGGTGCATATGCGCTTCAAGACCTTCGTCCTATTCGCAAGACCTGTGTTCAGTAGTACAATACGATCACCTTGCGCGACCCGCACGGCAATGGGGCCGCGTCCATAAGAGGGGTGTCTATGAAAGGTTACATCAGACCTGCCATCGCCAGCGGGGCGGTGGTCCTGCTGGTTGCGGCGCTCGTGGCCGTGGCCCTCTGGCAGGCGCCGCGCGGGGTTGCGCAGGAACAGGAACCTATGCTCGAATATCCGCCCTTCCCTCCCACGCCGACGATTGGCCCCAACCCGACAGCGGCGGCGATGCCCCAGACGGCTGCCATCCTCGCCACAGACGCCTTTGAAGATCCCGCCACCGCCAGCGCCTGGACGTTCGTGCCCCTGGAGCCGATCCGGCTGGCCGAGCAGCGCCCTATCTGGGCGATTGCCGGTGGGCGGCTGGAACAACGCTTCACCGCCTCCGCGGGGAACCCGTCCACCCTGGAGACGGCGGCGGTGACCGGCGCCCCGGGGTGGACTGATTACACTGTGCAGGTAAGTTTCTACGACCTGTACAATGGCACCGCGGGGCTGGTGGCCCGCTACAGCGGCGATGATCCGCTGACAGCGAGCTACTACCGCTACCGCATCTTGAAGAACACTTACCCGGCTACTCCCAGGCAGGTGCTCGAACGGGTATACCAGGGCGTCGCCACCACGCTGGTGGAGATCAGGGAACCAGGGTTCGATGAGCGGATGTGGCATGTGCTGGCGCTGAACGTCACTGGCGACACAATTACCGTTACCCTGGACGGGACGGTTGTGGTCGAGGGGTTTGATCCGGAGCCTCTGCCGGCAGGTCGGGCGGGGGTGTATACCCGGGCAATGGGCGGCATTCTCTTTGACGACTTCAGCGTCACGAGCCGCTAGCCGGTAGAAGAGGACAACCCTATGCGCCGCCTGATGATGATCCTCAGCGCCCTGACGTTGCTGGCCCTGCTCCTGCCCGCGGCGCCCGGCATAGCGCAGGGCAACGACGGCCCACGCCTGATTGGCCAGACGACGGTCCCCAATGTGCGCGAGATCAAGTTCCCCGATGTGGCCGCCGCGCGAAGTGAGGTGTTCCTGTCGGCGAATGCCAATCGTGCCGATGCCTTCGTCTGGCAAAAGCAGGACCGCACAACTGACTTTCCCACCCCCACGCGGCTCGGCGAGGCCCCCGGTCAGGCTGACTTCTCGACCACCAGCGTGGCCATCGGCCCAGACGGCGCCACCCACTATGTCTGGATCAACCAGGAGCGCCGCTCGATATTCTACCGGCGCAAGCCGCTGAACGGCGACTGGGGTCCGCAGCGCACCGTATTTGCCGGCGGCGGTGGGGCCTTCCCCGTCAATGCGGTGGTTGAGGTCTCCAGTGACAATTTTGCCTACGTTGCCTGGCGTGAACCAGACACGCCGGCCTATGTCGTGCGCTCGAACAATGACGGTCAGAACTGGTCGCCGCGGGTGAATATCGGCAACGATGCCGCCGTCAATTTCCCGGCGCTGGCGGCCGGACCAAACGGGGCAATGGCCATCGCCGTGACTGTCGGCGAGAATGATCGCCTGGTCATTCGGGCCGGTACGTGGAACGGGAGCACGTTTGCGCTTACCCGCGTCTCGGGGTTTGACGAGGGCTACGCCGATCCGACGGTGACCTACGATCTTGATGGCCGCATCTATGTGGCATACCGGGGCATCGCTGAAGGCGGTCAAGGCTCTGGCATCTTTATATCGAGTTCGAGCGACGGCAATACCTGGACTGTCTCGCGGATCACCGGCCCCGCCAAGACGTTCGGAACGGCGAATATTTCTACCGATCCGAACGGCAACCTGCACCTCCAGTGGAACGCCGTGGTGGATATCGGCCAGCGCGTATACTACGCCGTGCGCCCGCGGGGCAGCAACGCCTTCACCAACCCTATCGCCGCCCCGAACGACGCAGGGGTCATCTTTAACTCGCGGATGTCGGCAAACGTGAGTGACGCCGCCTATGCCCATGTTGCCGGCGAGTTGTTTGGGGGCGGACCCTCGGTGCTGCGCTACCTGCTTTTCACCGCCGCACCAGGGGCCAACGTGGGCGCAGACCCCGACATTGATGATGGGGCGCAGTACGTACCGGGCAGGAGCACTGTCAGAGTGAGTTTCCTGAATATTCGAGGCCAGCCCACGCAGATCCGCTGGCGCTGGAACGCGGAACCGACCGATAACGCCAACGACTCGAACGGATGGCAGCCCTTCAGCAATCCCATCACCATCCCCTTGCCCCCAAACCTCTTTGGTCAGGATTGCACGCCGGTCAGGTTGTTCACCCAGGTACGCGAGGCCGATGGCGATACCGGCCCTCCGCAACACGATGACGTTATCATCGATCCGGGGATCCAGGCGGCGGTAGCGATCAGCAATCCGCACATCGCCCTGCGCGCGCCACGCTTCACCCCCGCCGGCGATGACCTGCACGATCCCCTGCTGCCGGCTGACAGCGGCGTCAACGGGGCCAGTGATGGTCATCCTGATTATACCCGCGAGCCAGGCTTCTACCTGGACGTTCGCGGGATCAATGATTGCAGCAATCTCCAGAATGTGGCCGCTGGTCGCAGCATCACCAGTTTCGCCCGTGCCATCCCTACCCAGAACGACTTCTTCGCCAATGTGCTTGGCTACCCCGGACGCATCGCCCCCGGCGAAAATAACCTGCTCGTGCGCGTGAGCGACCAGGCAGGCAACCAGCGCGATTATCAGCAAACGCTGATCTATGATCCCGTAAAACCGGTGCTGGCCAGGTCCACTCCTGACTCGCTGCGCGTCACCTCGAACCCTCAGGCTACCATTCTAACCACCCTGAGCTTCAGCGACGTCACCGTTACCGACAATGCCTATCCAGGCCGGGGTTTCTGGGGGGTGTGGCTGGCCAATAGCCGCCAGCCGGTGAGCAATCCCGCCACCGATCCGAGTCTGGTCTGGATCCCGGTGCAGGCGCCCGGCGAGGGCACGAGCTTTACCATCGCCAACTGGAGCCTGGCAACCGGGCTGCGGCCCGATCAACGAACGCCCGGCGCGTATTATGTCTATGCCCGCTTCCTCGATGGCGCCGGCAATCCTACCGATGGCTATCTGGCAGCCACGATCAATCTGACCAACGTAACCTTCCCCCGAACGCACCTGCCGGTTACGCGACGCTGAAAGAACATCCGCATGTCTCCTCTGGGAGCGTGGGGAACCCGGGGTTCCCCACGCTCCTGTCTGAGGGAAGGGTCTGGGAGAGCTTCGCATTCTTTAGAACATCTCTGTTTTCATCTGGAGGGATGCGGGGAAAGCTAGTTTCCCCGCACCCCTGCCTGGTGAAAGGGTGTAGCGTGTGAAGATGGGTACACCTGTTGACCACGGCGCTCCTATCACCGGCCTGGGGCGCACACCGCTCCGGGTTCGTTTGCGGGCCTGGGTGGCCGCCAGCGACATCGGCCCGTGGCTCATCGCCCTGGTATTTGTGCTGTTGCTGCCCTTCAGCGTACCGCGCGTGGCCCTGAGCGACGAGGTGCAGTATTACGCCTATCTGCGGTCGGTCTATTTTGATCGCGATCTGGATTTCCGTAATGAGTACGAACACTTCGCCGCACAGGCCGAGAGTTTCGGCGATCGGGCGGTGACCAACGCGCTGCTGCGTGAAGATGCTATGAACCCCAATCCCAGGACCGGCCTGCTGCGCAATGTCGCGCCCGTCGGCGCGGCGATCCTCTGGGCGCCGGGGTTCGTGCTGGCCGACCTCGGGGTGGTGGTTGCCAATGCCGTTGGGGCGAATTTGCCACGCGATGGCTATGCTCGACCGTACATCGTCGCGACATGCATGATGTCGGCGCTGTACAGCCTGATCGGCTTGCTGCTGACCTACCGCCTGGCGCGACGGTTCAGTGGCGACTTTGCCGCCACTGTGGCAACGCTTACCGTCTTTCTGGCCTCCTCGCTGGTGTTTTACAGCATCATTCTGATGCCCTGGTCGCATGCGCCGGGGTTCTTCCTCTTCGCATTGTTCCTGACGGTCTGGATGCGCCACTGGCGGCGGCCGCTGGAGCGAGGCCTGCCCACGTGGCTGGCGCTGGGGCTGATCGGCGGGTTGATGGTCATGACCCGCGAACAACTGGGGCTGTTGCTGATCATCCCGGCCCTGGAAGCCCTCTGGAGCTACGGAGCATTACTGGTCGCAGGGGCTTTTTCTTTCGGAGGGGGTTCAATGCTCCCAACCTCCTCGCAGCGGAGGAATGACGGCGCAGCGTTGGTGGTGGCTGAACGCTGGCGGATGGGGCCAGGGCTTTTCGGGCGCCATGCGGCGTTTGTTCTGACGCTGGGATTGACGCTGACACCGCAATTGCTCGCATACCAGATCCTCAACGGGAGGCCCGGCCCCTCGCCGACAGTGGCGGGCAAGTTCATCTGGAGCAGTCCGAACTTTCTCAATACGCTGATCGACCCGGGGCGGGGCGCCTTTGTGTGGGCCCCGGTGCTGGCCCTGGGGGTACTGGGCCTGGCCTGGCTGGGGCGACGGGACGCGCTGCTGGCCGGGTTGCTGCTGGCGGGGTTCCTGGCGCAAACCTACATCAACGGCGCCTTTGGCACCACCTGGCACCTGCGCGGCGCCTTTGGCTTCCGCCGCCTGATCGAGTGTACACCGATCGTTGTGCTCGGCCTGGCGGCGCTGCTGGCCTGGCTGCAACCACGGGTGGGCAGATGGCCCATTCTCATCGGCGCCGCGGCCCTGGTAGCGTGGAACATCGGCCTCATCGCCCAGTTCACGTTCATTCGGCCCGGCGTGATCCGGCGCGAACTGGTCTGGGACGATATGCTCTACTATCAGTTCGTAGAGGTTCCCCGGCAGGTGTTCGATAAGCTGTGGACGCTGCTCTTTGATCGCTGCCGCCTGATGATCAACCAGACGTGTTGAGGCAGCGGCCAGCCACTGGAAACGGGGCGCCCGGGGTCATCACGCCCCTGCCCCATAGGAGGGTGCGGGAGGACAAGGTCCTC
>CAKZSI010000031.1 GCA_937918935.1 uncultured Chloroflexales bacterium | reverse complement strand
AGGTCCGAATTAATTCGGACCTACGCTGGAGGGGCGTGTGCGAAGAGGCGGGAAGCGCGACCCCGGCGTAGGGGGATGGTGAATCGGGTGAACCGGAGCGGGTCTGCCTGACGGAGGGGAGTGATGCCACGGCCCATTCTTCCGATGACCGATAAGTGGCGGCGCGAGTTCATCCAGCCCCGTGGCCCGTCGAACGTGCCGCAGATGGGTGAGGTGGCGCCGGATTTTACGCTGCCGTATGCCTTGCTGACGCGCAATGCCGAGGACGAGGAGCAGGTGGAGTACGGGCGCACGCTGACTCTCAGCGCGCTGCGGGGGCGCCCGGTGGTGTTGAACCTGACGCGCATCGTCAGTGATCGCTTCTTCTGACCGCACTGTGCGCCGCAGCTGGATGCTTTGCGGGAATGGTATGGCGAGTTTGTTCGACGCGACGTGTACCTGCTGGTGGTGAGCAGCACCGACCTGGAGATGACGAGCTTCGTGGCCGAAACGCTGCGGGCCCCCTACCCGGTGCTGAGCGACCCGGAGTGGTCGGTGTTTTACCGCTACGGGATGGGTTCGGCGATGGGTGTGCCGCTGCCCGGAACCTTCGTGATTGACGCCGAAGGCATTATCCGCTGGGAATGGGTGGCGCCCCTGTCGGTGGTGTTTTCACCGCCGCGCCCGCCGGAACTATTGCAGGTCATTGATGAACTGGGCCTGGCGGGAGGATAGCCAGGCCCGGCGAGGAGGATCTGGGAGGGCGCCCGCCCTCCCAGATCCATTTGTAAGCTCAAAGCTGGTTTCAGAAGGGCGGGGAAACCGGGTTTCCCCACGCCCGTGCCCGGCGGGGAGGTCTTCCCGCACTCCGACGGGACACCATAGCCGGTTGCAGGGGGATGGGGAAACCAGGTTTCCCCAGAACTTGCCAGGGCAGGATTGCCTCCGCCCGCCACTCAGTCGTACCCCTCAATATAGAGATTAATCATCTGCTTCCAGTAGGGCCAGTCGTGGCACCAGCCGTCCCAGAGGCGCAGGGCGTTGCCGATGCCCCGCTCCCAGAGTTGCCGTGACAGCAACTCATTGGACCAGGCGCTGGGATCGTCACGGCCAATGGCCAGGATGATCTCGGTTTCGCGGAGGCGTCCGAGGAGTTCGGGGTCGGTCAGGTTGGGGATGAAATCCACCGGGTTGTGGTAGTAAAGGCCCTGGGTATACTGGCTGAAGAAGCGCCGGACGTCGTAGAGGCCGCTCAGGCCGATGACGCGCCGCACGATGCCGGGGTGGCGCAGGGTGAAGATCACCGCCTCGGTGGCCCCGAACGAGCAGCCGGTGGCCATCAGGTAGCGGTTGGGGTTGATCATGCGGACAAGGGGTAGCACCTCGGTAAGGAGGTAATGCTCGTACTGCTCCTCGCGCCACATGCGCGAGTCGGTGTCGCGGCTGTCGTTGTACCAGGTTTCACTGAAGACGCTGTCCACGCAGATCAACTGCAACCAGCCCTGATTGAGGCGGTGGGCCAGAGCGGCGACCATGCCGCGATCTTCATACTCAAAGAAGCGTCCGAACGAGGTGGGAAAGACCAGACAGGGGGCGCCAGCGTGGCCGAAGATAAGCAGTTCCATGTCCCGGCCCAGCGCGTGGCTGTACCAGCGATGGTAGTCTCGACGCATAGATTCAGGTCTCGCGGGTGGAGAGGCGGTTCCTGAAGGCGGAATGATACTCGCGGGGGGGCGAGGTTGTCAATTTGCGATTTTGATTGGGCGCTGGTTGATACAGGCGACCCCCCGGCAGGGGCGCGGGGAGGCTGCGCTCTCCGCACCTCCCGCGAAACGTCAGCGGCTGGGGGGATGGGGAAACCTGATTTCCCCATCCCCCTGCTCGGTAGGAGAGTGCGAGTGGGCGAAACCCTCCCGGAAGTTGCGGTTCACGCGCGCGGGGCAGGGGGGGCCAGCGTCCGCAGGAAGGCGAACTTGACCACCTCGAACCAGGCCATGGTCAGGCAAAGGAACAGGCCGAGGGCCCCGTCGCGCCAGCCGCCGAGGCGCACGTAGCGGCGCCAGAACTCGCGGGCGGGTGCGCCGAGGAAGTTGCGCCAGCGGGTGCGCCGGCCTTCTTCGGCCAGGGTGTGTGCCTCGGCCAGGGCGTAGCGGCTCTGCTTGATCCACAGTTCATCGAGGCGCTCGATGTTGTGGTGGACCAGGTGGGCGTGGAGTGTCCCCGGCGGGCCGGCGAGGCGCGGGTACTCGTGGACGTGGCGGCGCTCGTCGTAGTGGGCGGCGTCGCGGCGGAGCAGCCGCAGTTGATGGTCGGGATACCAGCCGCCGCCGCGCAGGGGGCGGCCGAAGAACAGGTTGCGACGGGGGATCCAGTAGCCGTCGCAGGGCGACGGCGAGGATTGCAGCACGGCGCGGATCTCGGCGGCGAGTTCGGGGGTGACGCGCTCATCGGCGTCGAGGAAGAGCACCCAGGGGCCGCGGCTGAGAGCCAGAGCCTGGTTGCGCTGGGCGGGAAAGCCGCGCCAGGGCGCGTGGATCACCGTGGCGCCGTGGGCGGCGGCGATGGCGGCGGTGCGGTCGGTGGTGCGCTCGTCGAGCAGCACGAGGATCTCGCTGGCCAGGCCGGCCACGCTGGCCAGGCAGGCGCCGATCTGGCGCTCCTCGTCGCGGGCGATGATGGCTACGGTCAGTTCCATAGGTGATACTACCCTGCCGGCGGGAAAGAGGCTTTCGGAGGGGTGCGGCCCCTCCAAACCTCCCCTGCGGGAAGGGGGCTCCTCGCAAGGCCCATGCGCAGCATAAACCTGTACAAGGGGAGTGTCTTACATCGAAAGCGACCCCTTGCGAAACTCGGAGCGGTCGAGGCGGGCGTTGACCAGGACGGGGCGGCCGGCGCGGGCGCGGGCGCGGGCCTCGGCCAGAGTGTCGGCGATCAGTTCGGGGTCGTCGAGCAGCAGGCCCTCGGCGCCGAGACCCTCGACGGCGCGGTGGTAGGCCGAGGGAGCCAGAGTGGTGCCAGCGTCGTCGCCCAGGATGGCCACCTGGTCGCGGGCGATCTGGGTCCAGCCGGCGTCGTTGCCCACTACGCCGATGATGGGGAGGCCGTGGCGGGCGAAGGTGTCGAACTCGGCCAGGCTGTAGCCGAAGGCCCCGTCGCCGAAGAGCGTCCAGATCTCGGCCCCGGGGTGGGCCAGGGCGGCGCCCAGGGCGAAACCGGCGCCAACCCCCAGAGTGCCAAACGGCCCCGGATCGAGCCAGCGGAGGGGGCCGCGGGGACTGATGGTGTAGGCCGCGGTGGCGACGAAATCGCCGCCATCGCCGATCACGATGGCCTCATCGGGGAGGGCGGCCTCGATCTCGCGGCAGAGGTGCAGGGGGTTGAGGTAGGCGCCCCGTTCGGCGGCCATACGGGCGATCTCGGCCTCACGCTCGGCGTCGCGGGCGTGCAGCCGTTCACGCCAGGCTTCCCAGCGTGCCCCGCCCTGCACCTGTTCGGCCAGGGCGCGGAGGGCGCGCCCGGGGTCGGCGTGGAGCGCCAGGGTCGGGCGGCGATTGAGGAACAGCTCGGCGCGGCTGCGATTAACGGCGATGTACTGAGCGTCGCGGCGGATGTGGCGCCCGTAGTCGAGGCGAAAATCGCAGGGCACGCCAGCCAGGAGCACCAGATCGGCCTCGCGCAGGGCGGCGCGGCGCTGGTGGCGCATAACCAGGGGATGGGCGCGTCCCAGCAATCCGCGCGCCCCGCCGGAGAGATACACCGGCGCGCCCAGGGCGATCACAGCGCGGGCCAGGTCGTCCACCGCCTCGGCCTCGAGCAGGGCCTGCGCGCCAATAAGGAGCAGGGGTTGGCGCGCGGCGGCGAGGAGGGCGGTGGCCCGCTCCAGGGCGCGTGGCGGGGGCAAAGGCGGCACGGCGGCGCGGGGCGCGGCGATGCGCACCCGGCGCGACCCGGCGAAAAGGCGGGTCAGGTGGAAGTTCAGGTACAACCGCGTGGCGCGAGCAGCGAGGCTGGTTCCCCTCGCCGCGCCCAGGTAAAGCTGGCGCACCGCCTCCTGGGGGTAGAGCAGGTCCACCGGGCACTCCAGAAAGACCGGGCCGGGCACGCCCCGCCGGGCCTCGTCGAAGGCCCGTTCGAGAAGGGGGGCCAGTTCGGCCACGCGGCGGGCGGCGGCGGCCCATTTCACGTGGGGGCGCAGGAGCGCCATCTGGTCAATGTCTTGCAGGGCGCCGCGGCCCTTGAGCAGGGTCGCTGCGGCCCCGCCGAGGAGCACCAGGGGCGACCGGGCGATCTGGGCGTTCTTCAGCGCGGTGATCGTGTTGGTGAGCCCTGGCCCGGCGGTGACGGCCGCGACCCCCGGGCGGCCCGTCAGGCGGGCCATGGCGTCGGCGGCGAAGACGGCGGTGGCCTCGTGGCGCGTGTCGATCACGCGGATGCCCCGCTGGCGGCAAGCGACCAGGATCGGTGAAATGTGGCCGCCGCAGAGCGTAAACAGCGCGCGCGTCCCTCGGGCCTCGAGAACGCGCGCAATCACTTCGCCCCCGTGCATGGCGCCTCCGGTGGATGCAATGCGACTGAATGCGGATGGTATCATACCATAGGGCGCCTCGGAGGGCAGGGGCCTGGGGAAACGCGGTTTCCCCGCATCCCCGAACCGGCGTCGGGGCCGGCGGGGCCCTGGAGGGCAGGGGCCTGGGGAAACGCGGTTTCCCCGCATCCCCGAACCGGCGTCGGGGTCGCCGGGACCCCGGAGGGCAGGGGCCTGGGGAAACGCGGTTTCCCCGCATCCCCGAACCGGCGTCGGGGTCGCCGGGACCCCGGAGGGCAGGGGCCTGGGGAAACGCGGTTTCCCCGATGTTCAGGGGAGGCAAACCCTGTGTCTGGAACCGTGCTACCGTGCTACCGTGCTACCGTGCTACAATAAGCGCAAGCAACGCAACGTAGAGGGCTTATGCCGGAGTACATCGCCACGATTGGCCTGGAGATCCACGCCCAGGTGCGGACGGCCTCGAAGATGTTCGACGGGTGCAGCGCCGACTACGCCGGCAGCCCGCCGAACAGCCGCGTGTCGGTGGTGAGCCTGGGATTGCCCGGGGCACTGCCGGTCGTCAACGCCAGAGCCATCGAGTATGCCGCTCTCTCGGGGCTGGCGCTGAATTGCACGGTCAACCAGCGTTCAATCTTCAGCCGCAAGTCCTATCCTTATCCCGATTTGCCGAAGGGGTTCCAGATCACCCAGTATGACGAGCCGTTGTGTTCGGACGGCTGGGTCGAGATCCGGCTGACGTCCGGGGGCGTCAAACGCATTGGCATCGAGCGGCTGCATATCGAGGAGGACACCGGGCGCCTGGTCCACGCCGACGACGGCTCCTCGCTGATCGACTACAACCGCAGCGGCGTGCCGCTGATGGAGATCGTAACCCGCCCCGACATCGCCACCCCCGAGGAGGCGCGGCTGACCTTCGAGAAGATTCGCCAGATCCTGGTGTGGATCGGGGTGAACAGCGGCAACCTGGAGGAGGGCGCTCTGCGCTGCGACGCCAATGTCAGCGTTCGTCCGGTCGAGCAGGCGGCCTACGGGGCCAGGGTGGAGATCAAGAACATCAATTCGTTCCGCTTCGTGGAGCGGGCGCTGGCCTTCGAGATCCAGCGGCAGATTGCAGTGCTGGAAGGCGGTGGCGTGGTGACCCAGGAGACCCGCGGGTGGGACGAGTTTCGTGGTGAGACCGTCGGGCAACGTTCCAAGGAGTACGCCCACGACTACCGCTACTTCCCCGAGCCGGACATTCCGCCGCTCGTGCTGAGCGCGGAGTGGATCGCCGCGCGGCAGGCCGAGTTGCCGGAGTTGCCCGACGTGCGCCGGGCACGCTTCGAGGGCGAGTACGGCCTGAGCTTCCAGGACGCCGACCTGCTCACTCTGGAGCGGCCGATTGCCGATTATTTCGAGGCGGCGGCGGCAGCGGCGCAGGCGGCCGGCGGCACGCCGAAGGACGTGGCGAACTGGGTGTTGAACGAGGGCTTCCGGCTGCTGAAGGAGCGTAACGAGCCGGCCCTGCGCCTGGTGGAGCGTATGCCGGTGGCCCACCTGGCCGCGCTGATTGACCTGGTGGCGAAGGGTAGCATCAACCGCAATGTGGCCAAGCAGGTCTTCGAGGCCAGCTTCGACAGCGGCGCCGACCCCGCTCGTCTCGTAGCCGAGCGGGGGCTGACGCAGATCAGTGACAGCGCGGCCCTGGCGGCAGTGGCGCGCGAGGTGATCGCCGCCAACCCCAAAGTGGTCGCCGAGTACCGTGGCGGCAAAACCAGCGCCCTGCAGTACCTGGTCGGCCAGATGATGCGTGCCACCCGCGGGCAGGCCAATCCGCAACTGGCCCGCGAGTTGTTGGAGGCCGAACTGGCAGGGGAGCGGTAGGATACCCGCCCGCGGGAGGGTCCGAGAGGTCCTATACCCTGCGCATCGCTGGTTGGAGGAGAATGGGGAAACCCGGTTTCCCTACGCCCCTGCCGGATGGGAGAATGGGGAAACCCGGTTCCCCCACGCCCCTGCCGGTGAGAGCGCGTAGCCCTGCCAGAAACGTAACCCGACACCCTGGCCACACACCGATGAGCACAGAAGACGACAATCGAAGCCCTGGCCCCATCGAGTTGATCGACTCGGCACGGACGAAGTACACCGCGGCGCTGGGGCGCCTGCGGCGAGGCTACCTGGAACTGGCGTTGTTGAGTCTCCACGGTAGTGTGGAGGACGCGCTGCGCGCCCACGGGCTGCGCCTGAACCTGCCCGCGGCCCGCGGGACGTTTCCCGAACTGATCGAGGCGCTGACACAGGTAACGCTAGGGCCGTTGCGCCCTGCCGAAGCCGAGGGGGTGCGGCGCATGCACCGACTGCGCGGGCGCATCGCCCACGGCGAGCAGGTGGTGGTGGCCGCCGAGACGATTGACGCCTACCGGCGTCTGGCTGCACGCCTGTTGCCGCGCTATGGGGTCATGGTAACTCCGCCGGAGGAGCCGGAGGCGGCACTGCTGGCCGGGGGCGCTCACATGGACGAGCGCGAGGTGACAGGGGGCCGGACGGAGGTGACGTTGCGGCGCGGGCTGCGCGAGGCGCGGACGGCGATGGTTGACGGTGGGCCGCGCCGGGAGCGCACCGTGTACCCCGACGCGGAGCTGGCGCGCTACGTGGGGCGGGTGCGGCCGAGCCACGCCACGAGTGAGCTGCCCCTGGCGCGGCAGTACAGCCGCGGGCGCGGCCTGGAGACTCTCTGGAACGGTGCGCCGGTGTGGCTGTTGCCGGCGCTGATCGTGCTGAGCATCTTCCTGGTGGGGGCAGTGATCTCTATCGGCCTGCAGCAGCGCGGCGCGGCCCCGCCGATGCCCACGGCGGTCCTGGCGCCAACGGCAGGCTTGCCAGGCAGCCTGGCCCGGTCGCCCGTGGCCGCCCCGGCGTCGGGGGAAGAGGGCCGCACGGTGGACGTGGTGCCGGTGACTGCAACGGTGCTGCCCACGTTTACCGCGGGCCAGATGGTGTACGTGCGCAGTGACGTGGAGGTGCTGAGCGTGCGGGCCAACCCTGGTACCGCTGCCGACAATGTGGTCATCTTCGGCCTGGGGCCGGGAACGGTGGTCGAGGTGCTGAGCGGGCCTGTCGAGGCGGATGGCTACATCTGGTGGCAGGTGCGCAGCCCGCTGGGCGAAGGCTGGTGCGCGGGGCAGTATCTGGAGGCGCGGTAGGGGCGTCTGGGGGTGTAGAGGAAATGGGCCGGAGTGGCGAAATGGCAAACGCTGCGGTCTTAAAAACCGCTGGGGGCAACCCCTTACGGGTTCGAGTCCCGTCTCCGGCACCAGGTAGCATACACCGGACCGCTCGGGTTAATCTTTTCGAGAAACGCTATCGTCTGTGAATGGAGTTTTTCGGCAACCAACTGTTCTCTTCTCACTCCTCCTCATCATATGTAGAGTTTTTGGGGCCAGAACGGGTTTTCGTCATTCCAGTACGGTAAAACGGTGATCCTCCGCCCCCTGCCTCCGTCCACGGCGCAGCACTATCCAGGCGCGGCGATCACGTTTCTTGACCCACAGCGGTGCCGTCGGGCTGACCTGGTCTATCCACATGAGCGTTGCGTAGCGGGCCGCAGCCCGCTGGCGCCAGAAGCCAGGATCGTCAATGCGAAGATCGTTGGCGTACCGGGCACGCAGGTCGTCCAGATCCCCCGGAGCAAGCGTCAAACAGCGGACCTCGCCAACCCGTCCGATACCGAGGATCGGTCCTGCGGAACGCTTCAGCAGAAGCACATCGTCGGGGTACACCTGTTCAAACGGCACGCGGCGCTGAACGGAGAAGCGCGCCTCGACGCGCTTCTGACCGGCGAGGATCAATCCCAGGTAGGGTTCGACAAGGATGGCCAGGTGCAGGGCGCGCGGCGCTGGATCGGCGGCCAGCATGGCGTCCAGGCTGGCGCTCCAGAAGGGATCGCCCGTCACCGCTGTGCGCCATATCTCTGGATCAAGGTAAGGGAGAGTCCTGCCTGGCGCCATGGTACGCTACCTTTCCGCATCGCTGACGAGGTGAACGTTTGTGAGGGCGTCGCGCCTGCATGCGAGTGGGAGGCCAGAATGCTGACGGGGCAACCCGGGGAATGGGAGCGTCGCGCCTGCATGCGGGCGGGAGACCCGTGCTCCCGGGGTTGCCGGCAGTATCGTTGCATCAGCCCTGTCAGGCCGGCGGCGCCTTGTCGCGGTTGACCCGGCAGATGGCGGCAAAGGCGCAGGCCGGGGGGCACTTCTCAGTGGGGCGTACCGGGAACACCCCCGCGCGGCTCCCGCTGACCGCGGCGGCGAGCCGTTCACGCAGGGCCGCTTCAGCTTCGGGGCGCTCGGCGGGGGTGAGCGGGCGGCTGCGTCGCCCGCTGCCGATCATCAGAAATGCCGCCTGGGCCACCATTTGCCCCGGCGCGGCCAGTTGCTCGGCTGCCAGGACGTACAGGGTCAGTTGCACGTCCCGCCCCTTGAGAGTTCGGTCGAGCGGACCAGGATCACTGCCGCTCTTGTAGTCAATCAGCGCCAGACGCCCCTGCAAATCCTGGTCAATCCGGTCAATGCGCCCCACCACCAGCGCCGGTCCCGCGGGAGTCTCCAGGCGCAGGGGTGGCAGCCCCCGGCCCAGCCCGAAGCCTTCTTCGACCCCCGCGGGCCGGAAGTCCTCCCAGCCACTGGCGTCGCGCAGCCAGCGGCGCGCGGCGCGGACAAGCGCCGCCCGCGCCTCCTGGCGCTCCCAGTCCCAGAAGGGACCCGGCTCGAAGCCGTAGGTCTGCGGAGCGCTGTCGAGCACTTCGTCGGCGGCCGCGCTCAGGACGGCAAGGATCTCCGCTTCACCGGCGGCGTCGAAGGGCCGGCCGAGACGCGCCCAGCGCGCCCCGGCGCGGGCCAGGATGGCGTGGTAGATGCGACCGCGTCCGGCCTGGGCCAGACCCTCCTCGGGGTCGTCGCGCGGCGCGAGTTGCAGCACGTGCGCGGCGGCGAAGCGGTAGGGGCACAGGGTGTAGTCGTTGATCTGGGTGGCGCTCCAGCGGTAGCCTGGCCCGAAACGGCGCCGCAGCGCCTCCAGCGCCGCCGGGTGGTGCACCAGGCCCTCGTAGGCGCCGTGCGGCGCCGCGCTCGCTCGCTGCCGCTCGACCGCGATGGCCCGTCGCGCGTGCTCGGCCAGGTCGGTGGGGACGCCTGGCGGGATCGGGGCCAGGTCGTTCCCATGGGCGACGTGGGCGATCAAAGCCTCCTGGGCCGAAGCGGCTTCTTCGGGGTCGGGCGGGCTGCCGGCGCGGATCTCACGTGTTTCGACCCCGTTGGCGAAGAGGCTGGCCAGCGCGCGCAGGTAGGGCGAGGGGCGGATCTCGTTGCCGCTTTCGTCCAGACGGGTGTAGCTCAGGGTCAGCCCGGTGCGCGCCCGGGTAACCGCCTCGTAGAAGAGAGAGCGTTCGTCGCCCGGGTCTGGCGGCGGCGGGGCCGCGCCCTGCCCGGCGAGCAGCGCCCGCTCGCGGCGGGTGTAGAAGGGCGGCTCGACCGCGGGCGCGGGGATCTCGCCCTCGGCGACGCCCAGCACCACCACGTGGGCGAAGGCGCTGCCCCGCGCGGCGAGCATCGGGAGCACCGCAACCTTGCCGGCCCGTGGCGTTTCGCCCCCATCGCGTGGACCGTCGAGCAACCCGCCGAACTCGGCCACAAAGGCGGCCAGTGTGAGGGGTGGTTCGTTCAGCGCCTCGGCGACCCGCGCCCGATCGTCCAGGAGACGCCGCAGCACCTTTACCTGCGTGTCACTAAAGGCGAAGCGTTGTGCGGTCACATCCGCCGCGGACGGTGCGTGCGCCTGCCAGCCGAGGAGGCGGCGCACCCAGGCCACGTAGGTTCCCGGCGCGGCTACGGGCGGCGCATCAAGCCAGGCGACGAAGGCGTCGAGCAGGGCCAGCAGCGCCGCGGCTTCCTCGGGGGTGGCGGGGGGCCGGTCCTCGTCGTCGGGCAGGGGGGGCGCGGCGCTGGCCAGTGCCGCGAGCGCGCCGCGCAGGCGTTGCAGGCCACGCCCCACTCCACCCGCGCGCGTTGCTCGGTCGAGCAGCGCGGCGGCGGCGGCGAAGGTGGGAATCGGCGGCGCGCTGGCGCCAAGAACCTCGGCCGGCGCCAGCGGATCGAAGGCCCGCCAGCAGTCCACCAGCGCGCGGCGCGGGTAGTCGGCCAGCGGCAGTTCGAGCAGCGCCCGCAGCGCCGCGACGGGCGGGGCCTCGCCCAGGGGTCGGCCCTCGAACAGCGCCACCGGCAGTCCGTACTCGCGCGCCACCTCGCGTACCAGTGCCGGATACTGATCGCCGCTCCGGTAGAGCAGCGCCACCTCTTCGGGCGCGACACCGGCCGCCAGTAGCCCGCGGACGTGACGCAGGGCCGCCCGCACTTCCCGTTCCCGATCCGGCGCGCCGATGATCCTCACCGCGCCGCCGGCGTCCGCCAGTGGCCCAGGGTTGAGCGTGAACAGATGACGCTCGATGTGCGTCAGGGCGGGCGCAAAGGAGGGGCGACGCGGCAGGTAGGCGACGCGGGCCTCGGGCAGCGCCGCCCGCAGGGACTCTATGGCGCGGGCGAAGCGCTGGTGCGCCGGGCGTTCGCTCGCCTCGCCGGTGAGGGTAATCAGCGCGCGCCCCGCCCGCCCGGCCAGTGCCTGCACCAGGCTCACCTGCACCGGTGTCATCTGGTCGAAGCCATCCACCACCAGCAGGTCCAGGGAACGTGTCAGGCCCGGGTTAGTCGCCACCAGGTCGCGGGCGCGGATGATGAGCCCCTCCTCATCGGTCATGCCCAGCCGATCGAGGGCTGCCAGGTAGACGCGGTAGATCGCCGCCAGTTCGGCGTCGTAGGGCGTCACACCGGCGCTGGCCAGGCGGTCGGGGTCAATCGCGCTGGCGCGCAACTCACCGATCAGGCGCAGGGCCTCTTGCACCAGACCATGCTTTGTCGCCACCCCGGCAAACCGGGGCAACCGGCCCGCGGCCACCTCGGCGCGCAGCGCGGCACGCAGCGCAGTGGCGCGTGCGGCCCGGCTCGCCAGCCGCTGGCTCGACCCGCTGGCGCGTGCCAGCGCACCCGCCACACGCGCGAAGGGTCCCACCGTGAGCCGGCTTAACGTGAGGCGCGGCAAGAGGCGCTGGCGATGCAGTTCGCCTGGGAGCAGCAGGATGGCGCGACCCCGTCGCGGCGCGGCCAGTTCGCGCAGCGCCGCTTCAGTCTTGCCTGCCGCGGCGGGGCCGATCAACAGGGTTATGTCAGCCATCTTCAGCAATCAAAAACCAGAATCCACAATCCAAAATAACATAACATCACCCCTACCACAACCCACAATCTACAATCTACAATCTACAATAACATCACTCTCCCTCCACCAGCGCCCGCAGGTCGGCCAGTAGCAGGCGCGGGCTGCGCGCGCGCATACCCACGATGGCGTGATCGACGCCGGGGTAGACGCGCAGGCTGATCGCCGGGTTGCGCTCGTTGAGCAGATAGGCGTTGCGCACCGGCACGGTCGTATCGCGGTCGCCGTGGATGACCAGCAGCGGCAGACGGATACGCTCTACCACCTCGAGGGGCGTGGGCGGCTGCACCTCCCCCAGGCGAAACCCGAGCAATGGCGCCACCGGGCGCAGCCAGGAGACGGGGGCCACGTGCCTGACCAGGTGCGGGCGCAGGCCGCCGGTAAGTTCGTAGGCCGCCGGGGCACTGACAGTGGCCACCGCGTCGGGGAGGGGGAAATCCGCGCTGTTGCTCGCGGCGCCGAGCGACGCCAGGGTGATCAGCCCGCCCATGCTCTCGGCCACCACTACTACCCGCTGGTAACCCCACTCGCGGGCTGCCGTGAGCACGGCGGCCAGGTCGTGGGCCTCGGCCCCGCCAAAGGTGGCCAGGCCCTCGCTCTGCCCGTAGCCGCGCCAGTCGAAGGTCAACACATCGTAGGGGCCGGCCAGGTGCTCGGCCAGCCAGACAATCGAGGCCGTCCGCTGCGAGGCCGCGAAGCCGTGACAGATGATCACCAGCCGGCTGGCGCCCCGTCGCCACAGGGTGGCGGCGAGGCTTACCCCATCGTCCGTAACGATGCGTCGCGGCTCGGTCGGGCCGCTATAAGGCGCGCGTTGCAGGTGGGGAATGGGGGTCAACTCCGCCGCGACGCGGTGCACGGCATAGGGATACTTGCGCTGGTTGGTCATACGTTGAGATTCTTCGTGGGTGGGCGCAGCCCTCCCAAACCCTCCGTTTTGCGGTCGCGGCCCGTTTGCCGTCGATGAATCGGGCTATACTACAAGGAGCGGACAAAACCTCTGAGTATTATACAACTATGGTTACCGACGAACAGCTTTTCAGGCCCGAAAATGACCCGACTACGGCCACGGATGGCCTGTGGCCGACGCTCCTGGCGATCTTCGCCCATCCCGACGATGAGAGCTTCGGGTGTGGGGGCACCCTGGCGCGCTACGCCTGGAGCGGCGCCCGTGTGCACCTGATCTGCGCCACTGGCGGCGAAGAAGGTTCGAGCGACCCGGAGCACCTGGAGGGCTACGCCTCCCTCGCCGAGCGCCGCCGTGACGAGTTGAACTGCGCGGCCCGGTCTCTGGGGTTGAGCAGTGTGACCATGCTCGGCTACCGCGACTCGGGGATGCCTGGTTCGCCCGCCAACCAGCACCCCGAGGCCCTGGCGGCGCAACCCCTCGACGCCGTGACCGCCCGCGTCACCCAGGAGATCCGCCGGCTGCGCCCGCAGGTGGTTATCACCTTCGACCCGATCGGGGGCTATCGCCATCCCGACCATATTGCCATTCAACGGGCCGCCGTCGCGGCCTTTCACGCGGCGGGCGACCCGGCGCGTTACCCCGGTGACCTGCCGGCCCACCAGCCGCAGAAGCTCTACTTTCTTACCTTCCCGCGGGGGCTACTGCGCGCCGTGGTGCGGCTCATGCCCCTGTTCGGGCGCGATCCGCGGCGTTTTGGGCGGAACCAGGACGTGGATCTCGCCGCCCTGGCCGAAGTGGAGTTTCCTGTTCACGCCCGCATCGACGTGCTGCCGGTGCTGGAGGCGCGCCAGGCAGCCGGGGCCTGCCACGCCAGCCAGGGCGGCGGCCGGGCGGGCCTCCTGACGCGCCTCCTCAGCCTCTTCGGCGGCTACGAGACCTTCATGCGCGCCTATCCCGAAGCGCCGCCCGGCCTCCGTGAGCGCGATCTCTTCGAGGGGGTCCGGTTTTAGCGGCGCCTCCGGCAAGTTTGTGAGCGGGTCTGGGAGGGCGCAGCCCTCCCTACACCTCGATTTCCGCCACCGACCCCAGCACCTGCGTTGGACGGTACGGAAAGCGATCCACATCCTCGCGGCGGGTCACGCCGGTAAGCACCAGGATGGTCTCCATACCGCTCTCGGTGCCGCCGATAATGTCGGTGTCCATCCGGTCGCCGACCATCACCGACTCTTCGGAGTGGGCGCCGAGGGTGCGCAGGGCGGTGCGCATCATCAGCGGATTGGGCTTGCCCACGAAGTACGGTTTGACGCCGCTGGCGGCGGCGATCAGGGCGGTGATCGCCCCGCAGGCCGGCACGATCCCCCCGTCGCCGGGGCCGCTCACATCAGGATTGGTGGCGACGAACCGCGCCCCTGCCGCCACGAAGCGCACTGCCCGTGTGAGCCGCTCGTAAGTGAGCGCGGTCGTCTCGCCGACGACGACATAGTCCGGGTCGTGGTCGGTCATGGTGTAGCCAATGTCGTGCATAGCGGTGGTGAGGCCCGCCTCGCCGATTACATACGCCGTACCATCGGGATGCTGGCTGTGCAGGAAGCGGGCAGTGGCAAGCGCCGAGGTGTAGATTGCCTCCGGGGGCACCTCCAGGCCGATGCGTTCCAGGCGTGCCGACAGGTCGCGCGGCGTATAGATCGGGTTGTTGGTGAGCACCAGGAACGGCGCTCCGGCGGCGCGCAGACGTTTGATGAACTCATTGGCCCCGGGAATAGGTTTTGACCCGTGCACCAGCACCCCGTCCATGTCAATCAGATAGTTCTTTGGGCCAGGCATTGCTCCTCCTTCTCCCTGGATCTGGTTTCACAGACACTTTAGCTATTCATAATCATCAGTTCCCTCTGACACGCCATATACGACAACCCACAATCCAAAATCGTACTAGCGCCCCCGGCGCGCCAGTGCCGCCACAACGCCGTACCCGGCGATCAGCACTGCCAGGGCCACGAACCAGTTTTCCAGGACCTGCAGGGCCATCAGGGCCAGCACCAGGGGCAGCGCCGCGTTGAGCAGCCCGCCCAGGTCGCCGCCGAGGGGTGCGGCGGGCAACGCGGGGGCCTGCCGGGTGGCCAGGTCGCCGCCCTGGCCCTCATCGCGCGCCATGTCGCCCTGGCCCACAAAGGCCTCGGGGGGCAGCGGCGCGCCGGGCACCGGCCGCTCGCGGGCCTCGGCCAGGTAGGCCGCGCGCCAGTCGTAGTCGGGACGGCCATGGGCCTCGAACAGGTGGAACATCGCCCGTTGCAGATAGGCCGGATGGCCGGCGCTGATCGCGGCCGCTTCGCGCAGTTCGGCGGAGGTGAAGGCCACCCCCGTCTCATCGAGGTAGGCCTCGGCGAACAGCCGCACTTCGGCGGGTGCGAAGGCCCCCAGGCGCACCTGGGCGAACGGCTCGCTCAGCTCCGGCGCTGTAGCGCCTCCCGCAGCCACCAGCAGCAAGTCGAAGACTCCCTCGCCGCGGGGCGCAAGGCCGCCCGGTTCACCCGGAATGCTCCGGCGCGCCAGACGGGCCAGGCGTTCCAGCATATCCTCGCCCCATCCAGCTTCAACCGCTGCCTCGGTATGATCCAGGCACACCAGCACCGTGCGCCCCGCGCGGCTCAGGGCCGTCTCCACTCCGTCCAGGCTATCGCCGCGGCCCCCCAGTGCGCTGGCAATCAGCCGGTAGACCGTGGCCGCGTCGGGCAGCAGGGCCACATCGAGGTAGAGCGCCTCAAGGGTCGGATCCTCCAGCACCGCGCCCGCCGATTGGCCCACGTGGGTCAACAACGACGATTTGCCCGTGCCGCGCGCCCCGGTCAGGAGCACCGGGCGACGCGCTTCGATACGCTCAAAAACCATGCCGACCTCGCGCCAGCGTCCGGCGAAGCGTTCCGGATCGGTGATGCGCTCACGTTGGGTAAACGGGTTCATGGCAGCAGGTACCAGCGTTCGATGTTCCACATATACAGGGGCGACGCGAGCGTTACCGGGCCGTCCAGGGTGCTCACACGCCCGTTGAGGGCCACGGGCAGGCGATCGGCCCAGAGGAAGAGGTAGGGCAATTCTTCGGCGATGCGCGCCTGGGCCTGGACGATCGCCGCGGCGCGCTCCTCAAGGCCGTAGAGCTGGCGGGCGGCCTGGGCCTGATTGTCGTAGGCCGGGTCGCTAAAGCCAACGAAGTTGCGCGTCGAACGCACGTCACTTTCACCCTGGATGAGCTGGCTGGAGTGAAACAACGCGAAATCGTCGGGGTCGTAGAACATGACATCGGCGAAGTCCGGATCGCCGGCGCCATTGCTCCAGCTTCCCAGCAGCAGGTCAAAGTCAAAGGGCGGGGCATAACGCGCCAGGATTACCGAGGTGAAGTCGGCGGGCTGCACCTCGATCTGCATACCGATCGCCGCGGCTGTTTCGGCGATGCGCGCGGCGGCAGCAACGCGGCGCTGGTCATCACCGCGCACGTAGAGGGTGGCCCGCAGCGGTTTCCCCTCGCGCTCGCGAATGGTCGCCCCCGCAGGCAGCGTCCAGCCCGCTTCGTTAAGCAGCGCCCGCGCCGCGTCGAGATCGGCCCCCCCGCCGGGCGGAGGGGTGAGGTCGGCCCAGGAACCGGGGAGCGCGCTCGAGTTGATCGGGATGCCCTGGCCATTGGTCACCGCTTCGACCAGTCGGGGCCTATCCACCGCCAGTGCCAGCGCGTGCCGCAGGCGCCGGTCGGCGAAGGGGCGCCCTTCGCGCAGGTTGAAGCCGAGGAAGTAGTACCCGTTCTCGGGGTACGCGCTCAGATACGCGCCGGGCAGACGGGCGGCCAGGGAGGCGGGATCGCTCCAGGGCAACTCCGCCACCAGTAGCCGGCCATCGGTCAGGGCCTGGCGGGCCACCTCGGGATCGGGGGCGACCACGAAGGCTACCCGGTCGAGCAATGGCGCCCCCCGGTGAAACGCCTCGAAGCGTTCAAGCACAATGGCCTGGCCAGGATCACGCTCGGCCAATCGGAAAGGACCGCTGCCAACCGGGGCCTCCCAGAAGTTAAAACTGGCGATGTCGCGGTTCTCCAGCACGTGGGCGGGCAGCACCGGCACGGCCAGGGAGGCCAGCAGCGGGGCGAAGCGGCTGGTGAGCGTCAGCACCACGGTGTTGCTCGTCGGCGCCGTAGCCGCGCTGATGTAGCGCAGATCGGCCAGCAGCGCCGTCGAGGTTAGCGGCAACCCCCGCAGCCGCTCCAGCGTAAACAGCACGTCCGAGGCGTCGAGCGGCGCTCCATCGTGCCATGTCAGACCGCTGCGCAGCGTAAAGGTCAGCGTCCGGCCATCGGGGGTCGTCTCCCAGCCTTCGGCCAGATCGGGCACGGGCCGCAGTTGGGCGTCGAGCCGCATCAATCCTCCATACAGCAGGCTGATTACCTGCTCCTCGCCCCGCGAGCGGGGCTGCCAGGGGCGCAACTCGGGAACATCGGCCTCCAGACGCACCGTCAGGTTGCCGCCGCGGGGGAGCGACGTCGGCGTCGGCGGCGCGACGGTGGCGGCGACAGAAGGGGTGGGTTGGGCGCCAGGGTTGGAAGCCAGGGGACCGCCGGCAAGATCACAGCCGGCCAACACTGCCAGGAACGCCAGGGCCGCCACCAGGCTGGCCCAGAACAGGTGACGGGTGGGAAGCATGCTCATGCGCACATTATAGCAGTTGCCGAAGGGAGCAGGGTTCATCCGTGGGAGGGTCCGGGAGGGCTGTGCCCTTCCGGAATCTGCTCAGACGTGTTCGGATAACGTAATGGACGTATGATACAATATAACAATCGAAGCAAACGATCGGAACGACCGGGACGCCCTGGCCCGCCAGATGATACGATAGTGGCGGGCGAGGCTCTTCCGCTCCTGCCCGGCCCGGTCGATGGGAGGGTTGGGGAGGGGGCGGGGGTCTGGCGAAAGACGTTGTTTACAGAGTGCTCAGGGGCATACCCCGCCCGGTGAATGGGAAGTGTTGGGGAAGCCTTCGCCCTCCCAGGGAGACAGTCTCCCACCCGGTATGTTGCGACCAGGCCGCACAGGCGAGCAGCGTGAGAATCTTCGGCAAGCTGGAGGAACGCATGACAACCGCACATCGTGGCGACGAGTCGGTACAGCAGCGGCTGTGGTCCGTGCTCGAGCCCCTGGGCTCGAATCAGGCCTTCCGGCGCCACAACTCAATCTACACCCCTGGCCAGCCCGCGCAGACCCTGTACCTGCTCCAGGCGGGCCAGGTGAGCCTCCAGATGCTGTCCAGCGAGGGGCGGGTGCTTACTGTCAAGGTGGTCGAGCCAGGGCAGGTCTTCGGTCACAGCGCCCTTGATGGCAGCGAGCGCTACGATACCTTCGCCGTGGCGCTGCAACCGGTGCGAGTAATTGCCGTCCCCCGCGCTGCCGTGCTTCAGGCCCTGCATGGCCAGCCCGACCTGGGAGCCGCACTGATCGAGGTCCTTGGCCAGTATCGCCTGACCGTCAGTCGGCGCATCGACGAGGTGGCCTTCAAGTCCGTGCCGGCGCGCCTGGCCTCGGTGTTGCTCGAGATGTCAGAAGATCAGACCTCCGGGCAGAAGCCTCAGCAGCGCGTGCCACGCCGCACCCACCAGCAACTTGCCGAAATGATCAACGCCTACCGTGAGACGGTCACCAAGGTGATCAACCAGTTCCGCGACGCCCGGCTGCTCGATGTGGATCGCTCGGGGATTACCCTGCTCAATCCTTCCCGGCTGCGGGAACTGGCCCAGAATTGATGCCAGAAATGAATGACCGGGAGGGCGAAGCCCTCCCGGTCATTCCTCAGAACAAGCCGTTGATCATCCAGCCCGGCGCAGCAGATAAATCCCCCCAACAATCAGCAGCGCCGGGAAGAGCAGTGCCCCGATGCCTGGCCAGACCATCTGCAAGACAAGGTACACCCCCAGACCCAGCAAGATGTAGCCCAGGAGCCGCCCGCGCCCGTTAGCGCGATTGGCGGTCGAACCCGTTCCCAGGTTGGAGATCGGAATCTCCTCCGGTTCGTCTGGCGCACCCGTCATCGGGTCGAGGCGCAGGCGCCGGGTCTCGCCCGTGGCGACAAACACCTGCCCGGGGGGCGTCGCCGGCGTGCCGGGGTTCATCGGACGCTCGCGGGGCATGACCAGCCAGAGCAACGGATAGATCAATAGCGCCGGGCCGCTGAATGCCAGCAGCACAAATACCAGGCGCACAATCGTCGAGTCAATATTCAAATACCTGGCCACACCGCCGCAGACACCGGCGATCATGGCATCGGAACGGCTACGCTCGAGCCGGGGGGCTGGATACATGGTTGCACTCCTTTTCCGTTATCAGCCAGGCGGCTTCTGCGTATCAGACGGATGGCACGGCGGCTTTGTTGCAGTTCCTGGAACTATCGGCCTCGCGTGGGAGAGTCTGGGAGGGCGCAGCCGCGCCCGCCGCGAGGGCCTGGTCTTCTCAGGGAACCTGCGGTCGCTGTCGCGGAGCGCAGCCGCATGGTGACTACCAGTAGTGTTCGCGGTGCTCGCGGTAGTACGCCAGGGTGCGCGCCAGTCCCTCGCGCAGACGCACGCGCGGCGCCCAGCCCAGGCGTCCCTGGATGCGCCGGTAGTCGCCGTAGTAGTCGCCGATGTCAATCGGCTTACGGTCGGCAGGGAAGGGGATGATCTCGTAGGAACCTGCGCCATTGACCTCGATGAGCAGCGCCGCCAGGTCGCGCAGGTTGATCGTCTCATCGCTACCCAGATTGAAGACCTGGCCGTAGGCGCCTGGCTCCTTCGCTGCCAGCAGCAGCGCCTCCACACAATCATCTACGTAGGTGAAATCGCGGATTTGCAGGCCATCTCCCCAGACCTGCACAGGCTCGCCATCAATGACCCGTTTGATCCAGATGCCCAGGAAGGTCTGCCGGGCATCTTTGACGCGCATGCGCGGGCCGTAGGTGTTGGTCAGGCGCAGGGCGCAGGCGCGAATGCCATAGACGTTGTTGTACAGAATGTGGTACCACTCACCCGCCATCTTATTGATGCCGTTGACATCGGTGGGATGCAGGAGGTGTCGCTCATCCACCGGCAGGTAATCGGGCTTGCCGTAGATCTGGCGAGTCGAGGCATAGACTACCTTGATGGTGGGGTTGTGCTTGCGGCACGATTCGAGGATGGAAAGCTGGGAGCGACAGTTAATCTCCAGATCGGTATACGGATCGCGCATCGAGTCCAGATGGCTGGTCTGGCCGGCGAGGTTGAAGAGGTAATCGTGGCCCTGTACCAGGTAGTTCATCGAGTGCTCATCGCGCACATCGGCGATGTTCAGGCGCACCCGGTCGCGGATGGCGAAGAGGTTGTGCAGGTTGCCCCCGTATTCAGGAATCAGCGAGTCGACAATCGTGATCTCGGCGCCGAGATCGCACAGCACGTGGGCCAGGTTCGATCCAATGAACCCGGCCCCGCCGGTGATCAGTACCCGGCTACCCTCGAATGTCGCGCGCAATTCAGCGGTTCGATCCATGGGTTCGCTGGTTCGCGATATGGTTTGCTCGGACCTGAAAGGTCTGCCGGGCCGGGGAGGTCGGGGGGCGCTAGCCCTGCACCTCCGCAACCTCTGCGCGGCGCTGTGCGATCTGCGCCATATGTTCGCGCCGGATGACCAGTTTCCACCAGAGCTGGATCAACTGCACGCCGGTGCGCCAGAGCCGCGGAAAATTGAAGAACTGGCTCTGGCCATAGGTCCGGTGATAGTGGTGCACCGGTACCTCGGCGAAGCGATAGCCGGCGTCCTGGAGCTTCTTTACCAGTTCCAGACAGATCGTGCCGCTGTCCGACTCAAGTTCAATCACGTCGAAAACGTGGCGCCGGATGAGTCGGAAATCGCAGTCCACGTCGCGCAACCGGAAGCCGAACAGAAACTTAACCGTATGGTGATAGACGCGCCCGATGATCTTGCGGTGCAGCGGATCGCCCCGGTCAATCTTCCACCCGTTGACGATATCAACATCATCCCGCAGGGCGGGCAGCAGCAATCTAAGTTCCCGCGGATCGTACTGCGCGTCGCCGTCGGTGTAGAAGATCAGGTCCTTGGTGGCGCTGGCAAAGCCGACCCGCAGGGCGCCGCCGTAGCCCAGGGGCTGGGGGTGGGTGAACACACGCAGGCGGGGGTAGTGCCGGGCCAACTCCTCGAGGACCGGCACGGTGTAGTCGGTGCTGCCGTTTTCGACGACGATCACCTCGTAATCGTCGGTCAGTTCCTCCAGGGTGCGGATGACCCCGACGACCATGCTCCCGATCGTGCCAGCATCGTTGAACGCTGGAAAGAATGCCGTGATACTTGGACGATCGTTCATAGGCCCCTCGATACGCTGGATCGCCGCTGCAACCAGGTGGCGATTATAGCATACGTTGCGTACCAAAACGGCCAGGGTATGCTATGATACGATAAACAATTTCGCGCAAACAGGAGCATACCGTGTGGCTCTGGGCTTTCTTCCTCGTCGTGGTTGTCATCGAGGTATGGTACGCGTTTGCGTTTGTATATGCCTATGTGCAACTGCGTGAGCGGATGTTGCTGCTGCCGGCCTTGCAGGCACTGCTGATGCTGGGCGTCTTTGGCTACCTGGCCTACAGCCTGAACAGCGGCCAGCCGGCCAGTCTCCTCGTGGTCATGCCGCTGCTGCTGGGCGTGCTGGCGATTTCGATCTACTGGCGTCGCAGCCCTGCTGGCCTGGCGCAGTTTACGAAAAGCTATCCGCGGGGTACGCTGGATGTCCTGTCGTTCCGCAAGCCAGCCGCGGATCTGAAGCGCCGGGTGCGCACCAAGTAGCCGTCAGGCTTCCGTCGCGCCGGTTCCTGAACGCATCGGTTGTTCCTCCTCGAGCAGTGGAAGATGCACGAGTACGCCCTGCACGGCCTGAGACCCCATACCGTTGCCGAACCGGCCAGTCCCGCTGAACTGGCGGAGACGCTGCGCCAGGCCCACGAGCGCGGCCTGGCGCTCGTGCCCTGGGGCGGCGGCACGCGCCAGCATGTCGGGCGCCGGCCCACGCGCTACGATCTGGCCCTCACTACCCGGCGCCTCAATCGTATCGTAGCCTATCATCCCGAAGAACAGGTGATCACGGTTGAGTCGGGTGTGACGCTGGACACTCTGCAAACGTGTCTGGTTCGCCATGGTCAGTGGCTCCCCTGGGACCCTGCGCACCCCGAACGTGCCACCATTGGCGGCCTGCTCGCCAGTGGCGCCACGGGGGCTATACGTCTTGGCCATGCCTCGCCACGCGACTGGACCCTGGGCATGCGCGTTGCTCTGGGGGATGGGCGTCTGGTGAAGAGCGGCGGCCAGGTGATGAAGCATGTGGCTGGTTGCGATGCCCACAAGCTCCATATTGGCGCCTTCGGCACCCTTGGTGTTATCGCCGAGGCCACGTTTAAGGTCGCGCCGCTGCCCGAACACTTTCGCACGCTCATCGCCGTGTTTACCGACCTGCGATTACCGGTGCGCGCCGTTGAACACCTCCGCGCCGCGCCGCTGCAACCTCTGGCCCTGGTGGCGCTCAACCGCCACGCCGCTGATCGTATCCCGGCGCTTCGGGCCTTGCTGGAGGGTCAGCCTGATCATATTTCGGTCATCGCCCGCTTTGCCGGCGCCGGTGCGGTCGTGTCACGCCAGGTGCACGAGGCCGAACGTCGGTGCGCCAATCTCGGCGCGCGGGTTATCGCCGCGCCCCCGGCGGAAGATGCGCTGGTGTGGCGCGCCATTTCGGGCGCAATGGCGCCCGCCGCCGACGGCGCGCTCCTGCTTCGCGCCGGCGCTCCCTCCAGTGCTCTGGGCGCGGTGGCCGGCTTGCTGGAACGCATAGCCCGCCGCAATGGGTGGCTGCCGGCCCAGATTGGCGTTGCCGCTGCCGGTCTTATGTTCAGCCGCTGGTTTACCGGTGCGGCCAGCGTCGAGGCTGTGGATCAGGCTCTGCTCGAGGCGCGCATCGAACTCGGCACGCTCGGCGGCTATCTCGTGGTTGAAGAAGCGCCTCCCGCCCTCTCCGGGGCCCTCGATCTCTGGGGGCCGATCCCCGAGGGCATCGATGTGATGCGCGCCCTGCGCGCGCGCTGGGATCCGGCTGGTATTCTGAACCCCGGTCGTTTCGTGGTCTAGGTAACCTGTATGCACGTCCTGGGTGTAGACATCGGCGGCACAGGGATCAAAGCGGCAGTGGTTGATGTGACCACGGGCGCCCTGCTCACGCCCCGGCAACGTGTCCTGACCCCCCAACCGGCGACCCCTGAGGCGATCAGCATCGCTGTGGCCCGGTTGGTGCAATCCTTCGGCTGGGACGGCCCCGTTGGTTGTGGATTGCCAGCCGTCGTCAAGGATGGGATCGTGCGCACGGCATCGAATATTGCGCCCGAATGGATCGGCTTTGATGGGCGTCAGCGCCTCCAGGAGGCCCTGGGCCGACCTGTGGCCCTGCTCAACGACGCCGATGCTGCCGGGATCGCCGAGATGCGTTTTGGCGCCGGGCGCGGGCGCGACGGCGTGGTGCTGATGTTGACTGTAGGCACCGGCATTGGTACGGCCCTGTTTGTTAATGGCGCACTGCTGCCGAATACCGAACTGGGGCACATCGAAATCCGCGGCAAAGACGCCGAACGTCGCGCCTCCGAGGCCGCCCGCAAGCGCAAGGGCCTCAGCTTCACCGCGTGGGCCCCGTTGTTCGATGAGTATCTCAACCGCGTAGTTGCGCTGCTCTGGCCCGATCTGATTATCGTCGGCGGCGGCGCCAGCAAGGCTTTCGATGAGTTCGGCCCCCTGCTGTCGGCGCCGGTTGAGGTGGTTCCGGCTCATTTGCGCAACGAGGCGGGAATGATTGGCGCGGCCCTGTATGCCGCTTCGTGTCTGCCGGCACTCCCGCCGGAGTAACTTGCAGAAGGAGGACCAGCATGTTCGCACTTGGCGTCATTATCGCGATTGGCTCGGCGATCGCCTTCGCCATCCTCGGCGCCCTGACCCTCTGGGGCGGTTGGATCACCCTGTCACGGGAACTGCCCATACACTTCGTTAGCGCCGGCGTCTCCTCGGGAACGCGGATCGGTACGCTCGTGATGGTCGGCGCGCCCCTGCTCGTCACCGGCGTGTTTGGCCTGCTCGCCGGCTGGCGCATCCTGATGGTGGCTTTCGGCCTGGGTTAAGTCTTGAGCAATGACCGTCCTCACGGTGTGCGGGGAGGGTATGCCTCCTCGCATCCACTTCGGCTACGCCCGTCGCGGATGGAAGAACGCCCATCGCCGCGGGCGCAGCTCTCCCGGCCCCTGTGCGTAATCGGGAGGGGGGTGGGAAATCTGGTTTCCCCACCTCCCTCCCGACGAGCGAGGACCCGGCGTTCCTGCGAGGGCCGCGCCCTCTCAGACCCTCCCGGAGCGGTCATCCGGTATTAGCACCGGTTCGCCCGCCAGCGCTTGTGGTATCATTTATGCCGTATCAAACACGCGCCGGGGCGTGCCCTGGCAGGCGCCCCGGCGCGCGAACCATGAGGAGGTTCTATGCCCGCGCATGCCCTTCCGCGGCCCGTCGTCCTGGCGATCATGGACGGTTGGGGCCTCGCTCCTCCCGGACCAGGCAATGCCGTGGATCTGGCCCATACACCCAATGTTGATCGCTGGATCGCCGAGTGTCCTTACACCACCCTCTGTGCCTCTGGCCTGGACGTGGGTCTACCCGAAGGGCAGATCGGCAACTCTGAAGTGGGCCACCTGAACATTGGCGCCGGCTTTGTGGTCTACCAGGAACTGACCCGCATCAGCAAGGCGATTGCCGACGGGGATTTCTTTACCAACCCGGCCCTCCGTGGCGCCATCGCGCACGCAAAGGCCACCGGGGGCGCCCTGCACCTCATGGGGCTCTTCGGCCCCGGCGGTGTGCACGCCCACGAGGATCACCTCCACGCCCTGCTTGAACTGGCCCGCCGCGAAGGGCTTGATCGGGTCTACCTGCACCTGTTCCTTGATGGCCGCGATGTATTGCCCCGCAGCGCCCTCGGGTTCCTCGATGCCCTCGAAGCCGCCATCGCCCGAACCGGCGTCGGGGTCGTGGCTACCGTTTCGGGGCGCTATTACGCGATGGACCGCGACAAGCGCTGGGAGCGCACCGGACGCGCCTACGCCGCCATTGTCGAGGGTCGGGGGGAAACCGCGCCTGATGCCCGCGCCGCGATCGAGCAAGCCTACGCCGCCGATATCAGCGACGAGTTTGTCCTGCCGACGGTAATCGTTCGCGATGGCGCGCCGGTGGCAACGGTGAAGGACGGTGACGCAGTGATCTTCACCAACTTTCGCCCCGACCGGGGCCGGCAACTCACCCGCGCCCTGGTGCTGCCCGACATCAATGAGCAGATCCAGCGCCACTATGCCAGGCAAAAGGAAGAGGGCCTCAAGCTACCCGATACGATCTGGCAGCGCCCCCGCCAGTTGCAGAACCTCCATATGGTGACCATGACCCAGTACGAGGAGGGCTTGCCCGTGCAGGTCGCCTTCCCCCCTCGCCCCGTGGTCGAGCCGATCGCTGCCGTGGTGAGCGCCGCCGGCAGGCGCCAGTTCCACATCGCTGAGACCGAGAAATATCCCCACGTTACCTTCTTTCTCAACGGTGGCCGCGAGGAGCCGTTCCCCGGCGAGGATCGCCTGCTTGTCCCGTCGCCCAAGGTGGCGACCTACGACCTGCAACCTGAGATGAGCGCCCCCGAGGTCACCGAGCGCCTGATCGAGGCCATTCGCAGCGACCAGTACGATTTCATCGTCGTCAACTACGCCAACCCCGATATGGTCGGGCATACCGGCGTCATCCCGGCGGTGATCAAGGCCTGCGAGACTGTGGACGCCGGGATGGGCGCGGTGGCGCCCGAGGTGCTGGCCCGCGGCGGCGCCTTGCTGATCATCGCCGACCATGGCAACGCCGAGCAGATGATCGACCCCGAAACCGGCGGCGCCCATACGGCCCATACCACCAACCCGGTGCCCTGCATCCTCGTGGCCGCCGAGGGGTTGGGTCTCGGCAAAAACGAAGTCTTTCTACGCTCGGGCGGCCGTCTCGCTGATGTCGCCCCGACCCTGCTGGAACTCCTCGGTTTGCCTGAAGCCGCGGATATGACCGGCGAATCGCTGATCACGCGCCGATAACGGCCGGCAGGGTATGGCCGACGCAGGCAGGTGGCGGAGCGAAGACTATGCCTCCGTAACCCCGGCGAGTCGCTACCGGTATACCCATTGCAGGAACACCCGCGTTCGCTCTGCGTAACGCTCTTAAAACCATTGACCGGCGATTGAAGGGGTGTGGGGACACCAGGTTTCCCCACACCCCTACCCAGTGCGAGCTATGACCCAGCGCCCCCTCTCTGCCCGCAACCGGCACTGGAACATTCTCCCTCCGGCGCCGCCGGAATTTGTGCGCCAGAGCGGTCTGAGTCCGCTCCTGGCCTCGCTGCTCTATCACCGCGATCTGCGCGATCCCGACGCGACACGCCTGTTCCTCGAGGCTGATTATTCGCGCGACCTGCACGATCCGCTGCGCATGCGCGGCATGGCCGAGGCCAGCGCCCGCATTGCCGAGGCCATCGCCCGCGGCGAGCCGATGGCAGTGTATGGCGACTTCGACACCGATGGGGTCACCGCGGTGACGCTGCTGGTGCAGGCCCTGAGCGCGATGGGCGCGAACATCCGCCCCTACATTCCCCATCGGCTGCGTGAGGGCTACGGGCTGAACATGCAGGCCCTCTCCCAGTTGGCCAGCGAGGGGGTGCGCCTGCTGATCACGGTGGACTGTGGCATCAGCAATGTGGCCGAGGTGGAGGAAGCGACCCGCATCGGTCTGGACGTGATTGTGACCGACCACCATACTCCACCGGCAACGCTCCCCGCCGCGCTGGCAGTGGTCAACCCCAAACAGCCCGGCTGCGTCTACCCTTACAAACAACTGGTCGGTGTGGGGATTGCCTTCAAGCTCGTGCAGGCCCTGGTCCGCCGCGGGCTGTCGCTCGGGGCGGTGCGGGGCCGCGACCTGCTCGATGTCGTGGCCCTGGGCACCGTCGCCGACATGGGTCCGCTCACCGGCGAGAACCGCGTACTGGTCAAAGCTGGCCTGCAGGCGCTCAACACCACCCGGCGCCCGGGCCTCAAGGCGCTGATCGAAGTATCGGGGCTGGTACAGGGGCAGATCACCGCCACCGACATTGGCTTTATGCTCGGCCCGCGGCTCAATGCTGCGGGCCGGCTCGATGATGCCGTGCGGGCCTACCAGTTGCTGCTTGCGGAAGACTACGCCAGCGCGCGGGCGCTCGCCGAGGAGTTGAACCGGACCAACCGTGAGCGGCAGGAGTTGACGAAGCAGGTGCAGGCAGCGGCGCGCGCCCAGGCCGAGGCAACCGGAAAGCACCGCCAGCGGGTAGTGGTGATCGCCAGCGAGGAGTTTCCGGCTGGCGTGGTGGGCCTGGTGGCGGGGAAACTGGTGGAGGAATGGGGGCGTCCGGTACTGCTGATCGAGCGTGGCGCCGAGCATTCACGCGGCTCGGCCCGTTCCATCCCCGGGTTCAGCATTGTTGAAGCCCTGGCCAGTTGCAGCGACCTCTTCGTGCGCTTCGGCGGCCATGCCGCCGCAGCCGGCTTCACCATTGCGAATGCCAACCTCCCGCGCCTGGAGCAACACCTGCTTGCCCTGGCCGAAGAGCGCCTCACCGATGCCATGCTCCAGCCTGCGCTGACCATTGATGCCACCCTCGACCTGAATGCTGTCAGTCATGACCTGCTGGCCGAGTTGCGCCGCCTCGAACCGTTCGGCCAGGCCAACCCTCTCCCCACGCTGATGAGCCCGGGGGTGCAGGTGATCGATGCCCGACCCCGGGGCGGCGATGGGCAGCACCTGCGCCTGATCCTGCGGCGTGACGGAGCCACCTACGAGGGCATCGCCTTCCGCCTCGGCCACCTGGCCGAGGCCCTGCGCCGGCATCCCGTCATTGACGTGGCCTACCATCTCGAAGCCAACCAGTGGAACGGCGAAACGCGCTTGCAGTTAAACATCAAGGATTTTCGTCGCGCCAGGGGGTGATGCGATTCGGGATGCCCGTAGATGGCGTTCCACTGAGATCGGCTGGCGTGTTGGGTCCTCACCCTCCCGCGCCGAGCATAGCGAGGGGGGAGGGTGAGGAGTCCTGCGCCGCCTTAGCCGGCCATCCAGACGCTGCGGCGCCGGGTGGGGCGCCGCCGCTTCGGTGTGTGGTCGCGCTCGCCGCGCTCCTCCTGGGTATGGATGAGACCTCTGGCGCGCGCGCGCACCAGCGCCTCTACGCAATCGCTGTCGAACTCAACCCCCGCCAGGCTGCGCAGAATGCTAATCGCCTCGTCTACCGAGCGAGCCGGCTGGTAGGGGCGATGACTGGTAATGGCGTCGAAGACATCGGCCACGGCAACGATGCGGCCCACCAGCGAGATCTCGTCGCCGCTGAGACCTCCGGGGTACCCACGCCCATCCAGACGCTCGTGATGCTGGGAAAGGGCCGTCCAGCTATCCCGCAGCACCTCGAGTTCAAGCAGGCCATTCTCTTTGAGAAACTCCAACCCGTACTCTGGATGCTGGCGCATCTGCGCGAACTCAGCGTCGGTCAGCGGTCGGCGCTTCTTGAGAATGCGGTCGGGCACCCGGATCTTACCTACATCGTGGAGCTTGCTGGCAATGCGTACCCGATAGACCTCATCGGAACTCAGACCAAGTTCCTCGGCAATCGCCACTGAGAAATCACTCACGCGCTGGCTGTGACCGCGCGTATAGGGGTCTTTTAAATCAATCGCCCCGGTAATGGCATCAATGATACGGGTGGAGAGCGCCGATACCTCGGCATACAATTGAGCCAGGCGAATAACCGTGGCTGCCTGACTGGCCAGAGTTTCAAAGAGGGCGATATCATCCGCCGCGAATCCAGCGCCATCGCGTGGATTCAGCGCCTGGGCCCCACCGATGATCCGCTCCTCGGCGATCCCGCGGGCGTCGCCAAGTTGGATGCGCGGCGCCTTGAGTGGCACACAGAGAATGGAGCGGGTAACGAAGCCGCTGCTGGCATCGATCTGCCGGTAGAAACGTGGATCGCTGCTCACATCGTTGACTGCCACTGTCTCACCGGTTGCTACCACATGGCCGATAATCCCGTGTCGCGCAGGCACCCGTTGGGCTACAATACGTTCGCGGTTGGAGCCGGCGGCGATGTGCAGGACCAGGTCATCGCGGGCCGAATCCCGCAACCAGATGGAGGTGGCCTCGACGTTTAGCAACTCACAGGCGTGACTCATGATCCGATTGAGCAACTCGTCGCGGTCAAGGGTGGTGGTCAGATGTGAGACGATCTCCAGCAGCGCCTGTTGGCGACGTTCGCGGCGCTGGGCCTCAGCCAGGATCTGCGCTTTCTCTAATTCGCTCACCAGGCGCGATCCAAGCAGGTTGATCAGGGCCAGTTCTTCGCTCTCCTCGCTGAGCGTATCAGGTAGATTGAATACATGAATACAGCCAAGTGGTCGCCCCTGACTCACCAGCGGCTGGCAATGAACCGTGCGCAGCGGTAGCACGGCTGCCATATCGGATATCCAGTCCTGGTACGGGTCGCGCGATGCGTTGGCAACGAACAACGCCGTGCCCCGCCGCAGCGCGTCCCCTGCGAGGCCCTGGCTGGCCGCGCCCCGCGTGTTGAGGAGCCGCTGTGCTCCCGAAAGTCCGGTTACTGCCCGGATCACGAGGGTCTGCGTGTCTTCGTCATAGAGCGCGAGGGTGCCGGCTTCGGCCTCGGTGGCGGAGACCATCAGATCGAGCATCTGCTCGAAAAGGTCATCGAGCGCGGTGGCGGTCAAGAGTTGATCGGCGTGCTGCATTGCCTGAACAAAGCGCTGGAAGCGCGTCTCACGTAAAGACATACTGACCTCCAGGGGCCTCGAAGCGAACAGGCGCCACTACGAGGCGCACAGCAACGGTTGACCGGACCGTACACAAGCATCAGGCGGCGCGTAGCCGGCGACAGCGCCGCTGTCGGATCGTTGCCCTGGGGCGATGATCGCGTCACTCAGGTCGCCGCAAACGGCGACCGTGGGTCTGGTACAAGGGCCGTAGAGCGGCGCGTAGTCGGGGGAAGAAGCGCCGCCAGACACCCGGGCCGTGGGTTCTAGGTTGTTCTTTGTCCGAAACGACGAAAGCCGGTTCTACTATATTAGAAGCGTCAGGCGCTGTGCGCCAGGGCGCGAACATAGTGTACCAGTTCCTCGGGATCGGCGGCGAGAGCAACCGGCACCCCTGCGGCTTCGGCAATCCGTTGCGGGTGCCAATCGTCGATGGTGCGTTCGCCACGGTAATCAAACATCACCCGTGGCAGCAGGGCACGGGCGCAGCCGCTGGCCCGCAGGACGGACACGACGTCTTCGGCGGTAAGCAGGCCGCTCACGGTCACGGTTGGGCCAAAGAAGGCGTTTGTCACCGGCATGACCCGCGCCGTCAGGCCCTCGATCCGGTTCAGGCGCGCGACGACCTGTTCCATCAGCCCGGCCACCAGTGTGCCGCAGACAATGGCCAGACTGGTGGGTTGAGGCAGGCGGGTTGGCAGGCGCCGGCGCGCCCTGGCCCAGAGGTCGAGAAAATCGCGAACCATACCCACGCCGTTGGAATACTGGGGCATCCCATCGTAATGATCGGCGGGGGGCACGGAACGTCCGGCCAGGAGGTAGAACTCGTCGCTCGGATAGACGAAGGTCATACCGAGTTTATCGCGGCAGCAGGCGCCGAAGGACTCAACCAGATCAACAATCGCGGCAGCTTCGTCCGCGGTGTAACAGCGCAGGGGGATGTCGCTCGCCGCCGCGAGCCGCGAGCAGAAGCCCAGGGCGGGGTCGTGGAGCGGGGCATCGCCGTCGTCCAGCGCAACGGCCGGCTGGCCGGTAGTATGCTCCCACAACGGCTGGCGCTCCCAGTTGGTGTCGATCCAGTCAGGGCTTTCGTGTAACTGAATGGCGGACTTGAGGCTGTTCGGGCGCTTACCATCAAAGCGGTACTTTGTCAGCCCTACCGGCACCACCGCGATAGATTGCACCGTAGGGTAGAGAGCGATCAGGTCGGCGATGCTTTGCCGCAGGACCTCGCCGTCATTCGCGCCGGGGCAGGCTACGATCTGGGTGTGCACCTCGATCCCCATTGCGCCCAGGCGCCGGATCTGCGCGCGGACATCGGGCGCGTCCCGCTTGCCGAGCATGACCGCGCGCCAGAAGGGGTCGGTCGCGTGTACACTGATGTGCAGGGGGGAGAGGCGCTGCTGTTCGATCCGTTCCCAGTCAGCCTCACTCAGATTGGTGAAGGTGACAAAATTACCATAGAGGAAGGAGAGCCGGTAATCGTCGTCCTTAAGATAGAGCGTCTTGCGGAAGCCCTTTGGCATCTGGGTCAGGAAGCAAAAGGGGCACTTATTGTTGCAGGTGCGCAGGCGGTCGAACAGCGGCTCGCTAAACTCGATGCCCAGATCCTCGTCCGGGTCCTTTTCAAGCTCGATCAGTACTTCTGTATCGCCGGAACGGACGAGCAGTTCCAGACGCTCTTCGGCGATGGCGAAGCGATAATCTATCACATCGCGGAGACGCTGCGCGCCTACGGCCACGAGCACATCGCCGGGCTTCAAACCGATCGCGGCAGCGATGCTGCCGGGCGCAACGGCAACAATTACGCCTCCCTCGCCGGTAATCCTTTTGACGTCGGGTTGGTATTCCACGGTTATGGCGCCTGGTTGATCGGCCCCCGTCTGGTAGAGGTCTATGATAGAAGAGCATTGCCTGATGCCGGTTTGAGACCACATTATACCATCCCCTGCCTTTCGCGCCAATGAATGGCAGGTGTACAATCATTCCACAAAGGGCAGGGGACGCTGGGGCGAAGCGCTCCCGGGTCTTCCCACCGGGCAGGGGTGTGGGGACATCCGGTTTTCCCACATATATAGCCGTCCTACGCTATCTCTCAACAGCGACCGTGCGTAAGGATGCAATGCGCTGCGTCCTTACGGGGACCTCTGATACTCCAGGCTGCACAACCTGAAGAGGACTGCTAAAGGCAAAGGTTACGCCAACGATGATCAACACAGGAAAACCAGGCGGAGCGTTACCAGAACGTTTTGAGGCGCCAGTGCTTGGCGTGCCGTTCGTCTTTCGCACCAATAGCGCGGAAGTCATCCGCGCCACGGAGCAGGTCTTCGGGCCATGGCTCGGCCTGCCGGCGGCGCTGGTCGAACCGGGGGCGCCGGGGCAGGTGGAGATCATCGTGCAGGCCCTGGCGCCCGACGAACTGGCGCTGGGTGGAACGCTGGTGACGCGCAGCCATGCGGGCGCATTGATGGCCGCGGGTGGCGGGTGTTTGCTCAGCGCGCTACCAGCGAGCGGGCGCGCGCTGGCCTTCATTACCCCGGAGGTGGCGGCTGATCAACCGTGCCTGCGCCGCGAGGTGCTCGAGCGGGTAACCCTGGCCCTGGCCGGCGCCCGTGGGCGAACGCCGCTGCACGCCGGAGCAGTGGTGTGGCACGGGCGCGGTCTGCTCTTCGTTGGGTCCGGTGTGACCCTGAGCGCAATGCTCGCTGTTGGCTGTACCCGCGCCGGCGCCGCGCTGCTGGCCGCCGAGGTGGTCCATCTGGGTGCGGGGCCCTCACCGATGCTCTGGGGGCATCCGGGGACGGCGCGCCTGCCGCTCGGGGCCGCGCGCCTCTTCCCCGATCTGCCATGGCGCACCCTGGGCGGAGCGTCAACCCTGATCGAACTGGACGTGGCCGCTCTCGGCGTGGAGCGGCTGGCGACCCATATCCCGCGGGCCAGCCTCTGCCTGGTGGAGCCTGCCACCGGGCAGGCCAGCCACCTTGAGTGGCTTACCTGCGATGAGGCGCTGGCCCTCGCGGCGCGTACACATGAGGTTGACCCTGGCGCATCGGCGCTGCTTGCCAGGCTGAGCGGTGAGAACGCCTATTTGCTTCGGGTAGGCGCTGACCCGCGAACCGCCGTGGCGCTCATTGGGCACCTGGTGGAGCGAGGCGGGTTGCGGTGAACCGAGGCTATGCGCGGGAGGGTTGGGGAGGGCGAAGATCGCCCCTTGCGCGTGGGGAGAAGTCGAGTTTTCCCCGCGTAATGGCGGTGTCCTCCGCTCGCCCCTTGCGCGTGGGGAGAACTCCGCTTTCCCGATGCTCCGTCTACCAACGTGGGGGCTGGTAGGGGCGAAACGCACTCCACCCCTACCCCGCGGCCACCATTCCAAAGGAGCGGGCGAAAGGTTGTTCGCCCCTATCCGACCGCACCATCCCAGAGGTAACGCTCCAGATCCACCCGGTCGCTCTCATCCACCTGGACGCCTTCGGCTTCCAGGCGCGCCCGTTGCAGCGCCGGCTCGTAGGCGTTGCTGATGAAGCCGTTGCGGTTGATGACGCGCCACCAGGGCACGTCGTCGCCGCCGGAGGCGCGAAGGGCGTGCAGGGCATAGCCCACCAGACGGGCGTGGCCAGGACACCCTGCGAGGATGGCTACCCGGCCGTAGCTGCACACCCGTCCGCAGGGGATCTGCCGGACCACTGCGTAGATCGCCGTGTAACTATTCATTGACGGCTCAGGCCAGGCGCCCACCGTCTACGGCAAGCGTCGCGCCGGTGACGAACGAGGCGCCATCGGAGCAGAGCCAGAGCACCGCCGAGGCCACCTCCTCAGGGGTGCCGAGGCGGCCCACCGGCTCGCTCTCGGCGAACTGTTGCAGGAGACGTTCATCGCCACCGGTAAACACGTCTATCAACGGGGTGTGGATCGTGCCGGGCAACACGGCATTAATCCGGATATTGTTGCGCGCATACTCAAGTGCGGCGGCTCTGGTGAGCCCAACAATGCCGTGCTTGCTCGCCACGTAGGCCGAGACCCCACGGGAACCGGCCTGTCCGGCGGTCGAAGAAGTGTTGACGATCACCCCGCCGCCCTGCCGGAGCATCTGCTGCAATTCGTACTTCATGCACAGCCAGACACCCTTCAGGTTGATGCCGATGACCCGATCCCAGGCATCTTCGGGATAGTCGGCCAGCATGGCCTGGGGGCCGGAGATGCCGGCATTGTTGTGGGCAATATCGAGCTGGCCATACATTTCCAGGGCCGTGCCAATCATCGCCTCGACGTCGGCGCGTTGGGACACATCGGCGCGCACGAAGATCGCATCGGTATTCTCGGCGCGGGCCAGAGCCGTCGTCTCTTCTCCGGCCTCGACCTGAACATCGGCGACCACCACTTTCGCGCCAGCGCGGGCAAAGGCGAGGGCCGAGGCGCGACCGATGCCTGAAGCGGCGCCGGTAACCAGTACGACTTTACCTCTAAACTCCGGCCACATATAGAAATCCTCCTGATTAACAAATATGCCACGAAGGCGCGCAGATCACCAGGCCTGGGAAGGTTCAGGAGCAGGATCTGTGCAACGTCCGCCTCCGGTGGTGGGCCGTGGGGCGCCCGCCGCTCCAGCGACGATTGGATAGGAAACGGTGAAATCTGATTTGCCCCTTCCTCTTCAAGCAAGAGCAGGTTTTCATCAATCAAACAAGCTTTGATATGGTATGTCGTAGATAACACTTTTGTCAACGGTGCAACGCGTCCGATCCACTGCGCGTTTGTACAATCGAACACGTCAATTGCAGTAAGCGCGCCAGGGAGCAGGTATGTCTGAGGAGCAAGAACGGCGCGGGCGCCGGGAAGACGGTGAACGGGCAGGCGATGAAGAGACTGCCGCGCCCGAACCGGTGACGCACCCGTCCGATGAGGCCCTGCCAGCCACGCCTGCGTCACCCGCATCGGTGGGCTTGCCGCAACGCCCTACCGTGTGGCGCTGGCACATGCGCCGGCGCCGGCGGAAGAAATAGCCCCTGGAGATCATTTCGCTGCGCAGCCTTTTGGATTGCCATTCGGCGGAGGTGCGGAGGGCACAGCCCTGTGCGAACCGGTGGTTCCGCCCGCGGCGGTAGACATGACCTGTTTTCACCAGGGTGCGGGCCCGCCACGGGCGGAACAGGGGTTGCGGGGAGTCAGAGCCTTCCCGCGCCGCTCCCAACCGCAATGCAGGTGTGTGCCAGGGCTTAACGCACCCCCTCCAGGCGATCTTCAAGGTCGGCGTGGAGCGCGCGCAGGCGATCGAGGGTCTCCTCATCGGTCTGCCAGATGCCGCGACTGTGGGCTTCGAGCAACCGCCCGACGGCATTGCGGGCGGCCTCAGGGTTGGCGGCCTCCAGGCGCTGGCGCATGGCATCATCGAGGATGAAGGTTGCCGCAGCCTGGTCATAGACCCAGTTGTCCACCGCGCCGGTGGTGGCGCTCCAGCCAAGCATGTAGGTGAAACGGTGGGCAATCTCGGCGGCGCCGTTGTGGCCATGCTTGAGCATGCCTTCGTACCATCTGGGGTTGAGCAGGCGGGTGCGATACTCGACCCGCAGCACCTGCTCCAGGCTCTGCACGCGGGTCTCGGCGGTGAAGCTCTCGACGTAACTGAGGGGCACCGCCTTGCCGGTGGCACGTTCGGCGGCGGCCTTGAGGGCGCCGGAGTAGCCATAGTAGTGCTGCATATCGGTCAAACCATATTCGACCGAGTCGATCTCCTGGGCCACATGGTCCACTGTCTTGAGCAGTGAGCGCAGCACGTCGGGCCGGGCCGCACCACCCTTTTCTCCGCCGAAGGCGTAGGCGTTGCGCTTGATGAACAGTTCTTCGAGTTCGCGGCGGTCTTCCCAGGCGCTGCCCTCGATGGCCTCGTCCACATCGGTGCCGTAGGCGCCCTCGGCCTGAGTAAAGATACGTGCCGTCGCCGCCTCCCAGGTCTTGCCCTCGGCGAGCAGCGCCTGCACGTGCTTGCGGATGAAGTTCAGGTCCTCCGGTTCTTCGGCCCGGGCGGCGTCGCAGACCAGGCGGTCGAGCAGATCGATCGTACCGGCGAAAGTATCGCGGAAGATGCCCGAGGCGGTCATCAGCACGTCAATGCGCGGGCGGCCCAGTTCCTCGAGGGGGATGAGGGTGTAGCGTCCCACCTTGCCCTGGCCGTCCTTGACCGGGCGGGCGCCGATCAGGCCGAGGACGGTGCCGATCGCTTCGCCCCTGGTCTTGATCGAATCGAGGCCCCAGAGGACCTGGGCGATGGTTTCGGGGTAGGCTCCGTCGTGCTGGGCGCGATGGGCGGCGATGAGGGCCTCGGCGATGCGCACGCCGCGCTGGTAGGCGCTATCGGAGGGCACGCGGAAGGGGTCGAGGCTGTGAATGTTGCGCCCGGTGGGCAAGACGGCCAGGCCGTCGCGGATCAGGTCGCCACCGGGGGCGGCGGGGATGTAGCGCCCATCGAGGCCGCGGAGCAGGAAGTCCAGTTCCTGGGTATTATCACGCAGGGCGGCGAGCATGGCCCGCCCCAGTTCGGTGAGTGGCACGAGGAAGATGTTCCAGGCCGCGGCTCCGGCCTCGCTGATGCCCAGAACGGCCTGCCAGGCCCGTTCGGGCGCTTCGCCGTGGAACACGGCCCGCCGCACGAACTCATTGCAGACCGTCTCGACGCGGTCGCGCAGTTCCAGCGCGGCGAGGTCGCCCCGGCGCGCCTGGGCGAGCAGGGCGGTGTAGCCGTCCTGAGCCTGCCCTTCGCCGGCGGCGCGCCCGGTCACCGCGCTCATCGCCAGGTCGCCCAGGCCAGGGTTGCCGTCGCGGGGGATCTTGAGCGCCTCGACCACCAGGGTCAGTTGCTCCTCGGCCGGCGGGGCGCTGCCAAGGACGTGGAGACGATCGGTGATCAGCGTGGCCTCCAGATCGCGCAGGTAGGCATAGACCCGCGAGGCGAAGTCGGCGAACGGCTCGTCCTGGTAGCGTGCCAGTTCTACATCGAGGTTGAGGAGTTCGATCTTCTGCGTAATGGCCGCCTCAAGATCCTCAACCGGGCGTTCGCGGTACTCTTCGAGGATGTCCTTGAGAGCCTGCAGTTCCTTGTACAACCCGGCGCGGCCGTAGGGCGGAATGGCGTGCCCGACGATCACCGAGAACCCGCGGCGCTTGGCGATGTTGGCCTCGGCGGGGTTGTTGATCGGATAGATATAGAAGTTGGGCACGGCACCCAGGAGCACATCGGGCCAGCAGTGCTCGGTGACGCCGAGTTGCACGCCAGGCATCCACTCCGCCGTGCCGTGCATACCCACGTGGACGATGGCGTGGGCGCCGAACTGCTCGGTCAGGTACTTGTAGAACAGGGCGTACTGGTGGTGCGGGGTATTCTCGCGGTCGAAGAGCAGGCGCATGGGGTCGCCGGGCATGCCGATCATCGGCTGGACGCCGATGTAGATATTGCCCAGGGTCATCCCGCCGAGGCGCACGGCATCGCGTCCGGCAGGGGCAAGATCGCCGGGAAAGGGCCCCCAGCGGGCGTTGATGCGCTCCTGATCCACAGGACGCAGCCAGGTATGGAAGTGCTCGCGGCCGGCCATGGGGCGCGACACCGGGGGATGACCGGGGGGCAGTTCGGGCAGATCGGCGCGGATGGAGGCCTCCAGGCAGCGGGCCAGTTGTGCCGGGTCGCGCGGGTACTCGCCGACGCTGTAGCCAGCGGCCTTGAGCCGGTCGAGGAGGGCGATCAACGTGGCGGGCACATCGAGCAGGGCCGCGGTGGCGGTATTGCCCTGACCGGGGGGATAGTTGTAGACCACCAGGGCCAGTTTCTTTTCGCGATTGGGCGTATGACGCAGGCGCGCGAACCCGCGGGCAAGGGTGGCGAGTCGTTCGAGGCGGTCGGGCACAGTGCCGATCTCGGTGCCACGCATACCGCCGAGGACTACGGGAGCCACTGCGCCGTCCATCTCGGGCAATGAGTAGAGGATGGCAGCCTGCAGCGGGCCAACCCCATGTTCACGCCAGTGGTCCTCATCTTGCACAAAGAGTGGCGAAGCCACGATATACGGAACGTCGAGCTTCCCGAGCAGTTCCCGGGCCACGGTGACGGTCAGGCCAGCCTTGGAAGACCCAGCCGGCCCGCCCACGAGTGGAAAACCCATCGTGTTGATCACTACATCCACATTGAGCCTGGTGAGCCACTCGCGGACGACGACATGGCTCTCGATACCCTGGACGAAGATCGGCAGCACGCGCAGACCGGCGGCCTCGAGTGTGCGCACCAGGTCGGCGTGGTAGTGGGTGCCGCCGAGAATATGCGCGCGGAAAGAGAGTATCGCCACCGTGCCCAGGGGCGTTGCCGGCGGGCGGGCGACTTTGCCCCGGGTCCGGGCGCGCTCTTTCTCCCAGCGCACATACTCCTCGGGCTTGCCGAAGTAGCGTGGCGCATCGGGATGGGCAAAGCCCATTCCCGGCAGTTCCACGGCAGGCTCCACGTGGAGCTTCGGGAGACCACCGTACTCGCGCAGGATCAACTTGAACATGTTCGCCGTGTTGGCGACATCGCGATTATTCCAGTAGGTGGTAACGTTAGTCCAGTTGCGGAAGTCGTTGAGGCGCTTGCCGGGGAGGAAATTGACCAGTTTCGAGGTGATCTTCTGGAGCTTGACATACCCATAATAGGCATCTTCTTCACGGTTGCCGACCAGCAGGCGGGCAACATTCTGCACCGGTTTGGGCATGCCGCCGCCCTTGCCGCGCATGGAGTAGTTGCCCACCCTGGTCAGCCGCATTACCTCGGGGACGCTCTCGAAGCAGAACACCACCGGCGGGTCGAGGCGCTCGACGGCTGGCACGAGCCATTCGGCGGTTTCGTGAAGAGTGATGATCGAGGCTATCAGACAGGTGCAGCGCGCAAGCGCGGCTTCGACCTCCTGGGGTCGGCGCTGCACATCGCTATCCTCGAACACGTGCACCCTAAACTCCGGAACCTCGGTACGCACCTGGGCCTCGGCCTGGCGGAACAGATCGTGGCTGTAGCGTTGTAGACCAAGGATCAGCACAAATTCGATTGGGCGCGCCATTGCAGTCCTCCTCATCTTCGGCTGCTCTTATTATGCTTTAAGTCGGGAATTATTCAACTTTTGCAATTACGGAAAAAAGGCTGTGCAGTATGGTATTCGCTTGCGCGTAATCGCGTGGTTACAGGGGTGAACTATTATTGCCGCAGCCGGTTGCATCTGGATGGTAAAGAGAAAGTAGCAGCATATGTCCACCATTCCCACCACACCCGAGGCGCTCAGCGCGGAAAACAATGCGTTGCGCGCCGAACTGGCGCGCTACCGGGCGATTTTTGAACATCTCAGCCTCGGGGTGCATGTCTACCGGCTGGAAGATCGCGACGACGACCGAACGCTGCGCATGGTGGCGGCGAACCCGATAGTTGAGGAGATGACCGGGGTGAAACCGGCGGACGTTGTCGGCAGAACCCTCGACGAGAACTTCCCCGGGTTGCGCGAACAGGGTGTGCCACAGTCTTACGCTAAAGTTGTGCGCACGGGGCAGCCGCTTACCTTCGATGTGACTTACGGTGACGAGCGGGTGATCACCAGCGCTTTCGCGGTGCGTGCCGTTCCATTGCCGAACGATGAACTGGCGGTGATGTTCGAAAACATTACGGAGCGCAAACAGGTAGAACAGGAGTTACGACATCTGAATGCCGAACTGGAGCAGCGGGTGGCCGAGCGCACCGCTGCTCTGGAACGCAGCGAGCGGTTTCTCCACCATGTGCTCGATGCCTCGCCGGCGGCGATCTACATCAAAGATCTCGAAGGGCGGTTCATCTTGCTCAACCGCAACGCCGCCGCAGTGGTTGGCCGGGCGCCAGACGATCTGATCGGGCATGCCGACAGCGAGTTTTTCGCCGAAGCGCATGTTGCCCGGTGGCGGGCCGCCGAGCAGAAAGCCGCACGAACGGGCCAGGTCGTGGTCCAGGAAGAAACGGCCCCGATGCCCGATGGCGTGCATACCTTTCTCTCCATTCGCGCGCCGATGTACGACGAGCACGGCAATGTCTTCGCGATCAGCGGGTTCTCGACCGATATTACCGACCGGGTCCGGGTCGAAGAGCAACTGCGCCAGGCCCGCGAGCGGCTCCAGTTGATCATTGACAGCCTGCCCGGGGCAGTCTTCTGGAAGGACCGCAACTCGATCTACCAGGGTTGCAACAGAACCTTCGCCCGCTTTGCCGGACTAGCGTCACCCGCCGAGATTGTGGGCAAGAGCGACTACGATCTGCCCTGGACCAGAGAGGAGTCTGACTCCTACCGTGCCTTCGACCGGCAGGTGATGGAGTCGGGCGAGGCAGTGCTGCACATCGTCGAAACCCAGACCCAGGCCGACGGCCGGGTAGCGTGGGCCAGCACGAACAAGATCCCCCTGCACGATCGCCACGGCAAGGTTATCGGCATTCTTGGCACCTACGAGGACATTACCGATCTGAAGCGTACTGAAGAGGCGTTGCGGGAAAGCCAGCAGTTGTTCCAGACGCTGTTCGCGCATCTGCCGGTAGCGGTGCTGCTGAAGACGGCCATGGACGGGCGCTTTGTCCTCTGGAACGCGGCCAGCGAACAGCTCTTCGGGTTACGCGCCGAGGAAGTGATCGGCAAGACCGACTACGATTTCTTCCCGCGGGAACAGGCCGATGCTTTCCGGGCCAAGGATCGCGAGGTGCTCGCGCGCGGGGTCACCGAGGTGATTCCTGAAGAACCGGTGGATAGTCCGAGCCTCGGCCCACGCATTGTGCGAACAACCAAGATCCCGCTCTATGATGAGCGCGGAAAGCCAACCTACCTGCTGGTGATCTGCGATGATGTAACCGAGCGGCGACGGATCGAGCAGGAGCGTCTGGCCTTCCAGGAGCAGATCATCGAGGCCCAGCAGCACGCGCTGCGTGAGTTGTCCACGCCGCTGCTGCCGCTGTCGAAGCGGGTCGTGCTGTTGCCGATCATCGGCTCGATGGATACGGAGCGAGCGCTTCAGTTGATCGAAACCTTGCTCCAGGGCGTCGCCGAGCATCGCGCCGACATTGCACTGATCGACATCACCGGCGTGCAGGTGGTGGACACCCAGGTGGCGAACACGCTGATTCAGGCGGCGCGGGCGGTGCGTCTGCTCGGCGCGCGGGTGGTGCTTACGGGGATACGTCCCGAAGTCGCACAGACCCTGGTGCATCTGGGTGTGGATCTGAGCGGCATCCTGACGCGCGGCACGCTTCAGGATGGGATCGCCTACGCCTTCGGCCAGGCGGGGGGTGAGTGGAGCCGGCCATGATCCTCATCCCCCCTCTGCACTTGCGGTGGAGAGGGAAGGGATCGGGGGGAGGGTGAGGACCAGCCCCCCGGTACGGGGCAACCTGCTTTCCCCACGGCTCTTAGCGGCGCTCCTCATCGGCGGCGTCAGGGGCGGGGCGGCCAAGGAGGGCCGCGACGCTCTCGGCGGTGAGTTGCAGGGCGATACGACCATCACTGATCAACCGATCGAGGATGGTCGGGTCGCGTTCCTCGGTGGGCAGGGCCATGACGAAGTGATTGAGCACCTCGCTCCGTGTGGCGATCAGGTCGGCCCAGGTAGCCTGAGGGTGGGCGCGGCGCATATCGGCGAGGTGCAGTTCGGCAAACTCGAGCAACGTCCCGGCGGTATCTTCGGTAAGCTGTGCGGCGGCGCCGGCAAGGTAGCAGGTGGGCGTGGTCGCACCCGGGGCGGTGTCGGCAGGCACGAGGTGGCCGATGATCACCTCACCCGGCGCCAGACGCTTCGAGGCGTGGTAGTCGGCGACGGGGCGTCGCTCGCCCGTGAGCAGATCGCGCGCGGTGAGGCCCTGGCCCTTCCGCACCTCTTCCACCACATAGGCCCCCAGGCGCACCGCGCGCCACTGATCCAGCAACCGCCGCTCGTAGGGATCGGAGGTAAAATCGTCCTGCTCGGCCAGGCGCTCCACCAGGGTGCGCCCGTCCTCGTCGCACGCATCGAAGGCGAACCAGGTGAGGAAGCGTTCGGCGCCGCGATCCTCCAACTGATCAAGCTCCGGCATCTGTTCTGGCGTATACTTACCCTGCCAGAAGCGAGCGAAGGCGGCGGGGAAGGACTCAGGAACGCTCCGCGCAGCCTCGATAATCTTCGGCAGGAGGGTATCCTGGGCCTGGCGCAGCAGCAGTTGCTCGGAGCGCGCGGCCTGTTCGAGGGGCAGATGGCACTCCTTGTACTTGCGGCCGCTGCCGCACGGGCAGGGATCATTGCGGCCAGGCTTGCGTTGCTTCTCCGCGGGCTTTGCCATATGCACCTCACTGGCGGGATATGGGGACGAGCCGGCGCCGCCCCGGCACGACGCGACAGCGCAGATTGTACCATACGAAGCGTACCAGATGCGCTCGCGGCCTGGCCCGGAGGGCGTCAGAGCGCCTGGCGCCCCGCAGCCGGGTGGAAAAGCGTGGGGAAACCGGGTTTCCCCACGCCCCTGCCCGAACCACTCTCTACCCCCAGGTCCCATTGGTGCTCATGGACAACAATCCGAAATAGTGTCAAGCCATGACCCCAGTCCATCTCTCGCTGATCTGCACGGTGCGCGATGAAGCCGAGAGCGTCGGCGCGCTGCTCGACTCAATGCTGGCGCAGACGCGCCAGCCCGATGAAATCGTGGTCAACGACTGTTTGAGCCGGGACGCGACGCCGGCGATCGTGCGGGCCTACGCCGCCCGCGAGCCGCGGATCAGGCTGGTGGCGGGGGGGCACAACATCCCCTCGGGGCGCAACAACGCCATTCGCGCCGCGAGGGGGGCCGTCATCGCCTGCACCGACGCCGGGCTGACCCTGAATCGTGACTGGCTGGCGGCCCTGGTGGCGCCCATCGAAGCGGGAGAGGCCGACCTGACCGGGGGCTTCTACGCGCCCGATCCGCGCACGCTCTTCGAACTGGCGCTTGCCTGGACGAACTACCGCACGCTGAAGGAGATCGATCCGGGGCGTTTTCTACCCTTCGGCAACTGCATGGCCTTTCGCCGGGAGGTGTGGATGGCGGTTGGCGGCTTCCCGGAGTGGTTGAGCCACAGCGAGGACCTGTACTTCGATCTGGAGGCGGAACGGCGCGGCTTTCGCCGCGCGTTCGCGCCGGCGGCGGTCGTGCGTTTCCGGCCACGGTCATCGCTGCGGGCCTTCGCGCGGCAGTACTACCTCTACGCGCGCGGCGACGGCGTGGGGGGATTGTGGCCGCGGCGCCACGCGGCGCGCTACGGGGCCTACGCGGGCTTGCTGGCGCTGCTGGCGGCGGCGGCGCGCTGGCCTGCGGTGCGCCTTCCCGCGGTGGCGCTGATCGGATTGGGGGTAGCGGGTTACACGTATGGCCCCTATCGCCGGCTCTGGCCGCATCTGGCCGGACGGGCGCCGTGGGAACGCGCCGCGGCGCTGGCCCTGGTGCCCGTCATTCGCCTGGTCGGCGATCTGGCAAAGATGACGGGCTATCCGGTAGGGCTGGCGCGGCGGTGGCGGCCTCCTCACGCCGGCACGGGCGCGGCCCGGCCCTGACCGGCGTAGTACTCGCGGCAATACTCCTCCAGGCTCTGCATCTGGCCCAGGCGCAGGATGCGGCTAGTCTCGCGCATGTCGCAACTCATCTCATCGTAGCTGAACTCGAGCAGTTCCATTATTCCCGGCGCCGAAGGGTTGAAGGGCTTGAGGACGAAGCCGAGGATTTTGATCAACCAGACGGGCACATGAATCACCCGAATGGGACGCCCCCTCACCCGTGACCAGGTGGCGACGATTTCCTCGAAGGTGGCATGTTCGGGGCCGCCAAGTTCGAAGATGCGGTTGATCGCTTCGGGGTTATCCAGGGCGTTCACGAAGGCGCGGGCCACGTCCACCATTGCCAGCATCTGGGTGCGCTTGCCGGCCGCGCCGATCACCGGGAAGAAGCCAAATCGCTCGACGATTGGCTCGCCGCGCTGCACAATCTCGTAGAACAGCCCGCAGGGACGAAAGATGGTGTAAGGAACGCCGCCGCGCTGGATCTCCTCTTCGGCCATGAGCTTGGCCCAGACGAACTTATAGCCGACGGGATTGCGCGGAAAGAGCGTGCTGGTAAAGATAAACTGCCGCACCGTCCCGGCGCGTTCGGCGGCCCGCAGCAAGTTGACCGGCCCCTGATATTCGGCCATACGGCGCGACTCGTCGCGCCGGTCGGCGCCAGCGCTGGTGGCGCATATGACATGGGTTGCGCCGCGGCAGCCAATCTCCAGGCTGCCGGGGTCGCGGATATCGCCGCCGATCAACTCGGCGCCGAGGGTGCGCAGCGGCTCGGCCCTGGCGACCGAGCCGGGCCGCACCAGCACCCGCACCGGACGCCCCTGCTCGCGCAGCATGCGCACCAGCGTCTGCCCCAGGGTTCCCGTTCCGCCGACGATGAAGATCATGACGGCCTCCTCTAGATTTCGGATCGTGAATTGCGGACATTGGATTGCCGTATGTGCCGTCCGGATGAGACCAGGCGATGATGCGCAGCCCCTGCGTTCAACATGAAGGCGCCGCAGGGCGAAGCGCTCCCGGTACGGCGGGCCGGGGCCAGTATAGCATATTACCCCTGTTCTTTCTTGCGTATATGTATGGACATATAGAGAATGAGCTTGTATAATGGGCACACCTGGTCCAGGCCCATTCGTCTCGCCCGCAGGGGGGCGGTTACCTGGGGAGGAGCGCGCCGATGCCCTACCGGATCACCCGTCATAACGAGGACCTGTTCTGGGTCGTTGTCGAAGGCCATCTGGCTCTGGATCAGGCGAATTCCTACTTCAACGAGTTATGGACGCTGTTCGACACCTGCACGCAGCCAACCGATCTGCTGGTTGATGGCCGGCGGATCAGCGGCGCCAGTCCCGCGGCGCGCCGACGGATGGAGCAGGTCGCTCACCATCCCCGGCTGGGGCACCTGGCCTTCGTCGTGAGCGAGCACCACCTGCTGATTTTCGCGCCTCTGGTGAAGCTGGTCAGTGGGATCGGCCTGTTTGGCAACGAAGTCGAGGCCCTCGATTACCTGCGTTCGTCGCGCGGGCTGCCGCCGGTGATTGACCTGGCCATGCCCGGCCTGCCTCCCCTCTCGGAGGAGGCGCAGCCGTCGGAGCACCGCGCCGGCACGCCGACCAGCGGCGCCGAACCCCGGCGGCCGCCAGTGTATTCGATGCCCCATGCGCGCACAGGACGGCGTCAGGCGCCAGGTCTATTTAGCGGGTTGGGCGATATGCTTGACGGGTGGGCCGATAACGTGCGCAATATTTCGCGGCAGATCAAGGGCGATTGACGCCCGATCAGCGCATAATTGCTTTCTCCAGGATCACGTAGGCCCCTTCGAAGCGCACCGGGGTGAATCCACACGTGTAGCGGTAGAAGCGCTGGGTATTACTCGACCACCCCGGCGCCGCAACGAGCCAGCGGGCGGTTTCGTCGTAGCGTTCCTCCAGGAAGCGCCAGATGTAGGCCCCGATGCCATACCCCTGGTATTCAGGGGTGACGAACAGCAACCCCAGTACGCTGGTATCGCCTGGGTAGTGCCAGATGACCACCGCGCCCACCAGGGTGTCGCGCACTGCGACGCTGAAGCGTTCCGCGTCGATGCAACCGGGCGGCCACTTCTGGAACAGGTCGTCGGTGTAATAACACTGGAGCAGATCGGGGCTGACCTCTTCGAAGGACGGAACGTCAGCGTCGAAGGTCGCGGCCATCAACCGCGTCAGGTATGGAATGTCAGCCGGGTCCAGTGGCGCGAGGCGCACTTCCTCGTGCGTGTTCATAGTTTTTTCCTTCTGCGCCCCGTGCGGTGAAGCTGCACGCCACTGTTATGGATATGGGGAACCCGGTTTCCTCATGCCCCTGCCCACTGAGGAAACCGGGTCGCCACACACTCCCGCGAGGCTGGCTGGAGGGCCGGTGGTGAACCTCGGCTTTCCCTCCACCCCTCTCGCCGGCGTTACACCACACGCACGAACTTGCGCCGTCCAACCTGGACCACCGCGTTGGCGCCGGGTTGTAGCCCCAGGTCGTAGCCCTCGACGCGTTCGCCATTCACCCTGACGCCGCCGCCATCGATCAGGCGCCGCGCCTCGCTCCTGGAGGAGGCCAACCCGGCGGCAACCATCAGATCAACGATCGTGGTCGGAGCAAGCAGCGGATGTTCGGGCATCTCGGCGGGCGCTTCGCGCTGCACGAACTGCCGAACAAAGGCCGCTTCAGCCTCCTGTGCCGCTGCGGGGCTGTGGAACTGGGCCACGATCTCATAGGCGATCCGCGCCTTCAGATCGCGTGGGTTAACCGCCTCTTCCGCCAGGGCGCGACGGATCTCGGCGAGTTCCTCCAGGGGCGCGTCGGTGAACACCTCGAAGTACAGGGGGATCACCGCATCGGACATCGACATAACCCGGCCGAACATCTCGGCGGGCGGCGTGCGAATGTCAATCGTGTTGAGGAAGGTCTTGCTCATCTTGCGCCCGTCGGTACCGGGGATGAGCGGAACCAGGACGACCTGCTGGGGGCGCATGCCCAACTGAGCCATCAACTCGCGCCCCGCTAGAATATTGAACTTCTGGTCGGTGCCGCCGAATTCCACGTCGGCCCGGATCGCCACCGAGTCGTAGCCCTGAAGCATGGGGTACATCAACTCGAGGATCGTCAGGCCCGCGCCCGACTCGTAGCGACGGCGGAAGGTCTCGTGGGCGAGCATCTGGGCCAGGGTGAAGCGCCCGGCCAGGTCGAGGGCGTGTTCCAGGGTGAAGCTCCCGAACCACTCACTCTGCCAGCGCACCTCGGTGCGCTGCCGATCGACCACGCGGAAGAACTGCTCCATGTAGGTCTCGGCATTTGCACGCACCTCGGCAGCGCTGAGGCGCTGGCGGGTCTCATCGCGGCCCGACGGATCGCCGATCTGCGCCGTCCAGTCGCCGACAATGAGCACGACCTGGTGTCCGAGTTCCTGGAACTGCCGGAGCTTGCGCAGGCCGACGGCGTGGCCGATGTGCATATCGGGCTTTGTCGGGTCGAAGCCCTGTTTGAGGCGCAACGGCACGCCTTCGGCGAGGCGCTGGCGCAGTTCCGACTCGATGATGACCTCGGCGACCCCGCGGGTCAGCAGTTCATCAATGTTCATACGGTATGAAGAGAGCGTGGATGTTGCATCCACGCTTCAGGGTTGACCTCGTGCGCGTCTTCCGCGTATGGTAGCACGAGTCAGGTGGTTCGGCAACGGTGAGAAATCCCCGGTTTGCCCACGGCCCTGTCAGCGCGGGGCCTGATCGCCTGCGACGGGAATGAGGGCGCGCCGCTGGAGAGTGATGAGGTAATCGGCGTAGCGCCCGGCGGTTGCGCCCTCGGGGCCGGGAAGCACATCGCGCAGGGTGGCCGCGTAGCGGGAGAGGCGGGCGAGGATCTGCATCGGCGCGACCCCATCGTGGGGCTGGCGTTCGTTGACCCAGGCCACCTGGGCATCGAGGGGCGTGGGGGTGCCGGCGGCGATGGCCGCGGCCAGCATCCGGGTAGTGAAGTGAAAACCGGCGCGGATCACCTCTTCGTCACTGTCGCCATCGGCCAGGCAGCGGGCCGTGGCCGTAGCCACGATGCGCTCGCGCAGCCGTTCGAGGGTCGCCGCCGTCGTGTTCGGCAGTGGAGGCGCGGGCGGCGGCGAGGTGCTGAGCAGCGCCTCCTCGGCCACCCGCAGGGCCGCCGCCGCGTCGGCGCCGCTGCCGTGCACATTGAGCGCCGGGGCCAGATCGGGCTGCTCGGCGAAGGGCATACCCCCGGCGATGACCGGAATCCCGGCCAGACCGGCGGCGTCGAGGGCCCGCACCAGTTCTTGAACTCGCGGCAAGTTGAAGAGCATCTGCGCCGAGACGCCCACCAGGTCGGCCTGGCTGTCGCGGACGATCGCCACCAGATCGCGCACTGGCACGGCGGCGCCAAGGTAGTGGACCGTCCAGCCATCGGCTTCGAAGAAATCGGCGACCATGCGCGCGCCGACGCGGTGCCACTCATCGGGCACGCAGCCGATGACGATGGTGTGGCCGCGCTGTTGTTGAGGGCGGAAGAGGGGGTGCAACTCGCCCATCTGCCGCTCGATGATCGCCGTTGCCAGATGCTCCTGGGCCACGCTCACACGGTTGCGTTGCCAGAGCCGCCCGATGGCATAGGCCGTGGGTTGGAACAGGTCGAGGTAGATGCGCTGCGGCGTCAACCCGCCGTCGAGGGCGCGTTCGACCACCCGGTCGGCGGCGCGACCGCTGCCGGCCAGCAGCGCGTCGAGATAGTCGCGCTGCAGTTCATGGATTGTGGCTGCGCTGCTCATAGCTCACCTCTTCCGTTCACCCGCGGGGCGCTTCTTTCGAGTATAGCCGATGATTGGCGGGTTGCGCGTCGCGGAGTTGCAATTCTGTTGAAAGAGAGGTTTACCTTTTGCCTTTTACCTTGCCATATACGTCCAACGCCCTTGCCCGGCGCGCCTGGTGATCAACAATCGGCAGGGGGTAGTCGCGCCCGAGGAGCACGCCGGCGCGGATCTGCTCTGCCTGTGGCAGCAGGTGGGGGGTGTGAAGGTACTTCGCGGGCACGGTGGCCAGTTCGGGCACATAGCGGCGCACATAGACTCCCTCGGGGTCAAACTTCTGGCCCTGGCTGACCGGGTTGAAGATGCGGAAGTAGGGCTGGGCGTCGGTGCCGGTGCCCGCGGCCCACTGCCAGCCGCCGTTGTTAGCCGCTGGATCGCCATCGAGCAACAGGCGCATAAAGTGGCGCTCGCCCTGGCGCCAGTCTACCAGCAGGTCCCTGGTGAGAAACGAGGCAACGATCATGCGCGCGCGGTTGTGCATCCAGCCCTCCTGGCGCAACTGGCGCATCGCCGCGTCTACAATGGGGTAGCCGGTGCGGCCCTCCTGCCAGGCGGCGAGCAAGTCCGGGTCGTTTTCCCACTCCAGGGCGTCGTACTCGCGCTTGAAGGCCCCACGCAGCACGTGGGGGAAGTGGTACAGTACCTGCACGTAGAAATCACGCCAGGCCAGTTCGCCGACCCAGCGATTGAGCGAATCGCGGATCTGGGGCGTGAGCGTTGCCGGCGTGGTCTCGAGGTCGAGTGCGGCGCGCAGCGCAGTGCGGATGCCCAGCGCCCCCAGGCGCAGGTAGGGTGACAGGCGTGAGGTGCCGTCGCTGCCCGGATACTCGCGTTGTTCGGCATAGGTGGCGATGCCTGGTAGGCGCTGGAGATCCACAAACATTGCCAGGCGTTCGCGAGCCGCGGCCTCCCCCGCCGGGGGCAGCGGCAGATCATAGCGGAGACCCAGGTCTCCCAGGGTAGGGATGAGCGGCCCGGCGGGCCATGGCTCGCTGGGGATCAGTTGCGGCGGGGGATAGGTGAGGCAGCCTTCGGCAGCCAGGCGCTGGCGCCAGCGGCGGGCGTAGGGGGTGTAGACGCTGTAGGGAGTTCCCGCCTCCGTCAGCACCTCGTTCATCTCAAAGATCACCGCGTCCTTGAAGCTGTGCGCGGCCAGGCCGCTGGCGCGCAGAGCCTCCTTCACCGCGGTGTCGCGTCGGATGGCGTAGGGCGTGTAGTCGCGGTTCCAGTACACCCCGGCGGCGCCGCTCTCGCGGGCAAGGGCAAGCAGTTCTCGCAGCGGATCGCCGCGCCGCAGGATCAGCCGCATGCCGTGGGCGCGCAGCGCCTCATCGAGGGCGCGCAGGTTCGCCAGCAACCAGGCGGTGCGCCCGGGGCTGGCGAAGCGCCCGAAGAGGATCGCCTCGTCGAGGATAAAGACCGGGAGCACCGCGCCGCCGCTGGCGTGGGCCGCAGCCGTCAGGGCGGCGTTATCGCCGAGGCGCAAATCGCGGCGAAACCAGTGGATGATGCGAGGCATAGGTCACTCCTGGACAGCAACGGAACCTGTGGGCGCGGTAGCATCTACAACCCCCGGGGCGGCCCGGCCGCCCCGAACCCGCTGCCGGAGGCGGACGTCGCATCGATCCGGGGTTTCCCCGTACCCTGGGGCAAGAGAGCGTATAATAGCAAGCATTCACCCACAGAAGGGAGCCACACCATGGCGACACATCAAACCGAGTTGCGTGCATCGGGTCGGCGCATGGCCATCCTCGTGGCGGGTGACATTGTCGCCTTACTGGTGTTCGCTGCCATTGGGCGGCGCAGCCACGGCGAGGATGCGGGACCAGGGGCCATACTGGAGGTGGCGCGCACGGCTGCGCCCTTCATCCTCGGCTGGCTGATCGCCGCGAGTCTGGCCGGGGCCTACACTCCGGCGCGCACGCGGGGGCCTGGCACCATGCTGCTCACCACCTTGCTCGGCTGGACGGGCGGGCTGATCCTCGGGGCGGTATTCCGCGCAATCTTGATCGGGCGCTTCAGCCCTATCTCATTTTACGTCATCACATTTCTTGTGGCACTGGTAATCCTGGGCGGCTGGCGGGGGGTGTTTGCTCTGCTTGAGGCTGGACCACGGCGGAAGGTGCCAGGCAAAAGGTAAACCTTCGGTGCACTCAACTGTGCCGAGCGCTTCCTGAAGCCATGACATAGCTGCGTTTCGACCACACATCCGTTATGTCACACAGTACCAGCAAGAAGGGCGCAGGGCAACCCGGCCCCACGCCCTGCTATGACGGGAAGACAAACGTCAACGGATGGTCGCCACCGCTTCAGACACCTGCTGCCCGTCAACAAAGACGCGCGCAGTGTAAGGTCCAGAGGGCAGGGGTACCCGTCCACTATCGCATGTAAAAGCCGTAGTGAGGCAATAGGCAGTAGTAAAGCGGAAGTCCAGACCGGTGATGGTCCGACTGCTGCCTGAAAGGCTCTCGCCATTGGGGTAGGTGAAGTCAAGGCGCATCAACCTTCCAGGGGAATAGCCTTCAAGCCGCACTGAAACCCACAACAGGTCGAGGCCGGCATCAAATTCGGTTGCCGGGTTGAGCAGCTCACCGGTTTCCCGGTTGGCTGTGGCTGCGAACTGTACGGTGACGATGGGCGGACGAGCGAGAACGGGCAGATAAACCTGGGTTGTGTTGGGTTGGCCACGCGCAGGAGCGCTACACACAAGAGCCAGTATGAGGATCAGCAACGGTGCGCCGATTCTGCGGTAAGGCACCATGGTCTCTATCTCCTGTCCCCTCATGCAGCTATGCGGCTTTGCCGCACAACGACATGCGCCAATCATCAGGGCTACGCCCTCCATACGCGCCCCTCAGGACAGAATTATACCAAAGTCTGTTGCAACGTCATCCGGGCAGGCGCCAACCCTCTGCTCCGGCAGCGAAGCTACTGGAGTGAACCTGAGAACGTTAGTGGTGTATCCGCCAGCTTCGCATACGCTCACATACCGATGGATGGGTTTGCACGATATCATCCACATGTAAGATACAGAACTGGTGTTTTCCTGTATGATCGCCCCAGGCGGTGCGCGTTGCGCCGTGTTGTTGGGCGAGAGAGGGTATGGTGCAAGAGGAACTGGCCTATCGCATCCGGGGCGGCGAGCCCGTGGTGGGGCAAATTACGTGCCTCGGAGCCAAAAACTTTGCCACCAAGGCCATGGTGGCTGCGCTGCTTGCCGACTCACCGTCCGAGTTGTTCAACTGCCCACCGATTGGCGACGTGGCGATTACCCGCGCCATGATCGAAGCCATCGGCGCCACGGTGCAGGTGGTGGAAGGGTGGCTGCGGATTGACCCGCGGGGCATCCACACCTCGCGCGTTCCGATTCCAGACTCGGGCAGCAACCGGGTGCCGATCCTGCTGCTGGGCGCATTGCTCCACCGTTTCGAAGAGGTTGCTGTGCCCGTCGTCGGCGGCTGCCGAATCGGTGAGCGTCCGGTAGATTTCCACCTGATGGCGATCGAGCGCTTCGGCGGCGAGGTGAGCACGACCGGCGAGGGCTACATGGCCCGCCGGCGCGGGCGACTGAAAGGCGCAGTGGTGGAGTTGCCCTACCCCAGCGTCGGCGCCACTGAAACCTGCCTCTTCCTCAGCGTTCTGGCGCAGGGACGCTCGGTGATCGCCAACGCGGCAATCGAACCGGAAATCATCGAACTGATCACCATGCTGCGGGCGATGGGGGCGGTTATCTTCACCTCGGCGGGCCGGGAGATCCGCATCGAGGGCGTTGAGCGCCTGGGCGGCACGCGCATGCCCATCCTGGGTGACAGAATTGAGGCGGCTTCGTGGGCCTGTCTTGCGGGCGCCTCCGACGGGGACATTACCGTGCGGGGGATCAACCCGAACATTCTCGGCAACTTTCTGGCCCACTTCCAGCAGGTGGGGGGCGGGTTCGAATTGCTCGATGCCGAGACCGTGCGCTTCTTTCGCCGCACACGTCTCTCGCCCACGGTAGTGGAGACCGATGTCTACCCCGGCTTTTCAACCGACTGGCAGCAACCCTTTGCGGTAATGCTCACCCAGGCCCACGGGATCTCGATTATCCACGAGACCGTCTACGAGAACCGCTTTGGCTACCTGAAGGCCCTGAATCAGCTTGGCGCCAACACCCAGTTAACTACCAGTTGCCTCGGGGGCTTGCCCTGTCGCTACCGCGATCGCAACCACGAACATAGCGCCATCATCGTCGGGCCGACCCCGCTGCGGGCCGACGGCAACATCATTGCCATTCCCGACCTGCGGGCCGGTCTGGCCTATATCATCGCCGCCGCCATCGCCCGGGGCGTCTCGATCATTCGCGGTATTCATCTGCTGGAGCGCGGCTACGGCGACGTGGTTCCCCGGCTGTCGCAGATGAACCTGCGCATCGAGCGCGTGCCTGTCGCGACGGTGTTGTGAGTTTGCGGGGGGATGGGGAAAGCCAGTTTTCCCACCCCTCTGCTGGTGGAAGCGTGTAGGAAAACTCTTTGCCTCACGGTCCTGGCGGTGGGAGGTGTGGGCCAGCAGGGTTGCCCCGTTTGACCTATTCCTGCCCCAGGCGACCTGAGGGGGTCAGGAGATTGCGCGTGCGCAGCCAATCGCTCAGGGCGTAGGGCAGATAGACAAGCAGGAAGGCGAGGAGACTGAGCATCACGAGGGGAACGATGTACCAGGGCCAGGGGCCAAGATGGTCGATCAACGAGGGAAACTCCGGCGTGCGGGCGATGAAGAGATAGTTCCCGCCCGTGAGCCAGTTGACCAGGGCCACGACCAGGGCGAACAGGGCGGTGAAGATCGCCACACGGCCAATCGAGCCCCAGGTGGGGCGGTAGCGCCAGGCGGCGGCGGCGAACACCACGGCCCAGAGAACGACCCCGTGGGAGGTCCAGAAGATCCAGTAGACGAAGTGCGGGAAATTGAAGCCGCTGGCAGTAAGGTCGGGAGTGATCAGGGCCTGCGTGCCGCCGGCGAAGCCCCAGAAGTAGAGAACCTCGTAGAGACGGTAGTTGCGGGTGGCGAGCATCAGTGCCGACAGGGGCACCGAGAAGGTGCAGAGGTGCAGGGGGAGGGAGTAGGTCAGGCTCCAGATCCCATTAGCCAGTTGCCACAGGTCCCAACCGATCCAGTTGGCGCAGGCGAAGAGCGCCAGTCCCCAGCGCAGGCGTTCCAGCCCCGTCGAACCCAGGCGCGGGGTGAACAGGCCAATCAGCGCACAGATCAGGACAATCGCGGCCAGGGGAAGCAGGTGCGCCAGTGAGAACAGGGTAAAGGGCGGGCCGTCGAAGTACAGGCCGAAGAGGGCGGAGCGCATAGGCGCATATCTTCCGGTGCGCGGCGGACGGTCGGGCGTAGAGTGGACCTCTGGCAACCCGCCGGGAGGACGGTGTCAGGCACGGGCGGGTGCGCCAACGCACCCGCCCGTTATCGGCTAACCCTCCCGCTGCATCGTCCCATCGGGGAGCCAGCGAATCCGCACCCCGTCAACATCAGTCCAGATCTCCTCCTCTTCTTCCTCCTCTTCCTCACGCACGAGGACCGGGCCGTACCCCTGCGACCACTGGATGAGTTCGTCGATAGTGTACCAGCCGGACTGGTACTGGACCTGGTCGGTGGGGTTCAGCCAGAACCGGATCTGACCGTCCATCCACTGCCAGCGCTCGAGTGAGCGCCAATGCTTGCCCTGGTCGTTGAGCACCGCCTTGAGTTCCTCCAGCATCCGGAGCAGTTCGGGCAACGTATGCCGGTTGCTGTAGCGCAGCCGCAACAGACGCTGGTTCACGGCGTCGCGCAGCCGTTCTAACTCTTCGATGCTCATGGCCTCAATGTCGATGTCGGTCACAGCAGGCGTCCTTTCTGTGGGTGCCGGTTCAGCCGGGCTGCTGCGACGCCGGGTGCGATGCCGGGGGGAATGTCGGCTGATCCGCTCCGGTACCCAATCCAGAGCTTCGCGATGAGTGCCGGTGGGCGCGTACCGCGGTGTACGTTGTTCGCCGCATCACGACATCTCGTATACCTATCATACCGCAAGTCCGTTACAAACGGCATACACAGAAGCTGAGATCTCCGTCATTTTTGTTCATCTCTGTCAATAGAACGATAACTGGAGGTGGTATTTCGTTCACGGAAGGTTGGCGCTCCACCGAGACTTCGTCACGGCGGGGGAGCAGGGGCCGGGGTCCCCCTTAAGATTCCTTTGCCTGGCGCGGCTTCGCCGCGCCAGACGAGCGCCCTTCGAGGGGGCCGCGTGCACCCGAGTTTCCCCACGGATGGGAAATCACAACCCGGTGTGAAGGCGCCGGTGTGCCACATACCCTCCACCTATGATACAATAAAAGTTGCGAAAACCGCATACGTGTATGGATCTCGCACCCGCGCCAACGACGCCGCGACCTGGTCGCCGATCCGGGTATGCGTCGTGCGCGGCGCCTATCTACGTTGCTCTTCATCACGGCTTCCTGTGCGCGGTAGCGGCATACCCGCGGCGGAAGGATCAGGTTCTGTGCTGATTGCGAACCGTGTGAACGAGCGCACTGAGGATGTGTGCCACGAACCGCTTCCAGCGGTGCAAGATCGCTGCGGGTTGCGCCCGCGCCGCCTGGCGGGACTGCTCGTGCTTGGCTATGTCGCCCTGGCAGTGCTCTGGTCTCTGATGAGCCTCCCTCCGCTTCACCCTGCTGCCGTGCAGACCCACGTGCTCCATGAACTCGCGTTTGTGAGCGTCACGGGGGGCCTGTTATTTGCTGGTGCGACGAGAGTAATTGCCGTTGTGGTCGAACATGAGCGGCGGGCCGTTGCGCAACTTGAGGTTCAACGGCAGGCGCTCGAACGCGCCAACCGCGCGCTGCGAGCCTTTTCCGAGGCCACCCTGACCGGCTGGTCGCGGGTGCTGGATCTCCGCGATCATGAGACGGAGGAACATAGTGCCCGCGTCACCGCGCTGACGGTGCATCTGGCGCGGGCGCTGGGCATCGACGGCGAGGAGTTGGAGCATATCCGGCAGGGGGCGATGTTGCACGATATTGGCAAGATCGGGGTTCCCGACGCCATTCTGCGCAAGGCGGGCGCCCTCGCCGAGGAGGAGTGGGCGGTGATGCGCCGGCATCCTGAGCTGGCTTACGATCTTCTGGCGCCGATCGGCTTCTCGCGCCCCGTGCTGGACATTGCCTATTACCACCACGAACGCTGGAACGGCAGCGGGTACCCCCTGGGTCTGGCCGGGGAGCAGATTCCCCTGGCGGCGCGCATCTTTTCCGTGGTGGATGTGTGGGACGCGCTGCGCTCTGACCGGCCCTACCGCCGGGCCTGGTCGCAGGAACGGGCCTTGCGCTACCTCAAGGCTCACGCCGGCACCCTCTTCGACCCTGAGGTGGTGCGGGTCTTCTGCGCGCTGATCGAGGCGGAGTGCCCGGAGGCGCGCGCCTTCCATTGCCGGGTGGCATGAGTAGGGGGAAGCACTGGCACCGCCAGTGCTTCCCTCTACGTGACAGGGGCGAAACGTCGGAAGCGGCGCATTGGCCGTGGCGCCTGCCAGGCGTGCAGTTGTTCGAGCTGGCGCAGGTTAATCAACACGGCCACCTCGTCGCCGGCCTGCAGCCGTGTCGCCAGCGTTACCTTGACGTGTTCTTCGGCCCGCCGCAGCGCCAGCACCAGGACACGTTGTTGCTGACGGAGTTCGGCCACCGTGCGTCCTTGCAGGCGGTCGCCTGGCTCTACGCGCAGCGCGATGGTGGAGTAGATCTGCTCGGCGACTTCGATGGCGTAGTCAACGCCCTGCACCACGGCGGCGGCGGTGAGAGTCGGCGCGGCCAGGGCCGGTACGCTGAAGGTCGTGTGGGGGCCGAAGAGGGTTTCCAGGCGTTCCGCCAGATCCTCATTGTACACGCGCAACACCAGGTCAATGTCGGGCGCCAGGCGTCGCGCCGCCAGGCCGATCTGCATGTTGGTCAGATCGTCGCCGGTAGCGGCAATCACCGCGCAGGCGCGTTCGATCCCCGCGTGCTGCAGCACTGTTCCGAGACGGGCGTCACCCTGGTAGAGGTCGGCAACCAGCCCGCGCACATCCTCGACCAGTTCGCGGTCGGTATCGGGGTGCTGGTAGACGAGGACGACGCGCGGGCGCGGGCGCATCAGTGACAGGGCGCGTACGACACGGAAGCCAATGCGTCCGAGTCCGCAGACGATCACCGTGTCGAAGGCCCGGTCGGTGCCGGGCAGGGGCGTGAGGCTGAAGCTGCGCAGTCCGACGATGGGTTGCCGGTGGTTCAAAACGCTCTGGTCGAAGAGCCGCACCCGCTCGAGCTGGTCGAGGGGGCCGAGAAGGGCGACCTGGTCGCCGTACTCGATGCGCCGTGGGGCGTGGTGATTCTGGGGGCCGTTGCGACGTAATGGGCCGCCCGCGACGTGGCGCAACACCCGTACCTCGAAACGTTCCTCAAGCTCCTCAGGCGGGCCGACGAACTCGCTGCCCGGCACGATCTGCTGCTGCAACACCCCCAGGAAGCGCGGCGCGCCGTCGGCGTAGTTAAACTGGGGTGGCAGGGGCAGCACATGGGCAATCGAGCGTCCCAGGGCCGCGGCGGCCAGCGTGGGAGCAGCCAGCGCCGAGGCGCTGAACACGCTGTTGTGCCCGAAGGTTTGCTCCAGGTTCAGGTCAAGTTCGTCGTTGAAGATCCGCAACACGACCGGGATGCCCGGGCGCAGACGGCGCGCCGAGAGGCCGATCTCGACGTTGGCCAGGTCGTCGTTGAGACCGGCGATGACGCTGCGGGCCCGGGTGATGCCGGCGTTGCGCAACACCTCGCGGCTACGGGCGTCGCCGTGGATCACCGGCACGCTGAGGGCCAGGGTGGCTTCGAGGAACTCGCTGTTCCAGTCCCGCTCGATGGCCACCACCTCGTAGCCAGCTTCGAGCAACTCGCGAATGACACGGTACGTGACGCTGCCAAGGCCGCACACTACCACGTGGTTGCGGTAGGTGCGCGCCAGGGATATCTGCCAGCCCTCGCGACGACTGCCCTTGTCGAGCACAAAGCGCCCGAAGTTGAGAATACCTTGAAACAGCAGGGCCAGGCCGAGCAGCGGCGTGACAAAAAACAGTACGTCGCCGAGCACATCGCCGTCGGGGATGGGAAGGTCGGTCTCAAGCGACATCATGCGCATGGTCTCGTAGAGCGCGGAGAGGACGGAAAACGGACGCACCCCTGCGGCGACGTGGTCGTAGATGAAGAGAAGATAGGTGACGTTGACGCAGGCCAGGACGGCGAAGCCGATCAGGGTGACGCGGGCCTCACGAGCCAGCACGTAGACATCGTAGATGCTCGCCGCGACCAGGCGCCAGAGTGGTTCACGCCGGCGCAGCAGACGTTGTAGACGGGCCTCGCTGCTACTGATGGGGTCGTACTCACGATTTTGCATTGCGCCGACCATAGTTGACACAACCTGCGGGGCAGCCTGGTCGCCCCGCATGGCTTACTGCGGCAGGGGCAGGGGGAAACCCGGCAGGGCGCAGACCTCCCGGACCCTCCCGTCCGAGAACCCGGTGGATGCACCGGGGCCAGGGTAACGTCCTGGGGGCAAGCCCCGGACTCGATACGTTGCGTTGGTTCTGGCGCTACGCAACCAGAACCAACGCACCATGACCGTAGTGGGCGCCATAGCCGCCCCTACCGCCGCCAGAGGCGGATGTTGCCCTGGCCCTGTTGGATGCACCACCTGCGCTTTCATTATAGAGTTATACCATGGCAAACGAACCGATCAGCGCAATTATCCTGGCGGGAGGCGCCAGCCGGCGGCTAGGGGTTGACAAGCGGCGCCTGCGGCTCTGGGGTGAGCACGGCCCGACACTTCTGGAGCGCACCCTGGCAATCGCCAGTGAGTTGTGCGATGAGGCGCTGGTGGTGCTGAACGACCCCGAGTTGTGGCCGGCGTTGCCGGCGCGGCTGGCGCGCGACGCCTTTCCCGGCGCCGGTCCCCTCGGAGGAGTCTACACCGGCCTGCTGGCCTGCGCGAACCCGTTTGCGCTGGTGCTGGCCTGCGATATGCCCTTCCTGAGTCGCGCATTACTGGCAGCCATGCTCGCCTTCCCGCGCGACTACGATGTGCTGGCGCCGCGGGCCCGCGCTTCCTGCGCCACGCGCAACGAGCTGGGCCTCGAGCCGCTGCACGCGATCTATAGCCGCGCCTGTCTGTCGGTAATCCATGAGGCGCTGGAGGCCGGCGAACGGCAGATGACGGCGTTCTTTCCGCGGGTGCGGGTGCGAGTGCTGGAACGGGCGGACCATGCTGCCTATGACCCCGATGGTCTGGCCCTGTTCAGCCTGAACACCCCCGAGCAGCTTGAGGAGGCGCGGCGGAGGATCGCGGCAATCTCAGGGCACTTACGGGAATGACTGGGGGTGAGGTAGCCGGGTCCCGTTGATTACGGCATGGCCCTCATACCTCCACACGTGCCTCACGGCGCCGGCAGCGACCAGAGCAAGGTTGTCCCGCTTCGGTCGCCAGAAGCGAGCATGGCCCCGTCGGGGGCGAAGCTCACGCACCAGACGGCATCGCTGTGGCCTTCCAGGATGCCTGCTGGCGCGCCGCTGTCGGCGCGCCACAACCGGACGGTCTGGTCACGGGAGGACGTCGCCAGCGTCTGTCCGTCGGGGGCGAAGGCTACCCCGGTGACGGGCAGGGTGTGCCCGGTAAGGTTGAGCAGCACTTGCCCGCTCGATGTTTCCCACACCCGCGCTTCACTTCTGCTGCTGGCGTTCGGGGCGGCGAAGTCATAACTGGCGGCGATGCGCCGGCCGTTCGGCGAGAAGGCCAGACCGGTAACGAGCGGGGTGTTGCTCGCCGCGGGCGCGGGTAATCTGCGTAACGGCGCGCCGTCGCGCACCCGCCACAGTTGTACGCTCCCGTCCTGACTGGCGCTGGCCAGGGTTTCGCCGTCGGGGGCGAAGGCGACGGCCCGTATGGCATTCAACTGCGGCTCCGGTTTCCCCAGGACGCGCAACAGGGCGCCGTCGCTGACGCGCCAGAGCCGCACGGCGCCGTCATTCGCCGCGGTGGCCAGGGTCTGCCCGTCGGGGGTGAAGGCAACGTCGTTGACCTCCCAGATGTGTTCACCCAGGGTATGGAGGAGGAGGCCATCATGCGCGCGCCAGAGCCGCGTGGTGCGGTCGGAGGCGCCCGAGGCCAGCAGTTGCCCGTCGGGTGAGAAGGCAATGCTGGTTACATACCCCGTATGTCCCTCCAGGGTACGGATCAGGGTGCGATCGCTGATGCGCCAGAGCTTGATCTGCTCGCCCTGCGTAGCGGCGGCTGCCAGCGCGCTGTCAGGGGAGAAGGCCACGTCAAGCACGGCGTCCGAGAAGGCGCCAGGGGTGTCCAGCAGGCGCCCGTCGCTGATCCGCCATTGGCGCGCGGTCTGGTCCAGCGAGGCGGAGAGCAGCGTGGCGCCGTCTGGGGTGAAGGCCACGGCGGTTACCGAGTGCGTGTGGCCTTCCAGCGTCTGCAGCAGCGCGCCATCGTCCGGGCGCCAGAGGCGGATGGTATGGTCGAAGGAACTGCTGGCCAGGGTCCGGCCATCAGGAGCGAAGGCAACGGCGGTGACATAGGCGGCGTGACCGGCCAGGGTCTGTAGCAGTGCGCCGTCGCTCAGGCGCCAGAGATACGCGCTCTGGTCGAAGGAGCCGGCGGCCAGGGTCCGGCCATCGGGAGCGAAGCCGAGGCCCATAAAGCCGCGCTGGCCACCGGCCAGCCTGCCCGCCAGCGTGCCGTCGCTCACCTGCCAGAGTGGGATGAACGGCTCGTTTCCGGCGGCTGCAAGCAACTCGCCGTCAGGTGTGAAGGCCACGTCAAAGACCCGTGGATGGGTGAAGGAGAAGCGCAAGGCGCCATCGCTCACGCGCCACAGCTTTACACTGTCGTCGTGACCGCCCGAGGCGAGCAGTTGTCCATCAGGGGAAAATGCCAGCCCGTAGATGGACGAGTTGTGCGCATCGAAGGTGCTGATCGCTGCGCCATCGGCGACTTGCCAGAGGCGGATTGCAATCCTGACCCTCGAGGTCTCCATCTGAACGCCGCCGCGCTCCTCGCGACCCGTGGTGCGCCCGACGAACACCCCTGCGGCGATAAGGCGTCCGTCGGGCGAGAAGGCCACCCGCTCAACCCCCTCGGCGGGGGCCAGCACCCGCACGAATTGCCTCTTGCTCAGGTCGTAGAGGGCGATCCCCAGGCTGGTGGCAAAGGCGGCGAGTGTGCCATCGGGTGAGACGGCCAGTGTTTTGAGCGTGCCTTCGCCGAGGCGCGCGACAGGTCTGTACACGGGCGCTGTGGACGTGGGACCGGACGACTGGTTGCCGGGCAGCAGACCGCCGCAGGCCGAGGTCAACACCGCCAGCGTCAGGGTGGTCAGGATGCCAATGATACGGTGTTCGGTCAGCATATCCACGGAACTACCTCATCGGCGAAGATGTGCAGCGGGGTGTGGTCGTAGGCCACGCGGGGGAAGTAGGTGATAAAGTAGGTCGCGCCGGCCTCTTTGAGCGCGTTGAGGCGTTCGGCGACCTGCTGCGGCGTGCCGACGATGAAGTTGCGCTGCGTCTGCTCCAGGTTCCAGTTGTAGAGGGCGCGAACTGGTGCAGTGGCCTGCTCTGCGTTCTGGCCGGGGCCGACGAAGATGATATTGACGTTGGTTGACTTGATGATCGCATCGTAGTCACGGCCCAGGGCCGCGCAGTGGGCGCGCAGCACGTCGCACTTGCGCCGGAACTCCTCGGGGCTGCCCATGAAGTTTGCGGCGTTGCCGTACTGCGCGACGAGCTTCAGGGTGACCTGCTCGCCCCCGCCGGCGATCCACAGCGAAGGATGCGGCTGGCGTACTCCTTTGGGCTGGTTGATCGCGCCGCGAATATGGAAGTATTCGCCCTCGAAGGTCGGCGTCTCCTCGGTCCACATTTTGACCATGATCTGGGTCGCTTCGCGGAAGGCGCGCATACGATCGCGCCGTTCGGGGAAGCCATAGCCGTAGGCGCGCCACTCGTGCTCGTACCAGCCGGCGCCAATACCACAGTAGAGGCGCCCGTGGCTCAACACGTCCACCGTGGAGGCGATCTTGGCGGCCAGGGCGGGGTTGCGATAGCCAATGCAGGTGCACATCTGGCCGACCTTGACCCGCTGCGTGTCGCGGGCCAGCGCGGCGGTGATGGTCCAGGCCTCGAAGACGGTTTCCTGCTCGATGCTCGGCACGGTGTGGAAGTGGTCGTAGACCCAGATCGAGTCGTAGGCTGGAATGGCGTCCACGGCCCGGGCGACGCGGGTCATGGCCTCGTATTTCTCGACCGGATCAGTGATCTCCACCAGATCCAGCCGCCAACCCTGGGGCACGAAGGCGCCGAATTGGATGCTCATGGCACTCCTCTGTGGTGCTAAGGTGATGACAGGCCCCCCAGGGGAGGGTCTGCGAAGGCTTTGCTTTCCCAGAAACACTTCTACCGTGAACATCAGTGGTCTGTAAACGAAGTTTCCTTGCATTTCCGCCCCCCTCCCAACCTCCCCCCGTTGGGGGGGAGGCGCCGGACGGACTCCCTCCACCAGTGGGGGAGGGTCGGGGAGGGGGCGGGGGGTTAGCGAAAGACTATGTTTACAGACTAGATAGGACCCCCGGTTCCCGCCACGCGCCCATTGTACCCTATTGGTCCCGGCGCGCTATAATGGCGGTACGGCCCACCCGTATCAGATGGAGGAGCCAGATGACCGAGTCGATGCCCTTGCTCACCACCCGCCCGGAGTGGCAGGCGCTGCAGGCCCATTTCGCGGCCCTGCGCCCGCTGCACCTGCGGGATCTCTTCGCGCGGGACCCGGAGCGTGGCGCGCGCCTGGCTGCTGAAGCCGCCGGGCTGTACTTCGACTACAGTAAGCACCGCATCACCGATGAGACCCTGGCCCTGCTGATCGCCCTGGCGCGGGCCTGCGACCTTGAAGGGCGGATCGAGGCCATGTTCAGCGGCCAGAAGATCAACGTAACGGAGGGGCGCGCCGTGCTACACGTGGCCCTGCGCGCCCCCCGCGACGCGACCATCGTGGTGGATGGGGCAAATGTCGTGCCGGAGGTCCACGCCGTGCTTGACCGCATGGCTGTGTTTGCCGAACAGGTGCGCGCGGGGGCCTGGAAGGGCCATACCGGCCGGCCCATCCGCGCGGTAGTCAACATCGGCATCGGCGGCTCCGACCTCGGCCCGGTGATGGCCTACGAGGCCCTGCGCCACTACAGCGATCGGGCGCTGACGCTGCGCTTCGTCTCTAACGTGGACGCCACCGATTTCGCCGAGGCGACGCGCGATCTCGATCCCGAAACCACGCTGTTTATCGTCGCCTCGAAGACCTTCACTACCCTGGAGACGATGACCAATGCCCGCACCGCGCGCCAGTGGCTGCTTGCCACGCTGGGTGACGAGGCGGCCGTGGCGCGCCACTTCGTGGCCGTCTCCACCAATGCCGCCGAGGTGCAGAAGTTCGGCATTGATACCACCAACATGTTCGGCTTCTGGGACTGGGTCGGCGGGCGCTATTCGATGACCTCGGCAATTGGCCTTTCGACGATGATCGCCCTCGGTCCGCAGGGCTTTCGCGCCTTGCTCGAGGGCTTCCACGCCATGGACCAGCACTTCCGCACCGCGCCGCTGGAACGCAACCTGCCGGTCATCCACGGGCTGCTCGATGTCTGGTACACCAACTTCTTCGGCGCCGAGACGCACGCGGTGCTGCCGTATGACCAGTACCTTAAGCGGCTGCCGGCCTACTTGCAGCAACTGACCATGGAGAGTAACGGCAAGTCGGTGCGTCTTGATGGCGTGGCGGTTGATTACCAGACCGGGGCGATCTACTGGGGCGAGCCGGGCACGAATGGCCAGCATTCCTTCTACCAGTTGCTGCACCAGGGCACGAAGCTGGTACCCGCCGACTTCATCGGATTCTGCCATAGCCTGAACCCGATCGGCAACCACCACGATCAGTTAATGGCCAACATGTTCGCGCAGGGCGAGGCCCTGGCCTTTGGCAAGCCCGCCGGGCAGCTTGTCGCCGAGGGCGTGGCGCCCGAACTGGTCCCGCACCGTACCTTCGCCGGCAACCGGCCCAGCAGCACGATCCTCGCCGAGCGCCTGACGCCGGGGGTGCTGGGGGCGCTGGTGGCACTCTACGAGCATAGCGTTTATGTCCAGGGTGTCATCTGGGGCATCAATCCCTTCGACCAGTGGGGCGTGGAGTTGGGCAAGGTCCTCGCCGGGCGGATCATCCCGGAACTGGCCAGCCCCGAGGCGCCGGCCCTGGGCCACGACAGTTCGACAAATGCCTTGATCCGGCGCTACCGCGCGGCCCGTGGGTTGGGGTGAGGCGGAGAAACCCGGGTTTCACTCCCGTCACCGCTCCGGGGTGAGCCGGTTGGTGGTGTCTGGGCATCGGACCAGTTCCGCCCGCCGGATCTGGCGGCCCCGGGCCTCCCAGCGGCGATGGTAGTGGGATTTGACCAGTTCGGTCAATCCGGCCGACCAGTCGGCAGGTTCGACTAGATGCAGCGCGGGGGCGAGGGGGAGCAGCCTGAGCAACTCGGCGTAGACCTCGGGGTGATCGGTCACGACGCTAAGCACGCCGCCAGGAGCCAGGCAACGCTCCATCTGCGTCAGCAACTCGGCGGAGATGAGCAACTGGTTGCGCTGGCGGTTGCGTAGCAGGGGCGCCGGGAAGTGAACATAGGCGGCCCGCAGGGCGCCATCGGGCACGGCGCGGTAGATCAGGCGCGCGTCGGCATGGATGAAGCGCACATTTGAGAGGCCGGCGCGCGCCGCCCGCTCCACGGCGCGCCAGAGGGGCTTGGCGACGATGTCCACGCCGACGTAGTTGGCCTCGGGGTGGGCGGCGGCCAGGGCCAGCACCAGGTCGCCGGTGGCGCAGCCAACGTCCAGTTCCAGCGGGCGGGTGTCGCCGAACAAGCCGGGAGAGGAGAGCGGCGGAAAGCGTTCGGGATGCAGGTACAGCTCGCGGCCCGGCCAGTCGTGCAGGTAGCGCGCGGCGAGTTCGGGCGGTGGCGGGGCGACTTTCAGGCGGGCGGGGTAGCGTCCTCGACCCATGGTTAATTACCGTGAGGCACAGAAACGCGACGCTGCGACAGCGTCGCGGGTGGCGGGCCGGGAGGGATTCGAACCCCCGACACCTAGTTCCGAAGACTAGTGCTCTACTCCACTGAGCTACCGGCCCGTATCGTGGATAGTCTAGCACACGCCGCGAGGAAATGCAAAGCGTCTGGGGAAAGCCGGTTTCCCCAGACCCCTGCGGCCGGGGCGCCGGGCGCCGTACCCTCCGGCGGGGGACAAAGGCGCCCGGTGCCGTTCCACAGCGGGGACGTGGGGAAACCGGCTTTCCCCATCCCCCCTCCAGCCGCGGGCGCCCGGCGCCTGCACCCCGATCCTGAAAAACGTTTCGTCACACCCGGGGCAACCCGGTTTCTCCGCACCCTTCTAGCAGAGCGCCGGGGCGTGGGGAAACCGGGTTTCCCCATACTCCCCGCCTTGACACGGGGCGCCGGATCTGCTAAATTAGTGTCATAAAAACACTATAGAGAGGAGCAGCGCGTATGAGCCGGAGCATCAACCTGAGCAGCGCCGAGCCGTTTCTGCGCTACCTGGAGGAGTGGTACGCCACCTTGCCGGTGGCGGATCTGGCGACAATCGTCGGTGGGCGCCCCGAGCGCGTAGCAGTCTTCTCCATCGACATGATTAACGGCTTTTGCAACGAAGGCCCCCTGGCGGGGCCGCGGGTGCGGGCGCTCATTCAGCCAGTGGTGGATGTCCTTACCCGGGCCTATGCCCTGGGGGTGCGGCAGTTTGTGTTGACCCAGGATACGCACGATCCCAACACCCCCGAATTCGCGGCCTACCCGCCGCACTGCATCAGGGGCACCGCCGAAAGCCAGACCGTGCGCGAACTGACCGAACTGCCGTTCGCCGACACGATCACGGTCATTGAGAAGAACTCGCTCAGTTCGCACCTCGGCACGCGCCTGGGTGACTGGTTGCGTGAGCGCCCCGAACTGGACACCTTCATCATCGTCGGCGACTGCACCGACCTGTGCGTGTACAGCGCGGCGATGCACCTGCGCCTGGAAGCCAACGCTCTTAACCTCAAGCGCCGGGTGATTGTGCCCGCCAGCGCGGTGGACACCTACGACACCCCCGTGCCGGTGGCCCGCGAGCTGGGGATCATGGCCCACGATGGCGATCTGCACCACGTGCTCTTCCTCCACCACATGGCCCAGAATGGGATTGAGGTGGTGGGAGAGGTAACGTAAACAGAGCGGAACACGTACCCTTTTGCCTCTTTCCGCGCCTGTCCGACGTTCTCGAAGGAAGCCAGGAGCGAGGGTCTGGGAGGGACACATCCTCCCAGACCTTTGCCGGCGCGTGAGATGTCCTCGAGCGTCACTTCGATGAGTGCCTGCGGTGGCAGTGCGATCTGTTCCCGGCAGGTGACCGTGCCGCGCACGGCGGTTGTTTCCTGGCCCACAGGACTCTCCAATGCAGGGCAGGCGAGCCGGAGGCCCGCGCTCCCGGGTTTGCCGGCAGTACGGTTGCACAGGCCCTGGTCGCCCCGTACTTGCCGAGATCGCCAGGCGCGGCTATAGTGGTAGCAGCCAGCGGCACGGCTTCGTCGAAACCTGCCGTTGCAGGAATGGGTTATGCTTCAAAACAGGAGATACGCAGATGGCAGCCGGCACAACATCAGATTTGCGCAACGGCATGGTGATCCGCTACAACAACGAGTTGTATCAGGTGGTTGAATTTCAGCACGTGGCGCCGGGCAACTGGCGCGCCTTCGTGCGGGTGAAGTTGAAGAACCTCGCCAATGGCAAGGTGATTGAAGATCGTTTGCGCGCGGGCGCGGATATTGATATTGTGCGCATCGAGCGGCGCCCGATGCAGTACCTCTACCGTGAGGGCGACGATTTTATTTTCATGGACAATAACACCTACGATCAGATTCCCGTCTCGGCAGCGATGGTGGGTGACGCGGCGCGCTTCCTCAAGGAAAATGAAACCGCCGATCTGGTCTATGACTCGGAGAAGGAGACGCTGCTGGGGGTCGAACTGCCGATCTTTGTGATCCTCGAAGTCACCGAGACGGCGGTGGCGGTGCGCGGTGATACGGCCACCAATGTCACCAAGCCGGCCACGCTGGAGACGGGCGCGGTTATCCAGGTGCCGGGGTTCGTCAATGAGGGCGATCGTTTGAAGATTGATACGCGCACCGGCGAGTACATCGAGCGGGTGTAGACGCTTGCCCGTACCCCCGTTGCAAGGGGATGGTATGGGAGGCGAAGCCCTCCCATACCATCCCCTTTTAACGCACCGTAAATGACGTTGCCGGCTGCCGCAGGCGCTCCAGGGCCAGCGTCCGCGCCCCCAGGGGTTCAAGGCGCACCCCGCCATCCTCGGGGTAGAGGGCCAACACGGCGCGTTCAAGGTACTGCGCGACGCGGGGTTGCCCGTCGGCGGCAATGGTGGTGAATTCCTCCGACAGCGGCAACCCGAACACTTCCAGTCCTCCCCCGCGCTCCCAGAAGTCCAGAAAAGCGCCCCGCAGCGAATGCCCGGTCTCGGGGAAGCGCCGGCCCGCCGCCTCGCCCGCGGGCTCCGCCAGGGCCTCGGCGCCGCCGTAGGCCAGATCGCGTAGTGCGGCGACCCCCAGGGGTTCGGGTTGCACGTAGTAGGGCGTGTCGCGGAGATCCTCGCGGAGGTTGATGCTGGCGTTGCGGAAGACCTGGCTAAGGCCGTCGGCCGTGGCGCGGGCCGGTTCGAGGGGCGGGCCGAAGCGTTCCTCGGCGCCCAGGGCGCGCCAGAAGCGGTAGATCGCCGCGGGCACGCTCAACCCGGCTACCAACCCGTCTTCGGGCAGGGGCAGCAGGCTCTCGGCGTCGGCCAGGACAGCCTGGAGACCGGCGAGATTCTGGGCGAACTCGGTCTGGTCGCCGGTGATCAACTCGGGGGTGATGGCCGCGATGCCGAGGCTGCCGGCCCAGTCGTGCATGCCCCCGCTGATGGTGTAATTTGGCCAGAAGCGGCTGTAGGCATAGCCGGCGCCACCGGCGTAGTGTTCGGCCAGAGCGATGGAGGGGGCGTGCTCGCAACTCGCCGGGAAAACCAGTCCGGCGTTGGAGTGCAGAAAGATCGCCCCGGCGGCGTCCCAGAGGAAGGAACGTAACAGCCGCACTTCTGGCTGGGAGTCGGGGTAGGGGCCGCCGGTGTCGGAGACGACGCCGTAGGCGCCCTGCACTGTCACGCGCCAGTCGTTTTCGGGGCAGGCGTCCAGATTGGTATTCATATTGCGGTTCAGATCGACACCGGCGGCGTCGAAGCGCCAGCCGAGGGCCAGACCGTCGGGGTTGATCGAGGGAATGAAGGCCAGGCGCACACCTGCCGGGATCAGGGCGGGATGGGCGCGAAAGTGCTCGATCAGTTCGAGGGTCAGCCGGAAGGTGTTGGCCTCGGGGGCGCCGTGGGTATTGCCGACGACAACCAGTTTGCGCGGGCCGGCGCCAAACTGGGTGACCTCGATGGGGCGGCCCTGGGCGGAGTAACCGAGCACGAAAGTGCGCGCATCGCTGGCTGCCGCGCGCGGGAGCGCGGCGGGCGGGCCGGTGACGGCCAGCGCCAGCAGGGTGGCGAGAAGGCAGAGCAGGCAGTGCTTCATAGGCGGCGGGGGCATGGGGGAAACCCGGTTTGCCCACGTCATCTCGTGGCGCGGCGTTTGGCCTCGATAAAATGGCGTTGTTCCAGGCGGATGGCGCTGGTGATGCGACTGATCATGGCGCTGGCCTCGCTCGAAATGGCGCCATCGTCGGCGGCGGCAACCGCAAACAATGCGTCGAGGAAGCGGATACGCTCCTTGACACTGGTGCTCTCGGCGAAGGCGTTGGTCAGCGTATACGGGTCCAGGTGTTCCTTGCTCTCGACGATGGCGGCCTCGGTGACCAGCACCGCCCGGTCGCGGCTGATACCCCAGCCCTGCTGCAGGGCCGCGATGATGCGCTCGCGCTCCTCCTCGGTGACCTGGGCGTCGAGGTGCGCCAGGCTGGCGAGGATGCCGCCAGCGAGGGCCAGGGCGCGGGCCTCCCCGGCGGGGATGCCCAGATCCTCCTCGGGGGCCTTGCCCAGGCGCACGCGCACGGCGTAGTACACCCGGTTGTTCAGGAACTCCTCCAGGTACTGCTCGCGGTTCGGTCCGGCGGGCTGGAGACCGAGACTGCGGCGCACGAACCCACCCAGGGCCGCCAGAGGCCCCGGGTCGGCCCGTTCCAGGGCGGCGCGGATCTCGGCGGCCACCTGGCGCTCGGCCTCGTGCTGGACGTGATCGGCAGCGAAGAGCCGGTCGAGGGCCTGCAAGGCCAGTTGCCGGTCGCGCGGGCCGCGCATCAGCGCGGCCAGTTCGGTGACCAGGCGCTGGCGTTCTTCTACTTCCACGGGTGAGTAAAGGTAAATATCCAGTTCGGCCCAGTCCTGCATGGTCAGGGCCATCTCGCCGCTGCCGACCGTCTGGCCCATTTCGGCGAGGAGGTTCTTCAGGCTGTTGACTTCATCGTGAGCAAGGTGCCCATCGGCCCAGGCGGCAGCGATGACGACCTTGGCCAGGGCCATGGCGAGGGGATGTTTGGGCATGGGGAAACCTGTTCCTCCGGTGGTTTTAGGATTCTGGATTGCCGTATATGGCGTCTCAACTCCTCGCAGCTCCGTTCCGCCCGCAGCGGGCGCGCGCGTTGGCGAAATCAGGACACAGCCGCCGCTGCGGGCGGAACGCGAGGCGGCGCGGAGGGCGTAGCCCTCCGCGCCTCAGGCCGTGCGCAGGGAGGCGGCGGCGCGCAGGTTCAGTTCCTCGATGCTCTGCTCGCGCATGCGGAACTTCTGCACCTTGCCGGTGACGGTCATTGGAAAACTCTCCACAAACTTAACATAACGAGGAATCTTGAAATGGGCGATCTGCCCGCGGCAGAAGTGGCGGATCTCCTCCTCGTCGGCGGTTTCGCCGGGCTTGAGCTTGATCCAGGCCATGATCTCCTCGCCATAGCGTTCGTCGGGCACGCCGATCACCTGCACGTCGCTGACCTTGGGATGGGTGTAGAGGAACTCCTCGATCTCGCGGGGATAGACATTCTCGCCGCCGCGGATGATCATATCCTTGATCCGCCCGACGATGTTGATGTACCCTTCCTCGTCCATCACCGCCAGGTCGCCGGTGTGCATCCAGCCGGCGGCGTCAATTGCCTTGCGCGTGGCTTCCTCGTTGTTCCAGTAGCCCAGCATCACCGAGTAGCCCCGCGTGCACAACTCGCCCGTCTGGCCGCGGGGCAGCACCTTGCCGCTAACCGGGTCAATAATCTTGATTTCGACGTGGGGGTGCACCTGGCCGACGGTGCCGACCTGCTTCTCCAACGGCGCGCCGATGCGGGTCTGGGTGCTGACGGGGCTGGTCTCGGTCATACCGTAGCAGATCTCCACTTCGCGCATGTTCATCAGCGAGTGGACGTTGCGCATCACCTCGACCGGGCAGGGCGCGCCGGCCATCACCCCGGTACGCAGGCTGCCAAGGTCGAACTGGCTGAATTCGGGATGGTCGAGTTCGGCGATGAACATGGTCGGCACGCCGAAGAGGGCGGTGGCGCGCTCTTCCTGCACGGCCTGGAGCACGGCCAGCGGCTCGAAGCCCTCGGAGGGGTAGATAATCGTTGCGCCGTGGGTGATGCAGCCGAGATTGCCCATGACCATGCCGAAGCAGTGGTACAGTGGCACGGGGATCACCAGGCGATCCTTGTCGGTAAAGCGCATCAGGCGAGCGACGAAGTAGCCATTGTTGAGGATGTTGTGATGGCTGAGCGTCGCGCCTTTGGGATAGCCGGTCGTGCCGGAGGTGTACTGGATGTTGATCGGATCGTCGAACTGCTGTTCGGCCTGTCGCACGGCAAGGTCGGCGGGGCTGACCTGTTCGGCGACGGCCAGCACGTCGTTCCAGGTGAACATGCCGGGGGCCGGTTCGTCGCCCAGGCGAATGACGGTGCGCAGGTCGGGCAGGCGTCCCGCCGCCAGGCGCCCCGGCTGGGCCTGGTGCAGTTCGGGCAGCAGGTTGTAGAGCATGGCGCTGTAGTCGGAGCCGCGGAACTGCGGGGCGAAGATCAGGGCGCTACAGCCAGACTGGTGCAGGGCGTACTCGAGTTCGTGGAGGCGGTAGGCCGGGTTGATGTTGACCAGGATGGCGCCGATCTTACTGGTGGCGAGCTGGGTGATCAGCCATTCGGCGCGGTTGGGCGCCCAGATGCCGACACGCTCGCCTTTCGCGATCCCCAGGGCCATCAGCCCACGGGCGCAGCGATCCACGTCGGTCTTCAGATCGGCGTAGGTGTAGCGCAGGCCCTGCTGGCGCACCACCAGGGCCTCGTTGTCGGGAAAGCGGGCGGCGATGGCGTCGAAACAATCGCCGATGGTTACGCCCAGCAGGGGCACGTCACTCGTTCCGCTCACGTAGCTCCAGCGCGTAGTCTCCATACTGACGCTCCTCCGCGTGGCTCCTTCGCCACGGATATAGGTGCGATGCGATGTGGGTATGCGTAGTGTACCGCATCTCGGAGGGTTGCGCCACCGTGGTGATGTTGTGCACGTTCCCCCGCGCCCGGCGCCTGATGGAGATGAAGAAAGTATAGCTGCGGGCTGAAGCCTGTGCGGAGCAAGCTGGGGGCTAAAGCCCTTGCTGAGTGCATGCAAGCCCCTGCGGGGCTGCCAGGTTACAGTGCAAGCTACGGGCTGAAGACCTGCGCAGCCGACACAGGCCGGCTTTGGCAGGCTACGCGGGCAGCCTTCGTAACGCTGGCCGGAGCTTTTTCAGGCGCCCGGCGGGCAAGTGGGCCGCGGTACGTGCAGAACTTTGCGTCACACCCACTGGTAGGCGGGGGGATGGAGACAGTCCTCGCCCTTCCCCGGACCCACCCTTCCTCAAGCCTCCTACGGGCCGGGGCGTGGGGCAACCTGGTTGCCCCACCCTACCAACCGCTGTCGGGGCGCCTGTCACCCCGGCGATCAAGCGCCTTTGGAGGCCATCATGAACACAGATCTCGAACGGATGGGCCAGCAGGCGAAGGCGGCGGCGCGAGTGCTGGCAACCTTGCCGACCGCGTCGAAAGACGCGGCGCTCCAGGCCATCGCCGACGCGCTGTTGGAACAGCAGGAGGCCATTCTCGCTGCCAACGCCGAGGACGTGGCCGCCGCGCGCGCCGGCGGCACCGACGCGGCGCTGATTGACCGGATGCTGCTTACCCCGGCCCGCCTGGCCAGTATCGCTGGCGATACGCGCCATGTCGCCTCCCTGCCCGACCCGGTGGGGGTGGTCTTCGACGCAGTGGATCTGCCGAATGGTCTGCGGCTGCACAGGCGCCGTACCCCGCTCGGCGTAGTGGGCGCGATCTACGAGGCCCGCCCGAATGTCACGGTGGACATTGCCGCACTCTGCCTGAAGACCGGCAACGCCACCATTCTGCGCGGGGGCAGCGACATCAGCGGCAGCGTGGCGGCGATTACTGCGGCCATCGGCGCGGCCCTCAAACGGGCCGGTTTGCCCGCCACGGCGGTGCAGAGCATTACCGATCCCGACCGTGAGGTGGTGCGCGGCCTGCTGCGGCTCGACCGCTACGTGGACATGATCATCCCCCGTGGGGGCGCCGGGTTGCACCGCTTCTGCCTGGAGAACGCCACCATCCCGGTAATCACCGGCGGCATCGGGGTGGTACACCTCTTCGTCGAACGCAGCGCCGACCTGGAACGGGCTGTACCGCTGATCCACAACGCCAAGGTGCAGCGCCCAGGTGTGTGCAACGCCCTCGACACGCTGCTGGTGGAGCGCGCGATCGCTCCGAGGCTGCTGCCGGCCGTGGCGGCCAGCCTCTGCCCCGCCGGGGTGGAACTGCGCTGCGATCCCGAGAGCCTGGCCATCCTCGCCGACCATCCCGCGGCCCAGGGCTGGCGCGTGGTTCCCGCCGGCCCCGATGACTATGGCACGGAGTTTCTGGGCCTGATCCTTTCGATCAAAACTGTAGGCAGCCTTGATGAAGCGATTGACTTCATCGCCACCTACGGCTCCGGCCATACCGAGGCCATTCTGACCGAGGATCGCGCCGCGGCGGCGCGTTTCACCGCCGAGGTTGACGCCAGCGCCGTGTTCGTCAATGCCAGCACGCGCTTCAACGATGGCGGGCAGTTCGGCCTGGGGGCCGAGGTGGCCATCTCGACGCAGAAACTCCACTGGCGCGGGCCGATGGGCCTGGAGGCCCTGACGACGTTTAAGTGGATCGGTGAGGGTGATTATATTGCTCGCGCCTGAGGATGTTCCTGGGAGGGCTGCGCCCTGCCAGACGCTCCGATTCACGGCGCCTTGTGGCACTGGCGGCGCACCGTGCGGTCTGTTGCGCAACTGTTTGGGGATAGCGGGGAAGGGAAGCCTCCCCGCGCCCCTCCAGTGGCGCCTCAGGTTTGAGCCGTTTCCTGGCATATGAACTATCGTTTGCATCTGGTGCATCTCTACAGTTCGCACATGAACGTGTATGGCGATCGCGGCAACGTGATCGCCCTGAAGCAACGCTGCGCCTGGCGCGGCATTGAACTGAGCGTCATCCCGATCGAGCCGGGCATGGCGGTAGACTGGTCGGATTTCGATCTGGCCTTCTTCGGCGGGGGCCAGGACAGCGGCCAGGCGCTCATCGCGCGGGATCTGCTGGAGCGGCAGGGGGCGGGGCTGCGCGCGGCGATTGAGGACGGTCTGGTGCTGCTGGCGATCTGCGGAGGCTACCAGTTGCTCGGGCACTACTTCCTGACCCACACGGGCGAACGTTTACCCGGTCTTGGCGCGCTGGACGTGTACACCATCGGCGGGAAGCGGCGCCTGATCGGCAACATCGTGGTCGAGGCCCGGCTGGGCGAGGGGGCGCCGGTGCGCCTGGTCGGCTTCGAGAACCACAGTGGCCGCACCTACCACGGAGCAGGGGTGCGACCCCTGGGCCGGGTGCTGGCCGGTCATGGCGACAACGGCGAAGACGGTGTGGGTGGAGCGGTGTACCGCAACGCCTTCGGCTGCTACCTGCACGGGGCCTTGCTGCCGAAGAACCCCCAGTTCACCGACCATCTGATCGGTCTGGCGCTGCGCCGGCGCTATGGCGCCGCCGCTACCCTGGATCGGCTTGACGCCACGCTGGAATTGCGCGCCCAGCGCGTGATGCTCGAACGGCTTGTATAATGGTATTTCAAGAGACGGTCCTGGGAGGGTCGTGCCCTTCCAGCCCCTCCCGCCGGGCAGGGGCGCGGGGAAATCAGGTTTCCCCGGCCCGTGACCCGGAGGGTTACGTTCCTGCCTGTACCCGGGCGGGCAGGGGCAATGGGGAAAGCAGGTTTGCCCGTACTCTTGCAACCGGCTATGGTTACGTGAGGACCTTATGCCACACTTCACCCTGAGCGGCGGCGCCGTGGACACCGAAGAGGCCGCCGCGGCCATGGCAGCGATCACCTGCCTGCTCGAAGAAGAGGCCGCCCTGGCCAGTGGCGCCGCTGATGAGCAAGTAGTTGGGGGATGGCGCAGCGCCGCCCGGCTGATCACCCAGGGGTTGATTCCCACCCGCACGCCAGTGGCGCCGCGCTGGTCGAGTATCGAGCGCCTGCGGCGCGCCGGACGCGGCGGCGGCGGGCTGGTTGGTCAGTGAGGGACTGCCACGCGGAGCGACTTCATCCGCCAAGCGCCCAGGCGCGCCATTCGGCCTCCAGAGCGTCAAAACTCTTGCCGTAGACGCCGGGGTAATCGGCTGATCCGGGCGCGTTCTGGCCGGTCAGGTACAGGCGGTCGAAAGCCTCGCGGCCGTAGGTCTGGATCAGGAACTCAACAAAACTGGCCCACTGGTAGTAGAGTTTGTTCATATCGCTGATCGGCCGGCCCACATAGCTGATGCCGAGCGGCAGCGCCTCGCCGTTGGCGACCCACGGGCGCACGAAGGCGCGAAAGGTCGGCGCATCGCCCAGCCAGTAGGCGCCCGCCCCCCAGGTCGCCACACCTTCAGATAAAACCAGATCGGCGCTAACGTGCCGTTCCCCATAGCGATCCTGACAGAGCTGGTGCACGAATTCGTGGGCCATGATGCTGACGGCGCGAGCAGCGGGGAAACTGGCGCAAGTGAAGACCTGCATGTTGCGGATGTCGGTGTAGGCGATACCGTGGAGCGCGCAGGCTGGTTCCAGGCCGATCAACACCTCCATTGGCGCCGTCGGAGGGCTGCCGAAGCGCGCCACGACGTAGGCCAGGGCACGATCCAGTTCATCGGCGACCGACGGCTGTTCCTCCGGGCGCAGCGCGCCCTCGTCAATAGCAATCCGGAGCAGGCCCGTCTGAAGCAGATCGCCGGTCAGTGGCACGGGGGTGGGCGTCGCCGCGCCGGGCGGCAGGGGGCGCTCGGGAGCGGTCAGCGGCTGCACTGCCGACGCTGGCGCGATGCGCGGGCGCGGCGGCGGCGCATAGCCGTTGACCAGCAGGATGAGCAGTGAAAAAAAGAGTACAGGGCCGATGATCGCCCAGCGGATCTGTGCCTGGCGTGGTGGGAACACAGAGGTTATACCAATTCCCTAGGAGGTCATCGCAAGCTCGGTCTGCACCAGGTAGGGGTAGCCACTGAGTGATTGCAGTCGCTCGGGAGTGTAGGTCGCAAGCACGGCTTCGAGTTCGTCCTGCAAGCAGTCGAGATGTGCAAA